>DASZFZ010000069.1:0-2352 GCA_035939315.1 Solirubrobacteraceae bacterium | reverse complement strand
GCCGGCGAGTGGACGGATCTCAGCTTCGCCGAGGTGCGCGCGAGCGCACCGGAGGCGTTCGCCGCCTTCGTGGCCGGCGAGCGAGCGTTCGCGTTCCCAGGCGGCGAGTCGCTCGTGCACCAGCAGGAGCGCGTGTCGGAGGCGCTGAGCGAGATCGAGCAGGGCGAGCTGCCGGCGCTCGTGGTGTGCCACGGGATGGTCATCCGCGCTGCGCTCTCTTGGCGGGCGGGACGCTGGCTGACGCACACCGAGCGCGTGCCCAACGGTGCGCTCGTGCCGCTCGATCTGAGCGCCGCCGAGCAGCCCGAGCCGGGCAGCGGCGCCGCCACCCAGCCGAGCTAGGTGTAAGACCCGAGAGCGTTGTTCAGCTCGCTGAGGCGAGTTGCGGGCGGATGGCGACCGAGTGAGCCGTGTGGTCGGCGGTGGTTGTACCACTCGAGCCAGCCGGGTAGAGCTGCGCTGCGTTGGTGGCTGCTGTGGTAGATCGCGCCGTAGGCCCAGCCGCCGAGCATGGTGCGAATGAATCTCTCCGCCTTCCCATTGGTGCGTGGCCGGTAAGGGCGGGTGCGGATGTGCTTGATCCCGAGCGCCCGGCAGGCGAGTGCGTGCAACGTCGAGACGTAGGCGGAGCCGTTGTCTGTCATCAGGCGCTCGACGGTGATGGCGTAACCGGCGTAGAAGGCGATCGCGCGCTTGAGGAAGGCGATCGCGGTCGTTGCTTTCTCGTCAGGCAGGACCTGCACGAAGGCCAGGCGCGTGGCGTCATCGACGCACACGTGCACGAACTCCCAGCCAGCGCCGCGCGTGCGATTGGCCTTGCGCCGATCACCGGTCACGCGATGCCCGACGTGGTCGATGCGGCCAAGCTTCTTCACGTCGACGTGAATCAGCTCGCCGGGGTGCTTTCGCTCGTAGCGGTTGGCTGGCTCTGGTGGCTCGAGCCTCGAGAGCTTGCCCAGCCCGATCCGCGTCAGGATCCCCGACACAGTCGAGATGGGCATACCCAGCGCCAGCGCGATCTCTTGCCCGGTCAGGCGCAGCTTGCGCAAGGCAGCGATCGCACCGACGCGCTCCTCGCTGGTGCGCGCAGGCACCGAGCTCGGCGCCGAGGACCGATCCAACAGACCAGACTCTCCTTCCGCGCCATAGCGCCCGACCCACTTCCAACAGGTGCGCTCGCTCACTCCGGCGGCCTCGGCCGCCTCCGTGAGCGACCATCCCTGCTCAGCGACACGGCGAACCATGGTCAGCCGACCCTTCGGGCCGAGAGCGGCGTTAGCGTGCAGTTTCATCCGGTGTCCTCCTTGGACTGAGGGGCTTCGACACCACTCAGCCTCCAGGGAGGCCCGGATGAACAACGTCTTCAGGAACTACACCTAGGCCGTTCGGCTACGTGCTGCGTAGGGCCGACGCGGGCGCCAGGCGCGCGGCTCGCACGGCGGGGTACAGGCCCGCTAGCGCACCCAGGCCGACCGCGATCGCGACCGAGCCGCCCACGGCCAGCAGCGGGACCACCAGGACCCAGCCCTGCAGCGAGGCATACCCGGCCGTGGCCGCCGCGCCGAGGCCGATGCCCGCGGCGCCGCCGAGCAGCGACAGCAGCACCGACTCGCCGAGGAACTGCACGCCGATGTGCGCGCGCGTGGCGCCGAGTGCACGGCGCAGCCCGATCTCCGGGCGGCGCTCGAGCACGGAGATGACCATCACGTTGGCGATCCCCACTCCGCCCACGAGCAGCGCCACCGCGCCGAGGGCGAGAAACAGCGCCGTCAGCGTGCTCTGCGCGTCCGCGCGCGCCTGCAGGGCGCTCGACGGGCGGCTGACCTGGGTCTGTTCGGGATGCTGCGGGTCGGCTGCGGCGGGCAGCAGCGACGCCGCTTCACTCACTCGTTCGGGGTCCGCACGCACATACAGCGTGCTCGCATTGCGAGACGTGCCGAACAGGCTGTGGGCGATCGGGTATCCGATCAAGGCCGCACGGTCGATCTCCGGGGCGAGCGGGAGAGCGGCGAGCACGCCGCCGACCGTGAACCAGGTACCACTGATGAACACCTGCACCGGGCGTCCGTCCACGGTCAAGGCGTCGACGCCGAGGCGCTTCGCCGCGACCGCTCCGAGCACTACGATCGGGTAGCGCTCGTTGGCCGCGTCGAGGAAGCGCCCCCGGGCGAGCGAGCCGCCGAGCGTCGCCAGCAGGCCGAGGTCGGCGGCGTCGACCGTGAGCCCTCCGGTTTCGGCCGCTTCGATGTAGCTGTTGCGACGCGCACTCGCCGAGGCGATGCTCGTGACCGCGGCGGCGTCGTGCACGCTCGCCAGGTTGAGCACCGCGCGGTCTGCCGATTCGGGCAGCTG
>DASZFZ010000068.1:0-7620 GCA_035939315.1 Solirubrobacteraceae bacterium | reverse complement strand
CCAGCCGGCACCGGGCGGCGTGATCACGCGGGCGCCGGCAGCGCCTCCGGGCGGATGCCCGACCGGTTCTCTGTCTCGATGATCACGCGACACGGGCGCTTGCTCAGCAGGTACGCGGCGGTCGGGCCGATGCGCTGCTCGCCCGCGGGGGCGTGCAGCGTCGACCAGTAGATCACGTCCGAGCCCACGCGCAGCGCTTCATCGACGAGCGCCGAGCCGGGGTTGCGGGTGCGGATCAGGCCGGTGTGGATCTTGATGCCCAGGCGCCGAGCCTGGATTCGAGCGCTCTCGAGCACTGAGCGGCCCTGGGCCTCCTCCTCCTCGAGGCCCGCCTCGAGCGAGAGCTGGCTGGGCACCGGCAGCACGTAGATCGCATACACGACCCCTTCGGCGCCAATCAGCTTGGCGGCGCTGTGCAGCGCCGACGCGCTGACGTCGTCGCCGAAGATCGGCACGAGCGCCGTCTTGTACTCGAGCTCCTCGAAATCGGCCGGGCGCTCAGCGTGCTGGATCTTGTAGCTCTTGCGGGGGTCAAGACCCTGGCGCTTGCGGTAGAGGAAGTAGCCGCCCATCCCGATCACCATCCACGGGATGCCCACGATCTTCGCCTCGGTGTGCAGCACGGTCACGGCGATCCACGCGGCAAACGTGCCGATGCCGCCGATCACCGCGGCCATCGGGATCACCGAGCCTTTGATGCGCACACCCCCCGGCGTGCGGTAGGGGCGCTCGCGGTCGGGATCGCTGACGCGCAGCCTCACGATCGCGGCGTGCGCGGTCGTGAACGAGAGCATCGCGCCGAACGAGTACAGGTTGCCGAGGACTTCGGTGTTGCCGTAGATGATCAGCGTGCTGGCAAGCATCGAGAAGAAGATCAACGTGAACCACGGCGTGCGGTACTTCGAGTGCAGCTGCGAGAAGATCTGCGGCAGCTGGCGGTGCTCAGACAGCGACCACGACAACCGCGAGATCCCGATCATGCCCGCGTTGGTCGCGATGAACAGGATCGTCGCCGCGAGGATCCCGAGGTAGTACCTGGACAGTTTCAGCACCGTGCCATGCAGACCGAGGTGTTCGACGACGCCGAGCATCGGGTCGTTTTCGAAGAAGCCACCGAGCGCGGTCGCATATCCTGGCTTGGTGAAGGACTGTTTGAGCTCGGCGCTGTAGCCGACGCCATGGTGGAGCACCGGCAGCGCCGAGAGCGCGACGACGGAGATGCCGGCGTAGACGCCGAGGACCGCGAGCACGACGAGGTTGACGGCCTTCGGCACCTGCTTGCCGGGGTCCTTGGACTCCTCGGCCATGTTCGCCACCGTCTCGATGCCCGTGTAGGCGAGCATCGCCAGCGACAGCGCGAAGATCAGTTCCTTCCAGCTCGGCACCGACCCCAGGTGGACCTGGTTGATCAGCAGATGCGGGTTCAGGACGAGCCCGATGCCGACGGCTGCCAGCAGGATCTGCGTCGACAGGTCCAGCAGAGCGAGGACGATGTTCAGCTTGGCCGACTCGCCCAGCCCGCGGATGTTCAGCCACGCGAGCAGGCCGACCACGATCAGCCCACCGAAGATATCGTCCGGGTTGTGCTTGAGGGCGCCGAGGCCCGGAAAGGCGCTCAGGTAGTGCGGGACGAAGAACGCCGAGATCGCGATCGTGAGGATGTAGTCGAGACTCAGCGCCCAGCCTGCGAAGAACGACACGACGTCGTCGAACGCGTGACGCGCGAACGACGAGGAGCCGCCGGCTTCCGGGAACATCGAGGCGCCCTCGGCGTACGTTTTGGCCGTCAACGCGAACAGCCCGCCCGCGAACACGAACACCAGCGGAGTCAGCCCGAGCGCATGTGCGGCGACGAGCCCGAGCGCGTAGTAGATCGATGAGCCGACGTTGCCGTAGGCGGTCGCGAACATCCCCGAAACGCCCACCGACTTGCGCAGGCCGTGCTCTGAAAGGCGTGCCATCGGTCCGGGAGGCTACAGGTGCCCACGGGGCCCCCCGCCGTTACCACAACCCCCCTGGTGCAACATCCCATTCACCGCGGCCGCGAAAGCAGGAACGGGACGTATGATTCCGACGAGCCGGGGCCGGCAGCAGAGCGGGCCCCCTCAAACGGGCACTGGCAATGGAAACGGCGCGACGCGAAAACTACGACTCGGGCGAGGACTTCGTCCTCGAATACGGCGAGCTTCGCTTCACCTTCAACGAGGCGGACTTCTCGGAGCGCTGCGAGCAGGCGGCGCTGAAGCTCGGCTTCGTGGGTGGGCGCCTCGGCGAGGAGGAGCTCGAAGACCTCGTCAACCTCGCCGTCAACGGCGAGATCCTCGACCCGGCATCAGGACTGGGCGAACACGTCAACGACTGCTGGCCAGAGCTGGTCGGACCAGCCGAGCGTTCGCTCGTGCACTGGCTGCGTCGCCTCGTCTTTCGCGGCGCGTGGCTGGATCAGCGCGTGAAGGAGGGCGAGCTCAGCGTGCACTTCAACGAAGAGACCGGCAGCTTCGGCTACGTGCAGCCAGCCAGCGGGCGCGACGGCGATTCCGCCCGTGGCGGCGAGCCAATCGAGCTCGCGCCAGAGCCCTCCTGGAACCGCGTCGCCTACAGGCGATAGCTGGCCGGCGCGCTACGCAGCCTCGACGGCTGCGGCGCGCGCCTTGGTGATCGCCTCGGCGCCGTCCTCGCCGACGAGCAGCTCGGGCTTGAGCGTGCCGCTGGCGGCGAGATCGAGGATCGGCTGGCGACCCGTGGAGGTGAGCGCGGCGTCGAGCGCGATCACGGTCGTCTCGCCATCGAGCGGACGCTCGGCGAGCGCGATCACGGTCAGCGAGCCGCCCTCGCGCAGATTGCGCGCCGCCGCCAGCGCCTTGCGCGCGGCGTGCGGATGCAGCCCGTCGAGCCCGTCGATCGCCACCAACGCATCGCCGCCGCGCGCGGCCAGGCGCTTGGCTGCGTCGATCGCCCGCTCCACCGCCTGATCCTGCGAGTCGGCAGATGCGGCGAACGTCAGCGCCGCGACCGGCGCCACCGGGCCCTCCTGTGCCTGCGCGATCTCCTCGGGCCGTGCGCCGACGAGTACGAGGCTGACGTCGAGATCGTCGCGTCCGCTGAGCGCATCGAGCATGCGCCGCAGTGTCTCGCTCTTGCCCGCGTGGCGAGCTCCAACGATCACGACGCGCGAGCCGCGGCCGAACGGGGTCAGCCACTCGATCGCCTCGAGCGTCGGGTCCTGGGAGCCGAGCGCGAGACGCTCGCGCGGCCAATCCACCGGCAGCTCGTCGTAGCGCGCCCCGTCGGAGACGGCGTCGGCTGACGCGCCGTTGATCGTGTCGATGCGTACCAGCGACGGGTAGCGCTCCGAGCGGCGCGGCGTGCGCACCGGCCCCGTGACGCGGTCGCCGGAGACCAGCTCGCAGCGACGGACCTGGGCGGCGGAGATGTACACGTCCTCGTCGGAGGGCTCCGGTGGATCGACGCGCAGGAACGCCGAGCCGTTGCCAAGAACCTCGACGACACCGGCGGCGATGCGGGCAGCGTCCTGCGCTCCGTCCTGCACTCCGTCCTCATCAGCCGCCTCGCGAGCGCCGGAGCGACCACGCGAACGCGCGCCACTGCGCGTGGAGGCCTCGGGTGCACCGGACCCACCGCGCGCGCCCCTGCGCCGTCCACGTCGAGCGCCGCTGTCAGCTGCCGTGTCGTCGTCGTTGTCTGTCTCGACTGCATCGTCCTCGCCGTCGGGAGCTGCAATGTCAGCCGGCTCCTCAGATGAGCGGCGCGAGCGCTGCGGGCGACGCCTGCGCGGACGCTGGCCGGCGCCGGAGCGCTCGTCCTCGTCCGCGGGCTGATCCCCCGCCCCCTCGGCGCTGGTCTCGCCGAGGATCGCATCGATCAAATCTGCCTTGCGCAGGCGCCTGAAGCCGTCGAGCCCCACCTGGTTGGCGATCGTGTGCAGGTCGGCCAAGGGGCTCGCCTCCAGCTCGGAGCGCTCGAGTACTGCCATGGGTGGTTCCTTCTTTCGTAGTGGTTGGGCGGTTGGCGTCCCGGCCGCGTTGGACAGCGGCGGGCACCCGTGGATCACTGCAGCCTAGCGGTCGTAGCGGATTTCATCGGAGACGGCGAGATCCCTGCTCGGCTCGCTCTCGCCGTTGAGCGCGGCGCGCACGGCGAGGTAGTCGGCGGCGGCGGCGACGTCGTGGACGCGAAAGATGTGCGCGCCCTGCTCGACGCCGTAGGCGAGCGCGGCGAGCGTCCCCGCCAGGCGCGCGCGCGGCGCGCGGCCGGTGAGCGCGCCGATGAAATCCTTGCGCGAGATCGCCATCAGCAGCGGACGTCCGAGCCCGTGCAGTTGTGCCAGATCCCTGAGCAGGCGGATCGTCTGGGCGGGCGTCTTGGCGAAGTCGGGGCCGGGATCGAGGATCAGCTGCTCGGAGCTCACCCCGTGCGCAAGCGCGACGGCCACGCGCTCGCGCAGGAACGCCAACACCTCAGCGGTGACATCGCCGTAGAGGTCGGGGTCCTGCAGCCGTTCGCGGGGAGCGGCGCGCGTGTGCATGATCACGAGCGCGGCGCCCGTCTGCGCGCACACGTCGGCCAGCTCCGGATCGCGCAGCCCGCTGACGTCGTTGACGATCCGCGCGCCGGCGGCGATCGCGGCGCGCGCGACCGCCGGCTTGTAGGTGTCCACCGAAACGAGCGCCCCCAGCTCGCCGGCGAGCAGCCGCACGAGTGGCACGACGCGCTCGATCTCCTGCGCCACGTCGACCGGCGGGCGCCCGGTCGAGGCGGACTCGCCGCCGACGTCGAGGATGTCGGCGCCCGCGGCGAGCAACGATCGCGCGAGCTCGAGCTGCGCGTCGCGGCTCGCGTACAGCCCGCCGTCGCTGAACGAGTCGGGCGAGGCGTTGACGATGCCCATCAGCCACGGGCGCTCGCCCAGCTCGAGCGTCAGATCGACCGCGCGCAGCGCCAGTGCGGGCGCCTTCACGGCATCGACGGCGGCGTAGAGCCATGCGCGGCGACGCGCTCGGTGCTCTCAGCGCGCTCGGCCGGGACGACGATGCCCTCGGCGTCGGCCTCGGCGGCGAAGCTCTCGAGCTCGCGCTCGAGACGCTCCGCGCTCCAGCCGAGCTCGCGCGCGAGCACCTCCCCCACGCGCCTGACCGGCTCGCCGGAAAGCTCGCGTGCCGCCAGCAGTCCAAGCCGTGTACGCCGCAGCAGCACGTCGCCGATGCTGCGCGCCTGCTCGCGGCGAGCGGCCATGACAGCCTCGGCGAGCAGGTCGGGCAGGCCCGCGACAATCGGCTGCGCGAGCTCCGCGCGTTCGCAGGCCAGCGCGAGCACGTCGCGCGCGGCGTGCCCGTAGCGCGCGGCGAGCGGCGCGTAGGGGTCGGGCCCCACGCGCCCAACGCCCTCGACGTGCTGCAGCTCCTCGACCGCGATCGCCTGGCCGATCGGTATCTCGTGAGTACGGCACGGCGCGTCGCGCGCGTCGCGCTCGACGAGGCGATCGACGGTCATCTTGGCCATGCGCCGCCAGGTCGTGAGCTTTCCCCCGGTGATCGTGATCATCCCCGAGGAGGTCTCGTACAGCTCTGACTTGCGCGAGATGTCGACCGACTTCTTCGGGTCGCCGGTCGAGATCAGCGGCCGCACGCCGGCGAACGCGCCAGACAGCTGAGCGGGCGCGAGCTCGGTCCCGAAGAACGCGTTGACCGCCTCCAGCAGGTAGTCGATGTCATCGCGAGAGGGCTCAATGTGCTCGAGCGAACCCTCGTAGTCATTGTCGGTGGTGCCGACGAGCGTGTGTCCGAGCCACGGCAGCGCGAAGATCGAGCGCCCGCCGCCGGCGGGGACGATCGCGCCGCCAATCAGCGGCAGGTCTTCCTGGCGGATGGTCACGTGCGTGCCGCGACTGGGCCGGATGCGCGGCAGCTCGGCCTCCTCGTGGAGCTCGTTGGGGCGCAGCTGGTCGGCCCACACACCGGTCGCGTTCACCACGTTCGCCGCGCGCACGTCGAAGCGCTCGCCGCTCTCGGCGTCGAGCGCATGCACACCGTGAGCGCGTCCGTCGTGCTCGAGCAGACCTGTGACGTCGAGGCGGTTGGCGCAGACCGCGCCGAAGCGCTCGGCCTCGCCGAGCACCGTCAGCACGAGGCGGGCGTCGTCGGTCTGGCAGTCGTAGAACAGGTAGCCGCTGGTGGGCTCGCGCGCGGCCAACGCGGGCAGCAGCTCGAGCACCTCCTCACCGGAGATCACGCGGTGGCGCTCGGGACTCCAGGACTCGGTCTCCCCGCCGCGGCGCGAGCGCCGGCGCCCGCGCTCGACGGACATCACGTCGTAGAGGTTCAGCCCGACGCCGACCAGCCGGTCTGGGTGGGCGCCGTCGAAGGCCGGCACGACCAGTGGCAGCGGACGCACGAGGTGCGGCGCAAGCGCCACCATCAGCTGGCGCTCCAGCAGCGCCTCGCGCACGAGGCCGAGGTCGAAGTTCTGCAGGTAGCGCAGGCCGCCGTGGACGAGCTTGCTGGAGCGGCTCGATGTACCGGAGGCGTAGTCGGCGCGCTCGAGCAACGCGACGCTGTAGCCGCGCGCGGCTGCGTCGAGGGCGACGCCCGCGCCGGTGATGCCGCCGCCGACGACGACCACGTCGAACTCGTCATGCGCGAGGGCGGCGATGGCCTGGCTGCGCTCGATCATCGACCGCAGTCTCGCACCAGCGGGCCGAGGGTCAAGTCAGATGTTGGCGAGCTCGGCGGTAATTTCTGTGACCGCCGACTTGGCGTCGCCGAACAGCATCGTCGTCTCTGGCTCGTAGTAGAGCTCGTTTTCGATGCCCGCGAACCCGGGGTTCATCGAGCGCTTGATCACGATCACCGAGTGGCTGTTGGAGACTTCGAGGATCGGCATGCCGTAGATCGGCGAGGACGGCGTGTTCTTGGCGGCGGGGTTGGTGACGTCGTTGGCGCCGATCACCAGCGAGACGTCCGTGCGGGCGAACTCCTGGTTGGCCTCCTCCATCTCCTCGAGCTGGTCGTACGGCACGTCGGCCTCCGCCAGCAGCACGTTCATGTGCCCCGGCATGCGCCCGGCGACCGGGTGAATCGCGAAGCTGACCTCGACCTGGCGCGCTTCGAGCGCTTTGGTCAGCTCGCGCACGGCGTGCTGGGCCTGGGCGACGGCCATCCCGTAGCCGGGCACGATCATCACGCGGTTGGCGTACGCGAGCTGGATCGCGGCGTCGGCGGCACTGGTCGAGCGCACGGTGCCGGCGTGCTCGCCCGCGCCGCTGGCGCCCTCGATCGCCCCTCCCCCGCCGAAGCCACCGGCGATGATCGCCGGGATCGAGCGGTTCATGGCGACCGCCATCAGGTTCGTGAGGATCGAGCCGGACGCACCGACGATCATGCCTGCGACGATCAGCGCGGGGTTGTTCAGCGCGATGCCCGTGGCGGCCGCCGACAGGCCGGTGAAGGCGTTCAGCATCGAGATCACCACGGGCATGTCCGCGCCGCCGATCGGGAACACGACGGCGTTGCCGAGCAGCGCCGCGCACACAAGCATGCCGATGAAGATCAGTTCGGAGTGAGCGCCCGAAGCGATGTCCACGCCCGCCGCGACCGCGAGTAT
>DASZFZ010000067.1:0-17065 GCA_035939315.1 Solirubrobacteraceae bacterium | reverse complement strand
TCCTGGGCGGCCTGGTCGAGGATGTCGGCCTGCAACACGTACTCGCCGCGGATGTAGACGAACGCGCGGCTGGTGCCGGCGGCGTAGGCGGCGATCGCGATGCCCTCGATCAGCGAGTGCGGCGTCTTCTGCATCAGCTCGCGGTCCTTGAACGTGCCGGGCTCGGACTCGTCGGCGTTGCACACGAGGTACTTGTCCATGCCGCCCTTGGGCAGGAACGAGACCTTCGTGCCCATCGCGAAGCCGGCGCCGCCGCGCCCGCGGATGCCCGAGGCTTTGAGCTGCTCGAGCACCGCTTCTGGGGTCATCTGCAGGGCCTTGCGCAGTCCCTGGTAGCCGCCGCGGCGCTCGTACACGGCGAGCGTCGAGAGCCCCGGCTCGTCGATGTCGGCGAATAGGAGGATGGGTGGGCGCTCCGCCCGGCTGGTCATGGTCGCGGACACTCTCAGGTTCCGTCCCGTTCGTGCTCGGCGGGGTGCAGCGGGAACTCGCGGCTGTTGGCGCGCGGGTCGGCGACGAGCCGGCGCGCGAGCTGCTTGTCGGGCAGCACGGGGCGCCCGGCGCGGACGTCGTCGAGCAGCCGCGGCACGTCCTCGGCGCTCAGCGGGCCGACGTACACGCCGTCGACGGAGGCCATCGGCGCGATGTCGCAGGCGCCCAGGCACTCGAAGGCGCGCACGTTGAACTCCTGGGCGCCGTCGGGGGCGGCGTCGGCTGCGCGCCGGATCGTCGCGAGCAGCTCGTCGGCGCCGCACAGCGAGCAGGAGATGTTCGTGCACACGTACACGCTGTGGCGCCCGACCGGCGAGGTCTCGAGCATGTCGTAGAACGTGGCGACCGACTCCAGGTAGGCGGGGGTGACGCGCATCACGCACGCGACCTGCTCGATCGCCTCCGGCGAGCACCAGCCGTGCACGCGCTGGGCGGCCTCCAGCGCGGGCAGGGCGGCCGAGTGGCGCTCGGGGTACTTGGCCAGGTGCGCCTCGATCTGCGCGCGCAGCTCGGCCGGCACCTCAGTGGTGGTGGCGTCGGGGATCTCGGCGGGGTCCTTCTCCAGGTCCACCGCCGCGTCCCAGCCGGGCACGCGCGAGCCGTGCTCGTATCGGCGCACATTTGTCATGACGCGCATCCTGGGCACGCAGGGCAAGCCGGGCAAGGACGCAGGGAGCGTGGCGTGCTGAGCACGCGAGCGACCGAGGACGCAGATCCGGCGCCGCTATGCGTGCCCAGGATCACCGGTCGATCCCTCCGAGGATCGGGTCGAGCATCGCGGTGGTGGCGATCATGTCGGCGATGTAGCTGCCCTCGGCCATGTGCGAGAGCGCCTGCAGGTTGACGAAGCTGGGGTCGCGCATGTGCACGCGCGCGGGCTTGGAGGAGCCGTCGGAGCGCACGTAGCAGGCGAGCTCGCCGCGCGGGGACTCGATCGGGTTGTAGACCTCGCCGGGCGGCACGCGGAAGCCCTCGGTGACGAGCTTGAAGTGGTGGATCAGAGCCTCCATCGAGGTCGCGAGCTCGTGCCGCGGCGGCAGCGCGACCTTGCGGTCCTCGGTGATGTACGGCCCTTCGGGCAGGCCGTCGAGCGCCTGCTCGACGATCTTCACCGACTCGTAGATCTCGGCCAGGCGCACGGCGAAGCGGTCGTAGTTGTCGCCGACCGTGCCGATCGGGATCTTGAACTTGAAGTCCTCGTAGGAGCTGTAGGGCGTGGCCTTGCGCAGGTCCCAGGGGTTGCCGGCGGCGCGCAGCAGCGGGCCGGTGACGCCGAGCGCGAGGAGCGTGTCGGCGTCCAGCGGGCAGGTGCCGCGCAGGCGCTGCAGCACGATCTCGTTGGCGTTGAGGATCGCGCCGTACTCGTCGGCGCGCTCGGGCATGATCTTCAGGAACTCGCGGACCTTGCGCTCGAAGCCGCGGGGGATGTCCTCCATCACGCCGCCGACCTGGAAGTAGCGGGTGTGCATGCGCTGGCCCGAGGACATCTCGAACAGGTCGAGGATCAGCTCGCGCTCGCGCAGGCAGTACAGGAAGATCGAGACGGCGCCGAGGTCCAGCGCGCTCGTGCCGAGCCAGATCAGGTGCGAGGCGATGCGGTTGAGCTCGAGGTGGATGACCCGCAGGTACTGGGCGCGCTTGGGCACCTCGACCTCGACGAGCCGCTCGACGGCGCCGACGTAGGCCATCGCGTTGAAGTAGTAGGAGAGGTAGTCCATGCGCTCGACGACCGGGATCACCTTCCAGTAGGCCTTGTCCTCGGCGGTCTTCTCGATGCCCGTGTGCACGTAGCCGATCACCGGTTTGATGTCGCGCACGATCTCCCCCTGGAGGGTCACGAGCAGGCGCAGCACGCCGTGGGTGGCCGGGTGGTGGGGGCCGAAGTTGAGCGTCAGCAGCTCTTCTTTGGTGTCCTCGGGGTCCCGATGGCCGATCTGCTGGCGCACCGGCGCCAGCGAGATCTCCTGCTCCTGGCGGCGGTAGTCCGAGACGGCGGGTGGCTCGGTCTGGCTCACATCGGCCCCAGCGCGTCGCGCTCGTTGAAGGTGAAGGCCACCGGTTCGCCGCCGACCGGGAAGTCGCGCCGCTGCGGGTGGCCCTCGTAGTCCTCGGGCATCAGGATCCGCCGCAGGTCGCGGTGACCGCGGAACACGACCCCGAACATGTCGTAGATCTCGCGCTCCTGGTGGTCGGCGGTGGGCCAGCCGCGATCGGGCCCGCCCGGCTGCTCGGCGGGTATGTCGGGCGTGACCGAGTCGACCTCGGGCGCGTCGGTGGGGACGCGCAGCACGACCGTGATGCGGTCCACGCGGGACATGTCCAGCAGCTCGTAGTGCACGCCCAGGCGCGGCTCGTGCGGGTGGTAGTCGACGCCGTGGACGCTCGCCAGGAACGCGTAGCCCCTCTCCCGCAGGCGGGCCAGCACCGAGCGCACGTGCGCCGGGTCGATCTCGACGGTGCCGCGCTCGCGGAAGAAGGTGGTCCCGACCACCGCGCCCTCGCCCTCGGCGTCGCGCAGCTCCTGTGCGATCAACTCCAGGCCGGTGGCGTCAAGCACCAGCGGATTCTCCCCCCGATGCCCGCGCCGCGGTCGTCTCCTCGGGCGGCGCCTGTGCGGCGGCTGGCGCGAGCGCCTCGTGCTCGGCCTCTTCGCGCGCCGCCTGCGCCTCCATCTGCGCGGGGTCCAGGACCTCCTCGGTGCCGCGCGCGTCGTAGCGGTCGCGCCAGCCCATGTCGGGGTCGTCCTGGACCATCTTGCGCAGCTTGAGGATGCCGTGCATCAGCCCCTCCGGGCGCGGCGGGCAGCCGGGCACGTGCACGTCGATCGGCATGAACTTGTCGGCGGGCACGAGCGCGTAGTTGTTGAAGACGCCCATCGACGAGCAGCAGGCGCCCATCGAGATCGCCCACTTCGGCTCGAGCATCTGGTCGTAGAGCCGGCGGATGATCGGCGCCATCTTGATCGAGACGCGGCCGGCGAGGATGATCAGGTCGGCCTGGCGGGGGGAGGCGCGGAAGGCCTCGAAGCCGAAGCGCGCGATGTCCATGCGCGAGCCGGCCGTGTGGAACTGCTCCATCGCGCAGCAGGCGAGGCCGAAGGCGAGCGGGAAGAAGGAGTTCGAGCGCGCCCACGCGACCGTCTTGTCGAGCGTGGTCGTGAGCACCCGTTCTTGCACGTAGCGCTCGAGCTCGGTGTCCTTGAGGTGGGCCGGCTGGTTGGCGCCCTCCATGTCCGCGCCGCGCAGCAGCTGGTGCGCGTTCAGCGAGCGCACGCGCAGCGCGTCCACGTCGACGTGGACGGGGTCGCGTTTCACCTCCACTCGAGTGCCCCCCGGCGCCACACGTAGGCGAAGGCCACGAACAGCAGCACCACGAAGACGATCGTCTCGAACAGGGCGAAGCTCCCGTAGGCGCGCAGCTCGACCGCGATCGGGTACAGGAAGACGACCTCGATGTCGAACAGGATGAACAGCATCGCGATCAGGTAGAAGCTGATGCCGAAGCGCAGGTCCTGCTTGACCTCGGAGGGCAGCCCGCACTCGTAGGGGTCCTGCTTGTGGGGCGCGGCGCGACGCGGCCCGATGACCGAGTTGAGCGCCGCGAAGGTTGCGCCGACCGCGCCGCCGAGAACGAGGAACACGATCGCCGGGAGATAGCTGCGCAGCACCGCGCGCTGTTATATCACTGCTTGTGGCAGCCTGTTACATAGTGGCAATCGGCTCTAGACGCACCCTGTGACAAGCGCCGTCGTGGCCGCGTCGATTGCGGTGGCCGCCGTCAACGGGCTCTCCGGCGCGCTCGGCCTGGCGCTGTGGTATCGCGGCTTCGGCGAGGGCGCCGCCGCGGCGAGCGCGCCGGTGCGCGCGTTCTGGATCATGCTGCGCGCGGGCCAGCTCGCGGCGCTCCTGTTCGCGGTCGGCGTCGGGGTGCTGGCGGCGGCGGGGAAGTACTCCAGCGAACACCTCTTCTACCTGTACGCGCTGCTGCCGCTCGCGGTCGCCTTCGTCGCCGAGCAGCTGCGCGTGGCCTCCGCGCAGACGATCCTCGACCAGCGCGGGTTGGAGAGCGCCGCCGCCGTCGGCGGGCTGCCCGAGTCCGACCAGCGGCTGCTGGTCGACGCGATCGTGCGCCGCGAGGTCGGCGTGATGGCCGCCTCGGCGCTCGTGGTGGTCTTCCTGGCGCTGCGCGCCGCTGGCACCGCCCACTTCTGAAGCGATCGCCGGCGCCGCCGCCTCGAGACCCCGCGCCGGCGGGCCTGCCGGGGTTCTGAGGCCAGTTTCCTGGCGGGGCTATATATTCCCGGCGCATGAAGCTCCTCGTCAGGACGCTCGCCCTGCTCGTCTGCGCCGTGTCGCTCGGCGCGTGCGG
Organism: Solirubrobacteraceae bacterium; assembly: GCA_035939315.1. Taxonomy (GTDB): domain Bacteria; phylum Actinomycetota; class Thermoleophilia; order Solirubrobacterales; family Solirubrobacteraceae; genus Palsa-744. Next base: position 12,205 of record DASZFZ010000067.1, on the reverse strand, counting down.
CTCGCAGGGGATCCAGCTCGCCAAGACCAACCCCTACTACAAAGGCGCGCAGCTGTTCCTCGAGCACTGCTCGGGCTGCCACACGCTGTCGGTGGTGGGCGCCGAGGGCTCGGCGACGGAGATCTCCAACCGCGTCAAGACCAACGCGCCGAACTTCAACATCCGCAAGGAGAACGTCGCGCAGGTGCTCTACGCGCTGCGCAACGGCGGCTTCTCCGGCGCGATCATGCCGGAGAACATCCTGGTCGGCGAACAGGCCCAGCACGTGGCCGAATTCCTGGCGAAGTACTCGGGGCTGAAAGCCGAAAAGGTCCCGAGCACCAACATTACGCTTTCCACGAAATAGCGCTGGGGGGCAGGGCGTGGGGCTTCGTCCCGCCCGCGACGCTTCGCGTGGCGGGCGTGCCGAATCCCCACCCCCTGCTTGCATCGGGATTGGCGGTCGCGTGCTCGTTGGAGCGGGCCGGCACGGACGGGTAGGCTCTGCGGCGTGCTTGACCTGAAGCTGATCCGCGATGATCCCGACGGCGTGCGGGCTGCGCTTTTGCGGCGCGGGGCCGACGCCGCGGCGGGGCTCGACGGGGTGATCGCGCTCGACCGGCGCAGGCGCGAGCTGCTGCCCGAGCTGGAGGGTCTGCGCGCCGAGCAGAACGAGGCGAACGCGCGCATCAAGTCGGCCGCCGACGCGCAGATTCGCGAGCGCGAGATCGAGGCGATGCGCGGCGTCGCGGCGCGCGCCAAGCAGCTCGAGCAGGAGCTCGGCGAGGTCGAGCAGTCGCTGCAACAGGCGCTCGCGCCGCTGCCCAACCTGCCCGACCCGAGCGCCGCCGACGGGCCCGAGGACGAGCTGGTGCGCGAGGTGGGGGAGGTCCGGGAGCTCGGCTTCGAGCCGCGCGACCACCTGCAGCTGGCCGGTGGGCTGATCGACACCGAGCACGCCGCCAAGCTCTCGGGCACGCGCTTCGCCTACCTGCGCGGCGAGCTCGTGATGCTGGAGCTGGCGCTCGTGCGCTGGGTGCTCGAGCTGCTGCGCGAGCAGGGCTTCGAACCGGTGATCCCGCCGGTGCTGGTGCGCGAACGGGCCCTGTACGGCACCGGCTTCTTGCCGGACACCGAGCAGCAGATCTACAGCCTGCCCGAGGACGAGCTGTTCCTCGTGGGCACCTCCGAGGTCGCGCTCGCCTCGCTGCACGACGAGGAGATCATCGACGGCGAGCGCCTGCCGCTGCGCTACGTCGGCTTCTCGCCGTGCTTCAGGCGCGAGGCCGGGGCCGCGGGCAGGGACACGCGCGGCATCTTCCGCGTGCACCAGTTCGACAAGGTGGAGATGTTCAGCTTCGTCGCGCCCGAGGACTCGGCGGCCGAGCACGAGCGCATCCTGGCGATCGAGGAGCGCATCCTCGCCGCGCTCGGGCTGCCCTACCGGGTCGTCAACATCGCCGTCGGCGATCTCGGCAACTCGGCCGCCAAGAAGTACGACTGCGAAGCCTGGATCCCCAGCCAGGGGCGCTATCGCGAGCTGACCTCGTGCTCCAACACGACCGACTACCAGGCGCGACGCCTGAACGTCCGCGTGCGCGCCGAGCGCCGCACGCAGACGCTGCACACGCTCAACGGCACCGCCGTGGCCGTCGGGCGCACGATCGTCGCGCTGCTCGAGAACGGGCAGCGCGCCGACGGCGGCGTCACGCTGCCGGCCTGTCTGGTGCCCTTCGGCGCTCCCGCCGAGCTGGCGCCGGCCGCCGGGTAGGCGCTCGCGGCGCGAGCCTTCGCCGGCTAGACAATTGGGGATACTCTCTTTACGAGAGTGTCAAGCGGGGAACAGGTCGTAGGCGGCAACCAGAAGACGAGGATCCTCGAGGCGATGGCCGAGGTGACCGCCGCGCACGGCGCCGGCGCCCACGTGTCGGTCGGCGAGGTGATCGCCCGCGCGCGCGTCTCGAGCGCCACCTTCCACGAGCAGTTCGAGGACCGCGAAGCGTGCCTGCTCGCCACCTTCGAGCTGGGTGTCGAGCGCGCGACGCGCAAGCTCGTCCGCGCCTACGACGCGGAGCCGCGCTGGCTGGACGCGATCAAGGCCGCGCTCGTGGCGACGCTGGAGTTCCTGGAGCAGGAGCCCGCCTTCGGACGGCTGCTGGTCGTGCACTCGATGAGCGGCGGCGAACGGCTGCTGCGCCGCCGCGCGGCGGCGCTCGCGGTGCTCGCCGCGGTCGTCGACCGCGGGCGCCTGGAGATGACGCCAGGAAGGCACGTGCCCCCGGCGGTGATCGCCGAGGGCGTTGTGGGGGCCGTGCTCACGGTGCTCCAGAATCGCCTCGTGAACGACCCCGACGCGGGGGTGCGCGATCTCTTCGGCTCGCTCGTGAGCATCGTCGTGCTGCCCTACCTAGGAGCCGGCGTGGCGCGGCGCGAGCTGACGCGGCCCGCGCCGCGGCCGCGCGGGGCCACGCCGCTCGGGCCACCGGATCGCGCCGCGACCGACCGCGCCGGCAGCGTGCGGCTCACCTACCGTACGACGCGCGTGCTCAGCGCGATCGCCGAGTACCCGGGGGCGAGCAACCGCGAGGTGGCCGAGCGCGCCGGGATCGTCGACCAGGGGCAGGTCTCGAAGCTGCTGGCGCGCCTGCACGCTCGCGGCCTGATCGTCAAGAGCGCGGAAGGACGCTCGCGCGGCGCCCCCAACGCCTGGCGCCTGAGCGACCGCGGCGAGCACGTGCTGCGCGACCTGCACGCGTTCTCCTGACGCGCGGGCGCGCGGGCGCGTCAGGGCGAGCCGCCGTAACGGCGGCTGCCGCTCAGCCGATGCCGATGCCGGTCAGCCGATCTTGAAGGAGATCGACTCGGCCGAGCCGTGTTCGGCCGACAGCGTCAGGCGGTAGCTGCCCGGCGAGAGCGTGCCGTGTCCGCCCAGCTGATGCACGTCGTGACCGGCCGGCGCGTCGATCGCGAGTTCTCGCACCGCAGTCCAGCGGGCGTGGTGGTGCTTGGTCGTGTGCTTCTGCAACGACACCCGCACGCGTGCGGCGACGTTCAGGCGGAACGCGAAGCCGAGCTTCGCGAGCTTCGGCCGGCTCGTGTCGAGCGCGATCAGCGCCTTGAGCGTCAGCGCCAGGCCGGAGACCTGCGGAGCGGGGGGGCTCGGCGCCGCGGCGGGCGGCGGGGGGATCGCCGCCGGGGCGGCGCCGGGGCCCGTGGCGGGGCCGCCCGGGCCGCCGCCCGCCGTCCCGCCGCCGCTGTTCCCCGTGGATTCGCCTTCCGCCGGCGTGAACGCCGCGATGCCGTCCGGCGTGCCCAGGCCGGTGGGACCGTCATAGCCCGCTCCGGCCTTGCAGATCAGCGTGGAGTCGCAGCTCAGCTGCGCCTCTTCGGAGACTTCGCAGCCGGTCGTCGGCAGTTCTTCTCCGGAGAGCGCGCCTTCGAAGGGCTCGCGGCATTCGCCGTTGGAGCCGGCCTGCACGTCGTGCAGCACGGAGGGCGTCCGCGCGACGTTCTCATAGAGCGTGCGCGCCGGGTATTCGACGCCGTGGGCGCCGCCGGCCAGGGCGAACGTCGCGGCGATCAGCGGCGAGGCGAGGCTCGTGCCGCCGATCGTGCACCAGTGGACGTTGCCGGGGTTGCCTTCTTCGCATTCGCCGAGGTTGCCCGAGGAGTCCTCGACGGCCACGCCGGTGTAGGGGTCGGCGTCCGCCGCGACGTCGGCCACGGCGCGCAGGCGCCCGCAGCCGACTTCGCGCCAGTCGGCCACTTCCTGCTGCCAGGGCTGGGCTTCGAACTGCACGCTGCAACCGCCGCCGCCCGCGCCGTGCCCGTCCTTCCTGCCGGCGCTCTCGCCGCCGTCGTTCCACACGCTCTCCGCGCCCCATTCGCCGCTCCCGTTCAGTTCCAGGCGCGTGCCGCCGACCGCGACCACGTGGGGCGAGGAGGCGGGGTAGTTGGCGTATTCCACGGCCGGTTCGGCCAGCCAGTTGAGGTAGCCGTCGTCGCCGGCCGAGGCCGTGATCACCGTGCGGGGATCGTCGAAGATCGAGCTGTCGCGCTCGCACTCGTGGACAGGTTCGGTGATGCATTCGGGGCCGCCCCACGAGTTGGAGATCTCGTTCGCGCCCAGCCCCTCGGCCGTGCGCTCGGCTTCTCCGAGGTCGCCGAGCGAGTCGGAGTCGGCCTCGACGAGCGCGATCCGGCAGCTCTGGCAGACCGCGTGGGCGGTCTCGACGTCGAGCGAGATCTCGACCGTCCAGCCGCGCGCTTCCTCGACTTCTTCGCAGGCGAGCCGGCTGCCGCCTTTGCAGGCCGTTTCTTCGGCTTTGAGGCTCGACGGGCTCTGCGGGAAGGGCAGGCTCCCACCCGCGCCCTGCTGGCCGACCTTCTCGAAGCAGCCGCTCGCCGCCGTGCATTCCGGCAGCGAGAATTCCCGGTCGAAGCGACCGAGGTCTTCTTCGATCGTCAGGTCGTTGTAGGCGTCCACGAGCGCGATCGTCTGCGCTTCGGCGGCGGCGGTCGGCAACGAGTAGGCCCTGTGCAGATCTTCCGGGCGCAGGCCGAAGGCGCCGCTGGCAGCCGGCCCGGTCGCCCGCGCCGCCAGCCGCGCGACCCCGAGCGGGTGGGTGCGGGCGCGCGCCTGCGCCGTCTCCGGCACGAGCTGCTCGGCCATGCAGGCGGCGTGGCCCGGCGCCGGCGCCGGGCACACGCCGCGCACGCCGTAGTCGGAGGAGGGCAGCCGGGTGCCGCCGGCGGCGCCCGCGGCGGCCTGCGCGCATGCCGGCGCGAGCACTGCGAGCGCGGCGACCGTGGCGAATCCGGCTATGTGGCGTCTGTCGATGGTCATCGCGAAGGCGTCTGCGATCGTCTCGGCATCGGCACGCGGACGCTTGAGGCTCCTCGACGAATGGCCACGTAAGGGTTCGCGGGCGACGACGGCCATCAAGTATGAAGGCCGGCCCGCGCCCATCGCCCGTCCGCGCTGGTCACGGGATCGTCACAGGCTGGTTACGGGAGGGTCACGCGCCGGCGGGCGCGCTGCTCGATCATGGCTGCCGGGACGGTGGGACACGGTAGCGGGCGGCCCGTCGAGGGCGGGCCGCTGCAATAGCGCACCGAACCGCGCAGGGCGCAGCGAACGGGGCGGGAGGCGAGACCCGCCCCGTTCCACTTTCTGGAGCGGCCGCGGCGCCGGTGGCGTGACGGGCTGCCTCGCGACTGGCACGAGCGGCCCTCGGGGCCGCGAGCGCGACCACTGGCACGGGCATTACGCTGATACGCGTGCCGTCGCTCAACTTCCTGCTGGCCGCGGAACCGCCCCCCCGGCGGGTCGGCACGCTGGTCGCGATCGCGGCCGTCGCGCTGTGCACGCTGATCGTCTACCCGCTTGCGCACGTCGCGCCGGTGGTCTCGCTGAGCGTCGTCTACCTGCCGGCGGTGCTGGTCGTGTCGGTCACCTGGGGCGTATGGCTCGGCGTCGGCGCCGCGCTCGTCAGCGCCGCCGCCTTCAACTTCTTCCACCTGCCGCCCGTCGGACGCTTCACGATCCAGAACTCGAGCAACTGGGTCGCGCTCGGCGCGTTCCTGGTCGTCGCGATCCTCGCCAGCTCCGTCGCCGAGGTCACCCGCGCCCGCGCGCGCGACGTCGACGAGCGCCGGCGCGAGGCCGACCTGGCCGCCGAGATGGCGCGGCTGCTGCTGCGCGGGGAAAGCCTGGCGGAGGCGCTGCCGACGGCGGCCGCGCGCCTCGCGCAGACGCTCGAGCTCGGCTCCGCGGCGATCCAGATGGACGCGGTCGAGGCCGACGAGCGCACCGTCGCGTTCCCGCTGCGCGAGGGCACGCGGCGCCTGGGCACGCTGATCGTCGGCGTCGACACCTCCGAGGCGAAGCTGCGCCGGCTGCAGGAGCGCGTGGTGCCGGCGCTCGAGGCGGTGCTGAGCGCCGCGCTCGAGCGCGAGGCGCTGCTCGGCGGCGTCGTCGAGACGGCCGCCCTGCGCCGCGCCGACACCGTCAAGACCGCGCTGCTGCGTGCCGTCTCCCACGACCTGCGCTCGCCGCTGACGGCGATCTCCGCCGCCGGCGCGGCCGTCGGCTCGCCAACGCTGTCCGCCGAGGAACGCGAGGAGATGGCCGCGGTGATCCAGGAGGAGGCCCGCCGGCTCTCGCGGCTGGTCGACAACCTGCTCGACCTTTCGCGCCTGGAGGCCGGGGCCGCCGAGCCGCACCGCCAGTGGACCTCGGTCGAGGAGCTGATCCGCGCCGCCGTCGGCGAGCTCGCCGGACGCCCGGGCGAGTTCACGCTGTCGATCGACCGCGACCTGCCGCTGGTGGAAGTCGACGCCGTGCAGATGGAGCGCGCGTTCGTGAACGTGCTGGAGAACGCGCGCCGCCACTCCGGCGGGCACCCCGTGTCTGTGCGGGCGCGCGCGGTGCGCAGCCTCGCGGGGGCGCGCAGGGGGGACGGCGGGTCGGTGGCGGGCGAGCGCGAGGGCCAGCGCGCGCGCGGCGACCGCGTGATCGTGCGCATCGTCGACCGCGGACCGGGGATCCCGCCGGCGCAGCTCGAGCGCGTGTTCGAGCCCTTCTACCGGGCCGGCACGGCCGGCAGCGGCCACCGCGGCTCGGGCCTGGGGCTGTCGATCGCCCGCGGCTTCACCGAGGCCAACGCCGGCTCGCTGCACGTCGAGTCGCTGCCCGGGCAGGGCGCGACCTTCGTCTTCGAACTGCCGCTGCGCGAGCCCGACGCGGATCCCCGCGACGAGCGCGAGGCGTCCAACGGCGCCGCGGGCGAGCAGGACGGCGAGCGCGCACGTGCCGAGGCGCTCGCGCCGACGAGCGCCCCCGAGCCGCCGGCATGAGCGCGCCGCAGCGCGGTGCGCCGGCCAGCCGCCCGCGCGTGCTGGTGGTCGACGACGAGCCGCAGATCGTGCGCGCGCTGAAGGTCGTGCTGCGCGAGGCGGGCTTCGAGGCGGTGCCCGCGGAAACGGCCTCCGAGGCGCTGGACCTCGCCGCCGTGCGCCCGCCGGAGGCCGCGATCGTCGATCTCGTGCTGCCCGACCTCGACGGCGTCGAGGTCACGCGCCGGCTGCGCGAGTGGAGCGAGATGCCGATCCTGGTGCTCTCGGCGATGGGCGACGAGGACCAGAAGGTGCGGGCGCTGGAGGCGGGCGCGGACGACTACATCACCAAGCCGTTCGGCACCCGCGAGCTGGTGGCGCGCCTGCAGGCCGCGCTGCGCCGCGCGGGGCGCAGCGAGAGCGAACCCAGCATCGCCGTCGACGGCCTGGAGATCGACCTCGCGGCGCGCGTCGTGCGCCGCGACGGGCAGGCGATCCACCTCACGCCGATCGAGTTCGACCTGCTGCGCGCGCTCGCGCGCAACCGCGGCCGCCTGATGACCCACCGCAAGCTGCTGGCCGAGGTCTGGGGCCCCGAGTACGTGGAGGACATCCAGCCGCTGCGCACGCACATCGCGCGGCTGCGCGCGAAGATCGAGCCGGAGGGCGCGAGCGCGGCTGGCGAGGCGGGCGGGCCTCGTTACATCGTCACCGACCCGGGGGTTGGGTACCGCTTCGCGGCGTGAGCCGACTTCACCCACCGTGCGAGCACGTTGGTGAAATTGGTTGATTCGTGTGGTTCGTCTCGATAGGATCCGCCTCGGATCCGATCCAGGGGGTGAGCCGTGGGGCGCCGGGCCAGAGAAGCAAAGGGCCAAGCTGCGATGAAGGCGGCTCCGAAGCCGGACGTCGAGGTAGCCCGCTACCCGCCCGGGGAGGCGCCCGCCGTGCTGGTGCCCGGCGACTTCAGCCTCCATCGCGCCGCCACCAACAAAACCCGTGCCGGCGAAACAACCACGCTCGGCAAGCTCATCCAGGCGGGCGAGCGCGTGCGTTTCGGCAACAGCGACTTCGCGCGCTGGACCCACTCCACGCTGATCGTCTCCGAGGGCGGCGAGATCGTCGAGGCGATCGAGTCGGGTGTCAGCGAAGACAACATCGAGAAGTACCGCGGCACCGACTACATGATCGTCCACGTGAACGCCTCGCCCGAACAGCGAGCGCTGGCCTGCGGCTTCGCCCGCAGCCGGGTTGGCGAGAGATACGGGATCGTCAACTTTCTCGGCCTCGCCCTCCAGTGCCTGTTTGGCGTGACGCTGTCGGTTCATCTGGGAGGCCAGTACATCTGCTCGGGGCTCGTGGCACGCGGGACCGAGAAGTACATCGAGGGCTACCCGCGGACACCGGAGGACATGATGCCCGGCGACCTCGCCTACTTCTGGGGCGCGAGCTCGGGCGAGCCGCTCCCGCCATTGGGGCTCGTCGGGCGCGCGCTCAACATGCTGGTCACGTTCGTCGACTTCTTCCGCAAAGGCAGCGGCGACCCGGCGCCAGAAAAGGCGGCGCCGTGACCTCGGAAGCAAGGGGCTCCGTCACAAAATCGTAATACGCACGGCGGGATTCGTCACGACTCCGACACGCCGCGAGTTGCATAGTGGGCCCCATGGACGTGGTCTCAGTAATTCTCGGGCTCGTGATGTTCGCGATCCTGATCGCTCTGGTCGAGGGAATCGACCGGGTATGAGCGTCCCGCTCGCCTATTTCATCGCGCACATGAGCGGCGCGGACTTCTTCGGGCTGGTGGTCTCCGCGCTGGTGATCGCTTACCTGTTCTACGCGCTGGTCCGCGGCGAGAAGCTATGACGTTCCTCGGCTGGTTCACGATCGTCGCGTTCGTCGTCGTGCTGACGGCGCTCGCCTACCCGCTGGGGATGTACATGGCGAAGGTCTACCGCGGCGAACACGTCTTCCTGGATGCTGTCTTCGCGGGGCCCGAGCGGCTGATCTACCGCGTACTACGTGTCAACCCGCAGGACGGGCAGGACTGGAAGCAGTACGCCAAGAGCCTGCTGATCTTCTCGCTGGCGGGCTGGCTGCTGCTGTATCTGATCCTGCGCACGCAGACGCTGTGGGACTTCACCGGGCTGAACCCAGCCGGCTACCACTCGGCGCCGTGGAACGTGACCTTCAACACCGTCTCGTCGTTCATGACGAACACCAACTGGCAGTACTACAGCGGTGAGACGACGATGAGCTACTTCAGCCAGATGGCCGGGCTGACGGTGCAGAACTGGCTCTCGGCCGGCGTCGGGATCGTCGTCGCGATCGCGCTGATCCGCGGGATCGTCAGTCGCAGCGGCAACAGCCTCGGCAACTTCTGGCACGACCTGGTGCGCACGATCCTCTACATACTCTCGCCGATCGCGGTGATCGCGGCGATCGTGCTGATCTCCCAGGGCGTGATCCAGAACCTGTCTCACTACCTCACCGCGCACACCGTCACGGGTCTCACGCAGTCGATCGCGATGGGCCCGGCCGCCTCCCAGGAGGCGATCAAGATGCTCGGCACCAACGGCGGCGGCTTCTTCAACACCAACTCGGCGCACCCGTTCGAGAACCCCACCGGCTTCACCAACTTCTTCGAGATGCTGCTCGTGCTGGTGATCCCGGCGGGCTTGATCTTCACCTACGGGCGCATGGCCGGCAACCGCCGGCAGGGCTTCGCGATCTACGGCGTGGTGATGTTCATGTTCCTCGGCGCGGCCGCCGTCGCCTACATCGCCGAGGCGCACGGCTCGCCCGCGCAGCACGCCGCCGGCCTGCACACGCAGGTGATCTCGGGCTCGGGCGGCGGCAACATGGAAGGCAAGGAGCAGCGCTTCGGAATCGCCGGCTCGGCGCTGTTCGACGTCGTCACCACAGTCACCTCGTGCGGGGCGGTGAACAGCGCGATAGAGTCCTTCACCGGCATCGGCGGCGCCGTGCCGTTCGCCAACCTGTCCGCCAGCGAGGTGATCTTCGGGGGCGTCGGCACCGGCCTCTACTCGATCCTCCTCTATGTCCTGCTGGCCGTGTTCATCGGCGGGCTGATGGTCGGCCGCACGCCCGAGTGGCTCGGCAAGAAGCTCGAGGCGCGAGAGATCAAGCTCGCCGGTCTCGGCATCCTGATCACGCCGCTCGCGGCGCTGTTCTGCACGGCGCTGGCCACCGCCTCGAGCTCCGGGCGCAAATCGATCTCCGAAGCGGCGCTGTCGAAGGCCGGCGGTCTCACGCCGCAGGCGTTCTCGGAGACCTTCTACGCCTATCTGTCGCAGGCCAACAACAACGGCTCGGCGTTCGCCGGCTACACCGGCTTCATCCAGCCCAACGCCGGCAGCCTCGGCTCCCACGGGGTCACCTTCGCCGACCTGCTCGGCGGCTTCGACATGGTCTTCGCGCGCTACGCGCCGATCCTGTTCGCGCTCGCCGTCGCGGGCGCGCTCGCCGGCAAGCGCGTGACGCCCGCGGGCCTCGGCACGATGCGCACGGACAATCCCACGTTCGCGGTGCTGCTGATCGGCGTGATCGTGCTCGTCGGCGCCCTCACCTTCTTCCCCGCCCTGCTGCTCGGACCGATCGTCCAGGGCCTGACCGGACACCTGTACTGAGATGAAGCGCGACCTGATCACTTCCGCGATCGGCATCGTGTTCTTCACGGTCCTGCTCGGGCTCGCCTACCCGCTGTTCATCACGGGCGTCGGCCAGGTCGCCTTCCCCGGCGACGCCAACGGCCAGCAGGTGAAGGTGAACGGCCAGCTCGTCGGCTCGAAGATCATCGGCCAGAGCTTCGCCACGCCGGTGCGCGGAAAGGACGGGAAGCTCGAGGAAGTCAAAGGCGTGGTCGTCACCGAACCGGACCCGCGCTACTTCCAGACGCGCCCGTCGGCCACGGAAGGCGGCGCCGACAACGCCGCCGCCAGCACGTTCTCCAACAAAGGCCCCAACAGCGTCAAGACCAAGGAAGCCGACGAAGAAAACATCAAGGCCTACCTCGAACTGAACAAGCCCTACGACCCCGGGCTTCGCGCCGCGACGATCCCGGTCGACGCCGTCAACACCTCCGCCTCGGGCCTTGACCCGGAAATCTCCGAAGCCAACGCGCGCATCCAGGCCCACCGCGTCGCGAGCGTGCGTCACCTCTCGTTGACGACCGTCGACGGGCTGGTCGGCAAGTACACGTCCGGGCGCGGCCTCGGCTTCTCCGGTGAACCGGGCGTGGACGTGCTCGAGCTCAACCTCGCGCTCGACCGCCTGCAGAAGGGCGCGGCCTGATGTCCAGCACCCACAGCCCCGAGCGCGCGCCGGTGCCGGCCACGCACGAGCGCAAGGCGGTCTCGCTGTTCAAGCGCGACATCGTCACGCGCGCGCTGCTCGACAGCTTCATCAAGCTCGACCCTCGCGTGCAGGTCCGCAACCCGGTGATGTTCGTGGTGGAGATCGGCTCGGTCATCACCACGGTCACGTGGCTGATCCAGGTGTTCGGCGGCAAGCCGCTCGGCGGCGGAAACGACCCCGCCTGGTTCACGTTCGTGATCGCCGTGTGGCTGTGGCTGACGGTGGTGTTCGCCAACATGGCCGAGGCGTTCGCCGAGGGCCGCGGGCGCGCCCAGGCCGACACGCTGCGCGCGATGCGCAAGGAGACCGTGGCCAAACTCCGCGACGGCTCCACCAAGGCCGCCGCCGAGCTGGCGCGCGGCGACGTGGTGGTCGTGCCCGCCGGCGAGCTGATCCCGGGCGACGGCACGGTGATCGAGGGCATCGCGACGGTCGACGAGTCGGCGATCACGGGCGAGTCCGCGCCGGTGATCCGCGAGTCCGGCGGCGACCGCAGCGCGGTCACCGGCGGCACGCGCGTGACATCCGACGAAATCGTGGTCGAAATCACCCAGGAGCCGGGCAAATCGTTCCTGGACCGGATGATCGCGCTGGTCGAGGGGGCGGAGCGGCGCAAGACGCCCAACGAGATCGCGCTGAACATCCTGCTGGCGGCGCTCACGCTGATCTTCATGATCGTGGTGGCGACGCTGCGCCCGTTCGGCCTGTTCGCGGGGACCGCGATCTCCGAGACGACGCTGATCGCGCTGCTCGTCGCGCTGATTCCGACGACGATCGGCGCGCTGCTCTCGGCGATCGGGATCGCAGGCATCGACCGGCTCGTGCGCCGCAACGTGCTCGCCCTCTCCGGCCGTGCCGTCGAGGCGTCGGGCGACGTCGACGTGCTGCTGCTCGACAAGACGGGCACCATCACGCTGGGGAACCGCCAGGCGTCCGAGTTCATCCCGATGCCGGGCGTCAACGAGGCGGCCCTGGCCCAGGCCGCTCAGATGTCCTCATTGGCCGACGAGACCCC
>DASZFZ010000066.1:0-9977 GCA_035939315.1 Solirubrobacteraceae bacterium | reverse complement strand
CAGCTGGCCCGACGGCTCGGGTGCTCCGAAGCGGCGCGCTCGGGCGGGGCAGCTCGGCCGGGACGGCGCACGCGCGCATGCCCGCCGGCGGCCCGTGCGGGTCTAACCTCACAGCGAGATGAACGGCCGAGGCGTGCACCGCATGGCGACGTTCGCGCTCTCGCTGGCGATGGTCGTGGTGGGCGTGGCGCTGCTCGCGCAGGCGCTCGGCGGCGACGGCGGCGTGCTCTCGCCGCGGCTGCTGCTGGGGCTGCTGTTCCTCGCGGGCGGCTGCGCGCGCGGCTACCTCGAGCTGCGCAGGAGCCGCGGCGCGTGAGCGAGCCGGGCGCACACCCGCCCTCGGAGCTCGCGGCGCGCTCGCGGCAGGTCGCCAGGCGCAGCATCGGCTCGCCGATCCTGTTCACGATCGTCTACTCCTCGCTGGCCAGCGCGATCTACTTCTCGCTCGGCGTGATCGCCAACCACGCGCTCGGGCTGACGCCGCTCGTGTTCCTCGTGGCCGCGGTGCTCTACTCGGTGACCGCGATGACATACGTCGAGGGCGCCTCGCTGCACCAGGACCGCGGCGGCTCGACGGTGTTCGCGCGCTATGCCTTCAACGAGCTCGTCAGCTTCGTCGCGGGCTGGGCGATCCTGCTCGACTACACGATCCTGATCGCGGTCACGAGCTACTCGGCCTCGCAGTACCTGAAGGCCTTCTGGAGCCCGCTCGGCCACCACGACGAGGCGCTCGGGCTGACGCTCGCGTTCATCGCGCTGGTCGTGCTCGGCAACATCCGCGGCTTCGGCGCGCGGCGCGCGCGGCGCGTCGGCTTCCTGCTCGCCGGCGACCTGCTGCTGCAAATCCTGATCGTCGTGCTCGGCCTCGTGCTGTTCCTGAACCCGCACACGCTGACCGCGCAGGTCCACCTCGGCAGCGCGCCCACCTGGCCCCACCTGATCTTCGCGGCCACGATCGCCGTGATCTCCTTCACGAGCCTCGAGTCGGCCTCGGGGCTGGCCGGCGACGTGCGCATCAGCCGCGCGGGGCTCAAGCGGCTGCTCGGCAGCACGACCGCGACCGTCGCCTTCCTGTACGTGGGCATAGCGCTCGTGGCGGTCACCGCGCTGCCCGTCCACCACGGCGCGACCGCGCTGGGCGGGCGCTACCTCGACGCGCCCGTGCTCGGGATCGTCAGCCGCGTGCACCCGCACTGGCTGGAGCAGACGCTCACCTACCTGGTGGCGGCGACCGCGGCCGTGACGCTCGTGGCGGCCGCCAACTCGGCGATGCTCGGGCTCTCGCGGCTGGCCTACTCGCTGTCGACCAACCGCCAGATCCCCAGCGGCCTGGGGCGGCTGCACCCGCAGCGCTCGACGCCCTACGTGCTGATCGTCTTCGCGGGGCTGATCGCGGCGGCGCTGGCGGCCACCGAGAACCTCGACTTCCTCGTCGGCATCTACGCGGTCGGCGCGACGCTCGCGTTCACGATCGCGCACCTGTCGATCCTGCGGCTGCGCTACAGCGAGCCCGACCGCGACCGCCCCTACCGCATCCCGCTGTCGGTCGCCTTCCGCGGCGGCCAGCTGCCGCTGCCGGCGCTGTTCGGCGCGCTGGCCTCCGCGGCGGGCCTCGTGGCGGTGCTGGCGCTGCACGAAACGGCCCGCTACGTGGGGCTCGGCTGGATGGCCGTGGGCATCGCCCTGTATGTGGTCTACCGGCGGGCCGACGAAACCTCGCTGCTGCGCCGCGTCACCGTCGCGCCCCAGGTGCTGCGCGCCGAGCCGGCGCGCGAGCACGACTACGGCTCGGTGCTCGTGCCGCTGTTCGGCACCGACCTCGACGACGACATCGTGCAGACGGCCGCGCTGCTCGTCTCCTCCGAGCCGACCGACGAGGCCGCGATCGACGCCGCCACGATCGAGGCCGTGTGGATGTTCGTGATCCCGATGTCGCTGCCGCTGGACGCGCGCCTGCCCGAGGCCCAGATCAAGCACGCCCGCCAGGTGCTCGCGCGCGCCAAGGCGGTGGGCGAGGAGTACACCGGCGTACACGTCGCGACCGCCACCGTGCGCACCCGCCGCGCCGGCTACGCGATCGTCGACGAGGCCCGCCGGCGCGGCGTCGAGGCGATCGTGCTGGGCGCCGAGGAACCGAGCGCGATCCGCGGCGGCGCCCGCCTGGGCGGCCGCGGCGGCCCGCTGGACAGCTACGTCGGAGACGTCACCAAGTACGTCGTGCGCAAGGCGCCCTGCCGCGTGATCGTGACCGCGCCCGCCGCCCGCGACTCGCCCGTGGAGCTCGCCCGTCGAGCCAACCGGGACGGCGCGCCAATGGTCTAACCTGCCCACCTATGTCCCCGACCGACCAACCCTCCCGCAAGTGTTCGTGCTGATCGTCGGCGCCGGCCGCGTCGGCGCGGCCGTCGCCAAGTCCGCCCTGGCCGCCGGCCACGAGGTCTCCGTGCTCGACGAGGACCCGCTCTCGCACGAGCGCCTGGACGCCGGCCAGGACCGCTCGTGGGAGGACTCGGGCGGCCAGTTCACGGTCGGCACCGCCCTCGAGACCGACGCGCTGATCGCCGCCGGCATCGAGCGCGCCGACGCGTTCATCGCCTCGACCGCCGGCGACAACACCAACCTCGTGATCGCCCAGATCGCCCAGAAGCGCTTCGGCGTGGAGAAGGCGATCGTGCGCGTGATGGACCCGGCGCGCGCCGACTGGTACGGCGCCCAGGGCCTGCAGACGATCTCGCCGACCAAGCACGCGATCGACATGTTCCAGCAGGCGCTCGTCGAGCCCGTGGGCGCCTCGGAGGCCGCCTAGCCATGTACGCGATCATCGCCGGCGCCGGCAAGGTCGGGCGCAACCTCGCCCGCGAGCTGATCTCCAAGGGCCACGAAGTCACGCTGATCGAGTCCTCGCGCTCCTGCTACCTGGCCGCCGAGGAGGAGTTCGAGCACGCCATCTCCTACGGCGACGCGACCGAGCTGTGGGTGCTCGAGCGCGCCGGCATCCAGCGCGCCGACCTCGTGATCGCGGTCACCGGCGACGACGAGGACAACATCCTCGTCTGCCAGGTCGCCAAGGAGAAGTACCTCTGCGAACGCATCATCGCGCGCGTCAACAACCCCCGCAACCACGACCACTTCCGCCTGCTCGGCATCCAGCCGGCCGTCTCGGCCACCGACCTGATCCTGCGGCTGATCGAGCACGAGGTGCCGCGCTACGGGCTCGTGCACCTGCTCGCCCTCGAAGAGGAGCGCCTGGAGATCATCGAGCTGGAGGTCGCCGCCGACGCCCCCGTGGTCGGCGAGAAAGTGACCGACATCGTGCTGCCCGAGGGCAGCCTGATTATCTCCGTGCTGCGCGGCGGCGCCGGCTTCGTGCCCAAGGCCGACACCACGATCGAGGCCGGCGACGAGGTCCTGCTCGTGCTCGACCCCGGCCTCGAGCACTCGATCACCGCCTACTTCGCGCCCAACGGCGCCGCCGCCACGCTGTAGGGGGGCGGCGGGGGTCTGCGGCGCACGGCCGGCTCCGGCTTGCGGAGGGCGGACGCCGCGGCGCGGAGGCCCCGCAGGCCGTGGCCCGGCGCTGGGTGCCGCGGCCCCGGCGGCTATCCTTGGACGGTCCTTTCCGGGATGGTGTAATTGGCAACACGCCTGCCTCTGGAGCAGGAATTTGGGGTTCGAGTCCCTGTCCCGGAGTAGCCGGAAGGCCCCGTGTTTGCGGGGCTTTCGCGTCTTTGGGGGCGCTCGCGCCAGGATTTGGGCCAGGCGTGAGATCGCAGCGTGGGCGGGTGTCCCGGAGCCGGGTATCGTGAGCGCGTGCTTGACGACGCGTTGATAGCGGAGGCCGGCCGTCGGTTGTCAGAGGCGGCGCCACCGAGCTCGCGGGTGATCCTGTTCGGCTCGGCCGCGCGTGGGGAGCTGACGCGCGACAGCGATCTGGACTTCTTGGTGATCGAGCCGGAGGTCGAGAATCCCGCCTTGGAGTCGGTGCGGCTGCGTCGGGCACTGGGGGATCTGGTGCTGGCCGCGGACGTGATCGTCGCGAGCGAGCGCCGAGTGCAGGAGTGGCGCGACGTGCAGGGAAGCCTCATTCACGCGGCGCTGTCGGAGGGAAGAGAGCTGGCGGCGTGATGGCCAGCAAGCAGGATCTTGCAGAGCAGCTTCTTCGTCGCGCTGACACGGATGCGGCTGGGGCCAGGGCGATGCTGCCGATCGACGAAGTGGCGGATGTGCTCGTCTGCTTTCACGCCCAGCAGGCTGTCGAGAAGGCGCTCAAGGCCGTGCTTGCTGCTCGCCGCGTGGAGTTTCCCTTCATTCATGACATCAGCGGTCTCGCCAAGCTGTGCAGGGAGGCGGGCGCACCCCTACCGGGCGATCTGGAGGGTGCAGATCTGCTGACGCCCTACGCGGCTGGCCTTCGCTATGACGACGATACGGTGCACGCCGTCGAGCGTGAGACGGCGTCGAGGTGGGCGACCGCCGCGGTCCAGTGGGCGCGTGGCCTGGTTGAGGAAGCTAGGGGTGGGCAGAAGTCCTCAGCCGAGCCCGAAGCCGACGGCGGCCGAGGAGACGCAGGACGTCCACCGCCACCAGCGAATTAGGCAGGCGCCTCCGCCAAGGCAGCTAAGGGCTCCGCTCGCGGGCGTCCTCGTCCGCTTCGACGAGTGCGCCGAGATCTTCCAGCGACAGCTCCAGCGCGTGAGCCAGGGCTGCGATCGTGCTCCAGGTCGGATCGGAGCTCCCCAGCTCCAGCCGCGCGAGCGTGCCGACGGAGAGGCCGGCCCGCACCGCCAGGACTTCACGCGTGATCCGGCGTTCCTCGCGGACCCGTCGCAACACCGTGCCGAGGATCTGGGTGTGCTTGGGCGGCATCGCCCGCAAAGCATCGCAAACCATGCGGGCGTAACCACGGGCGTGAGACCACGTGTGGAGAGGCACATGTGGTGAAGCACATGCAGTAGAGTATGGTTCCCCGATCGGCGACAAGCCCAGAAAGGGGATCGATGAAACTTCAGGACGCCTTGTTGAACATGCTGGTCGACGGCCCCGACTACGGATCCAGGCTCACCGAACGCCTTGGCGGAGAGTGGTCCTCCGGGGCCGTGTACGGGGCGCTCAGACGCCTGCGCCAGCGAGGCTTGATCGAGCCGGCCCGCGCACCCGCGGACGCCGACGCGCGCATGAAGCGCTACTACCGCGCGACGGAGTCCGGGAAGCGCGCGAACGCCGCCCGCGTCGCGCGCGCTTCATCCGATCCCCTGACGGCACGAGAGCGCACGCTCGTCACGCGGGCGCGCGTGGAAGTGCTCTCCATCGCCCTCGAGACGCCGATCGGACGTAACGGCGCGACGTGAGCTACTGCGCGCTCGAGGCCCGCTGGTAGAGCGCTTCGACCAGGCGGCGCTCGAGCGTCTTGGGGAACGCCGCCGCCGGAGCGCTGAGTTCGAGCGCGAGGACGGACCTGCCGAGCGCGAAGAAGACGTGGTCCTGGATCTCGTCGGGGTCCGCGGCCGAGCAGCCGGCGGCCCCCGCGGCGCAGCCGCTCGCGCGCAGGCCGTAGATCGGCAGTCCGTGCACCGGCGAGGCGAGCTTGGCGACGGCCACGTCCTGGAGGCCGCCGGCGGGGTGCTCGCGCAGGCACGCCTCGGCGTGCGCGCCGATCGAAGCGAACAGCTGCGTTTCGGCGTCGGATGCTTCGCCCGTGACGAGCACGCCGGAGGCGACCGTTTCGCCCGTGCCCGCATCGGCATAGCGCGCCGAGCTGGCTATCGCGAGCGCTTCGGCGTGTGGCGCGGCGCAGCCGTCGCTCGCGAACGGCCCACCCTGTTCGCCTTCGGAGGCGGCGCCCTGCGCGCGAAAGCCCGCCGGCAGGTCCGCGGCTCGCAGGTTGAGCTGGCGTGCGAGGGCCTGGGGGCTCGCGGGGGCGGCTTCGGCGCTCCGGGCGCTCGTCGTCGCCTGGCTCGTCGAGCTGGCGGTCGTGGCGCCGCCGCAGGCGCTCAGCGTGAGCGCGCCCGCGATCAGGCTCACCCAGGGCAGCAGGTTCAGGCGTGGCACGCGCGGCATCATGCCATCTGGGGCCGCCGCGGCGCGCCGCGTCGGCGTCGGCGTCGGCGGGGGCGGCGGCGTCCGTGCCGCCTGAGGCCACCCGCGACGGGCCTGCCTATTTGCCTTTTTTCTTCGGTTCTTTGATCTCGAACAGCGGCAACTTCTTGCCGCCCGCCTTGACCTCGAGCGTGGCTCCTTCGATCGAGATCTTCCCGGGGTCTTCGAATGGCGTGGCGTGGAAGCCCGCGCCGTTGACCTGTACTTCGAGCACCGTTTCCGGGCCGCCTTCGAAGTGCGTGATCGCGTCGTGTTCGGTGCCCGGCGCGATCGCGTTTTCGTCGGTGAGCGCCCCGCCGGCCTTGATCGTCTTGTTGGCCGGGCCGATGCGCCCGATGTGCGCGCCGCGCACCTGCACGGTGTTTTCGCCGCACGTGAATTCCTCGTAGAGCGTGCCCGTGGTCGGCCGTTCCTCGATCCCCACTTCCTTCTTCTTGGCGTCGATGTAGCCGAGTTCTAGCGTGGTCGGTTGGGTCTGCACGATGCCCGCGGGCTCGCCGGGCGAGTTGCACGATTGGCCCGAGCCGGTGTGGAAGCCTTCGAAGGTGGTGCCCGGCGTGGCGAGCGCGGCGGTGGCAAGCGTGCCGCCGGCGATCGCGTTCAGGCGCAGGCTGTCGCTCGTCGTGTAGGCGTATTCGAGGTAGCCGAAGACGCCTTCGCCGCCGTCCACGTAGATGTAGCCGATGTGGCCTTCGGAGGTGCTGAGGTTCATCTTGTAGGCCGTCGCCTGGCTGGCCATCAGCGCACAGCCGGCCGCGGACGCGAGCAGGCACGCCAAGGCCGCCTTCATACGAGACATCTCTCCCCCTTGTCGTCGTGTGAGGCTCGCGCCGCATGCGAGCGAGCCGGTGCGGCGAGCCTAAACAAGGCGCGGCGCGCCTGTCAACCGCTGGAGACACTCGGCCCGTCCATGCCGGCGCGGCCCGGCGCTACGCGGCCGCCGCCTGCGAGGCCCAGTCGCGGTACAGCTCGTGGTAGCGCCCGCCGGCCTCGATCAGCTCGTCGTGGGTGCCCTGTTCGGCGATGCGGCCGTGTTCGAGCACGACGATCCGCCCGGCCTGGCGGATCGTCGAGAGGCGGTGGGCGATCACGATCGCGGTGCGCCCCGCGAGCAGCCGCCTGAGCGCCGCTTCGATGCGCCCCTCGGTGTGCAGGTCGACGTTGGAGGTGGCCTCGTCGAGGATCAGGATGCGCGGGTCGGC
This sequence comes from Solirubrobacteraceae bacterium, assembly GCA_035939315.1. Taxonomy (GTDB): domain Bacteria; phylum Actinomycetota; class Thermoleophilia; order Solirubrobacterales; family Solirubrobacteraceae; genus Palsa-744. The sequence continues at coordinate 2,679 of DASZFZ010000066.1, read as the reverse complement.
GATCAGCGCGCGGGCGAAGGCGATCAGCTGACGCTGGCCGGCCGACAGCTGCGCGCCGCGCTCGCCGACCTCGGTGTCGAAGCCGTGGGGCAGCTCCGCGATGAACTCCTCCGCGCCGACCGCGGCGGCGGCCGCGCGCACCTGCTCGTCCTGCGCGTCGGGGCGCCCGAAGGCGATGTTCTCGCGCACCGTCCCGGAGAACAAGAAGGCCTCCTGGGGCACGATGCCCATCTGCGAGCGCAGCGAGGCGCTCGTGACCTCGCGCAGGTCGTGCCCGTCGACGAGCACGCGCCCGCGCGAGGGGTCATAGAAGCGCGCGGCGAGCTTGGCCATCGTCGACTTGCCGGCGCCGGTCGCGCCGACCAGCGCGACGGTCTGCCCGGCGGGGATCCGCAGGTCGACGTGCTCGAGCGCCAGCACCTCGGGCTCGCCGCCGCGGCGGGAGCGCGGCGTGTAGGCGAAGGACACGTCCTCGAAGTCGACCTCGCCGCGGATCGGCCCGAGCGGGGCGGCCCCGGGGCGGTCTTCGAGCGTCGGCTCGGTGTCGAGCAGGATGAAGATCTTCTCGAGCGCCGCCATGCCCGACTGGTAGGTCGTGTAGAGCTGCGAGAGCTGCTGGATCGGTTCGAACAGGAACGAGAGGGTGGCCACGAACGCGACGACCGTGCCGACCGTGACGTGGCCGTCGATCGCCTGGTAGCCGCCGTAGAGCACGATCAGCGCGAGCGCGACGCCCGAGAGCATTTCCACGCCCGGGAAGTAGGCGGCGTTGAGGTTGACGGTCACCATGTTGGCCGCGCGGTTGTCCTCGTTGAGCTCGGAGAAGCGCCGTTCGTGGACGGGCTCCTGGCCGAAGCTGCGCACCACGCGGATGCCCGAGAGCGTCTCCTGCAGGTAGGCGGTGACCGAGCCGATCGTCTCGCGCGTGCGCCGGAAGGCGCCGGCGGAGACAAGCCGGAACCAGATGCTCGCGCCCGCCACGAACGGCACGACGCAGAACGTCAGCAGCGCGAGCTTCACGTCGAGGTAGAGCAGCACGCCGATCGCGCCGACCAGCATCAGCCCGGACTGGAACAGCGTCACGACCGAGTCGGTGACGAGGCTTTCGAGCGCCTCCACGTCGTTGGTGATGCGCGAGATCAGCACGCCCGCCGGGCGGCTCTCGTAGAAGCCGATCGGCTGGCGCTGGAGGTGGGTGAAGATGCGGATGCGCAGGTCGGCGAGCGCGCGCTGGCCGACCCAGCCGACGAGGTAGGTCTGGGTGTAGGTGGCCAGCCACACGAGCAGCGCGGCGAGCAGGAAGGCGAGCACGACCAGCACGAGCGTGCTCACCTGGCGGTGTTCGATGCCGCGGTCGATCGCGACCTTGGCGAGCAGCGGCGGCGCGAGCGAGGCGAGCGTGCCGAGCAGCAGCGAGACCAGCATGCCGGCGACGCGCAGGCGGTAGGGGCGCAGCAGCTCCAGCAGCGCGCGCAGGTTGCGCCCGCGGCTGCCGCGGCTCTGGCGCTCGCCGTCCCACTGCTGGCCGCCGCGCATGAGCCCCGGGCCGAGGCCGGCGCGGGCGGGCGGGCGGGATCCCATTCCGCCGCCGAAGCCGCCGCCCATGGCGCCGCCGCGCGAGCTCATCGGCGGCCCTCCGCGGGCGCGGCCGCAAGGGCGCTCACAGCCTGCCTCCGGCCTCGAGCTCGGCGGGGGCGCCGGCGGCCAGCGCGTGCTCGCCGACGATCACCTGGGGCGCCGCGGCCGAGGAGCTGCCGGCGACGATCTCGCGGTAGAGCTCGGAGCGCTCGAGCAGCTGGGCGTGGTCGCCCTGGGCGACGATCCGCCCGTGGTCGAGCACGACGATCTGGTCGGCCAGCGCGATCGTGGAGAGGCGGTGGGCGATCACGAACGTGGTGCGCCCGGCCATCGCCTCGGCGAGCGCGAGCTTGATGCTCTGCTCGGTGGAGGCGTCAACCGAGGAGGTCGCGTCGTCGAGGATCAGCACGCGCGGGTTGGCCACGAGCGCGCGCGCGATCGCCAGGCGCTGGCGCTGGCCGCCGGAGAGCGTCAGGCCGCGCTCTCCCACCTGGGTCTCGTATCCCTGGGGCAGCCGGGCGATGAACTCGTGCGCCTGGGCGCGGCGGGCGGCGTCTTCGATCTCGGCCGCGCTGACCGCGGGCCCGCCCGCCCGGGCGTAGGCGATGTTCTCGGCGACGCTCGCGGAGAACAGGAAGGGGTCGTCGCTGACGACCGCGACGGCGCCGCGCACGGACCGCAGGCTGACGCTGCGCACGTCGGCGCCGTCGAGTAGCACGGACCCCGCGACCGGGTCGTACAGCCGCGAGATCAGCGCCACGAGGCTCGTCTTGCCCGAGCCGGTGGGGCCCACGAGCGCGACCGTCCGCCCGGCGGGCACGTCCAGGTCGATGTCGCGCAGCACCGCGCGGGCGCTCTGCGGGCCGTGCCCGTTGGCCGCCGAGTCGGGTTCGGCCTTGGCGGCCGCGTGCGCGAGCGCGGCCGCGCCGCCGGCGAGCTCGTCCTGGGGGTCTTCGTAGCGCAGCGTGACGTGCTCGAAGCGGACGTGGCCGCTGCCCGGGGGCAGCGCCGGCGCGCCGGCCTGGTCCTGGAGGCGCGGCTCGCGGTCGAGCAGCTGGAAGATGCGCGCGCCCGAGGCGGTGGCGCGCTGGGCGAGGCCGA
>DASZFZ010000065.1:0-17453 GCA_035939315.1 Solirubrobacteraceae bacterium | reverse complement strand
AGGCAGGCAGGCGTCGGCGGGCAGCCCGGCCAGCTCGCCCGACCACGGACCCGCGGCGAGCACGACCGCAGCTGCCGAGAGCCGCTCGCCGTCCGGCAGACTCACCCCGTCGACGCGCTTTCCCGACCCGTCCAGCTCGATCCGTGCGACCGCCGCATGCTCGCTCACGGCCACGCCCTCGCGCTCGCACGCAGTGCGCAGCGCGCCGAGCACGACCCGCGGATCGACCGAGTGATCGTCCGGCGCAGAGAGCGCGAGACGGATCGTCGGAGCGAGCGCCGGCTCCAGCTCACGGGCCTCGCTCGGGCGCAGCCGCTGCACACGCAGGCCGAGCGACTCGCGGAAGGCGAGCTTGCGCTCGAGCTCGCGAGCCTCGTCGTCGTCGCGTGCCAGGAACAGCGCCCCCGTGCTCAGCAACGCAAGCTCGACACCCGTCGCTGCGGCGAGCTCCGCGGCGAAGGAAGGCCACAGCTCCGCCGAGCGCAGCCCGAGCTCCAACACCCTGCGGCCCGCGTCGCCAAACTCGACCTCCATCACCGGTGCCAGCATGCCCGCGGCGATGCGCGAGGTCGCCTGCCCGCACTCGCCACGCTCGAGCAGTGTCACCGACAGACCTCGCTGGCGCGCACGCCACGCGACGGCGAGCCCGATGATGCCGCCGCCGACGACGAGCACGTCGACCCGCTGATCCCTTGGCATGCGACTGATGCTAGCCCCCGCCCAGCGGCGAGACGACCCGCGCCTGCGAGACTTCCAGCCGATGGCAAGCAACGACCTCGGCGCCGAACGGCGCGCCCGACTTGCCGCCGCGCGGCTGTATCTCGTGTGCGCTTCCGCGCCTGCGCATCACGAGCTGCCGGACCTGCTGCGCGCCGCCGTCGCCGGCGGCGTCGACATCGTGCAGCTGCGGGACAAGACCCTCGCGGACGACGAGCTCGTGGCGGTCGCCCATGCCGCGCGGGCCCTCTGCGAGCAGCTCGGCCTGCTGCTGATCGTCAACGACCGTCCGTTCGTCGCGTCGGAGGCCGGCGCCGACGGCGTGCACGTCGGCCAGGACGACGCGCCGGTTGCCGACGTCCGTGAGCTCGTCGGAGAAGACTTGCTCCTCGGCCTCTCCACCCACACGCTCGCGCAGATCGACGCGACGGATCCGGCGCTGGTCGACTACATCGGCGTCGGACCGGTTCACGAGACCCCGACCAAGCCGGGCCGCCCCGCCGTCGGCACCGAGCCGGTCCGCTACGCGGCTGCCCACGCGCCCGTGCCGTTCTTCGCGATCGGGGGCCTCGACGCCGGCAACCTTGCCGGCGTCATCGGCGCGGGCGCCAGCCGCGTGTGCGTGCTGCGGGCGATCGCCGATGCCGAGGACCCCGAGCGCTCGGCCAGGGAGCTGCGCGATCTCCTGGACCGCGCCGCCATCCGCACGGGACGCTCGAGTTGATGTCCGAGCGCGGCGAGCGCGCAGGGGGCACACGCGACGAGCAGGCCCGCGCCGCCCTCGCGCCACTCGGCGCGACCGAGAGGCCGGCGGCGTTGCTCGTGGCCGTCGTCGTGTGCGCGCTGATCGCGGTCGGCGTGACCGTCGGCGTCCTCACCGTTCACGAGCTCTCCCGCCACGGCGGCTCGGTCCCCGGCGGGATCTTCCTCGCCGCGATCTTCGCCCTGCTCGCGCAGGGCATCTACCGCCGCCGATACTGGGCTGTCCTCGGCTTCGAGGCGCTGCTCGCCTTCCAGCTGATCGTGACCTCGCTCGCACTCGTCATTGCCTCTTCGCTGCTGGCTGCGGGCCTGTGCGTCCTCAGCGTGGCGCTCGGCGGGTGGCTGTTCTGGAAGCTGATCCGCGTGATGGGCCGCATGCAGGCGGGGGAGCGCGAGCGCGACGGCGGCCGGGCGGGGCCGGCTGGGCGCGCGGGGACGCGATAAAGGTCCCGCCCGCCCGCGCGCAGCGGAATCGCTTCGATAGGGTGACGCCGGGATGGCGACGACGGCTTATGACTGTGTGGTGATCGGCTCGGGGCCGGGCGGCTACGTGGCCGCGATTCGCGCTGCCCAGCTCGGGAAAAAGACCGCGGTCATCGAGCGCGACCGGGTCGGGGGGCGCTGCCTGAACTACGCGTGCATCCCCGCCAAGGCCGTGCTGCGCTCGGCCGACCTGTTGAGCGAGATCCGCGACGCCGGGGACTTCGGGCTGAACGTCAGCGGCGTCGAGGTCGACTTCGGCGCCGTGCAGGCGCGCCGCGAGAAGGTCGTCTCGATCCTGACCTCGGGCGTGGCCGGCCTGTTCAAGAAAAACGCGATCGAGATGATCGAGGGCAGCGCCGCGCTGAGGGCCGACGGTCAGGTCCTCGTGGGAGGCGAGGAGCTCGTCGCCGAGACGGTGATCCTCGCCACCGGCTCGGTGCCGCTCGCGCTTGCAGGTGTCGAGCTCGCCGGCAAAGTGATCGGCACCGAGGACGCGTGGGCGCTCGCCGAGGTCCCCCCGCGCATGGCGGTTGTGGGCGCCGGAGCATCCGGCACCGAGATCGCCTCGGGGTACGCGCGCCTGGGCAGCGAGGTGCTGCTGCTGGAGCTCCTCGACCGCGTGCTTCCCACCGAGGACGCCGACATATCCCGGCTCGTCGACCGCGGGCTCAAGCGGCAGGGCATCTCCGTGAACACGGGCGTGCGCGTTAACGACGTGGTGGCTGGAGAGACGAGCGTCTCCTTCTCCTATGGCGAGCAGTCGGCGGAGGTCGACTACCTGGTGATCGCCACCGGGCGCGGAGCGGACGTCGACGGCCTCGGCCTCGCCGAGGCCGGGGTCGAGCTCGAGCGCGGGCTGGTCAAGGTTGACGGGGCCATGCGCACCTCGCGCCAGGGCGTCTATGCGATCGGCGACCTCGTGCTCGGACCTGCGCTCGCGCACAAGGCCTCCGATGAGGGCATCATCGCCGCCGAGGACTCGGCGGGCATGGAGACCCATCCAATCGCCTACCTCGACATCCCGCGCGCGACTTTCTGCACGCCGAACGTCGGCTCCTTCGGCCTCACCGAGGCCGAGGCGCGGGAGCAGGGACACGACGTCGTCGTCGGCAAGGTGGCCTACGGCGCCGTCGGCGGCGGCACCGTCTACGGCGACCGCACGGGCCTCGTCAAGGTCGTTGGCGATAGCCGCTATGGCGAGCTGCTCGGCGGTCACATCGTCGGCTCGCGCGCCACCGAGCTGATCCAGGAGCTCGTCAACATACGCCTGCTGGAGGGCGGCTACCCCGAGCTTGGGCGCATCATCCACGGCCACCCGACGCTCTCGGAGGCCGTGATGGAAGCCGGGCGGGCGGCCGACGGCTGGCTGATCCACGGTTGACGCTCCCGCGCCGCCGCCGCATGGCCCGCGTGCACGGCTGAGCGCCTACGCTTCGCCACGTGAGCGATCTCGCCGACGGCTTCTACTTCGACCTCGCCAGCCCGCTGGCCTATCTCGCCGCCGAACGCGTCCTGCACGTGCTTCCGGCTCCCCTGCAGTGGCAGCCCGTGCTCGCACGCGATCTGCCTGGCGCGGCGAGCGTCGACGCGCGGGGTGGCACCGAGCGGGAGGCGCGCCTGCGCGCCGAGGTCGAGCGCCGCGCGCGCGAGCTCGGCCTGCAGCCGCTGCGCTGGCCCGACCCCTTCCCCTTCGACAGCTCGCTGGCGATGCGGGTCGCGTCGTATGCCAAGTCGATCGGCCGCGCCGTGCCGTTCGCCCAGGCCGCCTTTCGCCAGGCGTTCGCCGGCGGGCACTCGCTCGAGAACCCCGACGTGGTGCTCGTCGCCGCCGCCGCCTGCGAGATGCACCCGGCGGCCGTCCTGCGGGCGGCGGAGCTGCGATCGGTGAGACGGGAACTCGCCGCCGCCACGACCATCGCGGAAGCGGCCCAAATAAACGACATCCCTGCGCTCGTCGTCCACGGCGAGCTGTTCCTGGGGGAGCGCGCCGTGGAGGACGCCGCCGAGCGCATGCGCGCCGTGCGGGCGCCGGCCGGTGCGCCGGGAGCGCCCGCAGCGTGAAGGCGAAATTCGCCTACCGGATGATCGTGACGCGCGGCGGGCTCACGCCCGCGCCGCTCGCCGACACCGGCCGCGCCGACCACGTGGAGATCGTCGAGATCGACAGCGGAGAGGTGATCCTGTTTTGGGACCTTCCCCCTCAGGCGGCCTCGAAGCTGGCGCGCGCGATGCGCGCCGACCTCGCACAGCTCGATGCCGAGGAGTTCATCCAGCGCTGGGCTAACGTTGAGGCTTGATGCCTGAGCTGCCTGAGCCCGACCGCGCACGCGAGTGGCTGGCCACGATGATGCTCATCCGCCGCTTCGAGGAACGCGCGGGTGAGCAGTACGCACGGGCGAAGATCGGGGGCTTCCTGCACCTCTCGATCGGCGAGGAGGCCACGATCGTCGGCAGCGCGCGTGCACTGCGCGAGAGCGACTACCTGATCTCCACCTATCGCTCGCACGGCCACGCGCTCGTGCGCGGCACGCCTCCCGAGAACGTGATGGCCGAGCTCTTCGGCCGCGTCGACGGGTGCTCCCACGGCCGCGGCGGCTCGATGCACATGTTCGACCTCGCCCGCCGCTTCATGGGCGGCTACGGGATCGTCGGCGGCAACCTGCCGATCGCCGCCGGCATCGCCCTCGCCAGTGACTATCAGGGGACCGAGGACATCACCCTCTGCACGTTCGGCGACGGCGCCTCGAACCAGGGCACCTTCGGGGAGACGCTGAACCTCGCGGCGCTGTGGCGCCTGCCGGTCGTCTTCATGGTGACGAACAACCAGTTCGGCATGGGCACGGCGCTTCGCCGCCACTCCGCTGTCACCGACCTGCAGCGCAAGGGGGAGAGCCTCGGGGTCCCCGGCATGCGCTGCGACGGCATGGACGTGCTCGACACGCACGCCGTCCTCAGCGAGGCCGTCGAGCGCGTGCGCGAGGACCGGCGCCCGGTGCTCGTCGAGGCCGTCACCTACCGCTTCCGCGGCCATTCGATGGCCGACCCCGAGCAGTACCGCACGAAGGAGGAGGTCGCCGCATGGCGCGCCCGCGACCCGATCCCGGCGTTCGCCGAGAGGCTCATCGGCGAGGGAGTGATCGACGAGACCGAGCGCCAGCGGATGGACGCCGACGCGCTCGCCCGCGTGGATGCCGCCGTCGAGTTCGCCGACGCCTCGCCCTTGCCCGCGCCCGACTCGCTGTTCGACGACGTCTACGTGCTCGACCCGCAGACCCATGGCCTGTACTCGGTCGAGACGACGCCCGAGCGCCAGGCGAGCGCGGCGGCCGCCGACGGCGTGGCCGACACGAGCGAGATACCCCAGCAGCTCACGCAGGCGCTCGCCGCGGGTGAGGACTCAAGCGAGCACGCGCGGGAGGCGCCTGCCGATGGCTGAGATGCGCTACCGCGACGCGCTGAACGCGGCCTTGCGCGAGGAGCTGCGACGCGACGAGCGCGTGATCCTGATGGGCGAGGACATCGGTGTCTTCGGCGGCGCCTTCAAGGTCACGAGCGGACTGCTCGAGGAGTTCGGCGAGGCCCGCATACGCGACACGCCGATCTCGGAGAACACGATCGTCGGCGTCGGCGTCGGCGCCGCGATGACGGGCCTGCGGCCGGTGGTCGAGTTGATGACGATCAACTTCTCGCTGCTCGCGTTCGACCAGATCGTCAACCACGCGGCGCACATCCACTACATGTTCGGCGGCCAGGCGAAGGTGCCGCTCGTGGTGCGCATGCCCCAGGGCGCCGGCCACCAGCTCGGGCCGACCCACTCCCACTGCCTGGAGGCGCTCTTCGTCCACGTCCCCGGACTGCTGGTGGCGGTGCCGGCGAGCGCAGCCGACGCGAAGGGCCTGCTCAAGACGGCGATCCGCGACGACAACCCCGTGATCTTCATCGAGCACGAGTCCCTCTACGGCGTGCGCGGTGAGGTGCCCGGCGACGAGGAGCAGCTCGTGCCGTTCGGCGTCGCGCGCACCCTCCGCGAGGGCTCGGACGTGACGATCGTCGGTATCTCCCGCATGGCTCGCACCGCCGAGCGCGCGGCGGATACGCTCGCCGCCGAGCATGGCGTGCAGGCGGAGGTGATCGACCCGCGAACGCTGCGCCCGCTCGACCTCGACACGATCCTCGCGTCGGTGGGCAAGACGAACCGCTGCGTGATCGTCGAGGAGGGCTGGCCCCACGGCGGGGTGGGCGCGAATCTCGCTGCCCTGATCGGCGAACAGGGCTTCGACGACCTCGACGCGCCGGTGCAGCGCGTCACAGGGGCCGACGTACCGATGCCCTACTCCAAGCCGCTCGAGGACATCGCCTATCCCCACGAGCCACAGGTCGTCCGCGCCGTTCTGGCTGCGCTCGACCTCGGCCCCAGTGCCGACGGGCGCTCCCCGGCCGCCGCAATGCGGCCCGGCGCCACGCGTGGCGCTGCCGAGGCGCCGGAGGCGCGCTGATGGCGGACATCGTCATGCCGCGCCTCTCGGACACGATGGAGGAGGGCACGATCCTGCGCTGGCTCAAGCGCGACGGCGATGCGCTGCGCCGCGGCGAGGAACTCGTCGAGATCGAGACCGACAAGGCCACGATGACCTACGAATCAGACCAGGACGGCGTGCTCGAGATCGTCGCCCCCGAGGGCGACACGCTCGCCGTGGGCGAGCTGATCGCGCGCGTCGGCGAGGCGGGCGAGTCCGCCGGCGAAGCCGCGGCACCCGAGCAACAGCGCTCCGCTGCGGCCGGCGCGGCGCCGCCCTCCCAGCCGACCGACGGCGCCGCGGGGCCCGCCCCGCCGGCCCGCGGGGAGCCGGCGCCGCCCGCCGCACCTGTCGCCGCGGCCCAGGCCGGGGAAGGGCGGGCGGCGCAGGCCCAGGGCTCGGGCGGGCAGGGCGAGCGCGTCAGGGCCTCACCGCTCGCCAGGCGGATCGCGCGCGAAAGCGGAGTCGACCTACGGATGCTCGCGGGCAGCGGCCCGGGGGGGCGGATCGTCAGGGCAGACGTGATCGGCCAGCAGGGGCGCGCGGCGAGCGGTGCCACCGCACCGCCTGCCGCGGCCGATTCACAGGGGGCCTCGCTCGAGGAGCGCGTGGCCAGGGCGAAGGGCGAGACGACGATCGTCGAGCTCACGCGCACGCAGCAGACGATCGCCCGGCGCATGGCCGAGTCCAAGGCGACGATCCCCGACTTCTCGCTCCTCCTCGAGGTCGACATGGAGGCGTGCGTGACGCTGCGCAGCGAGCTCAAGCGCCTCGCGCGCCCCGCGGCGGACGAGCCGGGCGACGCACACGTGGACGCTCCCACCTACAACGACATGGTCGTAAAGGCATCGGCGCTCGCGCTGCGCGAGCACCCGCGCGCGAACGGTAGCTACCGCGACGGGCGCCTGGAGTTGCACTCGCGGATCAACGTCGGCGTGGCGGTCGCCGCGCGCGACGCGCTGATCGTGCCGACCGTGTTCGACGCAGACGAGAAGTCCCTCGGCGAGATCGCACGCGAGACCCGCGCTCTGGCCGAGCGCGTGCGCGCGGGGACCATCACGCCGCCCGAGCTCGGCGGCGGCACGTTCACGGTCTCGAACCTCGGCATGTACGGCATGAGGAGCTTCACCGCGATCATCAATCCGCCGCAGTCGGCGATCCTCTCGGTCGGCACGATGGAGCAACGGCCGGTCGTACGGGAGGGTGAGCTCGCTGCCGCTCACACCATGGCGCTCACGCTCGCCTGCGACCACCGCATCCTCTACGGCGCCGACTCCGCCCTCTTCCTCGCTCGCATCCGCGAGCTGCTCGAGGCGCCCACGGCGCTCACCCTTTGAGTACCAGGCCCCAATTGTCTCGCGCTAGGCTGGAGGCGCGAATGTCTACCAAGGCCCGCGCCGCTGACGAGCTCTGGGTGTGCCACCTGGGTCTCGTCCCTTACTCCGACGGGGTTGCCATGCAGGACACGCTTCGCTCCCGCCGCCAGGCCAGCGAGCTGCCCGACACGCTGCTGCTGCTCGAGCACCCGCCGGTCTACACGCGGGGCCGGCGCTCCGGCGCCGGGGACCTGCCTTTCGGCGAGGACGTCTACAGAGCGAAAGGGATCGACGTGATCGACACCGACCGCGGCGGGCAGCTCACCTACCACGCCCCCGGCCAGCTCGTCGGCTACCCGATTATGCGAATCACCGACGTCGACGCCTACCTGCGGACGATGGAAGAGGCGATCGTCGCCGCGCTCTCAGAGGTTGGCGTGCGGGCACGCTCGCGCCACGAGGAGGGCATCGACTACACCGGCGTGTGGGTCAAGGACCGAAAGATCGCGTCGATCGGCGTGCACGTCTCGCGCGGGATCGCCACGCACGGCTTCGCGGTGAACGTCGAGAACGACCTCGAGCCGTTCTCGTGGGTGGTCGCCTGCGGCCTCCCCGGCGTGACGATGACCTCGCTCGCGCGCGAGCTCGCGCCGAGCCGCTCGACGGGCCTGGCCTGCGTGCGCAGGCGTGTCGCCTATCAGTTCTGTCAGGCGCACGGTCGCCGCCAGCGGCTGGTCTCGCCGCGCCGCCTCGGGATCGACACGACGAACGCCGCAGGGCTCGCGGCCGAGCGAGCCCCCATCTCAACCTCCCCACCCGCACCGGCGGAGGCCGTTCCGGCGTGAGCGGGGCGGGCGGGACCCGATCCCGATCCAATCCTGGCGGCATGGACGTGCTTAGCGTGCTCGGCCCCAACGTGCGGCCGCTGCGCGAGCGCAAGCCGCCGTGGTTCAAGGTGCCGCCCCCCGGCGGCGAGCGCTACCGCGCGCTGAGCGAGATGATCCGCTCCGAGAACCTCCACACGGTCTGCCAGGAGGCGGCCTGCCCCAACGTCGGCGAGTGCTGGGAGCGCGGCACGGCGACGTTCATGATCCTCGGCGACACCTGCACGCGCCGCTGCGGTTTCTGCAACGTGAAGACTGGCAAGCCGACCTGGCACGATCCGCTCGAGCCAGCGCGCGTCGCCCGCTCGATCGCCCGCATGGGCCTGCGTCACGCCGTCATCACCTCGGTCGACCGCGACGACCTGCCCGACAAGGGCGCGTCGGCGTTCGTCGGCGTGATCCGCCAGGTCCGCCGCCAGGCGCCGGACTGCCAGATCGAGGTCCTGACCCCGGACTTCCAGGGCCAGGAAATGCCGCTCGCGAAGGTGATCGCCGAGCGCCCCGACGTCTTCAACCACAACGTCGAGGTCGTCCCGCGGCTGTATCCTCTCGCCCGTCGCGGCTCGGAGTTCGCGCGCTCCTGCCGCGTGCTGCGCCTCGCCGCTGAGCTCGGCGAAGGCGACGTCGTGACGAAGTCCGGCCTGATGGTCGGGCTCGGCGAGAGCCACGAGGAGATGGTCGAGGCCTTCGCCGCGCTGCGCGCAAGCAACGTGCAGGTGCTGACCGTCGGCCAGTACCTGCGCCCCTCCGAGCGCCACCTGCCGGTGGTGCGCTACTGGCATCCCGACGAGTTCACAGCGCTCGAGCGCGCCGCCTATGAGCTCGGCTTCGAGCACGTCGCCGCGGGCCCGCTCGTGCGCTCCTCCTACCACGCCGACCAGCACGTCCCGCAGGCTCACGCCGGCGTCGGCCCGCTCGCTGCCAGCACCGCCTAGGCCTACAGCGGCGCGCGGCGCCCGCGAGCTTCGCGCCGCCGCAGCCCGCGGAGATAGGCTCTGATGCACCCTCGCGCGGCGGGGCCAGGCTGCGATGTTTCCCCTCAAAGACAACATCCCGCTGGCGCGCTTTCCGGTCGTGACCGTCGTGCTGGTGGCGATCAACGTGGTCGTCTACCTGCTCGAGATCCGCCACGGCGGCAACTTCTTCGGCGGCCCCCGCGAGCAGGTGGCGGTGCACTACGGGGCGATCCCCTATGAGCTCACCCACCCGGGCAAGTACTGCGGCCTGATCTCGCTGCCGACGCCCGAAGGACAGGTGTCGGAGATCGTCTGCCAGGGAATGCGCGGAGTGTCCGGCACGCCGAGCTCGCAGCTGCCCACATGGGAGACGGCCTTCACCTCGATGTTCCTGCACGGCAGCTTCCTGCACATCTTCGGCAACATGCTCTTCCTCGCGATCTTCGGCCCGAACGTCGAGGACGCGATGGGCCGCGTGCGCTTCCTGATCTTCTACCTCCTCGGCGGCCTCGCGGCGCTGGGCGCCCAGGTGCTGATCGACCCGAACTCGATGGCGCCGACGCTCGGCGCCTCGGGCGCGATCGCCGCTGTGCTCGGCGGCTACCTGGTGCTCTATCCGCGTGCGCGCGTGCTGACCCTGATCTTCATCATCTTCTTCGTCACGATCGTCGAGGTCCCGGCGGTGTACCTGCTCGGCTTCTGGTTCCTCGAGCAGCTCTACTTCGGAGCGGCAGGCCTGACCGGACCCACCAGCGGCGCCTCGGGCATCGCCTACTTCGCCCACGTGGGCGGCTTCGTCTTCGGCCTCGCGCTGATCCGGCTGTTCACGACCGGCCGCAGGCCCGAGCCGCCGCGCCTCCCGGTGTACTAGCGCAGATGGCCCGCATCCTCGTGATCGCCGCCGCGCTCATCTTCATCGCCGGCTTCGCCTTCCTCACCTACCGTGCCTTTGCCGAACAGGGCGTGACGCCGCTGGGCCTGCTGTCGGTGTTCATCCTGATCGTGCTCGCGGTGGGAATCGTCGGCGCATTGCGCAATCCTCCCCGTTGAGCCCTCGCGAGCCACTCTCGCCTGGCGAGCACGCCAAACTCAGATGCGCCCGAGTCCCCTCCTGACACCCGCACGTCGACGCGCACGCCCACGCCGGCGGCGACGCGGGCGGGTCGCGGCGGCCATCGTGGTCGTGCTCGCTGCCGCGGGGGCCGCCGTAGCGATCGTCTCGAGGACCCATACAGGGGCTCGGCAGGCACACGCTCACGCGGGCGCTGCCACGGCGCATGGAACACCGGCGCTCGCCCCCGCCCCGCCTCCGCTCTCACCCATCGGCCTGCGACTCGGCTCGCCCGCGTTCCCCCTCACGGGCGTCGGGACGCTCGCGCACGATCCGGTGCAGATCGCCTTCCACACGCCGCCCCGGGCCGGCCTGCTGTTCGACCTGGACGACGGCCGCGTCCTCTGGCAGCACAATCCCCACGCGCGCCTGCGCATCGCGAGCCTGACGAAGATGATGACGGCCCTGCTGGCGGTCAAATCCGGGCGCCCGAACGGTCGCGTGCTCGTCACGAAGGAAGCGATAAACACGAACGGCTCGAAGGTCGGCGTGCTCCCGCTCGGCCGGCACGTGCCCTTCGAGAGCATGCTCTACGGCCTGCTCCTGCCCTCGGGCAACGACGCCGCCGTGGCGCTCGCGCAGTACCTCGCGGGCAGCGTTCGGAGCTTCGTCGCGCGGATGAACGCCGAGGCGGCCAAGCTCGGGCTCTCGTGCACGCGCTTCTCCTCACCCTCGGGCTACGTCGACCAGGACAACTTCTCCTGCCCCGTCGACCTCGCCGAGCTGGCTCATCTCGACCTCGCTCAGCCGCGGATCGCGCGCATCACCCGAAGCGCCTCGGCGATCCTGCCCTTCCCCATCAAGGGCGGCAAGCTCTACCTCTACAACAACAACCCGCTGCTGAGGCTCGGCTATCCCGGCACGACGGGCCTGAAGACGGGCTACACGGTGGCCTCCGGCCGCTGCCTCGTGGCGACCGCCGAGCGCCACGGCGTGCGCCTAGGCGTCGTCCTGCTCGACTCCCCCGACCCTGCCACCGAGGCCAGCAAGCTGCTTGACCGCGGCTTCGAACGCGTCTATCACCAGCGCCGCGTGCCCGAGCCACCGATCCCCGCGGGCGCCTGACGCGCGGGCGCGGGGCGGCGCCCGATCGGGCCGCCGTATGCGACGCGCGCGCCGTGCGATACCGTTCTCTCTACGAGGATTGACTGGCCAGTCAGCCAAAGGAGGAGCCGTGGATCTCGACGACACACCGGAGCAAGCCGCCTACCGCGTCAAGGTGCGCAGCTGGCTTGAGGAGCACAAGTCCGAAGCGCCTGTTCTCAGCGGCCCGGGGGCGCTCGAGGACGAGGACGAGATAATCGCCGCACGCCGCGCATGGCAGGGGAAGCTCGCGGAGGCCGGGCTGGCCGGGGTGACGTGGCCCAAGGAGTACGGCGGGCAGGGGCTCGGCCCGATCGAGCAGGTGATCTGCAATCAGGAGATCGCACGCGCGAAAGTGCCCGGCATCCTCGACGCGATCGGCGTCGGCATGCTCGGCCCGACGATCATCGCCCACGGCGCCGAGGAGCAGAAGTCGCGCTACCTCGGCCCGATGCTCCACGGCGACGAGGTCTGGTGCCAGCTCTTCTCCGAGCCGGCGGCCGGCTCGGACCTCGCGGCCGTGCAGACGCGCGCTCGCCTCCAGGATGACGGCAGCTGGCGGCTGACGGGCCAGAAGGTGTGGACGACGAACGCGCAGTTCGCCTCCTACGGACTGCTGCTCGCGCGCACCGACGCCGACGTCCCCAAGCACAAGGGCCTGACGATGTTCATCCTGCCGATGGACGCGGAGGGCGTCACCGTTCGAGGCCTGCGGCAGATCTCGGGCGAGGCCGAGTTCAACGAGGTGTTCCTCGACGACGTCGCGCTCGATGAGACCGCCGTGGTCGGCGGTGTCGGCAACGGCTGGGGCACCGCCCTGACGACGCTGATGTTCGAGCGCGTCACAATCGGCCTCGGCGGCGAGGGGATGGGCTATAGCTCGGCCCGCTTCACGCTCGCGATCGCCCGCGACGAGCACGCTCGCCGCGACCCGGAGGTGCGCCACCAGCTCGGCGAGATCTCGAGCGAGCTTCTGGCCGTGCGGTTCACCGGCTACCGGACGCTCACCGCGCTGCAGAAAGGGCAGATCCCCGGTCCAGAGGCCGGTCTCGCCAAGGTCACGATCGTCAACGGCGCGATCAAGGCCGGTGACCTGATCGCGGACGTGCTGGGCCCCGACGCCCTCTCGGAGGACAGCGAGTGGGCGTACATGATCTCGTTCCTGCCCGGACTGAAGTCGGCGGGCGGAACCGAGGAGATCCTGCGCAACACCGTCGGCGAGCGCGTTCTCGGACTGCCCCCCGAGCCACGCCTGGACAAGGGCATCCCGTTCTCGGAGCTGCGCTCCAAGGAAGGGGCGCCAGCATGAATCTCTCGCTATCCGACGAGCAGGAGTTCCTTCGCGAGGCGGCCCGTGGCGCGCTGTCGCGCTTCAAGACGCTCGAGGCCGCCCGCGGCGCGCTCGACGGCGACGAGGGCGCGCTGCCCGACCTCTGGCCGATGGCCCGTGAGGCGGGCTGGCCGGGTCTCTTGATCGACGAGGATCACGGCGGCGCCGGACTCGACGCCTTCGACGCGATGCTCGTGCTCGGCGAGTGCGGCCGCGTGCTGGCCGGCATACCGCTCCTCGGCCACCTGCCGGCGACTGCGATCCTCGGCGCGGCGCCGAACGCATCCCCACTGTTGGAGGCGCTCGCGACCGGCGAGCGCCGCGCGGCCTACCTGCCGGTGAGCCCGCCATCCGACGTGGAGGACCGGTGGACCGTGGACCCGCCCGCCGGCAGCACCCGCTCACAGGCGCCGACGGCCGTCGGCGAGGGCTCCGGGGCTCGCGTGAGCGGCGAGCTCGCCTGGGTCCCGGACGCGCCCGGCGCCGACGTGCTCGTGGGCGTCGCGCTGCGCGACGGCAGGCCGGTGGGCATCGCCGTGGAGGCCGACGCACCGGGAGTATCGGTGCAGCAGGCGCGCCGCTACGACGCCACGCGCTCGCTCGGGCACGTCTCGCTCAAGGACGCTCCCGCGACGGTGCTCGACGGACCCGGGTCCTCGCTTGCCGCGGCGTGGCACCTCGCGCAGGCGCTGATCGCCGCCGAGTCGATCGGCAGCGTCGAGACGGCGCTGGACGTGTCGGTCGCATACGCGAAGGAGCGCCACACCTTCGGCCGCGCGATCGGCTCCTACCAGGCCGTCAAGCACTCGCTCACCGAGGTCCTGCGCCAGCTCGAGAACGGGCGCTCGCTGCTCTACGACGCGGGCTGGGCCCGCGTCGGGGCTCCCGGCGAGTTTCCGCTCGCTGCGAGCGCCGCGCGCTCGGTGGCCGGTCGTGCGCTCGACCAGGCCGCGCGCACGATGATCTCCGTTCACGGCGGCATCGGCGCCACCTGGGAGCACGACGCGCCGCTGTACTTCCGCCGCGCGCAGCTCTCCAGGCGCCTGCTCGGCGGGACCGGCGCGGCCAGCGACCGCGTGGCCGGCGAGCTGATCGCCCAGGTGGACGCCGCGTAGCGCCTGGCGCCGAGCGCCTAGCGCCGGACAGTGGCGCCCAGGACCCGCGCGACCTTCGCGCGCGGCGGCGAGCCGAGCGCGAGCAGAACCGGAGCACCATAGGCTCCGTGCACCGCCTGCACCATCGACGGTTCGACGCCGCAGTTGAAGCAGAACCCGTGCTGTGACCAGTCGATCGCCCGCGCCAGCACCTGGTCGGCGTAGAGCACGCCCGTGGCGTCGTGCCCGTAGTAGTCGTAGGCCGCGTTCCAGGCTGTGTCGTCGAGCCCATATTCCGCGCCGTCGGCGGAGAGCAGGTGGGCGGCTGCCATGATCGCGTCGAAATCGTCGTAGATCGACGGGTGTGTGGCCGTCATGTGGTCATATGAGGCCGGCCGCGAGCCATAGCGGTAGGAGTTGCTCACGAGGTCCCATGTCGTGACGGGGCCGTTCGTGACGTTGAACTGCATCGGCCCGCCGCAGCAGTGGGCGAAGTTCAGGCCCCGGTAGGTGCTCGGGGCGGTCGAGAACGCCGACTCCTGCATGTGGATCGAGGCGAGCAGCAGCCAGTTGACGCCGAACGTGCTCTGCGCGGTCGCGTAGATCGGATAGAAACCTCCCATCCAGCGAGCGTCGATCGCGGATTCGGGTGCCTGGGCCAGGCGCCGTGCCTCGAGACTCTGCTGCGCGTGCGAGGGCTGCGCGACGATCGCCGTCCTTGACTGGCCGCGGCCGTGGGCGGCGGCCGCGGCGGACGTCTTTGGCGCGGGCACCGTCGCGACGGGCGTGGGCGTCGCCGCGGCGACGAGGATCGGCGGCGGCGCGTTGGACGTCGTGCGCCCCACCGCCCCGATGAGGACGGCCACGAGCAGCCCCAGCCCGATCGCTCCGATCGAGCAGGCGAGCAGCCACGCCCCGCGTTCGGAGGGCGGCCGCGGGGCCGGCGCCGGGGCGTGCGCGGGCGCGGGCGTGGGGCGGTCGGGCGCTTTCATGGGCCGCTAACCGTATCGGCGTAGAGACCGGTGTGGTGTAGGTGGGCCGTCCTCGCGCGCCGCCGAGCAGCGCTCACACGCCGAGCGCGCGCTTGGCCACGCGGTCCCACGTCCGGTCCGGAAGCAGTCTCCTGAGCAGCAGCAGCACCCTCGCGTCCCGTCCTACGACGTAACGGGCACGCATGCGCGGCGCGGTGAGCGCCCGCTCGATCGTCTCGGCCACGTCGTCCGGCGGGACGCCCCGCCGGGCGGTCTGCTCGAGGAACTTGTCCATGGCGGCCGGCACGTGTCCGTACTGCGCCTGCATCTCGGGGGGAACCGTCAGGCGCTCGCCTTCCGCCCGGCCCTTGTCCCAGATCGGCGTCGCCACGGAGCCCGGCTGGATCAGCGCGACCTGCACGTTTGAGCTTGCGAGCTCGATGCGAAGCGCGTCGCCGATCGCCTCGACCGCGTGCTTGGAGGCGGCGTAGGGCGCCGTGAAGGCCATCGCCACGCGGCCGCCGACCGACGAGACGAACACGATCCGCCCGCGCGCGCGCCGCAGCGCGGGCAGCATCGCCTGAGTGACCGCCACCTGCCCGAGCACGTTCACATCGAACTGCCGGCTCATGTCCTCGGCCGAGACGAGCTCCAGCGGGCCGCCAACCCCGATGCCCGCGTTGTTCACGAGCGCATCGAGCCCCGCGGAGGGGACGCCGTCCCGGGCGCTCAGCTCCTGCACCCGCGCTGCCGCCTGCGCCACCTGCTCGGGATTGGTCACGTCGAGGGCAAGCGGGATCAGGCGGCCGGCCACGCCTGGCTCCTCGGCCAGCAGCTCGCCGGCAGCCATGTCGCGCACTCCGGCGAGCACCGTCCAGCCTGACCGCGCGAGGCGCAATGCCGTTGCGCGCCCGATGCCAGTCGAGGCCCCCGTGATCAGCGCGACCGCCACGCGACGAGCGTAACGGAAGCCCCGTCCGGCGGGCGGTCCCGTCCGGGGCACCGTTAGCGCTCGCTTAGGATCCCGCGCCATGCTTGCGCGCTTGCGGACCTCCTCCCCGGCCACGCTCACGATCGTCCTGCTCGCGGCGATCGCGGCCCTGACCGGCTGTGGGGACAGCGGCGCTGGCTCGAGTGCGCGCACCGCCGCCATTGCCGGAGCCCCAGCCGGGCCGGCCACCTGCGCCGCGACGGTGCTCGCCGCTCTCGGACAGGTCGCGAGGCGCATCTACCACCAGGGTGTCTCGGGCGAAAGGACGGGGGCGGCCGCCCACGCGATCGCGGCGTCGAAGGGCCTGCGCGAAGCCGTCGAAAGCGCCAACCCCTCAGCGGTCCGCACTGCGGCCCAAGCGCTCGTCTCGGGCGGGCGCATGACGAATCTGCGGGTCACGGCCGGCGGCCGCGTACTCGCCGACGCCGGCGGCCCGGCGGTCGCTCCGCTGCACGGTAAGCTGCTCGGCTCGAGCGGACGGCCGATCGGGAGCTACATCGCGAGCGTGTGGGCCGACGATGGCCTGGTCGCCGAGACCAACGGGGTAACCGGCGGACGGATCGCGCTGCGCGTTGGCGGACGCAGCGTCGGGCGCTCGCTCGCGTTGGGAGCGGGGGCGCTTGCGCCGGAAGGCATGCTCACGCTCGGCGGGCGCCGCTACCAGTACACGTCCTTCCCAGGGCACGTCTACCCGTCGGGGGCGATGCGGGTCTACCTGCTGAGGTCGATCGCCTCGACGGCATCGCTGTGCGGGTCAAGCCCCGAGGACACCGTCGCCCACACGCTCGCGCACATCGCCAGCCTGATCTATGCGGGCGAGGCCGGCGCTCGCACGCTCCCGCAGGTCCGGCGCGTGCAACAGGACCAGGCGCTGCTGCACGCCGTCGCGGCGCGCGATCCGGCGGCGGCGAAGGCCGCCGTCGAAGCCCTGCTCACCGAACACATCGTGCGCCTGCGCGTGAAGGCGGGCGGGTCGCTGCTCACGGACGTCGGCGGCCCCTTCGTGCTCGCCCCCGTTTCAGCGCCACTGCGCCTTAACGGACGCACGATCGGCAGCATCGTCCTCTCGATCCAGGACGACGAGGGATACCTGCGGCTCACCAAGCGACTGGCCGGGCTGCGCGTGCTCATGTACATGAACTCGCAGCTCGTCAAGAACAGCCTCGGGCCCTCGCCCGGGACGGTCCCGCCGAGCGGCTCCTACGTCTACCGCGGCCGCTCCTTCCGCGTCTTCACCG
>DASZFZ010000064.1:0-28498 GCA_035939315.1 Solirubrobacteraceae bacterium | reverse complement strand
ACCGAGCCGCTCGCGCCGGCGGCGAGCCGCAGGTCCTGCTCGAGCGTGTAGCCGGGCGGCGAGGCGAGCGCCACGTCCACGCCGGCCAGAGTCCCCAGCAGCGCGAGCGAGCGCGCGACGTTGTTGGCGTCGCCGACGTAGGCGATGCGCGCGCCACGCAGCTCGCCGAGCGCCTCGCGCAGCGTCAGCAGGTCGGAGAGCGCCTGGCAGGGATGGTGGCCGGCGCTCAGCATGTTGAAGATCGGCACCGAGCTGTGCGCGGCGAGTTCCTCGAGGATCGCGTCGGCGCCCGTGCGCAGCCCCACGGCGGCGACGTGCCGCGAGAGCACCTGGGCGGTGTCGCGCGGCGCCTCGCCACGCGAGAGCTGCATCTCGTCGGAGCGCAGCACGACCGCATGGCCGCCGAGCTCGTGGACGCCGACCTCGAAGGACACGCGCGTGCGCGTCGAGGGCTTCTCGAAGATCAGCGCGACGCTGGCGCCGGCGAGCGCGGTCGAGCGCAGCGGCTCGCGCTTTAGCTCCAGCGCGCGGTCGAGCAGCGCGTCCAGCTCGCTCGCGCTCAGCTCCAGCCCGGTGAGGAAGTGGCGGGACATGAAGCGGCCAGTGTAGGACCCGCGCGACTCGCGGCGTAGGAGACGACCGGCGACAGGCGCCCAGCGCCTGTGCGATCGTCCGTATGCAGGAACTTCACGTGAAAGGACCCCGATCATGAACAGAGCCCTCGCCGTCGCACTCGTCTGCTGCATGCCCGCGCTGCTGAGCGCCTGCGGCTCCTCCGGCAAGGGGACGGACACGACCTCGGGCAAAGCCGGCGCCTCGGCGACCTCGACCGGCGCCGGGACGGGCTCCTCAACAGGCGGCTCCTCGGCGAGCGCGGGCAAGACGGGCACCAGCGCCAGCGCAGGGCTCAAGGTGGACACGACGCCGAAGTTCGCCTCGCCGTCCTCCTCGCAGCCGGTGCGCAGCGGCGTCGTGCAGATCGCCTATCGCAACATCGCGATCGACCCGGACACGGTGCGCGTGAAGCTCGGCAGCACGATCAAGTGGACCAACTACGACTCGGCCGAGGCCAACGTCACCAGCGAGGGCGGCCCGCTGAAGTTCGCCTCCAAGAACTTCGGCGAAGGCGGCACCTTCGAGCTGAAGGCCAGCAAGCCGGGCGTGATCCACTACGAGTGCACGCTGTACCCCGTGACGATGAACGGGACGATCGAAGTGCTCAGCTGAGCTCGGGGCTCGTCCTAGCCGACGTGCGCGCCGCGCGGGGCGAACTCCGCGCGGCCCGCGTCGGGCGTGGAGGGGGTCGCGTAGTCGCGCCTCGGGATGCGCCCGGCGCCGCGCGCGAGCCTCCCGGCTTGCACGGCGGCGCGCATCGCGCGGGCCATCGCCACCGGGTCCTGGGCGCGGGCGATCGCCGACGCGGCCATCACGGCGTCGCAGCCCAGCTCCATCGCGAGGGCCGCGTCGGAGGCGGTGCCGATGCCCGCGTCGAGCACCACCGGCACGTCCACGGCCTCGCGGATCAGGGCGATGTTGTAGGGGTTGCGGATGCCCATGCCGCTGCCGATCGGCGAGCCCAGCGGCATCACGGCCGCGCAGCCGAGGTCTGCCAGGCGCCGTGCCAGCACGGGATCGTCGGTCGTGTAGGCCAGCACCACGAAGCCCTCGTCGATCAGCTGCTCGGCGGCCGCCAGCAGCTCGGGCGCGTCCGGCAGCAGCGTGTCCTCGTCGCCGATCACCTCGAGCTTGACCCAGTCGGTCTCGAACGCCTCGCGCGCCATCCGCGCGGTGATCACGGCGTCGCGCGCGGTGTGGCAGCCGGCGGTGTTCGGAAGCAGCTCGACGCCGGCCTCGGCGAGCACGTCGATCAGCGCGCCGCCGCGCCGGCCCGGGCTCGGGTCGACACGGCGCAACGCCACGGTCACCACCTGGCTGGCGCTCGCCGCGATCGCGTCGGCGAGCAGCTCCAGCGAGGGAAAGCCGCCGGTGCCCAGCAGCAGCCGCGAGCCGATGCTGCGTCCGGCGATCTCCAGGGTGTCGGGCGCGCTCTCCATCAGCCGCCCTGCATCGCGGTCAGCACCTCGACGCGCGCGCCCTCGCCTACCACGCGCGTGTCCCAGCCGGCGCGCGGGACGACCTCGCCGTCGATCGCCACGGCGACGCCGCGGGCGTCCCGTTCGAGCCCGAGCCGGCCCAGCACCTGCGCGACGGTCTCGCCCGCGCGCACCTCCGAGCGCTCGCCGTTGAGCAGGATCACGCGAGCGCCCCGGCCACGGCCGCGGACGCCGCCGGCGCGGCGCGCGTGCTCGCGGCCGCGAAGCGCCCCGGCGCGCAGTGCGCCAGCAGCTCCTCGTCCCCGCCGGCGCCGCCCAGCATGCCGGCCACGAGCTCGGCGGTCAGCGGCGCGAGCAGGATGCCGTTGCGGTAGTGCCCGGTCGCCCACAGCAGGCCGCCGACGCCCGCCTCGCCGATCGCGGGGACGTTGTCGGGGGTGCCGGGGCGCAGGCCGACCGACAGCTCCTCGATCTCAAGCTCGCTGATCCCGGGGACCAGCTCGTGGGCGTCGCGCAGCAGCTCGTACACGCCGCCGGCGGTCGCCGAGAGCTCGAAGCCGCGCTCCTCGACGGTCGCGCCCAGCACGTAGCGGCCGTCCCCGCGCGGCACCAGATAGCCGCCGCGGAAGCGCAGCACGCGCGTGAGCAGGCCGGGGCCGGCCGGGTCGCGCAGGCGCAGCGTCTGACCCTTGACGGGACGCACCGGCACCCGCGCCGCCGCCGGCAGGCCGCCGAGCCGCTCGCTCCAGGCGCCGGCGGCCAGCACCACGTGCGTGGCCGCGACGCGCTCGCCGCCCTCCAGCAGCACGCCGGTCGCCCGCAGGCCGTGCTCGCTTCCCTGGTCGCTCTCCAGCGCGAGCTCCGCCACGGGCGCGTGCGCGCGGATCGCCACGCCGGCAGAGCGGCAGGCGCGTTCGAGCGCGCCGAGCACGCGCCGCGGGTCGACCGAGCGATCCCCTGGCGCCTCCAGCGCGAGCCGCAGCGTCGGCGCGAGCGCCGGCTCGAGCGCGCGCGCCTGGCTTGCGCGCAGCCGGCGCACCTCGAGCCCGAGCGAGCCGCGGAACTCCAGCTGGCGCTCGAGCTCGCGCGCGTCGTCGGCGTCGCGGGCGACGAGCAGCGTGCCCTGCTCCCCGAGCGCCACCGGCGTGCCGCTCGCGTCCTCGAGCTCGGCCGCGAAGCTCGGCCAGCGGCCCAACGAGCGCAGCCCCAGCTCGAGCAGGCCGCGACCGGCCGTGCCGAACTCGGCCTCGGCGACGGGCGCGAGCATGCCGGCGGCGACCCGCGAGGCGCCCTCGCCGGGGCGGTCGCGCTCGAGCAGCGTCACGGCCATCCCCGCCTGGCGCGCGCGCCAGGCGATGGCCATGCCGATCACGCCGCCGCCGACGACCAGCAGATCGCTGTGCTTGCTGTGGGCCATCGCCGTTGATGCTAGCCCGGCGCGGCGTTCCGCAAGCGCCCCCACCGGGCGGTCCGCGCGAGCCCGCCGGCGCCGGCATGCGAGACTTTCACATCGAGATGACAGGGAGCCAGGCCGATACGGAGAGCCAGCTCGGGGCCGCGCGCCGAGCCCGCCTGGCCGAGGCGCGTCTCTACCTGGTGTGCGCCGCCGAGCCGGCGCGGCGCGAGCTGCCGACGCTGCTGCGCCAGGCCGCGGCGGGCGGCGTCGACATCGTGCAGCTGCGCGAGAAGCGGCTGCACGACGAGGACCTCGCCTCGATCGCGCGCGCCGCGCGAAGCCTGTGCGAGTCGCTGGGGACGCTGCTGATCGTCAACGACCGCCCGTGGGTGGCGCGCGAGGCGGGGGCGGACGGAGTGCACGTGGGCCAGGAGGACATCCCGGCGGCCGACGTGCGCGAGCTGGTCGGGCCGGACGTGCTGATCGGCGTCTCCACCCACTCGCCCGAGCAGATCGACGCGATCGACGCGGGCGTCGTCGACTACATCGGCGTCGGGCCGATCCACGAGACGCCCACCAAGCCGGGCCGCCCGGCCGTCGGCCTCGAGCTGATCCGCTACGCGGCCGCGCGCGCGCCGGTGCCGTTCTTCGCGATCGGCGGGCTGCACGCGGGCAACCTCGACGAGGCGCTCGCGGCGGGCGCCACCCGTGCGTGCGTGCTGCGGGCGATCGCCGACGCGGAGGACCCGGAGAGCCAGGCGCGGGGGCTGCGCGAGCGCATCGAGGCAAGGTGAGCGAGCGCGACGAGCAGGCGCGCGCCGCCCTGCACCCGCTCGCCGCCGACGAGCGACCCCGGGCGCTGCTCGTGGCGGTCGCGGTGTCGGCGGCGCTCGCCGTCGGCGTGCTCGTCGGCGGCCTCACGATCCACGACCTCGCCAGCCACGGCGGCTCGTTGCCGGGGGCGATCTTCCTGTCGGTGCTGTTCGCGACGCTCGCGCTCGGCATGTACCGCCGGCGCTACATGGCGGTGCTCGGCTTCGAGGCGCTGCTCGCCTTCCAGGTGATCGTCACCTCGCTCGCGCTGCTGGTCGCGGCGACCGTCAAAGCGGCCGCCTTCTGCGTGGTCGCGATCGGCCTCGGCGGCTGGCTGTTCTGGAAGCTCGTGAGGGTGATGGGGCGCATCCAGGCTGGCGAAGACCGGCGCCGCAAGGCCGACGGCGCCTAGCGTCAGGCCGATCGCCATGCCAGGCGGCTCGGCTTCGATAGTGTGGCGCCGGCATGGCTGAGAGCTCATACGACACGATCGTGATCGGCTCCGGGCCTGGGGGTTACGTGGCGGCGATCCGTGCGGCCCAGCTCGGCCGCAGGACGGCGGTGGTCGAGCGCGACAAGCTCGGCGGGCGCTGCCTGAACTACGCGTGCATCCCCGCCAAGGCGGTGCTGCGCTCGGCCGACCTGCTCTCGGAGATCCGCGAGAGCGAGGAGTTCGGGCTGAAGGTCGCCGGCGTGGAGGTCGACTACGCCGCCATCCAGGCGCGGCGCGAGAAGGTCGTGCACACGCTCACCTCGGGCGTCGGCGCGCTGTTCAAGAAAAACGGCATCGAGGTGCTGGAGGGCAGCGGCTCGCTGAGCGCCGAGGGCGACGTGCTCGTGCAGGGCGCCGACGGCGAGCGCAAAGCCGTGGGCGCGGCCAGCGTGATCCTCGCGACCGGCTCGGTCCCGCGGTCACTGCCGGGCGTGGAGCTCGGCGGGCGCGTGCTCGGCACCGAGGAGACGTGGGCGCTGCGGGAGCTGCCGGCGCGGCTCGCGGTCGTCGGCGCCGGCGCGTCGGGCGCGGAGATCGCCTCGGCGTTCGCGCGGCTGGGCAGCGAGGTGATCCTGCTTGAGATGCTCGAGCGGGTGCTGCCGAGCGAGGACGCCGACATCTCGCGGCTGGCCGAGCGGGGCCTCAAGCGCCAGGGCATCGCGATCCACACGAGCACGCCCGTCGCGAACGTGAGCGCGAGCGAGGCGGGCGTGAGCTTCACCTACGGCGAGCAGAGCGCGGAGGTCGACTACCTGGTGATCGCCACGGGGCGCGGCGCGGACGTGCAGGGCCTCGGCCTGGTGGAGGCCGGCGTGCAGCTCGACGAACGCGGCCTCGTGCAGGTCGACGGGGCGCTGCGCACCTCGCGGGCGGGCGTGTACGCGATCGGCGACCTGGTGCCGGGGCCGGCGCTCGCGCACAAGGCCTCCGACGAGGGCATCATCGCGGCCGAGGACAGCGCGGGCCTTCGGACGCACCCGCTGTCGCACCCGGACATCCCGCGCGCGACCTTCTGCACGCCGAACGTCGGCTCGTTCGGGCTGACCGAGGAGCAGGCGCGCGAGGAGGGCTATGACGTGGTCGTCGGCAAGGTCCAGTACGGGGCGGTCGGCGGCGGCACCGTCTACGGCGACCGCAGCGGCCTGGTCAAGGTGGTCGGCGAGAAGAAGTACGGCGAGCTGCTTGGCGGGCACATCGTCGGCGCGCGCGCCACCGAGCTGATCCAGGAGCTCGTGAACATCCGCGCGCTCGAGGGCGGCTACCCGGAGCTCGCGCGCATCGTCCACGGGCACCCGACGCTGTCGGAGGCCGTGATGGAGGCCGGCCGCGCCGCCGACGGCTGGCTGATCCACGGCTGACATGGGAGCGCCCGACCGCGCCGGCTGTGAATCACAGGAACTGTGAATCACAGTCCGTGTCGTCGTCGCCCGTCAGCGCAGCCTTCTACTTCGACCTGGCGAGCCCGCTGGCCTACCTGGCCGCCGAGCGGGTGCTGCAGGTCATGCCGGTCGCGGCCGAGTGGCGGCCGGTGCAGGCCAGCGCACTGGGCCCTCGCGTGCAGGACTTTCGCTGCGAGAGCGAGCAGGCGGCGCTGCGCGAGGACCTCGAGCGGGCGGCCGGCGAGCAGGGCCTCTTGCCGCTGGTGTGGCCGGCGCGCTTCCCGTTCGACAGCGCGCTGGCGATGCGCGCGGCGACCTACGCCAAGAGCATCGGTCGCGCGGTGCCGTTCGCGCAGGCCGCCTTCCGCCAGGCGTTCGCGGGGGGCCACGCGCTCGACGCGCTCGACCACGTGCTGATCGCGGCGGCGGCCTGCGAGATGCACCCGCAGGCGGTCAAGAGCGGCGTCGAGCTGCGCACGGTGCGCGCCGAGCTCGACGAGGCCACCGCGCGGGCGGCGCGTGAGGGCGTCACGGACGTGCCGGCGGTGAGCGTCGCCGGGCGCGTGTGGGTAGGCGAGCGTGCGGTCGAGGAGGCGGCCGCGTACGCGCGCGAGCTGCCGGCGGGGACAGGGGCGGGGGCGGGCGCGTGAAGGCCGGGCGCGCCTACCGGCTGATCCTCACGCGCGGGGGGCTCGCGCCGGCGCTGCTCGCGGACCCCGGGCGGGTCGACCACGTCGAGGTCGTGGAGGTCGCCAGCGGCGAGGTGGTGCTGTTCTGGGACATGCCGCCGCGGGAGGCGGCGCGGCTCGCGCGCAGGCTGCGCGCGGACCTCGCGCAGCTCGACGACAGGGCGTTCGTGGAGCGTTGGAGTACCGTGGAGCACTGATGGCGAGCGAGCCCGACCCGTCCGCTGCAGCCCCGGGCCCCGCGGGGGGCGCGGCCGGTCCGGCGCCGGCGCTGCCCGAGCCCGCGCAGGCGCGCGAGTGGCTCCAGACGATGACGCTGATCAGGCGCTTCGAGGAGCGGGCCGGCGAGATGTACGCGCGCGCCAAGGTGGGCGGCTTCCTGCACCTGTCGATCGGCGAGGAGGCCACGATCGTGGGCAGCGCGCGGGCGCTGCGCGAGGAGGACTACCTGATCTCGACGTACCGCTCGCACGGCCACGCGCTGGTGCGCGGCACGCCGCCCGAGCAGGTGATGGCGGAGCTGTTCGGGCGCGTGGGCGGCTGCTGCCACGGGCGCGGCGGCTCTATGCACATGTTCGACCTGCAGCGGCGCTTCATGGGCGGCTACGGGATCGTCGGCGGCAACCTGCCGATCGCCGCGGGCATCGCGCTGGCGAGCGACTACCGGGGCACCGAGGAGGTGACGCTGTGCACGTTCGGCGACGGCGCCTCCAACCAGGGGACGTTCGGCGAGACGCTGAACATCGCGGCGCTGTGGCGGCTGCCGGTGGTGTTCATGGTCACCAACAACCAGTTCGGCATGGGCACGGCGCTGCGCCGCCACTCGGCGGTCACGGACCTGCGGCGCAAGGGCGAGAGCCTGGGTGTGCCGGGGATGCGCTGCGACGGCATGGACGTGCTCGACACCCACCGGGTGCTCGCGGAGGCCGTGGCGCGCGTGCGCGAGGAGCGCCGGCCGGTGCTGGTCGAGGCGGTCACCTACCGCTTCCGCGGCCACTCGATGGCCGACCCCGAGCAGTACCGCACGAAGGAGGAGGTGGCCCAGTGGCGCGCGCGCGACCCGCTGCCGGCGTTCGCCGAGCTGCTCGTGCGCGAGGGCGTGATCGAGGAGGCCGAGCGCGAGCTGATCGACGCGGAGGCGATCGCGCGGGTGGACGCGGCGGTCGAGTTCGCCGACGCCTCGCCGTTCCCGGCGCCCGAGTCGCTCTACGACGACGTGTACGTGCTCGACGAGGAGGTGCGCGGGCGCTACTCGATCCAGACGAGCGAGGCCACGGCGCCCGCGCCCGCGCCCGGCGCGTCCGCCAACGACGAGATCCCCAAGCAGCTCACGGACGCGCTCGCGGCGGGCGAGGAGGCGACGAGCTAGATGGCGCAGATGCGCTACCGCGAGGCGCTCAACGCGGCGCTGCGCGAGGAGCTCGCGCGCGACGAGCGGGTCGTGCTGATGGGCGAGGACATCGGCGTGTTCGGGGGCGCCTTCAAGGTCACCGAGGGGCTGCTCGAGCAGTTCGGCGAGCGGCGCGTGCGCGACACGCCGATCTCCGAGAACACGATCGTGGGCGTCGGCGTGGGCGCGGCGATGACAGGCCTGCGCCCGGTCGTCGAGCTGATGACGATCAACTTCGCGCTGCTGGCGTTCGACCAGATCGTCAACCACGCGGCGCACATTCACTACATGTTCGGGGGCCAGGCGCGGGTGCCGCTGGTGGTGCGCATGCCCCAGGGCGCCGGCCACCAGCTCGGGCCGACGCACTCGCACTGCATGGAGGCGCTGTTCCTGCACGTGCCGGGGCTGCTGGTGGCGGCGCCGGCGAGCGCGGCCGACGCCAAGGGCCTCTTGAAGACGGCGATCCGCGACGAGAACCCGGTGGTGTTCATCGAGCACGAGTCGCTGTACGGGGTGCGCGGCGAGGTGCCCGACGACGACGACCATCTCGTGCACTTCGGCCAGGCGCGCGTCGCGCGCGAGGGCTCGGACGTGACGGTCGTGGGCATCTCGCGGATGGCGCGCACGGCCGAGCAGGCGGCGGAGACGCTCGCGCGGGAGCACGGCGTGCGGGCCGAGGTGATCGACCCGCGCACGCTGCGCCCGCTGGACCTCGACACGATCCTCTCCTCGGTGGCCAAGACCAACCGCTGCGTGATCGTCGAGGAGGGCTGGCCGCACGGCGGCGTCGGCGCGAACCTCGCGGCGCTGATCACCGAACAGGCCTTCGACGAGCTCGACGCGCCGGTCGCGCGGGTGACGGGCGCGGACGTGCCGATGCCCTACTCCAAGCCGCTCGAGGATCTCGCCTACCCGCACGAGCAGCAGATCGTGGCGACGGCGCTCGCCTGCCTGAACCTCGACCAGGTGCCCACCCGGCCCGCCGCGTGATGGCCGAGATCGTGATGCCGCGGCTGTCGGACACGATGGAGGAGGGCACGATCCTGCGCTGGCTCAAGCAGGACGGCGAGCAGGTGGCGCGCGGCGAGGAGCTCGTCGAGATCGAGACCGACAAGGCGAGCATGACCTACGAGTCCGACCAGAGCGGCGTGCTGTCGATCGTGGCCGGCGAGGGCGACACGCTGCCGGTGGGCGCGGTGATCGCGCGCATCGGCGACGGCGGGGGCGCCGCGCAGTCCTCGACCGGCGCGGGCGAGAGCGATGAGGGGCCGGCCCTGGAGGGGCCGGCTGGCGGCGTTCGGGCTGCCGGCACAGCGGCTGACGCCGGGCCGGACGCGGATGCTCCGAACGGCGGCGGCCCCGCCGGGGACGGCCCGCCGGACGGCGGCGCACGGGGCGGCGGTCCGTCGGGCGGCGGGGCACAGGAGGGCGACCCGCCGGGCGGCGAGGCGCGCGCGGAGCCCGGCGAGCGCGTCAAGGCCTCGCCGCTGGCGCGGCGGATGGCGAGCGAGGGCGGCGTGGACCTGCGCATGCTCACGGGCAGCGGGCCGGGCGGCAGGATCGTCAAGGCCGACGTGCTCGGCGCGCAGGCCGGCGCCGGCGGCACGCCAGCGGGCGCGACGCCGAGCGGCACGCAGGCGGGCAGGGCGCCGGGCGGCACGCCGGCGGGCACGGCGCGGGGCGGCGCTTTGGCGGCCGGCGCCGGCGGCGCGCAGGCGCCGACGCTCGAGGAGGCGGTGCGCACCGCCAAGGGCCAGACGCGCGAGGTCGAGCTCTCGCGCCTGCAGCAGACGGTCGCGCGGCGGATGGCCGAGTCGAAGGCCACGATCCCCGACTTCACCCTGCAGCTCGACGTGGACATGGAGGCGTGCGTGGCGCTGCGCACGCAGCTGAAGGAGCTCTCGCGGCCGGCCGACGCGGAGGCGCGGCGCGCGCACGAGGTGCCGACCTACAACGACATGGTCGTCAAGGCGGCGGCGCTCGCGCTGCGCGAGCACGCCAACGCCAACGGCAGCTACCGCGACGGGCGCGTGCAGCTGCACTCGCGCGTGAACGTCGGCGTGGCGGTGGCGGCGGAGAGCGCGCTGGTCGTGCCCACCGTGTTCGACGCCGACGAGAAGTCGCTGGGGGAGATCGCGCGCGAGGCGCGCGGGCTGGCGGAGCGGGTGCGCGCCGGCACGATCACCCCGCCGGAGCTGGGCGGCGGCACGTTCACGGTGTCGAACCTCGGCATGTACGGCATCCGCAGCTTCACGGCGATCATCAACCCGCCGCAGGCGGGGATCCTCTCGGTCGGCGCGCTCGCGCCGCGCGCTGTCGTGCGCGAGGGCGAGGTGGTCGCTCGCCACGTCATGACGCTGACGCTGGCGTGCGACCACCGCATCCTCTACGGCGCCGAAGCGGCGCTGTTCCTGGCGCGCGTCGGCCAGCTGCTGGAGGCGCCCTCCTCGCTCACGCTGTGAGCTGGCGGCCTATCCCAGCAGTCGCGCGCCTTCGCGCAGGTCGCGCTGCCCGCGCTGGACGAGCGCGTTCGCGCGCCTGGCGTTCCTGTCAGCGGCGGCCGGGCTGAGGCCCTTCTCGCGAAACGCGGCTTCCAGCCGCTCGTAGGCGAGGATCACCTCGCGCAGGCCGTCCATCAGGTCGTCCTTCGCCCGTTTCACCCTTGGGCGGATCGCCCTCTGATGCTCGATCCCCTGGCGCAGCCCGCGCAGCGTTCCGATCGCTTCGCCGATCGCCGTCTCGACGGGCGCGGGGTTGCGGCTGGTCTTGTATTCGCCGACGGCGCTCACCACCTTCCCTTCGGAGACGAGCACCTTCGGGTTCCAGCTTTGGATCAGGGCGCGGATGCCCGCCCGCGAAGCCGACGCGCCCGCTACGGGCCCGGCGAGCACACCGAGCACGACGGCCACCCCCAGGCAGGTGCGTACAGCACGTGTCTTGCTCATGTCAACCAGCCTCCATTCGGGTCTGTGCAAACCTCTCGATCGCTCTGGACCTACCCCAGGGGCCAGCGCGAGAAACCGCCGCAGCCGCGCCGGCACGCGCCGCTCGGCGATGCGCGGCCGGCCCGAGCGTGACCTCGACAGGAGCCCCCGGCGCCGGCGCCGCTAGTCTGGGATGTGGATGCAGATCGCCGACGGAGCGCAGCCAGAGCTGTGGGTTTGCCACCTGGGCGTCGTGCCCTACGGCGGCGCGGTTGGCATCCAGGAACGGCTCCGCGAGCGCCGCCAGTCGGGCGAGCTGCCGGACGTGCTGCTGCTGCTCGAGCACCCGCCGACGTACACGCGCGGCCGGCGCGCGGGCGCCGGCGAGCTGCCCTTTCCCGAGGCCTTCTACGCGGCCAAAGGCATCGAGGTGCGCGACACCGACCGCGGCGGACGCGTCACATACCACGCGCCCGGCCAGCTCGTCGGCTATCCGATCATGGCCGTCGCCGACGTGATCGGCCACGTGCGCACCATGGAGCGGGCGATCGTCTCCGCGCTCTCCCAGGTCGGCCTCGCGGCCCGCGCCAGGCCCGAGGACGGCCCCGACTACACCGGCGTGTGGGTCGGCGAGCGCAAGATCGCCTCGATCGGCGTGCACGTCGCCCGCGGCGTCAGCACCCACGGCTTCGCCGTCAACGTCGAGAACGACCTCGAGCCGTTCACCTGGGTGGTCGCCTGCGGACTGCCCGACGTCGCCATGACCTCGCTGCGGGCCGAGTCCGGGGGGACCTGTGAGTCGTTGCACTGCTTCCGCAGCCGCATGGCGTACAGCTTCTGTCAAGCGCACGGCAGGCGCCAGCGGCTGATCGCACCGGCGCGCCTCGGACTGGACACCACGATCGCCTCCCCTATTAAAACTCCTTCATCGCCGCTCGTCGAGCCGGTGCCGGCGTGAGCGCGACTCGCTCGCGTGCGAACCCGGGGGGCATGGACGTGCTGCGCGTGCTCGGCCCCGACGTGCGGCCCCTGCGCGAGCGCAAGCCGCCGTGGTTCAAGGTCCCTCCCCCCGGCGGTCGGCGCTACCGCGAGCTGACCGAGCTGATCCGCTCGGAGAACCTGCACACGGTCTGCCAGGAGGCCGCCTGCCCGAACGTCGGCGAGTGCTGGGAGCGCGGCACCGCCACCTTCATGATCCTCGGCGACACCTGCACGCGCCGCTGCGGCTTCTGCAACGTCAAGACCGGCAGGCCCATCTGGAACGACCCGCTCGAGCCCGCCCGCGTAGCCCGCTCGATCGCCCGCATGGGCCTGCGCCACGCCGTCGTCACCTCGGTGGACCGCGACGACCTGCCCGACAAGGGCGCCTCGGCCTTCGTCGGCGTCATCCGCCAGGTCCGCCGCCAGGCCCCCGGCTGCCAGATCGAGGTGCTCACCCCCGACTTCCAGGGCCACGAGATGCCGCTCGCCAAGGTCATCGCCGAGCGCCCCGACGTCTTCAACCACAACGTCGAGGTCGTCCCCCGCCTGTACCCCATCGCCCGCCGCGGCTCGCAGTTCGCGCGCTCCTGCCGCGTGCTGCGACTAGCCCACGAGCTCGGCGAGGGCGAGGTCGTCACCAAGTCCGGCCTGATGGTCGGCCTCGGCGAGACCCACGAGGAGATGGTCGAGACCTTCGCCGCCCTGCGCGAGCACGGCGTGCAGGTGCTCACCGTCGGCCAGTACCTGCGCCCCTCCGAGCGCCACCTCCCCGTCGTGCGCTACTGGCACCCCGACGAGTTCGCCGCGCTCGAGGCCGCCGCCTACGCGCTCGGCTTCGACCACGTCGCCGCCGGCCCGCTCGTGCGCTCCTCCTACCACGCCGACCAGCACGTGCCGCAGGCAAGGCCGGGCGTGGGGCCGGTCGCGGCGGGCTGCGCTCAGCCCTGCTCCGGTAGCACCACCGTCTCCACGTCCTCGGCCTCGGCGATCGCGAGCACGTCGGGATCCGCGGTGGCGATGCGATCGCCGGGCGTCGTCGATGCGAGCAACACGGCATCGGCGAGCGAGATCGGCCCGGTCGAGCGGTGATAGTGACCCGCGCGCATTTCAGCTGCGGAGCGCGCGATCTCGGCGTCGAGGGCAATCACACCCAACGGCCCTTGAAGAAGGGGATCGAGCGCCTCCATCGCGCGCGCGATCGGCAAGCCGTGGACGCGTTGCGAGACGTCCAGCGTCTCGGCCAGGTTCGCCGCCGTCACCGCTACATCGCCTTCGTGCAGGAGGGCGCGCACCGTCGGCGCCGCGGGTCCGCCCACGAGGAAGGCGATCAACGCGTACGCGTCGAGCAGCGTCAAGGCTCTTCGCGCCGCGCCTGCGCCCCGAGCTCATCTTCGCGGGCGACCTGTCGCAGGCGCTTGACATCGATCTCGCCGAACTCCTCGGCGAGCGCGCCCTCGGCGGCCGCGATCGGGTCGTCGGGCGCGGGCTGAAGCACGATCCAGCCACCGTGATCCTCCATCGCCACGGTCGACGTGCCCCAGCGGTGTCGAATCGCCGCGGGGATCGACACCTGCCCTCCCTTGGAGATCCTCATGCGCGTCTTCATGCCCATGAAATATATCATGAGCTATTCCGGATAGACAGCCCAATCCACCCGGTCGCCCGCCGACAGGATCGTCGATTCGACGGTGAAGCTCACACCCGGTTTCCGCGACGTCACCGCCAGGCCGATCGCCACCGTGCCTTCGGCCGACACGATGATCGGGCCGTTTGCCGTGACCACCGGGCTGTCGACCGTGACTTTGCCGAGCGTCATGTCGCCCGAGCGCCCCACCGCCAACGGCACGAGCGCCCTCAGCGAGCTCGATAGCTGAGCTTCCCCAACCGCTTCTCCCTGGATCGCGCTCGTTCCCACCGCTTCGTCCGCGAGCTGGTTTGGGCCGATCGTGTGGCCCGCGATCTTTTCCGCCGTCACCGCTTCCCTCGCGAGGTATTCGGAGAGCACCGATTCCGCGCCGAGTTTGCCTTCCAGCCCTCGCGGCCCTTCCTTGCCTTCCTTGCCTTCCGGTCCCGCGAGGCCCTGTTTGCCTTCCTTGCCTTCCGCTCCGGCCGGACCCGGCCTGCCTTCCGGGCCAGTCGCACCCTGCTTGCCTTCGGCCCCGGCGAGACCCTGCCTGCCTTCGGGACCCTGTTTGCCTTCGGCGCCCGCGAGACCTTCAGGACCGATCGGGCCCGCCATCCCCTGCTGGCCCTCGGGCCCTTGCTGGCCTTCCGGACCGGCCGGGCCCTGCTGGCCTTCTCGTCCTTCGCCGCCAGCTGGGCCCTGCTGGCCTTCTCGTCCTTCGGCGCCGGCTGGGCCCTGCTTGCCTTCTCTTCCTTCGGCGCCGGCTGGTCCTTGCTCTCCTTCGTGACCTTCCCGGCCTTCGACGCCTTGCTTGCCTTCAGCGCCCGGGGCACCTTCCTTGCCGTCCTGGCCCGGAGCGCCTTCCTTACCCTGCTTGCCTTCCGAGCCGGCAGGCCCCTGCTTGCCTTCGCTGCCTTCGTGGCCCTGCCTGCCTTCGGCCCCTTGGGCGCCCGCTGGGCCCTGCGGGCCGATCGGCCCCGCTATGCCTCGCGCCCCGGCCGGACCGTCGAGGCCACCCGCGACTTCCGTGCGGCTCACGCCGGCAGGCCCGCTCGGACCTTCGGCTGCCGCCGGACCCCCGGGACCGGCCCGCCCGGTCTGCCCCTGCGCGCCGGCTGGTCCGGGCTGGCCGCGGGGGCCGGCTGGCCCTGCCTGCCCCTGCGGTCCGGCTTCGCCGGCAGGACCTCGAGCGGCCGTCCCTCTCCGAGCACCGCGCAGGGCCCGCCGGCCGGCCCGAACGACGCGCCTACCCGTCGAGACGCGCGTGGCGATGGCGCGCCGGTCCGCACCCACCACGGCCGGCAACCGCCCGGGGTCGCGTCCCCGGCCCGCGGCGGCGGCGGCGGAGGTTCTTGGCGTGGGCACACCAGGACCGGCGAGCACACCGTCGGCCAGCCATCCGCCGGCGGCGATTACCACGAGCACCAGTGCCACTAGGACGATGCGTCGGGATAAGTCCATTTGTCGGGACTTGTCGGACGAATAACTGGGACGCTTGAATCCTTGGAAACGCTTTTCGTCGAATGCGCCTGCACGTGCCCGGGAGCAAGCGCAATAGAGTCGCCTGGCCGAAGCTCACGCCCGCCGATGCTCCCGATCAAAGACAACATCCCGCTCGCGCGGCTGCCGCTCGTCACGATCGCGCTGATCGCCCTGAACGCGATCGTGTACCTGCTGGAGATCCGCCACGGCGGCAGCTTCTTCGGGGGGCCGGCCAACAGCGTCGAGGTGCACTACGGGGCGATTCCCTACGAGCTCACCCACGCCGGCGCCCACTGCGCGCTCGTGGACGTGCCGACCAGCGCCGGCCTCGGCGAAGCGATCGCCTGCAAGCACGGCACGTTCGCGGCGGGCGAAGCGGGCCTCGTCGGCACGCCCGGCCCGCAACTGCCCGCCTGGGAGACGGCCTTCACGGCCATGTTCCTGCACGCGAGCTTCCTGCACATCTTCGGCAACATGGTCTTCCTCGCGATCTTCGGACCGGCCGTCGAGGACTCGCTCGGGCGCCTGCGCTACCCGGCCTTCTACCTGGTCGGCGGCCTCGTCGCGCTGGGCGCCCAGACCGCCACCGACCCCGGCTCGACCGCGCCCACGCTCGGTGCCTCCGGCGCGATCGCCGCGGTGCTCGGCGCCTACATCCTCTTGTATCCCAGGGCGCGCGTGCTGACGCTCGTGTTCATCGTGTTCTTCGTGACGATCATCGAGGTGCCCGCCGTGTTCCTGCTGCTGTTCTGGTTCGCCGAGCAGCTGTGGCTCGGCCTGGAGGGTCTCGCCAGTCCGTTGGGCGGCGAAGGCGTCGCCTACTTCGCCCACATCGGCGGCTTCGCCTTCGGCCTGCTCACGATCCGCCTGCTCGTCCGACGCCGACCCTCCCGACCCCCGCTCGCGCCCGCATGACCCGCCTGGCCGTGCTGGCCCTCGCGCTGGTCTTCATCGCCGGCTTCGCCTTCCTGACGCTCGCCGACATCTCCCACGAAGGCGTCGGCGCCGGCAGCGTGCTGTCCGTGTTCATCATCGTGCTGCTGCTCGTCGGCATCGTCGGCGCGCTGCGCAATCCTCCACGCCAGTGAGCCAGTCCCCCTTCCTGACCTCCGGCCACAGCCGCGGCCGCCGCGCCTCCGCGATCCGCCGCCGGCGCCGGCGCCGGCGGATCGCCGTGGTCTGCCTGCTGGCGCTGCTGATCGCCGGCGCCGTGATCGGGGAGATGGCGCTCGCCAGCGGCCCGGGCCACCGGACCGACGGGCAACGGCGACCGGCGGGCGCCCTCGCGCGCCACCCCGCCGTGCGGCTCTCCCCGCACGGCTTCCCCCTGGCGGCGCCCGCGCTGAAGCTGAGCGGCGTCGGGGACCCCCAGGGCGACCCCGTGCGGGTCGACTTCGCCGACCCGCCGCGCGCGGGCCTGCTCTTCAACCTCACCACCGGCCAGGTGCTCTGGCAGCGCAACGCCTTCGTTCGCCTCCCGATCGCCAGCCTCACGAAGATGATGACCGCGCTCTTGACCGTCCGCTCGGCGCCCCCCGACGCGCCCGTGCTGATCACCAGGCAGGCGATCGCGGCGCAAGGCTCGAAGGTCGGCGTGCTGCCGCTCGGCCGCCACGTGCCGCTCGAGAGCCTGCTCTACGGCCTGCTGCTGCCATCGGGCAACGACGCCGCGGTCGCGCTCGCCCAGCACGTCGCCGGCAGCGTCAACGCGTTCGTCGTGCGCATGAACGAAGAGGCCGCCAAGCTCGGCATGGGCTGCACGCGCTACTCCTCCCCCTCCGGCTACTACGACGCCGGCAACTTCTCCTGCGTCGCCGACCTCGCGATCCTCGCCCACGTCGACCTCGAGCAGCCGCGCATCGCGCAGGTCGTGCGCACCTACCAGGCGATCCTGCCCTTCCCGATCCCCGGCGGCAAGCTCTACCTCTACAACAACAACCCCCTGCTGATCTACCGCTACCCCGGCGTCACCGGCATGAAGACCGGCCAGACCGAAGCCGCCGGGCGCTGCGTCGTCGCGACCGCCGAACGCCACGGCGTGCGCCTCGGCGCGATCGTCCTGCACTCCGAAGACCCCGGCACCCAGGACCGCGAGCTGCTCGACGCGGGCTTCGAGGACGTCTACCACCAGCCCCCCGTCCCCGAGGCGCCCTTCCCGCCGGGAGCCTGATGCCGGGACACGGCTAGACTCGCCGGATGCCGGGTCTTGCTTGCGATCGTCGGCGGAGCGTCTGGCTCTACATCGCCTGTGGCCTGGCCAGCGCGTGGCTCGCAACATGCTGCGACCCGGCCGGCGCGTCGTCCTGGCTGTCGCCGGCGTCGATAGCAGGCGCGTCCTTCAGCAGCGGCGCGAGCCCCCAGGTGGCTGTCGACTCCTCGGGTGAAGCGGTGGCCGTGTGGTCGCGCAGGCCCGAATGGGACGGAGGCCTGACCCCGAGCTATGTCGAAACGGCCGCGAAGGCACCGTCGGCTTCGGCTTGGAGCAGCGCCGTGCGCCTCTCGACGCAGAGCTTCTATGCGGAACTTCCCACGCTCGCGATGCTGCCGGACGGAGCCGCGGTCGCGGCCTGGACCGGCCGCCCCGAACCGCACGGGCACGAAACGCAGAAAGCCGTGGAAGTAGCGATCCGCCCGAGCGCGGGAGCCGGGTGGGGAGCCCCCGTGCAGCTGGCCGGCGACGTGGGCGAATTCGGCGGCGGCCCGGCCATCGCCGCCAACCCCTCCGGGAGTCTCGCGGCGGTCTGGGCACGCGAAACGGCCGCGGGCGAGGTGACCGAAGCGTCCACGGGATCGATCGCGGGAGGCTGGAGCGCGCCGTCGGTTCTCTCCCTGGCCGGCCCGATGGGCGAGCGCTCGATCGCGGTGGATGGCGCCGGGGACGCAATCGCGGCATGGGCGAGGTGGGGCGACTGCAGCGAGGTGGAAGTGAGCGCGAAGCCGGCGGGCTCCGGGGCCTGGCAGCCGGCCCACGTGCTGGCCGGCGGCTCCGGCGCTTGCGCGTACGGTCCGCGGGTGGCGTTCGACGCGGCCGGCGACGCGGTCGTGACGTGGTCGCTCACGAGCGGACCATCCAAGATCGCTCAAGCAGCGACGCAGGCCGCCGGCGGGGAATGGCGGCCGGCGGTGGACATCTCGGGTCCAGCCGAAAAGGCCAGCGAACCGGACCTGGCCGTCGCCGCGAACGGATCCGCGGTCGCGATCTGGGAAGACGAAGAAGGGAAAGCACAGGGCGTCTCCGCCGCCTGGGGTCACGCGGAGAGCGGGCTCTGGCAGGCGCCCGTGACGCTGCTTGCCGCCACCGCAGCGCCCAGCAAGATCGGCGAGTTCCCGTCGATCGCCGTCGACGAAGCCGGTGACGCGGCGGCCGCCTGGGATCGATGGAGCGGCGGCGGCTACGGCATCGAAGCGGCAACTTACAGCGCTTCGAGCTCGACCTGGGCCCAGCCGGAGACGCTTGCGGCGGGCTCCTCAGGCAACAATTACATGCCGGCCGCGGCGACTTTCGCCGGCGGCGACGCTTCCGTCGTCTGGGAAGTCCAAGGGTCGTCCGCCTCGGTGGAAGCCTCCGGCTACTTCGGCGCGGGGCCCCACGAGTCGATTCAGGCGCCGGCGACGGCGAGGACCGGCGAGCCCGTGACGGTGTCGCTGAGCGGCGCGGATCTGCTCTCCACGCTTGGGGCCGTCGCGTGGAGCTTCGGCGACGGCACGAGCGCCTCGGGAGAAGGCGTCTCTCACGTGTTCGCAAAGCCCGGCACCTACTGGATCACCGCCACCAGCACCGACATGCTGGGCGCCAGCTCCTCGACGAGCGGCGCCATAACCGTCACATCGCCGCCCGCCGCGACCCCGACCCCGCCGGCGCCGCGGATTCTCGACGCGCGCCTGTCGCGGCGGACTCTGAGCATGCGCGCCGCCGCACGGCACGGCCTGCAACTGACGTTCGCGCTCAGCGAGCCGGCGACGCTCACGGAGAGGCTCGCGAAGCTCGAAACGGGCTCGTGGCGCGGGCACGCCTGCGTGCGACGAAGCGCTCCCCGACTCGCGCACTCGCGGCGTTGCTCGCTGGCGCGGACGCTGGGGAAGACCGTGACCGTGTCGCTGGCCGCCGGCAGCCACCGGATCTCGCTCCGCGGCCGTTTCGACGGCCTCGCGCTGAAACCCGGCGTCTACGCGCTCGAACTGGCCGCGTCCAACGCGAACGGCCGTTCTCCGGCGACGAAGCTCACATTCGTGCTGCGCGGCTGACCCGACCGCGCGTCCGAGACGGCCTCGCGCGAGCCTGCCCGTTGGAGTACCGTTCAGGGCACGCGATTGACTGGTCAGTCAGCCAAAGGAGACAGCCGTGGACCTCGACGACACCCCCGAGCAGGCCGCCTACCGCGCCCAGGTGCGCAGCTGGCTCGACGAGCACAAGTCTGAAGCGCCGATCCTGCAAGGACCGGGCGCGATCGAAGACGAGCAGGAGATCATCGCCGCCCGGCGCGTGTGGCAGGGCAAGCTCGCCGAGGGCGGCCTGGCAGGCGTGACCTGGCCCAAGGAGTACGGCGGCCAGGGCCGCGGGCCGATCGAGCAGGTGATCTGCAACCAGGAGATCGCCGCCGCCAAAGTGCCCGGCATCCTCGACGCGATCGGCGTCGGCATGCTCGGCCCGACGATCATCGCCCACGGCACAGAGGAGCAGAAGGCGCGCTACCTCGGCCCGATGCTGCACGGCGACGAGGTCTGGTGCCAGCTGTTCTCCGAGCCCGCCGCCGGCTCGGACCTCGCGGCCGTGCAGACACGCGCGCGCCAGGAGGACGACGGCGGCTGGCGGCTGTCCGGCCAGAAGGTGTGGACGACCAACGCCCAGTTCGCCTCTTACGGCCTGCTGCTCGCGCGCACCGACGCCGACGTGCCCAAGCACAAGGGCCTGACGATGTTCATCGTGCCGATGGACGCCGAGGGCGTGACCGTGCGCGGCCTGCGCCAGATCTCCGGCGAGGCCGAGTTCAACGAGGTCTTCTTCGACGACGTCTCGCTGGAGGAGAACGCGGTCGTCGGCGGCGTCGGCAACGGCTGGGGCACCGCCCTGACGACGCTCATGTACGAGCGCGTCACGATCGGCCTCGGCGGCGAGGGGCTCGGCTACAACTCCACCCGCTTCGCCGCCGCGATCGCCTCCGACGAGCACGCGCGGCGCGACCCCGAGGTGCGCCACCAGCTCGGCGCGATCGCAAGCGAACTGCTGGCCGTGCGCTTCACCGGCTACCGCACGCTCACCGCCCTGCAGCGCGGCCAGATCCCCGGCCCCGAGGCCGGCCTCGCGAAGGTCACGATCGTCAACGGCGCGATCAAGGCGGGCGACCTGATCACCGACGTCCAGGGCCCGGACGCGCTCAAAGAGGACAGCCAGTGGGCCTACATGATCTCCTTCCTGCCCGGCCTGAAGTCCGCCGGCGGCACCGAAGAGATCCTGCGCAACACGATCGGCGAGCGCGTCCTCGGGCTGCCCCCCGAGCCGCGCCTGGACAAGGGAATCCCGTTTTCGGAGCTCCGCTCCAAGGAAGGAGCGCCGGCATGAACCTCGCGCTATCGGACGAGCAGGAGTTCCTGCGTGAGGCCGCCCGCGGCGCGCTCTCACGCCACAAGACCGTCGAAGCCGCCCGCGAGGCGCTCGACAGCGACCAGAGCGCACTGCCCGACCTGTGGGCGACCGCCCGCGAGGCCGGCTGGCCGGGCCTGTTGATCGACGAAGCCCACGGCGGCGCCGGCCTGGACGCCTTCGACGCGATGCTCGTCCTGTCCGAGTGCGGGCGCGTGCTCGCCGGCGTGCCGCTGCTCGGCCACCTGCCCGCGACCGCAATCCTCGCGGACGGCGCGAGCGGCCCCGGCCCAGCCGAGTTCCTGCCCGACCTGGCCAGCGGCGAGCGCCGCGCGGCCTACCTTCCGGCGCAGCCCCCGAGCGACGTGCTGGAGCGCTGGAGCGGCGACCCGGCGAGCGGCCTGGAGCGAGCCGAGCTCCCGCGCGCCGGCGCCTCCGGCGAGGACTGGCGCGTGCCCGTCAGCGGCACCGTCGCGTTCGTCCCCGACGCCCCCGGCGCCGACGTGCTCGTGGGCATTGCCCTCAGCGACGTCACGGGCGGGCCGATCGGGTTCGCGGTCCAGGCCGACGCGCCGGGCGTGAAGATCGAGCCGGTCATGCGCTACGACGTCACCCGCTCGCTCGGGCACGTCACGCTCGACGAAGCGTCCGCGATCGTGCTCGACTGCCCGATCGAGTCGCTCGCCGGCGCCTGGTACCTGGCCCAGGCGCTGATCGCCGCCGAGTCGCTCGGCAGCGTCGAGACGGCCCTCGACGTGTCCGTCGCCTACGCCAAGGAGCGCTTCACCTTCGGCCGCGCGATCGGCTCCTATCAGGCGGTCAAGCACAGCCTCACCGAGGTCCTGCGCCAGCTGGAGAACGGCCGCTCGCTGCTCTACTACGCCGGCTGGGCGCGCAACGGCGCGCCCGCCGAGTTCCCGCTCGCCGCGAGCGCCGCCCGCTCGGTCGCCGGGCGCGCCCTTGACACCGCCTCGCGCACCATGATCTCCGTGCACGGCGGCATCGGCGCGACCTGGGAGCACGACGCGCCGCTGTACTTCCGCCGCGCCCAGCTCTCGCGGCGGCTGCTCGGCGGGACCGGCGGGGCTACCGACCGCGTGGCGGGGGAGCTGCTGGCGCAGGCGGACGCGGCTTAGCGCCACAGCGCTTGTTGCCCGAGCGCCGCCTAGCCGCAGAAGGAGTGCGGTCTCGGCCGTCGGCCAAATATGGAGATGGCTCGCAGATCTGTGTACAATGGGCGGTGCGCGCCCAAGGCTGGGCGTCGCCGGCTCTGGCTCTTGTCTCGCTGCTCTCGGCGTGCGTCTTGCCGCCCTCGTCCTTCGGCCCTCGTCGCTTCGGCTGTTGGCTGCTGCTCTCGGCTGCCTCTCCGGCTACTTCTACAGCTTCATCTGCCCAAACCAACGTCATTCATGACGCTTACGGGATCAAGAACTGATGAAGAACAACTTCGAAGACAGAGCACTCGTACTCGCTGGACTAATGCTCCTAGAGGCTGTGGGCCTGCAAGTTGCTCACGCTGAAACCCTCGGGGCCGTCATCGCGATTTTCGCCACGGCGCTCATCGCCAGTGTCGCGAAATGGATGCGCCGCGACTCGATGCGCTGACTTAGTGGGCTTCATCGTTTGGTGAAGCCCACAAGTCGTGTCTTCCTTGACCAAGGAGAAACCAAGAATGAAAGCGATCATCGATCTCACCTCGACGCAGCCCGGATCAGAGGAGCGAGCCGTGGAGGCCGTCATCAACTACGAGAGTGCCGCGGGCGGGGCTCAATACGAAGCGCTCGCCCACCCAGCGCAAATGGGAGCGTTCGCCAGCCTGGCGGCTACACGAGGCGTGAGGGTGCGGACAATTCCGGCGGAACTAGACCCGCCAGAGCTCATAGCCGAAATAAGCGCACCGATATCGGATGCGCTGTGGCGCGGCGAAACAGTGCGAGTCTATTCATACTCCTACGCCGTCAAAGGAGTGACTGAAGCGTGGCAAGCACGTTATGAGGGGTGCGTCTGGTATGCGCCTCTAGCGCCCCTGACACGTAGCGCACCAGCCGCGCGGTGGGATGGCACGTTCATGTCCGAGGAGGACGCAGTGGAAGCGCTCGTCCGCGCCATCGGGGCCAGCGGAGAGCAGGACCAGGTCGATCTTCGACCCCTGCTGCAGCGCCTAGATCAGCGCTTTGACAAGAGATCTGGAGGCTTCGCGACGTCGCCAGGATTTATCTCGAGAGTCGTCGGGCTGGGCGTCAAGCAAGGTCTCGTCTTTACGGTTGGAGAGCATCCACGAGTGACGGTGAAGCTGACAGAGGCAGGACACAAGCTCGTGGAAGCTGCACCACCACGAGACGTAGAAGATCTGGCCGAGCCCGCCGCTAGCCCCCCCGACCGCAGAGGTGGACCCCAAATTGGACCCGGCGAATCGGTACGCCAGCAGAGCAGATCAGACAGGTTTGTCACCGCGCTTCGGCAAGCCCATCTCGGACCGTTCATGGACGTGCGCACGAAGGTCTACGAGGAAATAGATCACGCATTGGAGAGCGGCCCGAAGCCATTGAGGTCGCTAGTGCGGAATGCCGTGAAGGCAGTCCGCGAGAGCGATCCGTCGCGTGACTTGCCGTGGTCTCGCGTAACACAGTTCGTGGAACAGCTGATGGTACGCAGGCCGGTGGCCTTGAGCGGCGAGGAGCTAGTTGCTCCAGGATGGAGCACAGGAACGCGACAAATCAACGGGATGGTGGCTCAGTGGCACCTTCTTCTTGATGGGGAGTTGGTTCTCCAGCTGGTCGATGCAGGCCACGAAATTCGGTGGGAGGACCTTCCCGAGCTCGCGGGGGCATTGTACGCAGGGCGAAGCGAAACGCTCATCGAGCGGGTCTTCAATGTGGTCCAGAACCTCGCGGATGAGGGCGTGGTGGAACTCGCAGGCGTGAATGCACCAATTCGACGCTCCGTTGAACAGAACGCGAGAGATGCCGGCAGCGGCTCGGCCACAGTGGTCTCGATAGACGCGCTTCAAAGGACCGACTCGACGGCGACTGATCCGGCTCGGCGCAATGGTGCTCCCGATGGTCAGAGCGCTCGGGGCTCGGATCGGCACCTGCAGTCGGGGGAGGGTGGCCAACAGTGACGACTACGGCCTCTCTAGAGAGCGTCCGACGACCGCCTTCCAGGCGAGTGCGAGCGCCTCACCCATAGCGATTTGGACGGTCGCAAACCCGGGCTGACCGTGGTGGCCGCGCTCTCAATGGAGCGTGAGCTGGACCGGGGTCGGCGTCGCACCTAACCGCTACCCGCCGCAGCTGCCGCGAAGCGCGCCCCGACACGCCCTAGCGCCTCGCGCAGCTCCGGCGGCCCCTCGACGCTGAAGTCCGCCCCCGCCATGCCGATCCGGAACGCCAGCCACTCGAGGTCGTCGTCGCTCGTGCGGTACACGCAGGTTTGCTCGTCGAGCGCCTCCAGCGTGCCCCAGCCGTAGGCCAGGCGCCCCCGCAGCTGCTCGACCGGCGCGTCGTAGGTGACCGTCGCCTCGTAGCGGTAGCTCAGCGCGCCGATGCTCCGGCGCACGAACGCCGCCGCGTCGACGCCGGGGATCGTGCGCGCCGCGAAGCGCCGCCCGTGCTCTCGCAGCTGCTCCACACGGTCGAGCCGGAAGGTGCGCCAGGCCGAGCGGCCAGGGTCCCACGCGACCAGGTACCAGCGGCGGCCCAGCGCGACGAGCGCGTGCGGCTCGACCACGCGCCGCGTGCGCCGCCCGTCGCGCGCCGCGTAAAGGAAGCGCACGAGCTCGCAGTCGCGGCAGGCGCCCGCTAGCAGCGTCAGCGCCTGCGCGTCGACGCTGCGCCCCGGCGCCTGTCCGGGCCACGCGGGCGCCGGCGTCGAGGTCGCCT
This sequence comes from Solirubrobacteraceae bacterium, assembly GCA_035939315.1. Taxonomy (GTDB): domain Bacteria; phylum Actinomycetota; class Thermoleophilia; order Solirubrobacterales; family Solirubrobacteraceae; genus Palsa-744. The sequence continues at coordinate 3,814 of DASZFZ010000064.1, read as the reverse complement.
CGCCGAGCGCCCGCACACGCCTGCGCAGGTGCGCCGGCAGCACCTGCTCGAGCTTGACGAGCGCGCGCAGCGCCGTCTCCTCGATGCCCGCGACGGCAGAGCGCGCGGCGGTGCGCAGCGCGATCGCCACCGCCGTCGCCTCCTCGTCGTCGAGCAGCAGCGGCGGCATCGCCGTGCCCGCCTGCAGGCGGTAGCCCCCGGCGGGCCCGCTGATCGACTCGATCGGGTAGCCCAGCTCGCGCAGCCGCGCCATGTCGCGCCTGACCGTGCGCGCGGAGACGCCCAGGCGCTCCTGCAGCTCGCCGCCCGGCCAGTCCCTGCGCCCCTGCAGCAGCGAGAGCAGCGACAGCAGCCTGCCGGCGGTCGTTTCGGTCTCGCTCACAGCCCCGTATGTTCTCGAAGATCGCGGCCAGAAGCTGGCCTCGACCGTCCATAGCCTCCCGCGCGTCAACCACCACGATCGACCAGAGAGGACATCTAAAATGGACTGGAAGCTCGAGCTCGTAGCGATCCCCGTCAGCGACGTCGACCGCGCGAAGGACTTCTACGTCGACCAGGTCGGCTTCGTCGCCGAACACGACGTGCGCGTCAACGAGAACCTGCGCTTCGTGCAGATGACGCCCCCCGGCTCGGCCTGCTCGATCGCGATCGGCGAGGGCATCACCGAGGCCGCGCCCGGCTCGGTGCGCGGCATGCAGATGACCGTCGCCGACGCCGACGCCGCCCACGAGCAGCTCGTCTCCCGCGGCGTGCGGGCGAGCGAGGTGCAGGAGCTCGACTGGGGTCGCTTCGTGTACTTCTCAGACCCCGACGGCAACGCCTGGGCGGTGCAGCAGCTACCCCCGCGCGGCTGAGCTGGCCCGCCGCCGGCGTCCGGCGCCCCCGGGCGATCTGCGCTTCGCCCCGGGCGCCGGCGCCTTGGGCTGCGCCGCTTCGGCGGCTTCGAGTTCGGCCAGCACGGGGGCGCCGTAGGCGGCGTGGACGGCCCGCACGAGCGCCGGCTCGACGCCGCAGTTGATGCAAAAGCCGTGCTGGGACCAGTCGATCGCGCGCGCCAGCACCTCGTCGGCGTAGCTGACGCCGGTCGCGTCGTGGCCGTAGTAGTCGTATGCCGCCCACCACGCCGAGTCGTTCAGCGCGTATTCGGCGCCGTCGGCCGAGAGCAGGTGCGCGGCGGCCATGATCGCGTCGAAGTCGTCGTAGATCGACGGATGGCGCGCGGTCATGTGGTCATAGCGCGCCGGGCGCGCGCCGTACTTGTAGGAGTCGGCCACCAGATCCCAGGTGGATGGGCTGCCCGCTCCCCCGTTGGTCACGTTGAACTGCATCGGCCCGCCACAGCAGTGCGCGAAGTTGAGCCCCGAGTACACGCCCGGCGCCGTCGAGAAGGCGCTCTCCTGGCGGTGGATCGAGGCGATCAGCAGCCAGTTGACGCCGAACGTGCGTTGCGCGGTCGCATAGATCGGATAGAAGCCTTCCATCCAGCGCCTGGAGATGTGCACCTGCGTGGGATCCACCAGCCGCTGTGCGGCAAGGCGCTGCTGCGCCCGCGAGGGCGTGGCGACGATCGCCGCGCGGCGCGCCGCCTGCTGGTCGGTGTCGGCGCTGTCGGCGAGACCCGTGGGCGTCGGCGTGGCGACCGACACGAGCACCGGCGGCGGCGCGAGCGCGCTGTCCGCGCGTCCGATCACGCCCGTCAGCACCAGCGCCAGCACGGTGAGTCCGAGCGTGCCGAGCGCCACGGCGAGCAGCCACGCGCCGCGTTCCGACGGCGGCGCCGGCGGAGTGGCGTATTCGGGCTCTGGCACGAACACTCATCCTAACCGCGGCCCGCGCCGATGATGCGCATGTCGGGTTATCACTGACATGCGCGCGCCCAGCCCTCGCCCACCCACCTCCGCCCCGAGGCGCCGTCTGGGGCGCGGAACCGCCGGGAGATGGCTGCCTCTCAGCGCCTCGGCGCTCGCGCTCTGCTGGTTCGCGCTCGTGTCTCCTGGGCCTGCCCGCGCCACGCAAGCCGGCGCCGGCGCGCTCGCGCCGGGCCGCGCCCCGGTGGCCAGCCTGAGCGCCGTCCAACAGCGTTACCTGACGCTCGCGCAGGCCGGCGTCGCGCAGGCGCAGCGGCGCTGGCGCAACCCGCGCCTGGGCTGGTATGACGAACGCCTGGGCGACCGCGAACGCTACCCCCTGGCGACGATCTGGGGGATCGTGCCGCTGTTCGAGTCGCTCGACGCGATCGCGATCGCCCAGCCGAGCGCCGCCAACCAGCGGGCGCTCGCGCGCTTCGCCAGCGGCGCCGAGCGCTATCTGAACAGGGGCCTGCATCCGCTGCCCGGCTACTCCCCCTACCCCGGCGACCGCGAAGCCGGCACCGAGACGTGGTTCGACGACAACGGCTGGTGGGGGCTCGCGTTCGTCGAGGCCTACCGCGCGAGCGGCAACCGCCGCTACCTCGCCGACGCCCAGCGCGCCCTGCGCTACATCGCCGCCGTCGGCTGGGACCCGAGCTCGGGCGGCATCTGGTGGAACACCGACCACCCCTACAAGGCCGGCGAGGCGCTCGCCTCGGGCACGCTGCTGGCGACGCTCCTCTACCAGCAGACCAAGTCGAGCTTCGCGCTCGCGCAGGCCCGCAAGTACCTGGCGTGGGCGAACACGGCCGGCTTCAGCGCCGCCAACGGGCTGTACGCGGCGAGCAACGTCAACGCCACGCCGATCGACTACATCGAGGAGCCCCTGATCTACGCCCAGGCGCTGCTGTGCAAGCTCACCGGCACCGGCTCCGAATGCCAGCGCGCGCAGGACCTCGAGCAGACGGCCCTGCGTCGCTTCGGCTTCCAGCTGGACTTCTCGCCGCAGTACGACGCGATCTACCTGCAGTGGACGCTCGCGCTGTACGCGCTGGACGGCGACCCCGTGCTCTACGAACTGGCCGCCGAGAACGCCCACGACGCCCAGGCGCGCGCGGCCAACGGCGAAGGCCTCTACCTGCGCTCCTGGGCCGGCGAAACGCTGCCCGCCATCGACGCCCGGCCGGGGATGCTACAAACGCAGGCCGCCACCACGAGCCTGTTCGCGTGGCTCGCCGTCTACCCGCCGCCGGCCTAGCCGCGGACGCGCCGGGCGCCCGAGCTCACACGCCCAGCACGCGCGCGATCGCGCGGTCGAACAGCCGGTCGCCCAGCACCCGCCTGATCGTCAGCATCCCGCGGGCATCCGCCCCCACCAGGTAGCGGGTGCGCATCCGCCGGGCGCCGAGCGCGCGCTCGATGACCGCCGCGACCGCCTCCGGCGGCGCCGCACGGCGCGCCGTCATCTCGACCATCCTCAGCATCGCCGCCGGCACGCGGCCGTAGTGCTCGTCGAGCTCCGGCGGGATACGCAGGCCCTCGACCTCGGCGCGCCCCTTCTCCCAGATCGCAGTCGCGACCGAGCCGGGCTCGATCAGCGCGACCTGCACGCCGGAGCTGCGCAGCTCCACGCGCAGCGCATCGGCGAGCGCCTCGAGCGCATGCTTGGAGGCCGCATACGGACCGTTGTAGGGGACCGCAACGCGGCCGCCGATCGAGGACACGAACGCGATCCGCCCGCGCGCGCGGCGCAGCGCGGGCAGCAGCGCCCGCGTGACGGCGACCTGGGCGAGCACGTTGACCTCGAACTGCCGGCGCAGGTCCTCCTCGGGGATCACCTCGAGCGGGCCGGCGACCGCGACGCCGGCGTTGTTGACGAGCGCATCCAGGCCCTCGCCTCGCGCCGCGGCGCGAGCCAGCCCGGCGACGCACTCGCGCGCGGCGGCGATCTGTCCCGCATCCGT
>DASZFZ010000063.1:0-4891 GCA_035939315.1 Solirubrobacteraceae bacterium | reverse complement strand
CGACCACATGCTCATCTGGCTGCGGAACTGCGCCGCTGACATGCCCTGGTCAGGCGCGAGATAGTCCGGGTCGTTCCAGTGTCCCGGGCCCGCCGCCTGGGGCGCCGCCGCGTCGGCGTCCATGTTGCGCAGCACGTCGCTGAAGGACACGCGGCCCGGGAAGCCGACGTCGGTGTCGGTGCGCCAGCTGTTGCCCACGCTGGGCCCGAAGGTGTACGAGGAGAAGGCCGATTCGCCCAGTGCGGGCCTGTCCTCGGCGTACTGGCCCGGCTGCAGGAAGTTGCAGATGGAGAGCAGCATCGCCCGGTGCGGCGCACTGGCCTGGATCGCGGCGTGAAAGGACGCGTACGCGGACGCGGGGTTCAGCTGCTCTTCGGCGCCGCCGCAGAAGTCGAGCTTGACCGCGTCGAATCCCCACGCGGCGAACGTGTTCACGTCCTGCTGGTAGTGGCCGTAGCTGCCCTGTCCGGCGCCGCCGCAGCCGTTCGGGCCGGCATCGGTGTAGAGGCCGACGCGGAAGCCGGCGGCATGCAGCGTGCGGGTCAGCCAGGCCAGGCCGTGCGGCCACTGCCTGGGGCTGACCGTGATTTCGCCGTCGGGCGCGCGCGTGCCGTGCCACCAGCCGACGTCGAGCCACACGTAGCGGTAGCCGCGACGCTCGAGCCCCAGCGAGACCAGCTGGCTGGCCTGCTCGAGGATCGTCGCCTCGCTGTAGTCGCCGCCGAGCGCGAAGTAGGTGTCCCAGCCCATGTACGGGGTGGCCGCGAGCGGGCCGCGAGCGGCGGCATGCGCCGCGGGCTGGGCCTGCGCGGCGTGGGCCGCCGCTGCGCCGCGCTCCACCGCCGACGCGTGCCCCACCCGCGCGCCGCGCGCGCCGTGCCGGGCCGCGTGCCCGCCGGAGGCGTTCAGCGTCAGCTGCTGCTGGGCCAGCTGCGCTTCGATCACGCCGATCACGGTGCCGCTCACGGACAGGCTGGCGGTAAAGCGCCGGCGCGCCCGCAGCAGGCGCTCGGCGGCGCGCCCGAGCGGCGCGGCGAGCGTCGTGCTCTCGCCGGCGCGGAGGTGCACGCGCGCGCTGGCCAGCGTCACGGTCGTATGGCGCACCGCCCCTGCGCGCGCTGTGCTCGTCGCCTCTCGCGCGCGCCGGCTCGCGTGTGCGGCCACGGCGAGGACGCGCCGTCCGCTGAACGTCTCGACGGCGCTCAGCCGCAGAGTCAGCTCGCAGCCGCCGCTGGCCTGCGCCGAGCAGTCGACGGGCACGAGCACCCTGTTCGCGCGGAAGCTCGCGCCGCCGACGGTCGTCTCGCCGGCGGACACCGGCGCGCCGCCGACGGGGATCGTCACGAACGAGCTCTTCTTGGTGACGCTGCCGCCGCCGTCGGTGGCGGTCACCTGGCACTGCAGGTGGTGCCCGCTGTCCTGGCCCTTGACCGCGTAGGTCGAGGAGCCGGTGGCGGGGATCGGGATCTGGTCGCGGATCCACGCGTAGGTCAGCTGCGCGACGGCGCCGGCGGGAAGGTTGGGGTGGCAGCTCAGATGCTGGCCGACCGCGGGCGTGCCCGAGATCGAGGGGCTCGGCGTGACGAGCGGGATCTGCGAGGAGGTCGCGGTCGTGAACGTGGCCTCGCCGCCGAAGGCCTCGCCCGACGCGCTGGTGAGCACCAGCCGGTAGTGGTAGGTCGTGTTGGCGGCCAGACCGCCCACCTGCGCCTGCACGGCGGTGCGCCCCACTGCCGGGATCGCGCTCGGCGCGAGCGTGCAGGGCGCCGATCCGGTGTAGGGGATCTGGGTGCCGTATTCGAACACGCAGCTGTCGAGCGTCGCGTCGTCCGGTTCCGCGGCCCCGGCGAGCTCGGCGCTCGCGGAGGTCGTTTCGGTCGGTTCGAGCGTCGTCGCCTTTGGCGCCTGGACGCGCGCCGACAGCGAGTGGCCGCCCGCGTCGACGGCCAGGCAGAAGCCGCTGGGCAGGCAGGACACGCCCGTGGGGCGCCCCGAGTCGACGCTCGCGGAGGCGCTCCATTCGGGCGCGGCGGCGCCCGCGTCGTCGCTCGCGAGCGCCCTGCCAGCGGCGTCGAAGGCGACGCACAGGCCCGAGCTCGCGCACGAGACCGCGTCGAGGCTCTGCACGGGCGCGGGGTCTATTTCCGAGAGCACCCACGAGGGCTGGGGCAGGCGGGCGCCCGGGTCCGAGCTCGCCAGCGCGCGCCCGCCGGCGTCCACGGCGACGCACAGGCCCGTCGACGCGCAGGAGACGCCGAGCGGTTCGGCCGGATCGAGCTGCTGTTCGGTCCAGGCGCCGCGTTCTCCGCCGGGGTCCGCGCTCGTGGCGATCTCGCCGGTTTCGTCGACGGCCGCGCACAGCGTCGGCGCGGTGCACGACACCGCCTTCCAGACGTGGCCCGCGCCGAATCCAACCGCGTGCCAGCCGCCGGACAGCGGCGTCGTGCTCGTCCACAGCTGGCCGGCCTTGTCGACGGCCGCGCACAGCGTGATCGAGGCGCTGGCGCACGACACGGCCGTGAGCGCCCCGGCGCCGGCGATCGGCACCTCTCGCCAGGCGCCCGAGGCGGGCGTGCCGGTGACGAACGTGTCGCCGTCGCCGTCGACGGCCACGCAGGTGTCCGCGGCGGTGCAGGACACGCCGTTCAGCGGCGCCCCGGCGAGGTCGATCGGGCTCGCGCTCCAGGTGGGCGCGGCGGCCGTGGGGTCGGCGCTCGCGAGCGCGCTGCCTTCGCTGCTGACGGCCACGCACAGCGATTCCGAGGGGCACGAGACGCCGGTCGCGCTCGCCCCCGCGGGCAGCGGCGCGGGCGAGCTCCAGCTCAGCGACGGGGTCGCCTGCGCCGAGGCGGCGCAGGCGCACAGCGCCAGCAGGGCGAGCCCCAGCGCCCGTAGTGCCCGTGCGCCCGCGCGCGCCGTGGCGGCCCGCACGTCCGCGCGCGCCGCCACGCTCAGGTTTCGATCGTCACGAGCGTGCCGATGACCGTGTAGGGCCACTCCTCGGCGGCGGCTTCGAGCGGCAGCTCGACGCAGCCGAGGCTCTGTGGGGTGCCGAAGGAGGAGCGGTCGAAGTTGTGCAGGGCGTCGCCGCCGTTGAAGTAGCTGATCCATTTGATGCCGGGGTCTTCGTAGTGCGAGCCGTCCGGGTTGGTGCCGCTCATCGTGCCTTCCGGTATGTGCTCAAACACCTGGAAGGTCCCAAGTTCCGTTTCCGCGCCGGCGATGCCGGTATTTGCGGGTGAGGTCTCGACGATTCGCCCGTCGCTCCACAGGGTCATCGTCTCGGGCACTTCGCGGTGCACGTACACGTAGCTGTACGGTTCGTTCAGTCGCTTGCCGGCGAGCACGTAGCGCAGCAGCGCGCTCCACACCGACGGGCCGGGTTCGCCGTCGACGGTCAGTTCGTTGTGGTTCTCGAAGCGCATCACCGCGCCCTTCATCACGGCGCTCCACTGGCCGGGGCTCCACATCGCCTGCAGCTGGTGCGGCGTGTTGGGGTAGCGCCAGCTGAAGCTGCCCCGCGGCGGGTCGACGGCGGCCTGGGCCTGCGCGGCGGGGGTACGGGCGACGGGCGCGCCGGAGGGGCGCCAGACGACGGGCAGGTAGCCGGTCTCGGCCAGCAGTTGCTGCAGGCGCAGCGTCGAGCCCTGGGGGACCGCCCATTCGACCTGCCTGGTTGTGCGCAGGCCGCCACCCCCGCTCACCGACACCGAGCCGGGCAGCTGGAAGCGCAGGTGAGAGCCGAGCGGCGCGCCGAAGCCGGCGGGTGTGAACTCGAGCGTGTGGCTGTTGGTTTCGCGCCAGCTGCCGGGCACGTTGGGGGACACGCTCGGGCGGCCCGAGCCGAGCACTTCGCCGACGGGCTTGGAGAAGGTCAGGTAGATCGGCGCGGTCGGCGAGATCTGGTCGCCGGCCGCCGGGATCGTCGCGAGCACAGGCTGCTGCGATGGCGGGAACCAGCTCACCTGCTCGGGCGCGCCGATCTTCTCCCAGGGCCTGGCCGCGGCGGCGATCTCGGTCGCGCCGGTCGCCGCCTGGTGGCCCAGCGAGATCGACCGCTGGGGGGCGTCGCTCAGGTTGCGGCGGGTGAGCCCGGCGGCGCTGCCGTAGTAGGAGACCGCGCTGACGGGTTCGCTGAAGCTGACCTGGACGGCGGCGCCCGAGGGCACGGTCATCCAGCGCTGGGTCACTTCGGCTACGGGCGCGCGCATGCTCAGATGCACGGTGTGTTCGTGCCCGAGCGCCCAGCCGATCCAGCCGGGGCGGCGCACGGAGACCGCGACCGAGATCGGCTCGCCGGGGGTGAGCTTCACGAGCGGCGTCAGCAGCCCCTTGTGCACGGCGATCGGGATGCGCCTGCCGTTCGGCCCGTAGGCGGCGATGTGCTCGATCTTGCCGCCGAGCGGCTGCAACGACACGCGCGCCAGCGCCGTCGCGTCGTTCGCGAGCGTCGCGCCGGACAGCGCGAGCGCGGCGACGGCGACGAGCACGACGACGAGCGCCACGCTGGCTCCCACGCCGAGCAGCGCGCGCTTCAGGCCATGTTCGATCGGTGCGGCGCCGCCGGTCGCGGACCCAATCGCCATGACTGAAAGAATAGGACGGATCGGGACGTGAAGTTACAGATGGAGCGCCGAGCGCAAGGGCGCTCTCAGCCGGCGGGCCGGTGGGCGGCTGCCGTGTCATTACGATTGCGGCGGTGAGACGGGCGGCGCGGCGCGCGCGCGGATGGCATCTCGGTGTCGTTTTCGGCGTCGCGCTGGCGCTCGTCTGCGGCTTGCTCGCCAGCGCCCCCTCGTTCGCGGCGTCCGCGTTCCCGGCAACGTACGCGGGCTCGCCATTCGCCGGCACGAGCCTGTGGGTGACTCAGGTCCCGGAGCTCGAGAGCCCG
>DASZFZ010000062.1:0-22695 GCA_035939315.1 Solirubrobacteraceae bacterium | reverse complement strand
AAGCGGGCCTCTCAAACCCTTGTAGCCAGGGCCATCATCACTGGTGGTCCAGCTCTCACGGGCAGTTCTCTTGCGATGTAGAGCGTATCGAAAGCGAACAAAGAAATCTTGATCCTTGCAGGACAAAAGAAGCCGAAACGTTTATCCCTACAGAAGCCGAACTATTCGGCTCTAAGTCTGCGGACTATGGGTGCGGGTATGAGCAGAGCGTCATACCGCAGAGGTTCTGTCCGGTGTAAGACGAATACTTTGCGAAACGCCCTCGCCGGGACTCGAACCCGGGACCTGTCCTTCGCAAGAGAACTGCTCTATCCGCTGAGCTACGAGGGCTAACCGCTCCCCTTCAAGGAAGCCCTCCGATAGTAAGCAGCGCTCCGGCGGAAGCCGGAGGCGCCACGCCCAAAGCCGCGACCGTGCCGAGGACGGTCGTTAGGCTACGGCACCGATTGACGGTTCGGCCTCGGGATGCGGCACGGGTGGCGAACATGTGCCCGTCGATCTGGTAGACGAAGCCTGCGCGGCGCCGACGGGACTGTTGATCGCGCGGCGCAAGTGATCGATGTCCAGATCGGCAGGTCTTCGAACGAGCCGACGCTAGGCACGTCCTTCATGCCGTCAAGCGGCTTGCCAACCCCTTTTACCAAGTCCTCCTCGTTCAAGCGGCGGTCCCCCGAGCGGCAGGTCGGCGAGCGCGGCGAGGGCGTCCGCGAGGACCTCGCCGGGGGTGCGGCTCGCGTCGAGCACGCGGAAGCGCTCGGGCTCGGCGCGGGCGAGCTCGTCGTAGGCGGCGGCGACGCGCGCGTAGAACTCGTCGGGGGCGCGCTCCAGGCGGTCGGCGGGATCGGCGCGGCGGCGCAGGCGCTCGCGGCCGAGGGGCGGGTCGATGCGCAGCAGCAGCGTGCGGTCGGGGCGCAGGCCGCCGGTGGCGAGCTCGTTCAGGGCGCGCATCTCGGCGACGCCGAGGCCGCGGCCGGCGCCCTGGTAGGCGAGCGTGGAGTCGAGGAAGCGGTCGAGCAGCACGACGGCGCCCTCGTCGAGCAGGCCGGCGAGGCGCTCGTCGACGAGCTGCGCGCGGGCGGCGGCGTAGAGCAGCGCCTCGGCGCGCGGCGCGAGGCTCAGCGCGCGGTCCTTGACGAGCGCGCGGATGCGCTCGGAGGCCTCGACGCCGCCGGGCTCGCGCAGCAGCTCGACGCGGGGGCCGCGGGCGGCCAGCTCCAGGACGAGGGTGGCGGCGAGCGTGGTCTTGCCGGCGCCGTCGATGCCCTCGATCGTGATCAGCGTTCCGCGGGGCACGGGCCGGGAGTATCCCAGCCCTAGGATGGAGCGCCAGTGGCGGTGCGCGAGGACAGCGGCGAGCGGGCGGGCGTGGCGCAGGCCGCGCGGGACCCCCTGGAGGCCCAGCCGCACGCGCGCGCGGTACTCGGGCCGGTGCTCGCGCCGGGCGGGCGCCCGTCGCACGCCTACCTGTTCCACGGCCCCGCCGGCAGCGGCAAGCGCGCGGCGGCGCGGGCGTTCGCGGCGGCGCTGCTGGCGGACGGGGCGCGCAACCCGGAGACGGTGGCCGAGCGGGTCGCCCGCGAGAGCCACCCGGACCTCACGTGGGCGCGCCCGTCGGGGGCCAGCGAGATGCTGGTGGCGGACATCGAGGAGCCGGTCGTGGCGGCGGCGGCGCGCACGCCGTTCGAGTCGCGCCGGCGGGTGTTCGTGATCGAGGGCGCCGAGACGATGAACGACCAGGCCGCCAACCGTCTGCTGAAGACGCTCGAGGAGCCGCCCGCGTTCACCCACCTGGTGCTGCTGGCCGAGCGCCGCGAGGACGTGCTCGCGACGATCGCCTCGCGCTGCCAGCCGGTGCGCTTCGACCCGCTGCCGGCCGACAGGCTCGCATCGTTGCTGCGTGGTGCGGATCGCGCCGGCGGCCCTGACGAGCGCGCCAACGACGACTTTGACGAGGAGGCGGATCGCGTGCTGGCGTGCGCGCGGCTCGCGCTGGGGGACGCGGGCGTGGCGGCCCGGCTGGCGAGCGCCGAGGGCGCGGCGCTGCGCGAGCGCGCCGAGGCCTTCGCGCGCTGGGCGCTCGCGGGCGAGCACGGGGCGCGCCCGTGGCTGGGGCTGCTGGAGGCCGCGCGCGAGGCCGGGGCGGCGGCCGGCGAGCTGGCCCAGCGCGAGACGCAGGCCGAGGCCGAGCTGCTGCCGGGCAAGGAGCGCAAACGCCACGAGCGCGAAGGCGCCGAGGCCCAGCGGCGCGGCGAGCGGCGGGCGCGCACGCGCACGCTGGACCTCGGGCTGCGGCTGCTCGAGCTGTGGCTGCGCGACCTGCTGTGCATCGGCGAAGACGCCGAGGAGCTCGTGTACGCGGTCGACCGGCGCGGGCAGCTGCGCGCGGACGCCGAGGGGCGCGCGCCGGGCGCCCTGCGGCGGGCGCTCGAGCTGGTCGCCGACACGCGCCTGAGCCTGTCGGTGAACGTCTCCGAGGAGCTGGCGCTGGAGGCGCTCGCGTATCGCCTTCAGGCGACGTTCGCCGGCCGGGCCTAGAAAGCGCGCAGCGAGAACCCGCGCAGCCGCCGCCAGGCGGCCTATATGAAAATCGTCAGCCGATCGGGCCGAGGTTCGGCTCGAGGCCGTAGGTGTCGAACGCCATGAAGCTGTGGAACTGGCGGTTGTCGGGGCCGTGGAAGTCGGCCGAGCCGGTGCTGAGCAGGCCGAGCTCCTCGCAGCGGGCGACGAGCAGCGTGGTGTTCTCGCGCGTGTGGGTGATGTAGAAGGCCTCGACGCCGTCGACGCCGAGCGCGTGGAAGCGGGCGATCGCGTCGAGCACCTCGCCGTCGTCGGCTATGTCCCAGTAGGGGTGCGCCCACACCGCCACGCCGCCGGCCGCGTGGATCGCCTCGATCGCCTCGGCGACCGTGGGCGTCTCGCGCAGGCGGAAGGCGGGCTTGCCCTCGATCAGGTAGCCGCGGATCAGCGAGCCGACGTCGTCGATGCCCTCCCGGGACAGGCGCTCGGCGTTGGCGGGCGCGCGCAGCACGGCGCCCGCCAGGTGCGGGCGGCCGATCGGTTTGCCCTGCGCGATCCGCTCCTGGATCTCGGCTTCGTCGAGCTCGAAGCCGACCTCGCGCAGCGCGTCGCGCATGCGCAGCGTGCGCTTCTCGCGGTCGGCCAGGAAGTCCGCCAGCTTGGCCGTCATCGCCGGGCCCGTGTGGTCGATGCCGTAGCCGAGGATGTGCAGTTCGCGCTGCACCGGCGCGGTGTCGTCGACGGCCGAGATCTCGACCGCCGGCACGACCTTCACGCCGTTCTCCTGGCCGGCCGCGATCGCCTCGGAGACGCCGCCGATCGTGTCGTGGTCGGACAGCGCGAGCAGCTCGACGCCCGCCGCGGCGGCGCGCCGCACGACCTCGGCGGCGGCCAGCGTGCCGTCGGAGTGGGTGGAGTGCGATTGCAGGTCGAAGCGGGGCGCCACGGGCGCCGCAGCCTACGCGATCGTCCTAAGAGCTCGCGTGCTCGTGCTCGCCCGATGGCCGCCCCGGCTCGCCCGCCGGCCGCTCCGGCTCGCCCGCCGGCCGCTCCGGCAGGCCCGTGAGCGCCGCCACGCGCGGGCGGATGACCGCGCGCAGGCGGCGCACGGCGGCGTGGTAGCGGCGGGCCTTCTCGTAGAGCACCGGGTCGCGCTCGGGCTGCCCGCGGTCGAGCGCCGCGCGCGCCGCGTCGGTCTCGACGGCCCGCTGGCAGGCCTCCAGCCACAGCACCTCCAGGTAGGCCAGCGCGGCCCCCAGGTGCTCCTCGGGCACGCGCCCGGGCCGCGCCAGCTGGCGCACCGTCGGCAGCACCTCGGAGGTCAGCCACAGCTGCTCGGCGTGGATGCGGAGCATCAGGCAGATGTCGGGAGGGTCGGAGATCAGGCGCTGGTCGCTCATCGCGGATTCTGCCTTGGCTTCGACCTGTTGGGATCGCTGCTTTACGGTTCGTGGCCGGGTTTCCACGCCCGTTTGGCCACCGTCTGTGTGGACAACCCGCTAAGGACCGCAACCGCGGGGGCCGATGAATAGTTAGGAATCCCGATGCTGGTGCTCGACACGGACCCGACACGTCGCACCGCCGGCCAGTACGCGCGCGCGGCCGTGCTGCGGCTGCGGCTGCGCACGCTCGTCACGCTCGGCGTGCTGGCCGTCGCCACCGCGCTGCTCGGCCGCACCTTCGGCCTGCACGCCCCCGGCTACATCGCCTCCGAGCTCGCCCTGCTGGCGAGCATGTTCGTGATCTCGCGCTACGTGATGCCGCTGGTCGAGCGCCGCGATCGCGGCGCCAGCGGCGAGGAGCACGTCGGCGGCCTGCTCGAGCGGCTGCGCGAGCGCGGCTGGCAGGTGATCCACGACGCGAGCCTCGGCCAGGGCAACGTCGACCACATCCTGATCGGGCCGCCCGGCATCTTCACGGTCGAGACCAAGAGTCACCCGGGCCCCGTGCGCGTCGCCCGGGTGCACGGCCAGACGCTCGCTCAGGCGCAGGCCCAGCGACGTGCGATCGAACGCGTCACCGGTCTCGAGGTCGAGCCGCTGCTCGTCTTCAGCCGCGCCTGGGTCGACCGGCCGCTCGCGCGCCGCAAGGGCGTGCGCGTGGTGCCCGCGCGGATGCTCCTCGGCTACCTCGGGCGGCTCGACTGCCGGCTCGCCGACGAGCAGGTCGAGCGGGCGCGCGCGGCGGTGGCGCAGGCGCTGCTCGAGCACCACGCGCGCGAACGCGCCGCGCGCGCGCGCTGGCGCGGCGGCCACGCCCCCGCGCGCGGGGCGGCCGTGGGCCGCAGGGCCCGGTCTGCGGTGCGCGGGCGCTCGGGGCGCTAGCGTCTCCGGTAGAGCAGGCATGGCGATCTCACCGTTCAGCGCGCGACCAGTCTCGCCCGGCAGCGAAAGCCGGCGCGCCCGCGTCGCGCTCGTGCTGGCCGCCGTCGGCATCGCCGCGATCCTGCTCGCCTACGCGATCTCCCCCGGCGTCAGGCACGTCGTCAGCCACGCCGAGCACAGCGTCAAACACGCCGTCGGCCACATGCTCGACCCGGACCGCGAAAGCCGCGCTCACCGCGCGTCGCGCGCGCACGCCAGGGCGGTCCGCCCGCCGCCGGCGCACGCCACGCGCGGCGGCTAGCGTCAACCCCCCGGCCGTGGCGGGCGGCTACCGTGTAGGCATGGCGACTGCGGCGACGCCGGTGTCGGGCAGCCCGCGCGAGGCGCGCGCGGGCGCCGGCCCGGACGGCCTGCGCCGCGGGCTCCCGCCGGGCCCGCGCCTGCCGGCGCTCGTGCAGACGCTCGGCTGGGCGTTCAGGCCGACGCAGCTGATGGACCACTGCGCGCGCACGCTCGGCGACGCGTTCACGATCACATTCTGGCCGAGCGGCATGCAGCTGGCGATGTTCAGCGACCCCGAGGCCGTCAAGAGCCTGTTCACCGCGCCCCCCGAGCTCGCGCCGTCGGCCGCGCGCCTGTCGCCGCTGGCCGCGGTGGTCGGCGAGAGCTCGGTGCTCGTGGCGATCGGCCCGGAGCACATGCGCCAGCGCAAGCTGCTGCTGCCGCCCTTCCACGGCGAGCGCATGCGCGAGTACGAGGGCGTGATCGAGCGGGCCACGCGCGCGGACATGCGGCGCCTGCCGCTGGGCCGGCCCGTGCGCATGCAGGCGCATACGCGCGCGATCACGCTCGAGGTGATCCTGCGCGCCGTCTTCGGCGTCCAGGACGAGCGCATCGAGCCGCTGCGCAAGGCGATCGCCGACCTGTTCGAGCCGCCCCAGGTGCTGACGATCCTGCGCGCCATCATGCAGCGCCCGGGCGCCGCGCGGCCGACGGGGGCGATCGGACGCGCGCTCGACCGGCTCGACGCGCTGATCTACCGGGAGATCGCCTGCCGGCGCGGCGAAGCCGACGTGGAGCGCCGCGCCGACATCCTCTCGCTGCTGCTGGGCGCGCGCGACGAGCAGGGCCAGGCGATGACTGACCGCGAGCTGCGCGACGAGCTCGTCACGCTGCTGCTGGCCGGCCACGAGACGACCGCCACGTCGGTCGCGTGGGCGCTCGAGCGGCTCGTGCGCCACCCCGGCAAGCTCGCGCGGCTCCAGCGCGAGCTCGACGAGGGGGACGGCGAGGAGTACCTGACGGCGGTCGTCAACGAGACGCTGCGCGTGCGGCCGGTCGTGCCGATCGTGATCCGCATGCTCACGGGCGAGCTGGAGGTGGGCGGCTACGCGCTGCCGGAGGGCACGCGCGCGGTGCCCTCGCTGTATCTCACCAACCGCAACGCCGCCACCTACGAGCGCCCCGCCGAGTTCGAGCCCGAGCGCTTCCTCGGAAATAGTCCGGAGACCTTCTCCTGGATCCCCTTCGGCGGCGGCATCCGCCGCTGCATCGGCGCCGCCTTCGCGCAGCTGGAGATGAAGGTGATGCTGAGGACGATGCTCAGCGAGCTCGAGCCGAGCGCGCCCGGCGGCCGTGGCGCCCGCGGCGAGCGCATCCGCCGGCGCGCGGTCACGCTCGTGCCGGCCCGCGGCGCGCGCATCGTGTGGTCCGCGCGCGGTCCCGGCGGCGCGCCGCGGGCTCCCGCCGCCGGCACGCCCAGCGCCGCCGCGCCGCGCGATCCCAGCCGCGGCGCGGGCTAGCTTTCAGAGCATGCACGCAAGCGTCGAGGCCGCGCTCGCGGGGCCGCCCGAGGGCGCGTCCCCCGCGCCGCTCGACGGCCCGCCGGCGCCGGCCGGGCCGCCGAGCCCCGAGGCGCTGCTGGCGAGCTTCGGGCTGGCCCGCTTCCGCGCCGGCCAGCGCGAGGCGGTGCGGGCGGCGCTGGACGGCCGCGACAGCCTCGTCGTGATGCCCACGGGCGGCGGCAAGTCGCTCTGCTACCAGCTGCCGGCGCTCGCGGCGGGGCTCGCGCCGGCGGGGCCCGAGCGGCCGCTGGTGGTCGTCGTGAGCCCGCTGATCGCGCTCATGTCAGACCAGCTGCGCCGCCTCGAGCAGGCGGGGGTGCGCGCGAGCATGCTCGCCTCGGGCATGCAGGAGGGCCACAACGCGCAGGCGCTGCGCGAGCTCGAGGAGGGCGTCGCGCAACTGGTTCTGGCGGCCCCCGAGCGGTTCGCCTCGGCGGCCTTCAGGAGGGCGCTCGCGAGCCGCCGCGTGTCGCTGTTCGTGGTCGACGAGGCGCACTGCGTGGCCGAGTGGGGCCACGACTTCCGGCCCGACTACCTGCGCCTGCACGACGCGATCGCCTCGCTGCGCGGGGCGGGGGCGGACGCGGCGCAGCGCGGCGGGCGCCCGGCGGTGATGGCGACGACGGCCACGGCTACGCCGCGGGTCGCGCAGGAGATCGCGATGCGGCTCGGGCTGGAGGAGTGGGTGTCGGTCCGCTCCGGCTTCGACCGCCCCAACCTGACCTTCGACGTGGTGAGCGTCGAGGGCAAGGGGGCGCTCGCGCGCAAGCGCGCGGCGCTGACGCACGTGCTCGCGGAGGAGGCGGCGCGCCCGGCGATCGTCTACTGCGGCACGCGCAAAGACACGGAGGAGGTCGCCGGGGCGATCGCCGCCGAGGGGATCGCGACGGTGACCTACCACGCGGGCATGGCAGCGCAGGCGCGGCGTGAGAGCCAGGCGGCGTTCATGGAGGGCCGCGCCGAGGTGGTGGTCGCGACCAACGCCTTCGGCATGGGCGTGGACAAGGCCAACGTGCGCACGGTCGCCCACTGGGCGCTGCCGACGAGCCTCGAGGCCTACTACCAGGAGGCCGGCCGGGCCGGCCGCGACGGCGAGCCGGCGCGTGCGCTGCTGCTGGCCTCGCGCATGGACCTCGGGCGGCTGATCCGCTTCATCAAGGAGCGCGAGACGAGCGTCGAGGACGTGCGCCGCTTCGTCGCCCGCCTGCGCGCCGGCGGCGTCGACGGCGTCGCGCTGGTCGGCCACGGCGAGCTGGGCGAGCGCGAGCGGGTGCTGCTGTCGATCGCCGAGCGCGCCGGCGCCGCGGTGCTCGAGCCGGGCGGCAGCGACGGGCTGCGCGTGACGCTCACCGGCCGCGGCAGCCCGCGCCTGGCGCACGCGGCGATCCGCGCCGCCAAGGACCGCGGCTGGGAGGCCTACCGCTCGATCGAGCGCTACAGCGCCGACGGGCAGACGTGCCGCCGGCGCCAGATCCTCGACCACTTCGGCGACGACAGCGAGGCGGCGCCGCAGGGGCGCTGCTGCGACGTCTGCGACCCCGACCCGCGGCTGGCGGGCGCGCTGCGCGCGGCGGCGCAGGCCGGGTCGAGCGGGCGCCGCCGCGGGGCGGGGGCCTCGGCCGCGAGCCGGGCAGGTGGCGGCAGCTCTCCCGGGGACCGCGCCGCCGCGGACGTGCCGTTCGCGGAGGGCCCGCCGGTGGACGAGCGGGAGTTCGAGCGGCTGCGCGCCTGGCGGATGGGGCGCGCGGAGGGCAAGCCGGCCTACACGGTCGCGAGCAACGCGGTGCTCGAGCAGGTGCTGCAAGCGCGCCCCGCGAGCCCGCGCGAGCTGCTCGCGATCAGGGGCGTCGGCCCGGCCTTCTGCGAGAAGCACGGCGAGTCGCTGCTGGCCGAGCTAGCGGCGCTGGCCGGAGGCTGAGCGGGGTGCAGGGCG
Source organism: Solirubrobacteraceae bacterium (assembly GCA_035939315.1). Lineage (GTDB taxonomy): Bacteria > Actinomycetota > Thermoleophilia > Solirubrobacterales > Solirubrobacteraceae > Palsa-744. Next base: position 14,077 of record DASZFZ010000062.1, on the reverse strand, counting down.
CTGGGTGCCCAGCAGACAAGGCGCCCACAGTGAGTCCGCTGGCTTCTCACCTGCTTGCCGTGATCAGGCGCAGGCCGACGTCGAGCTCCGCGCGGGCGAGCAGATGGCCGTGGCGGCGCTGCCAGTCGCCGCTGCCGAGGTGCTCTCGCAATTGGGCGAGGGCGTGCTCGACGACAGCGACCGGGAGGTCGTGCCATGGCGAGGTCGCTGCGCGCGCGGTCGGATCGAGGTAGGCGTGTGGACGCGCCCAGAACGCCGCCATGAACCCGTCCTCGCACTCGCGCGGAACTGGGAGCACCTGGACCTGTGAATTGGGGAGCAGGTCCCGAAGCCGAGCCATGGTGGGGAACCTCGCGGCGTGCTGATCGAGCAGCTCGGGCAGGTAGTCGCGCACGAGCCACAGCTCACCCAGGGTTTCGAAGTCCATCGTCACGAGCACGACGCGATCGCGCACGACACGCATGAGTTCCCGCAGGCCGGTCTCGAGATCGTCCCAATGCTGCAGCGTCAGCACCGCCATGGCGGCGTCGACCGTCCGGTCGGCCAAGGGGAGCCGCTCCACGGGTGCCTGGATCACCGGGGCTGCGTCAGGCGGACGCTGAGCGATCATCACGCCAGAGGGCTCGACCGCCAGGACCCATCGATCCAGCGGCTCGTAGGAGCCAGTGCCGGCTCCCACGTTCAGGACGGTGCGCGCGTCGCCGAGTACCGCCCAGATCCGGCTCGCGAGCACCGGATCTGTGCGGCGTACCGCGCGGTAGCCGACGCCGATGCGGTCGTATCGATCCACAGCGCCCATCAGGTCTCGAGCCGAGACTAGCCTACGTCGAGCTGGCCGCCGCGGTTCGAGCAGCCGCGAAACACGGAGCCCCCCCGCGAGGCCGATTCCTCCGCGGCGCTACGATCCTGGTCGCGACGCCGACGTAGCTCAGCTGGTAGAGCACTTCACTCGTAATGAAGGGGTCCGGGGTTCGAGTCCCCGCGTCGGCTTCATAAAGGGCCTGCTAAGCGGCCCTTTTTCTTTCGCCGAGGCACTTACGAAAAGTAACCGTGTCCCGAATATGTCCCGAAACGCTGGGGGGTGTCGCGAGCGTGTACGCGCTACCGCTGGCGACCCAGAAGACGCCGCCGCGACAGATCGAGCTTGCCGCCCGTCGCCTGCGCGACTGGCGCTCGCGGGGTTGCACTAGCCTATAGCGTGCTTGATATATCAAAAAAGGTATGCTAGCGTTGCGGCCCATGACGAGCAAGCCGCCGCACGAGCACGATGCGCTCGACGCGATGATCGCCGAGTTCACCGACGCCAATCCGGACTTCCCGCACCTGCTGCTCGCGGCCGAACGCCGCCGTGCGTTGCTGCACGCGCTCGCCGAGCAGCGCAGGCGCCGGCAGCTATCGCAGACACTCGTGGCCGCGGCGATGCGCACCTCACAGCCGACGCTCGCGCGGCTGGAGACCACCGCCGCGGACACGAAGCTCTCCACGGTCGAGCGGTTCGCCGGCGCGCTCGGCTACGCGATCGAGTACCACCTCGTGCCCGCCGGCAAGTCCCAGCGGCGGCCGGGCGTCGTCCTCGAGGCCTGAGCGGACCGCGCCGGCCTCCTGCTCAGAGCGTGTACACCGGCGCTCTCGTGGGCTTGAACGAAAGCGGTTCGCTGATCAGGACCGAGCACGGCACCGACTGTTCCTCGCCGCACGAGTTCGGGCCGCCCGAGTATTCCGTCGTCTCGTACGCACGGTGTCCGTCGATGATCGAGAAGCCGCTCAAGAAGCGGTGCCCGCGCGTATCCGCGTAGCGGCCGTCGCGCGGATCGAAGCGATAGACGAGCGGGTGCGGGCCTTCGCCGTTCTTGAAGAAGTACAGGTCGCCGTCCCACCACGACGGGCCGATCCAGCTCTCGCCGCCCTCGCCGGGGTTCAGGATCGCGACGAGCCGCTGCGGCCCGCCTTCGGTCCCCTCGACCCGCACCTCGCTCGGAAGCCCGGAGCCGCCGATCTCGCCCGGGACGTCGAAGGAATCGACGAGCGCCAGCCGCTTGGGGGAGAGCGCCAGCGCTTCGACGGTTCGTGCGCTCGTGGCTGCGCACACGAGCCGCTGCGGCGAAGACAGCGGTTCGTAGCACTTGCGGGCGGGAGCGCCGCCGAGGACCCTGCGCCCGATCCCGTTCCAGCGGCTGATCAGCACCGTGTTCCTGGCGCGCACCCACGCCACGCGGTCGCCCCAGATGGACGGGTGGGAGGCTCGCTGGCTGCCGGGAACGGTGCGCGGGTCGCTGCCGTCGAGGTTCGAGATCACGACGTCGCAGTCGCTCGCGCAGCTGACGTACGCGAGCGTCGGCACGCCGGCCGCATCCGGCCCGACGTCGGCTTCGATCGCCTTCGGCGCGGACGGAACCGACGGGGTCGAGAGGCGGCCATCGCTGCGGACGACCAGGTGCCAGGACCGGCTCGTCGCTTCGTGGTCGCTCCACACCGCCACTTCGCCGTAAGCCGCGATCGCGGTCGCTCCGTGCAACGGCGCGACCGTGACGGGGCCGGCGACGCTCGGCGCGACGCCCGCGAGGCCGACGCCCGCGAGGGCCGCCGCGACCAGCAGCTTCATCGCGTGACCTTAGCGGCCGGGGACAGCGCCGGCCTTCGGCGACTCGCGCGCGACTTCCAGCTCGCGTCAGCTCGTCGCCAGGCCGCGCGCGGGATCGTGCTCGGCGACGAAGCCCGCGACCAGCTCGGCGAGCGTCTCCGGCTGGTCCCAGGGCACGAACGCGCGGCTGCGCGGCACGAGCTCCAGGCGCGCCCCGGGGATCATCGCGGCCAGTCGCTCGGCGTAGCGCAGCGGGAACACCAGGTCGTCGGGCGCCCAGGCCAGCAGCAGCGGCAGCGGGTGCTCGCGCAGGCGCTCGGCCGCCGCCAGCGTGTCGCGTTTGTGGATCGCCTTCAGCGTCGCCAGCATGTCCGCGCGGATCTCGCGCCGGGCGGCGGGCGCGGTCCACGCCGCCGTCAGCTGGTCGGGCAGCGCCTCGTGGCTGAGCATCCCGTAGGCCAGCGCCGAGCGCCGCGCCCGCGCCGAGCGCATCGCCCGACCGATCGCGCCGTAGGCGCCCGGAACGTGGGCCAGCCACTGCAGCGGGCGCAGCAGCGGCGGCAGGAAGTTCTCCAGGCAGTCGCAGTTGGTGAGCACGAGCCCGCGCAGGCGCTCCGGGCGCTCGCTCGCGAGGATCTGCGCGATCGCCCCGCCCGTGTCGTTGGCGACGACCGTCACGCGCTCGAGCTCGAGCGCCTCCAGGAAGTCCGCGATCAGGTACGCGATCCCCCGCGGCGAGCGGTCCGCGCCCGGCGCCAGCGGCGTCTCGTGCGAGCCGAGCGGCCAGTCGGGGACGATGCAGCGGTGCTCGCCCTGCAGCGGCGGCGTGACACGCTGCCACAGGCGCCCGTCGACGAGCAGGCCGTGCACGAACACGAGCGTCTCGCCGTCTCCCTCGTCGCGATAGCGGATCTCGCCCTGGCTAAGGTCGACGCTCTTTCGCATGTCTGGGACCTCCTCTATATTCGCACGCGTTACATACAGGCTGTATGTAACTTACATACAGACAGTATGAATGTCAATCGACAGGCGGCGCGGTCGGCCTCGACGCGCGCGAAGCTCATCAAGGCGGCCCGCGCGCTGTTCGCGCGCCACGGCTACGCCGGCGTGGCCACCGAGGAGATCGCGCGCCGCGCCGGCGTCACCCGCGGCGCGCTCTACCACCAGTTCCCCGCCAAGGAGGACCTGTTCCTGGCCGTCTACGAACAGGTCGAGCAGGAGCTGACCGAGGGCGTCGACCGCCGGCTCGGCGAGGTCACGAGCCCCTTCGCGGCGCTGCGCGACGGCGTGCGCGTGTTCCTCGAGGCGTGCCGCGCCCCCGAGGTCCAGCGCATCGTGCTGCTCGACGGGCCCGCCGTGCTCGGCTGGGAGCGCTGGCGCGAGGTCGCCGAACGCTACGGCCTCGGCCTGATGGAGGCCGTCATCGCAGCCGCCGTCGAGGCCGGAGAGCTCAAGCCCGTGGCCGTCGCCCCGCTCGCCCACCTGCTGATGGGCGCCCTGGATGAGGCCGCGCTGCTGATCGCGCGCGACCCCGAGGCCGTCGAGACCGTGCCCGCGACCTTCGAGCTGCTGCTCGAGGGCCTGCGCACGCCCCGCGGCCGAGGACCCCGCCGCGGCACCGCGGGACGGGCTCCACGCGGCCGCGCCTCCGGCGAGCAAGATTAAGCCGGCGCTGAGCAAAGGCCAAGGAGCGCTTCAGGAAGCCGCGCGAAGCTTCCCCACGATGCTCGTCATCCTCCTCCCTCTCATCTGGCTGGCCGTCGCGGCGCTCGTCGTGACGGCCTGCCGGATGGCCGCCCGCGCGGACGGCCGTTCCCCCCGGCCGGCGCGCGACCGCTGAAGCGCCGGGGCGCGCAAGCGTCCCGGCGCAAGGCGCTGGAACCAGCTCCAGCTACGCCCGGCAGCTCGCGCTGATCGGGACTTCCGAGCGCTCGCCCGGCGCGGGCGGGTCTTCCTTGCACCAGGTCAGCGTGCCCGCCGCTTCGTCGGCCACGGCCAGGAACGGATAGGGGATCCCGGCGCTGCGCACCGTGCACGCGAACGGCTGGCGCCGCCCGCGGCGCGCCCCCGCCCTGCAGCTGACGCTCTGTAGCGGCCCCGTCAGTTCCCCGTGCGCGATGCGCGCGCGCACGTCGCCCGTGATCCCCTGCCGCAGGGCCGCCAGCAACGGCTCGCCGGCCGCGATCCGCGTCGTGTGCGGCGTCTGGTCGCGGCTGATCACCGTGCGCGCCTCGTCGTTTGCTTCCGCCGCCGCCGTCGCTTCTTCCTGGGGCGTGCCGCCGCCGGAGCCAGCGCCTTCGGGGCCGGCGCTGCGCACGACGATCACCACGGCGGTGATCGCCACCGCGGCGCACACGATCGCGATCAGCCAGCGGGTCCTCAGCGACACGGCTCGATCGTAGTGAGGTGCCGGGCGCTCGTGCACTGCTACCCTTCGCCTCCGATAGCTCGGCTCGCCGCAGGGGAGGGGAGAGATGGCACGGAAGACCACACGCGCGCTGCTGACGGGCGTCTGCCTGCTGACGGCGGCGCTCGCTAGCGCGCCGGCCTCGGCGCGGATCGCCGGGGCGCGCCCCGAGGTCAGCGAAAAGCCGCACGTCACCCAGCAGCCGGTGAGCCTCACCGTCGAAGAAGGCCAGAACGCGACCTTCGAAGCGGCCGCAGCCGGCACGCCCACGCCGACCATCCAGTGGCAGCGCTCGACCAACGGCGGCGAAACCTTCGGCGACATCCCCAACGCCCACAACAACCACTTCACGGTGACCGGCGCGCGCGCCGCCGAAAGCGGCGACCTGTTCCGCGCCGAGTTCACCAACTCCGTCGGCAAAGTCGCGAGCGAAGCGGCGACGCTGACCGTGCAGAAGCAGCCGACCGTCACCAAGCAGCCCGCGAGCGTGGCCGTCGAAGAAGGCCAGAGCGCCACCTTCGAAGCCGCCGCCAGCGGCGTGCCGACGCCCACCGTGCAGTGGGAACTGTCGAGCGACTCCGGCGAAACCTGGAGCGCCGTCGAAGGTGCGAGCACCGGCAAGCTCACGATCGCGAGCGCCAAGACCGCGGAAAGCGGCGACGAGTACCGCGCGGTCTTCACCAACGTCGCCGGCCACGCCACGAGCCAGGTGGCCACGCTGACCGTGCACAACCGGCCCGTCGTCACCGCACAGCCCGCCAACCTCACCGTCGAAGTCGGCCAGAGCGCGAGCTTCGAAGCGGCCGCCTCCGGCTTCCCCGTGCCGGCCGTGCAGTGGGAAGTCTCGAGCAACGGCGGCTCGAGCTTCAGCCCGATCGCCGGCGCGAGCGCCGACCGGCTAACGATCCCCGAAACCAAGGCCGCCGAAAACGGCGACCAGTTCCGCGCCGTGTTCACCAACTCCGCCGGCGAGGCCACGAGCGAAGCCGCGATCCTGACGGTCGCCCTGCACCACTTCCGCGTGCTCGGCTGGGGCCAGAACTCCTTCGGGCAGCTCGGCGACGAAAGCTTCAGCCAGGCCGACCTGCCCGTGCCCGCCGCCGGCCTGAACTTCGTCACCTCGGTCGCCGCCGGCAGGCGCCACAGCCTCGCGCTGCTCACCGACGGGACCGTCGTCGCGTGGGGCGACGGAGCCTCCGGCCAGCTGGGCGACGGCGAAGAAGTCTCGACCGACCGGGCCGTGCCGGTCGAAGGCCTGAGCGACGTCAGGGCGATCGCCGCCGGCGAAAACTTCAGCCTCGCGCTGCTCGACGACGGCAGCGTGATGGCCTGGGGCGCAAACGAATCGGGCCAGCTCGGCGACGGCTCGACTACCCCGAGCGACGTGCCGGTGCCCGTCAAAGGGCTCAGCGGCGTGACCGCGATCGCCGCCGGCGGCGAACACGCCCTCGCGCTGCTCGAAGACGGGGCCGTGATGGCCTGGGGCAACAACGAACACGGCCAGCTCGGCGACGGCAGCGAAGCCAACAAGGACACGCCCGTCGCGGTCAGGGGCCTGAGCGGCGCGACCGCGATCGCGGCCGGCGGCGAACACAGCCTCGCCGTGGTCGCCAAAGGCGCGGTCGAGGCATGGGGCAACGACGAATCCGGCCAGCTCGGCAACGCCAAGGTCAGCGAAAGCGGCGAAGAAGAAGAAGGCGGCAACGAAGGCCAGCGCACGAGCGACGTGCCGGTCGACGTCACCGGCGTCAGCGGCGCCACGGCGGTCGCCGCCGGCGCCCAGCACAGCCTCGCGCTGCTCGGCGACGGCAGCGTGATGGCCTGGGGCGCGGACGAATCCGGCCAGCTCGGCAACGGCAGGCTGATGCGCGCCCAGGAACTCGCGAGCGCGGTCCACGGGCTGCCCGGCGCCAGCGCGATCGCGGCCGGCGGCGCGCACAGCGCGGCGCTGCTCGCGAACGGCACCGTGATGACCTGGGGCGAAGACAAATTCGGCGAGCTCGGCGACGGCGTCGCCGGCGAACCCAGCGACGTGCCCGTGATGGTCGGCGGTCTCGGCGAGGTGCTCGGCATCTCCGCCGGCGGCGACCACGACCTCGTCTACAGCGAACCGCTGCCCGCCGTAACGGCGGTCGACCCGGACGAAGGAGCGACCGCCGGCGGCGCCCAGGTGACGATCACCGGCACCAACCTCAGCGGCGCCACCGCGGTGCACTTCGGCGCCGCGGCGGCCACCGGCTTCACCGTCCACGCCGCCAGCTCGATCACCGCTACCGCCCCCGCCGGCGCGCTCGGTAGCGTCAACGTCACCGTGACCACCCCGGCCGGCATCTCGCCGACGAGCAGCGCCGACCGCTTCACCTACGTGCCGGCGCCGTCCGTCAAATCGATCGCTCCCAAGAGCGGCCCCGGCGCCGGCCGAACGACCGTGACGATCACCGGCAAGAACTTCGACGGCGCGAGCGCCGTGCGCTTCGGCGGCCAGCAGGCGGAAAGCTTCACGATCGCCTCGGCCACCTCGATCGCCGCCGTCTCGCCGGCCGGCGCGGGGACGGTCGACGTCACCGTCACGACCCCCGGGGGCACCAGCGCGACCGCCAAAGGCGACAAGTTCGAGTACGTCCCGGCCGTCGAAGCGCTCTCGCCGGCCGAAGGCCCGACCGCCGGCGGGACCGAAGTGACGATCGCCGGCTCGGGCTTCGCCACGGGCGCCGGCGCGACCACCTTCAAGTTCGGCTCGAAGGCCGCGAGCGACGTGCAGTGCGCCTCGAGCCACGAATGCACCGCGATCGCGCCGGCGGCCAAGAAGGCGGGCGCCGTGCAGGTGGTCGCGCAGGTCGGCAAGGGCAAGAGCGCCACGAGCGCCGGCGACCGCTTCACCTACGAATAAGCGAGGGCCGTGGCGGCGCTCGACCGTCTCTCCAAAGGGACCCGCGAGCGACCGGACGCCGTCGGCCACGGCCAGCTCGCGCTGTTCGCCAGGCGCCTCGGGCTGCTCGCGACCGTCGCCGTCGGGCTGCTCGCGCTCGGCGCGGTCGGCCTCTCGCTGAGCGAACACGTAAGCATCTGGTACGGCTTTCGCTGGGCGCTGGACACCGCCGCCACCGTCGGCGGCTTCCCGCAGCCGCACAGGCTCGCCGGCCAGATCGTCGACGTCGCGCTGGTCGTGCTCGGCGTCGGTACGCTCTTCTACGCCCTCGCCACGATCACCGAGTTCTTCGTGGCCGGCCACCTCGGCGATCTGCTCGCCGCCAGGCGCATGCAGAACAAGATCGACACGCTGACCGACCACCACATCATCTGCGGCTTCGGCCGCGTGGGCCGCCAGGTCGCGCGCGACCTGCACGCCGCCCACGCGGCCACCGTGGTCGTCGACTCGACCAACCAGAACCGCGCCGTCGCCGAACGGCTCGGGCTGCCGTTCATCGAGGGCGACGCCACCGAGGACGAGATCCTGCAGCAGGCCGGGATCGCGCGCGCCCGCTCGATCGTGGCCTGCGCGGACTCGGACGCGGACAACGTGTTCATCACGCTCACCGCCCGCGAGCTGCGCGCCGACATCTCGATCGTCGCGCGCGCCGCCAACGAGGACACCGAGAAGAAGCTCAAGCGCGCCGGCGCCGACCGCGTGATCTCCCCCTACAAGACCAGCGGCACCGAGATGGCACGGCTCGCGCTGCACCCCCAGCTCAGCGGCGTCGTCGACGTGGACGCCGAATACCGCCTCGAGGAGATCTCCGTCGGCGCAGGCGCCGACGGGCTCGGCAAGACCGTCGGCGACGTCCGCGGCGACTCGATGATCGTCGGCCTGCGGCGCGGCCCGGACTTCCAGGCCCAGCCCCCCGCCGACACGCAGCTGCGCTCGGGCGACGTGATCGTCGCGATGGGCACCCCCGGCGCGCTCGAACGCCTGGAGGGCGTGCTCGGCGCCGCCCCCGCGCGGTCCTGAGCCTCCGCCCGGGCGCCTATCGTCCACGGTCCATGTCCGCGCTCCCCCTGACCGCCACGCTCGCCCACGGAGAGGCGCAGCTGCGCTTCCCCTACGACGAGCGCCTGCGCCTGCTGCTGCGCGCGATCCCCGGCCGGCGCTGGGATCCCGTGGAGCGCGCCTGGTGCATCCCGCTCGAGCCCGACCAGGCGCGCTCGCTCGAGCTGCTGCTCGACGCGCTGCCCGAGCCTCCCACGGTCAGCGACGAGCTCGCGCGCGCGATCGCGCGCCGGCGCGCCCGGCGCGACCTGCGCGAGTGCCCGCTGGAGCTCGTCCGCGCCGACGAGCGCTGGTGGTTCAGCGCCCCCAGCGACGCCGCGCCCGCGGTCCTGGAGACGCTGTGCGAGCACCCCGAAGCCCGCAAGCTGCCGGCGATCGGCAGCGTGCTCGTGCCGCTCGACGCGGACGCCCGCGCGACGGTGCAGGGGCTGCTCGCGGCCGCCCGCGTGCGGCTCGGCGAGCGGGCGCGCGCGCAGCTGCGGGAGCCCGCGGCGCACGAGGGCGGCTCCGGCGCGTCCGGCGAAGCCGGCGCCGGCGCGCAGCGGCGCGGCTACGACGTCGAGTTCCGCCGCGACCGCCGCGGCGAGCACTGGATCCTGATCGCGCCCGAGCGCGCCGGGCTCGCGCGCGCGCTCGCGGCGCGCGCCGGCCTGCGCGCGGCCGACGGTCCGGCCGGCACGGTCGGCCTGGCCGCCGTGGAGCACGACGCCGAGCCGCTGGCCGAGCTGCTCGCCCACATCGAGGACGTAAGCGTCGACCCGCGCGTGCCCGCCTGGCTCGCGCGCGCCCGCAGCTGGCGGGGCAGCGTCGAGGTGCAGGGGCCCGGCGAGGCCCCCGCGCTGCTGCTGCTCGGCGACGAGCGCCGGCTGCCGCGGGGGCTGCGCGAGCGCGCCACGAGCGCCCCTGGCGGCGCCGCCGTGGCGCTCGACACGGCCTCCGCGCGGCTCGTGCGCGCGCTCGAGGCCTGGGTCAGCCCGGCGGCCGCGCGCTGCATCGACGCCGTCGAAGCGGGACGCCCGGCGCCGCCGGCCGTGCTCGAGCTCTCCTCGACGCACGGGCAGCCGACGTTCGTGCTGCTCGCCGGGCACGACCGTGCCAGCACGGCCGAGTTCGCCAAGCTCGCCGGCGCGATCCTGCCGCGGGCGGGCGTCGCCTCCGGTGTCGCGAGCGGCGCGGGCGAGCACGCGCACGCGCCGGCGATTCGCGCCGACCCCTTCTGCGTGCCCGAGCTCGACCGCTTCCTGCTCGACAGCGGCGCGTGGGTCGAGCCCGACGCGCTCGAGCTGCTGCAGGAGATCCGCGAGGAGCACGCGCGCGCCGCCGGGCTCGTGGCGCTCTCCGCAGCCACCGACGCCTCGCTGCGGGTCGTCGGGCTGGGCGGCGAGCTCAAGCCCTTCCAGCGTGCCGGCGTGAGCTACCTGCTCGCGCGCCGGCGCGCGTTCCTCGCCGACGAGCAGGGGCTCGGCAAGACGATCGAGGCGCTCGCCGCGCTCGAGGCGGCGAGCGCGTACCCGGCGGTGATCGTGTGCCCGGCGAGCCTCAAGCTGAACTGGCGGCGCGAGCTCGAGCGCTGGCTGCCGGGCCGCAGCGTCGCGCTGCTCTCGGGCAACCACGCCGCCGGCGGCGAGGCGCAGGCCGACGTCACGCTGCTGAACTACGAGATCGTCGCCGCGCGCCTTCAGGAGCTGTGCGCGCTGCGCCCGCGGGCGCTCGTGCTCGACGAGTCCCACTACTGCAAGAACCCGGCCGCCAAGCGCACCCAGGCGGTCGCGAAGCTCTCGGCGGCGGTCGCCGACGACGGGCTCGTGCTCGCGCTGAGCGGCACCCCCGTCACCAACCGGCCGGCCGAGCTGATCGCGCAGCTGCGCATCCTCGGGCGCCTCGAGGACTTCGGCTCCGGCGCGCGCTTCGGCCAGCGCTTCCGCGGGCCCGACGCGCACCTGCGCCTGCACTGGCACCTGCGGGCGCGCTGCTTCGTGCGGCGCCTGAAGGCCGACGTGCTGCCGCAGCTGCCGGCCAAGACGCGCGCGGTCGTGCCGGTCGAGCTCGACAACGCGGCCGAGTACCGGCTGGCCGAGCGCGACCTCGTCGCGTGGCTGCGCAGCCAGCCGCTCGACCTGCGCGAGCTCGACGCGAAGGTCGCGGCGGCGCTGCGCGCCGAGCGCCTCGTGCGCTGCAACGCGCTCAAGCAGCTGGCCGCGCGCGGCAAGCTGCACGCGGCGCTCGCCTGGATCCACGACTTCTGCTGCTCGGGCGAGCGGCTGGTCGTGTTCGCCGCCCACCGCGAGATCCAGCGCGCGGTGATCGAGCGCTTCCCCCACGCGCTGCACATCCTCGGGCAGGACAGCCCCGCCGCCCGCGACGCCGCGCTGCGGGCCTTCCAGGAGGGGCGCGGCGGGCCCGACAGCCAGCTGATCGTCTGCTCGCTGGACGTCGCCGGGCACGGGCTGACGCTCACGCGCTCCTCCAACGTCGCCTTCCTCGAGCTCGCCTGGACGCCCGCCAAGCACGACCAGGCGGAGGATCGCTGTCACCGGATCGGCCAGCAGGACGCCGTCAGCGCCTACTACCTGCTCGCCGCCGAGACGATCGACGAGACGATCTCGACGCTGCTCGAACGCAAGCGCGCGGTGATCGACGCGGTCACCGATGGGCGCGAGGAGGACGAGGAGGGGGTGCTGGACGCGCTCGTGCGCGAGCTGCGCGGGACGCCCTACCGGCACCTGCGCGCCGTCGCCTGAAGACGCGCGCGGGCGCTCACGGCCAGATCGTCAGCTCGTTCATGATCTGCCCGTAGTGTTCGACGGCGCGGGCTTCGCCTTCGGTGAGCTGCTGTTCGAGCGGGCGCGCGCGGGCCGCGAGCGCCCTGGAGCCGGCGCTCTCGAAGCCCGACAGCTGCGCGGGCAGGTAGCCGAGCGCGACCCACGAGGGCAGGAACTTGGCGACGAACGAGACGGTGCTGGCGGGCAGCGAGCGGAAGCCGTCGCTCGCCCACGCCTTCACGTCCCCGCACAGGTTCGGCGCGGACAGGCTGAAGATCGTCTTCAGGTCTGCGACGTACCGGTGGATCTTGCTCGTCAGCGAACGGCTGCTCCAGCTGAGCCCCGCGACGGCGTGCACGAAGGTCCTGATCGCCTGCAGGTCCGGCTTGGCCGCCGCGACCACCATCGCGCCGATCACCTCGTTGCTCATCTGCGTCGATTCCGTGTCCTCGGGCGAGCCCGCGCCGACGCCGGGGCATTCGCGGCGCACCTGCGCGAGCACCTTCAGCGGCCCTGCTTCGGAGGTGCTGAGGTTCGACCTGGCGACGTGCACGAGCGCGTAGTTGGCCTGCACGTAGGTCTGCGTGGCCGCAGCGTTCGAAGCGCCTGCCGACGCCTGGGCGGGCGCCCAGGCCAACGCGGCAAGCGCCGCCGTCGTAAGCAGCAGCGAGCGCACCCTCATCCCGATTAGCGTACGACATGCAGGCCCCGCGCGTGCCGCGAAGAAGTTGGTAAGGATGCGAGCCCGGCTGCGCAACCCGGCGGGTTGCAGGGGGGTTGGCAGCTAGTGTCGGGGCTTCGATGCGGGCATGAGACGCACCAGATACATCGCCGCGCCGGTCGCGGTTCTTGCGTGGACAGTGGCCTGGGCGGCGACCGGATCGCCAAGCCTGAAGCTGTTCGACGCCAGCGCCGGGCGCTCGGCCAACGACGCGCCCGCGTGCCTGCCGAGCGGGCCGGCCCGCAGCGCGAGCCTGCCCGGGACGGGCGTCGATGTCTCCCCCGAGCCCGACAGCGTGACGGCCAATCCGCGCACGCAGGTCAGCTTCCTCGGCGCGAGCGCCGCCGAGATCAGCGAGGTGTCGGTCGTGGGCTCGGCCTCGGGCGCGCACCCGGGTCGCCTGCGCGGCTACTCCCAGGGCGACGGCGCGAGCTTCGTGCCCGACAGGCCGTTCGCGCGCGGCGAGCGCGTGACCGTGCGCGCGCTGATCGGCGCGGGCGCCGGCGCCCGGCGCGTCGCCTACAGCTTCCGCACCGACAGCCCCTACGCGACGGCCGCGGTGCCCGAGTTCGGAAACCCGCAGGCGGCGCCCGCCGACTACCAGAGCTTCGCGACGATGCCCGGCGCGCAGGTGCCGGTGCTCGACGTGACCGCGCCCGACCGCGACCCGGGCGCCGGCGACGTGCTCACGACCAACGGCCCCGGCCCCGGCCAGTACGGGCCGCTGATCTACACCCCCCAGGGCCGGCTCGTGTGGTTCCGCCGCCTGCCCGCGGGCATCACCGCCGAGGACCTCAGCGTGCAGAGCTACGAAGGCCGGCGCGACCTGACCTACTGGCAGGGGCGCGTGCTCTCGCTCGGCTTCGGCCAGGGCGAAGACCTCGTGCTGAACTCCAACTACGAAGTCCTCGCCAGGGTCGCGGGCGGCAACGGCCTGCCGGCCGACCTGCACGACTTCCAGATCGCCCCCGGCGACGTCGCCTACGTCACCGCCTTCAACACGATTCGCTGCAACCTCGCGTCGGTCGGCGGGAGCCGCGACGGCGCGATCATCGACACGGCGATCCAGGAGATCGACATGCGCACGGGGCTCGTGCGCTGGGAATGGCACAGCCTCGACCACGTCGGCGTGAACGAATCGGAGACCTCCGCGCCGCGGGGCACGCCGTGGGACTGGTTCCACCTGAACTCGATCGACCCCGAGCCCGACGGCGACGTGCTGATCTCCGCGCGCAGCACCTGGGCTGCCTATCAGCTCGAACGGGGCAGCGGGCGGATCCTGTGGCGGCTGGGCGGCACCAACAGCTCCTTCGAGATGGGGCCGGGCACCTCGACCGCCTGGCAGCACGACGCGCGCATGCAGCCCGACGGCGAAGTGACGCTGTTCGACGACGGCGCCAACCCGCCCGTGCACAGCCAGTCGCGCGCGCTGCGCATCGCGCTGGACTTCGAGGACCACAGGGCGACCCTGAGCTCGTCCTTCACCCATCCCGATCCGCCGCTGCTGGCGGCCAGCCAGGGCAACATGCAGACGCTCGCCGGCGGCAACGCCGTGGTCGACTACGGCGGCGTGCCCGAGATCAGCGAGTACGCGCCCGACGGCGCGCTGCTCTACGAC
>DASZFZ010000061.1:0-36640 GCA_035939315.1 Solirubrobacteraceae bacterium | reverse complement strand
CACGCTGCTGTGGAGCCAGTGGGGGCGCGACTGGGAAGCCGCCGCCACGCCCGAGTCGATCGCCGCGCTGCTCACCGGCGGCGCGGGCGAGGGCTCGGTGCTGCTGCTCCACGACGCCGACGACTACTCGGCGCCGGGCTCCTGGCGGCGCACCGCGGCGGCCCTGCCGCGCGTGCTCGACGAGCTGGCCGGCCGCGGCCTGCGGCCCGTGCTGCCCTGAGCGCGGGCGAGCGGCGGACGCTCTCGGGGCCGGCCAGGCCGGCGGATAACATCGAGTGCTTGTCCACCGCCGCGCCACTCGACGCGCGCGGCTCGATCCCCGCGGCGGGGGCCGAGCGCGCGCCCCGGTCGGCCGCCACGCGCACGCGCTGGTGGGTCGAGGCGCTGACGATCGGCTGGCTCTGCTGGATCTACGACGCGATCAACAACCTCGCGCCGCTGCGCCTGCACCTCGCGCTCGACCACGCCCGCTCGGTGCTCGCGCTGGAGGGCTCGCTGCACATCGACGTCGAGCACGCCCTCGACCGCTGGCTGGCGGCCCACCACACGCTCGGCCTGGCGCTCTCCTACTACTACGACAACGCCCACTTCGTCGTCACGCTGGGGCTGCTCGGATGGCTGTGGTGGCGCCGGCCCGACGTCTACCGGCCGCTGCGCAACGTGCTCGTGCTCGTCAACGTGCTCGCGTTCGCGGTCTTCTGGCTGTACCCGGTCGCGCCGCCGCGGATGCTGCCTGGCTTCGTCGACGTGGTCGCCGCGACGCACACGGTCGGCTCCTGGCACACGGGGGCGCTCGCCTCGGCCGCCAACGAGCTCGCGGCGATGCCCTCGCTGCACATCGCCTGGGCGGCGTGGTGCAGCCTCGCGGCGTGGCGCGTCTGGCGCGGCGCCTGGGCGCTGGCGCTGGCGCTGGCGTATCCGTGCATGACGGCTTTCGCGGTGCTCGCCACCGGCAACCACTACGTGCTCGACCTGCTCGGCGGGCTGGCGACGCTGGCGCTCGCGGTGCTGCTCGTGCGCGCGCTCGGCGGGCGCCCGCGCTGGCCCGCGCCGCGGCCCGCCTAGCTCCCGCGCGCCGCGAAATGGCGCCACCAGGTGCGTACCTACTGTCACAAAGTTGTTACGAAGTCCAAGAACGGGTAGACTGGCGCGCGCCAGCTACAGACCGTTTTGAGGGAACGTTCGAGTGGTCCTCCGCCGAAGGCGCGGGGATCTTCTCGTCTGTAGGGTGGCCCTGCGAAAAATGCCAGACTTCGATGCCAAAGACGGCCTCGCGCGCCTGCCCGGCTCAGCTCCGGGAGGGCACGTCGACGCCACCGCCATGGGATTGGCGCTCGCGCGCAATCTCGACGTGGTCGTGGTGCTGCTCGCCACGGCCCCGGCGCTCGCGCTCGGCGCGCCCGCGCTCGGCTACGTGATCGCCGCGGTCGCGTGGCTGGCCCAGCGCGCCCTGCAGCAGCTCGACCGGCGCTGGATCCGCAAGGCCACCCAGCCCCGCACGCAGCTCGGCCTGAACCTGTTCGAGGCCTTCGGCCGCATCTGGCTGCTGGCCGGCGCGATCATCCTCGCCGCCGTCGCGGGCGGGCGCAGCGACGGGCTCACGGCCGCCCTGGCGATCTTCGCCTGCTACTCCGTCGCCTTCGTCATCAGGGTGCTCTCCGGCCGCCCGGAGCCGCGCCCGCGAGCCGGAGCGTCGCGATGAGCAGCGTCGCCGCGCCGGCCGCGCCGGCGAACGTCCGCGGTCCCGAGCCGGGCGCCCCGATCCCGCCGGGCGCGCCCGACCCCGCGAAGGGCGGCATGAGCACGAAACGGAAGATCACGCTGGGGATCCTCGCCGTCTACGTGATCGGCCTGGTCGTCTTCGGCGTGGCCTTCGGCGTCAAGGCCCACCGCAACGAAAGCTTCGACGTGGTCGGCTCGTTCCACCTGGAAAGCTGGTTTCACATCGGCGGGCCGCTGAACTTCGACAAGGGCGTCCTGTACCTGCTGATCGCCTCCACGCTGACCGTCGGGATCGTCCTGTGGACGTCCAAACGCATGCAGATGCGGCCCGGCCGGATGCAGATGGTCGTCGAGTCGACCTACGAACTGGCGGCGAGCATGACCCGCGAGAACATGGACGAGAGGATGGCCAGGAAATGGTTCCCGCTCGTGTACACGCTGTTCGTGTTCATCCTCGTCACCAACCTGATCGGCTACATCCCCCTGCCGGTCGACAGCGCGGAGAAGTTCAACCTGTTCGGGGTGCACGTCCCGGCGTTCCAGATCTACGCCGCCGACACGAACCTCGCGATCCCGCTGCTGCTCGCGCTCGGCGTGTTCATCGCATACAACGTCGAAGGCGTCCGCCACCACGGGTTCTTCGGCTACATCAAATCCCTCGTGCCCAGCGGCCTCGGCGGGGCGATGCTGATCTTCATGTACCCGCTGGAGATCCTCTCGAACTTCCTGCGCCTGATCTCGCTGACGGTGAGGCTCTGGGCCAACCTGCTCGCCGGGCACCTGCTGATCGAGTTCATGAGCGGACTGCTCGCGGTCGTGATCGGCCTGCAGATCCTGGGCTGGTTCACGCTGCCGATCGGGGTCGCGATCTACCTGTTTGAGGCGGTCCTGATCGCTGGCCTGCAGGCGTTCATCTTTGCCATCCTCACAGCCATCTATCTCGGTGGCGCAACCCAAAGCCACTGACAAATCCAAAAGGAGCCTTTGATTCATGCTGACCGATCTCATCGCAGCTAGCACTAACGCAGAAGTCGCCAAGGAAGGTCTACGCTCGGTGGCTCTCGGCGTGGGCGCCGCCGGCGGCGCCGCGGGCGCCGGCGCGGGCATCGGCATGCTGTTCGGCAAGGTGATCGAGGCGGTCACCCGTCAGCCGGAGATGCGCGACGAAATCACCTCGATCCAGTGGCTCGGGTTCGCGCTCACCGAGGCCACCTTCTTCTACGGGCTCGTCGGCGGCCTGATCGCCTTCTTCCTGTAGGGGCGGCGCGCGGCCATGCCAGGCATACCGATCGCATCGAGCAGCAACTCGTGGCTGATCACGCCCAACGTCGGCCTGACGATCTGGACGTTGGTCGTGTTCCTGATCTCGCTGTACATCCTCAACAAGGTCGCCTTCCCGCGCATCCGCGAGGCGCTCGACCAGCGCCGCCAGAACATCTCCGACTCGATCGACTCGGCCGAGCGCATGCGCCACGAGGCCGACGAGCTGCTGGGCGAATACCGCGAGCGCCTGAAGGAGGCCCGCGCGCAGTCCGAGGAGATCGTCCAGCGCGCCCGCCAGACCGCCGAGGCGCACGAGCAGGAGGCCCGCGAGCGCGGCAAGGAGATCCTCGCCGAAGCCGCCAAGCGCGCCGAGCGCGACATCGACGCCGCGACCAAGCGCGCGCTCGACGACATCCGCCGCGAGGTCGCCGACCTGACGGTGCTGGCCACCGAGAAGGTCACGCGCAAGACGCTCGACGACGCCGACCAGCGCCGCCTGGTCGAGGAGGCCCTCGGCGAACTGGACTTCTCCAGCCTGTCCGCGGGAGCAAACAACTGATGGAGGAGCTGGCCCAGGTGTACGGTCGCTCGCTGTTCGAGGTGGCCCGCGAACAGGGGAAGCTCGACGTGCTGCGCGAGCAGCTCGGCCAGCTCGCCGACGCGCTGGCGGCCAACCGCGAGCTCGCCGTGTTCTTCTTCTCGCCCTACTTCTCGACCAAGGAGAAGCAGGAGGCGCTCGGGCGGCTGCTGGACGGCGCCGACCCCGTGTTCGTCAACTTCCTCGAGCTGCTGATCGAGAACCACCGCATGCCCGTGATCTTTCGCATCCGCCAGGAGTACGAGCGCCTGTGGGAGCAGGAGAACCGGCTGCTGCCGGTGGAGATCACGAGCGCGATCGCGCTCGACGAGGAGACGACCGCGAGCCTCGGCAGGACGATCGGCGAGCGCGCCGGGCGCAAGGTGACGCTCGCGGCGCACGTGGACCCCGACATCCTCGGCGGGGTCATCCTCAGGGTCGGCAACTCGATCCTCGACGCCTCAATCCGCAACCGACTGGAGCAGCTGCGCAGGCACGTTGCCCAAGGAGCCTAGAGGCCGCACGGCCCGGCTCCTCCCAACTAGGAGATCAACATGCAGATCAACCCCGATGAGATAACGAGCATTCTCAAGAGCCGCATCGAGGGCCTGGACAGCGGCACGGCCGAGCTGACCGAGGTCGGCACCGTGCTGTCGGTGGCCGACGGCATCGCCCGCGTGCACGGCCTCGAGAACTGCATGTCCTTCGAGATGCTCGACCTGCCCCACGGCGTCACGGGGCTCGCGCTGAACCTCGAGTCCGACAACGTCGGCGCGGTGCTGTTCGGCGAGTGGGAGCGGATCTCCGAGGGCGACACCGTCAAACGCACCGGCTCGCTGCTCGAGATCCCCGTGGGCGAGGAGATGCTCGGACGGATCGTCGACCCGCTCGGGCGTCCGCTGGACGGCAAGGGCGCGATCTCCACCAGCCAGACGCGCCCGGCCGAGTTCAAGGCTCCCGGCGTCGTCCAGCGCCAGCCGGTCAAGGAACCGATGCAGATCGGCCTGAAGGCGATCGACGCGATGATCCCGATCGGCCGCGGCCAGCGCGAGCTGATCATCGGCGACCGCCAGACGGGCAAGACCGCGATCGCGATCGACGCGATCATCAACAACAAGGACACCGGCGTGGTCTCGGTGTACGTCGCGATCGGCCAGCGCATGTCCACCGTGGTGGCGCTCGCGCAGACGCTCGAGGAGTACGGGGCGCTGGAGAACACGATCATCGTGGCCGCCCCCGCCGACGAGGCGGCGCCGATCAAGTTCATGGCGCCCTACGCCGGCTGTGCGATGGGCGAGCACTTCCTCTACAACGGCAAGCACGCGCTGTGCGTGTACGACGACCTCACCAAGCACGCCTACGCCTACCGCCAGATGTCGCTGCTGCTGCGCCGCCCGCCCGGCCGCGAGGCCTACCCGGGCGACGTCTTCTACCTGCACTCGCGCCTGCTCGAGCGCGCGGTCAAGCTCAACGACGAGCTCGGCGGCGGCTCGCTGACCGCGCTGCCGGTGATCGAGACGCAGGCCGGCGACGTCTCCGCCTACATCCCCACGAACGTGATCTCGATTACCGACGGGCAGATCTTCCTGGAGTCCAAACTCTTCAACGCCGGCGTGCGTCCCGCGATCAACGTCGGCATCTCGGTCTCGCGTGTCGGCGGCAGCGCCCAGATCGGCCCAATGAAGAAGGTCGCCGGGAGGATCAAGCTCGAGCTCTCCCAGTACCGCGACCTCGAGGCCTTCGCGCAGTTCGGCTCGGACCTCGACGCCGACACCCAGCGCACGCTCGCCCGCGGCGAGCGCCTGGTGGCGACGCTCAACCAGCACGAGCGCGCGCCGCTGGCGGTCGAGGACCAGACCGTGCAGATCTTCGCGGCCACCAACGGCAACCTCGACCGGCTGCTCGTCGAGCGCGTCCCCGAGTTCCTGCTCGGGCTGACCGAACGCCTGCACTCCCAGCACCAGGCGCTGCGGGAGAAGATCCGCGGCGGCGACTGGTCGGAGGAGACCCAGCAGGAGGTGCGCACGACGATCGACGAGTTCGCCAGGGACTTCGGCTACGACCTCGACGAGGAGGGCCAGCCGCTCGAAGACGACGCGCCGGGCGCCGCCCAGCGCGAGAGCCAGGCGGCGAGCCGCCGGGAGGAGACCGCCGCGGTCGCCTAGCGGCGCGACCGGAGCACAGCCATGGCCTCACAGCGCGACGTCAAGAACAAGATCGCCTCGGTCAAGAACATCCAGAAGATCACGCGGGCGATGGAGATGGTGGCCGCGGCGCGGCTGCGGCGGGCCGAGCAGCGGATCGCCGCCCTGCGCCCCTACGCCGACGCGATCGGCAGGATGACGCGCCAGGCCGCGCAGGCGGCCGGCTCGGAGGTCGGCTCGCTGCCGCTGCTGGCCGAGCACGAGTCCCAGACGAACGTCGGCCTGCTGCTGGTGACGGGCGACCGCGGCCTGGCCGGCGGCTTCAACTCGCAGATCATCCGCGCGGGCGTGCGCATCTCGGGCGAGCTCTCCGAGAACGGCCAGCAGGCGCGCTGGTACGGGACCGGTCGCCGCGGGGTCTCCTCGCTGGCCTTCCGCGGCTTCGAGCTGGCGGGCAGCTACACGGGCTTCGCCGACCAGCCCGCCTACGCGGACGCCCGCTCGATCGCCGACGACCTCATCGAGGCCTACGTCGACGGGCGCATCGACCGCGCCGAGATGGTCTACAACCGCTACGTCTCGCCGCTCACGCAGACCGTCACCCGCCAGACGCTGCTGCCGCTGACCGACGCGGCGATCGCCGGCGAGGACGGCGAGCCCGCCGGCGAGGGCGAGCAGGAGGCGCCGCGCAGCCGCGGCAGCGTCGAGTACGAGCCCGACCCGGAGAAGATCCTCAGGCGCCTCGTGCCCGACTACGTCGAGATCTCGATCTACCGCGCGCTGGTCGAGTCCGCCGCCGGGTTCTTCGGCGCGCAGATGACCGCGATGCGCAACGCCTCCGAGAACGCCGGGGAAATCATCACCGAGTACACGCTGCAGATGAACCGCGCCCGCCAGGCCGAGATCACCCAGGAGATCATGGAGGTCGTGGCCGGCGCTGAGGGACTGAGCTAGACCTGGCGCGCGCCGCGCCGCCAGCAAAGAACGCGAACTTGAACGGATAGACAGGAGCAGAACATGGAGGCCAGCACCGCCACACCGCAGGACGCCACCCCGGCCAACGGCAACGGCGCGGCCCGCAACGTCGGGCGCATCGAGGAGATCCAGGGCGTCGTGATCGAGGCCGTGTTCCCGGACCGTCTGCCCGAGATCAACCACGCGATCACGATCGCCCGCTCGGCGGCCAGCCGCGAGGAGGAGGCGCCGGGGATCAGCGCGGGCGCCGAGGAGGGAGACGTGCTCGTGTGCGAGGTCCAGCAGCACCTCGGCGACGACCGCGTGCGCGCGGTGGCGATGGACACGACCGACGGGCTCGCGCGCGGCGTCGAGGTGATCGACACGGGCGCGCCGATCACGGTGCCCGTCGGCGAGGCGACGCTCGGGCGCATCTTCAACCTGCTGGGCCAGCCGATCGACCTCGGGGCGGACATGCCCGCGGACGTCGAGCGACGCGGCATCCACCAGGAGGCGCCGCGCGTCGAGGACCTCACGCCCACGACCGAGATGTTCGAGACGGGGATCAAGGTCATCGACCTGCTCGCCCCCTACGCCAAGGGCGGCAAGGTCGGGCTGTTCGGCGGCGCGGGCGTCGGCAAGACCGTGCTGATCCAGGAGCTCATCCACAACCTCGCCAAGGAGCACGGCGGCCTGTCCGCCTTCTGCGGCGTGGGCGAGCGCTCGCGCGAGGGCAACGACCTGTGGCTGGAGATGAAGGAGTCGGGCGTGCTCGACAAGACGATGCTCGTCTTCGGGCAGATGAACGAGCCCCCCGGGGCGCGCATGCGCGTGGCGCTCTCGGGCCTGACGATGGCCGAATACTTCCGCGACGAGGGCCAGGACGTGCTGCTGTTCATCGACAACATCTTCCGTTTCGTGCAGGCCGGCTCCGAGGTCTCGGCGCTGCTCGGGCGCATGCCCTCGCAGGTCGGCTACCAGCCCACGCTGGAGACCGAGATGGGCCAGCTGCAGGAGCGCATCACGTCCACCAAGCGCGGCTCGGTGACCTCGATCCAGGCGATCTACGTGCCCGCGGACGACTACACCGACCCGGCTCCCGCGTCCGTGTTCGCGCACCTGAACGCCACCACCGCGCTCTCCCGCGCGATCTCCGAAAAAGGCATCTACCCGGCGGTCGACCCGCTCGACTCGACCTCGACGATCCTCAAGGCCGACATCCTCGGCGAGGACCACTTCCGCGTCGCCAACCGCGTCAAGGAGATCCTGCAGCGCTACAAGGAGCTCCAGGACATCATCGCGATCCTCGGCATCGACGAGCTCTCCGACGAGGACAAGCTGACGGTCCAGCGCGCGCGCAAGATCGAGCGCTTCCTCTCGCAGCCGTTCTTCGTCGCCGAACAGTTCACCGGCACCCCGGGCGCCTACGTGAAAATCGAGGAGACGATCCGCGGCTTCGAGGAGATCATCGACGGCAAGCACGACGAGGTCCCCGAGAGCGCCTTCTTCCTGAAGGGCACGATCGACGAGGTCGTAGAGGCGGCCAAGAAATGAGGTCGAAGGCCGAACGGTCAAGGCCGGCTGGACGCCGGCCATCCCCTGAAGACGCAGGGCCGGAGGCTCCGCGGAGCTGATCATGGCCCACTCGAAGTTCCCCGTCGAAGTGTTGACGCCCGAGGGCGAGGTGTTCAGCGAGGAGATCGAAATGCTCTCGACGGTCACGACCGTCGGCTCGATCGGCATCCTCGCCAACCACGAGCCGGTGCTCGCGCGGCTGGAGCCGACGGAGCTGCGGCTGTACCGCGCCGAAGGCGACATCGTGCGCTTCGCCCAAGCCGAGGGCTACCTGCAGTTCGCCGAGAACCGCGCGCTCGTGCTGGTCGAGGAGGCGATCGCGCCCGAGCAGGTCGACCGCGCGCTGTTCCAGGCCAAGCTCTCCGAAGCGCAGCAGACCGCCGAGGGCGCCGCCGAGGAAAGCGAGGAGCGCGCCCGCGCGCTGCGCGACGCCAGGCGCTACGAGGCGTTCCTGAAGGTGGCGCAGGGCTAGCGCCGCGTGCGGCGGCGCCCACCCGATCGGGCCCGCGGCCGCCGGCGCATGCCCGAGGGCGGGGTCACGCGGCGTTCTTCGACCTCCACCGGCTAGCCTACCCCGCCTCATGAGCGCCACCCGCGAACCCATCGGAGTGATCGGCACCGGCTACGTCGGGCTGGTCACGGCCGCCGGCTTCGCCGAGCTCGGCAGCGACGTCTGGTGCGTGGACATCGACGCCGCGAAGATCGAGCGGCTGCGCGCGGGCGAGGTGCCGATCTACGAGCCCGGCCTGGAGGAGCTGCTCGCGCGCAACAAGGAGCGCATGCACTTCTCCACCGACATCGCCGACGCGCTCTCCCACGCGCGCCTGCTGTTCGTCGCCGTCGGCACCCCGCCGACCTACTCCGGCGACGCCGACCTCAGCGCCGTCCACGCCGTCGCCGACGCGATCCCCGCGTCCAAGGACCACGCGCTGGTGATGAAGTCGACCGTCCCGTGCGGCACCGGCGCGGCGCTCAGGCGCGTCTTCAAGGAGCAGGGCAAGGACAGCCTCGCCTACGTCTCGTGCCCCGAGTTCCTCAAGGAGGGCTCGGCGGTTCCCGACTTCCTGCACCCGGACCGCGTCGTGGTCGGCGACTGCGGCGACTGGGCCGGCGACGCCGTCGTCGAGCTCTACGCGCCGCTGCAGGCGCCGCTCGTGCGCACCGACGTGGCCAGCGCCGAGATGGTCAAGCTCGCTTCCAACGCCTTCCTCGCGACCAAGATCTCGTTCATCAACGAGATCGCCAACGTGTGCGAGGAGACCGGCGCCGACGTCGTCGAGGTCGCCCGCGGCATGGGCCTGGACGAGCGCATCGGCCCGAAGTTCCTGCAGGCGGGGATCGGGTTTGGGGGGTCGTGCTTCGCGCCCGAGGAGACGGTGCTCGCGCGGATCCACGGTCGCACCACGCTGGTCAGCTTCGAGCAGCTGTGGGAGCGCGTGGAGGGAGACAGCGCCCGCATCGACTCCGCGCAGGCGCTGCGGGCCTTCGGCGCCGGCTCGCAGACGGAGGTGCTCGAGCCCGACGCCGTCGAAGTGCTCTCGTGGGTTCGGGGCCATCCCGAGCCCTGCTTTCTGCCGGCGATGGCGCTGACGCGACGGCCGTACGCGGGCGAGCTGGTCGAGGTGCGCACGAAGATGGGACGGCGGGTGCGCACGACCCCCGACCACCCGTGGCTGGTAGGCGACGGGGACAGCGACAGCAGCGAGGTCAAGCTCGCCTTCGAGCTGACCGACCGCGACTGGGTGCCGCTGGCCGGCGCGCGCGAGCAGGAGCCGCTGGGCGACGTCGAGTACCCGATCGACGGCGCGTTCGCGGCCACGGGCCTCGCGCCAGCGCAGGTCCTCGTGCGCCCGGGCCGCGAGCTGGTAGAGAGCCTCGCCGCCCGCCCGGTCGAGGAGCGCCGTGAGGTGTTCACGCACCCGCGCGGCGTCGGAGCGCGGACCGGAGATGTGCGTCGCAGCGGGGCGCTGCGCCTCGACGAGGCGATCCGTGCCGGGATCCCGTTGGAGCGGGCGAGGTTCGGCACCGCCAGCAACGGCGCCTACCTGCCTAGCGCCATCAAGCTCGACCGCGCGTTCTGGCGCGTCGTCGGGCTCTACCTCGCGGAGGGGCACGCTGCCCTCGAAGCGGACGGCACCGCCAAGATCAACTGGAGCTTTCACCCCGAGCGCGAGGAGCACCTGGTCGACGAGGTTCTTGCGTTCTGGGCCGGGCATGGCGTGAGAGCGAGGGCCAGACGCACGCCCACCAGCCGGCAGGTGACCGTGCAGTCGCGGCTCCTCGGCGGTCTCTGGACGCGAGTGTTCGGCCTCGCCAGGAACAGCTACGGGCAGCGCCTTCCCGACCTGGTCTGGGACTTCCCTGACGAGTGCAAATGGGCGTTGCTGTCGGGGCTGTGGGAGGGCGACGGGTCGTGGTCGCTGGTGAACGGCGGTCCGGGCGTGGTGCTCGAGCTGGGCACGGTCTCCGACGAGCTGGCCGACGGCGTGCTGCGGCTGCTCGGCGACCTCGGTGTCTGCGCGGCGCGCCGCACGGGACGCGCGGCGCGCTCGACGAAGGACACGCACTGGCTGCGGATCAGCGGCGCCGACCAGGTCGAGCGGGCGATCGAGCTGGTCCCCGAGCGCGACCGGATCGGCGCGCTGTCGGCGCTCGGGGCGCAGCGCAAGCGAATCGCGTCAACGGGGTACCGGCGCTACGGCGGGCCCGCATGGGCGCGCATCGCCGAGGTCCGCCGCGCGACCTTCGAGGGCCACGTCTACTCGCTCGAGGTGCCGCTCTCGCACACGGTGGTCGCCAGTGGGGGCGTTACGACCTCCAACTGCTTCCCCAAGGACGTCGACGCGCTCAAGCAGCTCGCGGGCAACTCCGGCTATCACTTCCAGCTGCTCACGGCGGTGATCGAGGTCAACGAACTGCAGAAGCGGCGCGTGATCAACAAGCTGCACAAGCACCTCGGCACGCTGGTCGGCAAGCGCGTGACGCTGCTCGGGATGGCCTTCAAGCCGAACACCGACGACATGCGCGAGGCGTCCTCGCTGGTGCTGTGCGCGCGGCTGCAGGCGGACGGCGCGAAGGTCACCGCGTATGACCCGGTCGCCGAGGAGCAGGCGCGCAAGCTCGTCACCGGGGTCGACTTCGCGGGTTCGCCGATGGACGCTGTCGTGGGGGCCGACGCGGTCGTGCTGGTCACCGAGTGGAGCGAGCTGGTGGGGCTCGACTGGGGCGAGATCGCGGGGGCGATGGCCGGCACGCTCGTGATCGACGGGCGCAACGCGCTCGACCCGGCGGGCATCGCGGCCGCCGGCCTGAGCTACGAGGGGATCGGCCGGGGGTGAGGGGGTCGCGGCGCGCAGCGGCCGGGGGTGAGCCTTCGCACCCGAGCGAGGCGGTGAGACCATCCAGGCGGTGATCCTGGTCGGCGGGCAGGGCACGCGCCTGCGTCCGCTCACCTCCGCGGTGCCCAAGCCGGTCGTGCGGCTCGTGGACCGCCCGTTCATCGCCTTCATGCTCGAGTGGCTGCGCGGCCACGGCATCGACGACGTGATCATGTCCTGCGGCTTTCTCGCGGACGGCGTGCGCGGCGTGCTGGGCGACGGCTCGCAGCTGGGGATCAGGCTGCGCTTCGTCGAGGAGCCCGAGCCGCGCGGCACGGCGGGCGCGCTGAAGCTCGCCGAGCCGATGCTCGACGAGCGCTTCCTGATGCTCAACGGCGACGTGCTCACCGACATCGACCTGACCGCGCAGATCGCCCAGCACGAGTCGACGGGCGCGCGCGCGACGCTCGCGCTGGTGCCGGTCGCCGACCCGAGCGCCTACGGCCTCGTGATCCTGCGCGATGACCGCTCGGTCAGGGACTTCGTCGAGAAGCCCAGCTCGGACGCGATCGAGAGCAACCTGATCAGCGCCGGCGCCTACGTGCTCCAGCGCGAGATCCTCGAGCTGGTGCCGCCCGACCGCAACGTCTCGATCGAGCGCGAGGTGTGGCCGGCGCTGGTCGACGACGGCCTCTACGGCTTTCCCTCGGAGAGCTACTGGCTGGACATCGGCACGCCCGCGCGCTACCTGCAGGGCACCTTCGACATCATCGAGGGCAACGTGAAGACGGCCGTCCTGGAGCGGCTTGGGCAGGGCTGGGCGGCGATCGCGCCCGACGTCGAGCTGCACGGCCGGGTGGTCCCGCCGGCGGTGATCGAGCGCGGCGTCAGCATTGCCGCGGGCGCCCACGTCGGCAGCCTGGTCGTGCTCGCCGAGAACGTGACCGTCGGCGCGGGGTCGAGCGTCGAGCGCGCGGTCGTGCTGGAGGGCGCGAGCATCGGCGCGGGCTGCGAGCTGCGCGACTGCATCCTGGCGCCCGGCTGCCGCGTGGGCGACGGCACGCACGTCAGCGGCGGGGCGGTGCTCGGCGAAGGCGTCACCGTGGGGGCGCGCAACGTGATCACCCGCGGGGCGCGTATCTTCCCTGGTGTGCAACTGCCGGACGGGGCGATCGAGTTCTAGCTCGCACGCGCGCCGCCGCCCGGAACGAGAGAATCCTGGATCCGATGTCCACACAGCCCGCAGCGACAACCAAGGAGCGCACATGAGCGACGGCGGCGCCACCGCGGCACCGGCGGCCCAAGAGCTCTCCCGCGAGAGCATTGCCCGCATCGACCCCTCCGACCAGCTGGCGGACGTGCTCGCGCTGCCAGAGCACCTGCGCGACGCGGTGTGGCGGGTGGAGTCGGCGATCATGCAGGACTGGGACACGCCGGCGGGGCTCGTGGTCGCCGGCATGGGCGGCTCGGCGATCGGCGGCGCGCTCGCGCGCGCCGCGCTGGGCGATCACGCCTCGCGCCCGATCTTCGTCACGCGCGCCTACGGCCTGCCCACGTGGACGACGCCCGAGACGATGGTGCTGTGTGCGAGCTACTCGGGCGACACCGAGGAGACGCTCGCCTGCTACGAGTCGGCCGGAGCGCTGGGGGCCAAGCGCACGGTCGTGACGACCGGCGGGCGCCTGGCCGAGATGGCGCGCGCCGACGGCGTGCCGGTGATCCCGCTGCCGGGCGGCTTCCAGCCGCGCGCGGCCGTCGCCTACATGATCGTCGCGGCGCTCGAGGTGGCGGCGCTGTGCGGCGCCGGCCCGCGGCTGACCTCGGAGATCGACGTGGCCGCCTCCCACATCGAGCAGCTGGTCGCGGAGTGGGGGCCGGACGCCGCCGAGGGCTCGCTGGCCAAGGAGCTGGCGCGGGGACTGCACGGGACGATCCCGATCGTCGCCGGCGCCGGCCTGACCGCGCCCGTCGCCTACCGCTGGAAGACGCAGATCAACGAGAACGCCAAGCAGCCGTGCTTCTGGCACGAACTGCCCGAGCTCGACCACAACGAGATCTCGGGCTGGGAGGGCGCGCGCGACGTCGGGCGCTTCTCGGCGGTGTTCCTCGACGACTCCGACGCCCACCCGCGGGTCAAGGAGCGCATGGACCTGACCGAGAAGCTGATCTCCCCCCACGCGGCCGCGAGCTTCCGGCCGGAGACGCGTGGGCAGACCGCGATCGAGCGCGTGATCTCGCTGGTGCTGCTCGGCGACCTCGTCTCGATCTACCTGGCGACGCTGCGCGGCGTCGACCCGGGGCCCGTGCGGCTGATCGACGAGCTCAAGGCGGCGCTGGCCAAGCGCTAGGCGGGCACGCGGGCGTGTTCCCGGGCGCTGGCCGGGGCGCAACCCGTGTGCTACCTTCCGGGCTGGCCGAGGAGCGCTGCGACGGACACGGTCCGCCACGCTCGGCCCCTCTCTGCAGCAAGGGCGCTCACCTGACCGACAGGAGGACCAGTCATGTCAGCTATGCCCACCGCCGCAACCGCCGAGGACTTCAAGGTCGCCGACCTCTCGCTGGCCGAGTTCGGCCGCAAGGAGATCACGCTGGCCGAGCACGAGATGCCCGGCCTGATGGCGATCCGCGCCGAGTACGCCGATGCCCAGCCGCTGAAGGGCGCCCGCATCACCGGCTCGTTGCACATGACCATCCAGACGGCCGTGCTGATCGAGACGCTTACCGCGCTCGGCGCCGAGGTCCGCTGGTGCAGCTGCAACATCTTCTCCACCCAGGACCACGCGGCGGCGGCGGTCGCGGTCGGCCCGGACGGCACCCCGGAGGACCCCCGCGGCGTGCCCGTGTACGCGTGGAAGGGCGAGACGCTCGAGGAGTACTGGTGGTGCACCGAGCAGGTGCTGCGCTGGCCGGACGCCGGCCCGCACGGCGAACCCGGCCCCAACATGATCCTCGACGACGGCGGCGACGCGACGCTGCTCGTGCACAAGGGCACCGAGTACGAGGCGGCGGGCGCCGTGCCCCAGCCGACCGACGCGGACTCCGAGGAGTATCGAGTGATCCTTGGTGTGCTCACGCGCTCGCTCGATGAGGACCCGCAGCGCTGGACGCAGATCGGCGAGGGCATCAAAGGCGTGACGGAGGAGACGACCACCGGTGTGCACCGCCTGTACGAGATGGTCGAGGCGGGCGAGCTGCTGTTCCCGGCGATCAACGTCAACGACTCGGTCACCAAGTCCAAGTTCGACAACCTCTACGGCTGCCGTCACTCGCTGATCGACGGCATCAACCGCGCCACCGACGTGATGATCGGCGGCAAGGTCGCGGTCGTGTGCGGCTTCGGCGACGTCGGCAAGGGCTGCGCCGAATCGCTGCGCGGCCAGGGCGCGCGCGTGGTGATCACCGAGATCGACCCGATCTGCGCGCTGCAGGCCGCGATGCAGGGCTATGAGGTCAGGACGCTGCAGGAAGTGCTCGCGATCGGCGACATCTTCGTCACGACGACGGGCAACAAGGACATCATCCGCGCCGAGGACATGGCGCGCATGAAGCACCAGGCGATCGTCGGCAACATCGGCCACTTCGACAACGAGATCGACATCGCCGGCCTGGCGCGCATCCCGGGGATCGAGCGCGTGAACATCAAGCCCCAGGTCGACAAGTGGGTGTTCCCGGGCACCGCGGAGCGGTCGGGGCACGCGATCCTGATGCTCTCCGAGGGCCGCCTGCTGAACCTCGGCAACGCCACCGGCCATCCGAGCTTCGTGATGAGCAACTCGTTCTCCAACCAGACGATCGCGCAGATCGAGCTGTTCACCAAGAACGACGAGTACGAGAAGCGCGTGTACGTGCTGCCCAAGCACCTCGACGAGAAGGTCGCGCGGCTGCACCTCGACGCGCTCGGCGTCAAGCTGACGAAGCTGACGCCCGAGCAGGCCGCCTACATCGGCGTGCCCGTCGAGGGGCCGTACAAGCCCGACCATTACAGGTATTAGCCCTGCGCGTCGCTAAGCTCCCGCGGCGATGAGAGCGATGGTCCTCGCCGCGGGGCTCGGCACGCGCCTGCGCCCGCTCACCTACGAGATCACCAAGCCGATGGTGCCGGTGCTCGATCGGCCGGTGATGGCGCACATCGTCGACCTGCTCGACCGGCACGGCTTCGAGCAGGTGATCGCCAACCTGCACTACTTCCCCGACTCGATCCGCGAGTACTTCGGCGAGCGGCTGTCCTACCGCTTCGAGGAGGAGCTGCTCGGCACCGCCGGCGGCGTGCGCGGCTGCTCGGAGTTCTTCGGCGAGGAGCCGTTCCTGGTGATCTCCGGGGACGCGCTCACGGACATCGACCTGACGGCCTTCGCCGAGCGCCATCGCCAGGCGGGCGGCGTGGCGACGCTGGCGGTCAAGCGCGTGGCCGACACGCGCGAGTACGGCGTCGTGCTGCACGACCGCGACGGGCGCATCACGGGCTTCCAGGAGAAGCCGGCGCCCGAGGAGGCGCTGTCGGACCTCGGCAACTGCGGCATCTACATGTTCGACCCGAAGATCTTCGACTACTTCCCCGAGCGCCCGTTCGTCGACTGGGCCCAGGACGTGTTCCCCGTGCTGCTCGAGAACGACGTGCCGTTCTACATCCACGAGGTGGGCGAGTACTGGAACGACGTGGGCTCGCTCGGCGAGCTCAGGCAGGGCACGTTCGACGCGCTGCGCGGCGAGCTGCACCTGCAGGTCGCGGGCGAGGAGCTCACCGAGGGCGTCACGGTGGCGGGCGCCAGCGCCACCGGCGGAGCGCCGCTGCGCCAGGACACCGAGATCGAAGGGCCAGCATGGATCGGCCGGGACGTGCGGATCGGGGCGCGCGTGCGGCTGATGGGGCCGATCGTGCTGGGCGACGGCGCTCGCGTCGGCGACGGCGCGCAGCTGCGCGAGAGCATCGTCTTCCCCGGGACCGACGTGGCGGCCGACTCGATCCTGATCGGCGCGATCGCCGGCCACGGCGGCATCCTGCGGAGCCTGAGCCCGCGCGGCTAGAGACACGCGCCTCGGGGGCGCCAGGCGCCGCGCCGTTGGCCAGTTGTCGCAGCCGGCGCACTCAACTTTTGCCTAGGAGGCGTTTACATCCGCCTCGCGCGGGCGTAGCATCGAAGGCACCACATAGAAGGCCGACCGAAGGAGCCTACGATGCAGATCGACATCAAGGGTCGCAACGTCCCGGTCACCGACGAGCTGCGCATGCATGCGGAGCGCCGGCTGGGCAAGGTGGCGCGGCAGGTCTCCGATCTGGCCCGCCTGGAGATAGAGATCTCCAAGGAGTGCAACCCGCGGGTCGCCGACAGCCAGATCGCCGAGTGCACCTTGTACCTGAAGGGCGTGACGCTGCGCGCGCGCGACCGCTCGCCGGAGATGCTGCACTCGCTCAACCTGGTCGTCGACGAGCTCGCCCGTCAGGTCAAGCGCCACCGCGACAAACTGCGCCGGCGCAGAGACCGGCCGGTGCGCGGCCAGCAGGCGGTTGCGGCGTAGCCAGCGCGCGCAGCGCCACCCGTACGACCAGCGCTCGATCTCAGCGGGCCTTTAGGCCGCGGGCTATCCTTGGCGCATGCCCTCCCTGCTCGATCGTGCGCTGAACGTCGGCGAGGCGAAGAAGTTCAAGGAGTACCAGAAGCGCGTGGCGCTGATCGGCGCTTTCGAGCCCGAGCTCGAACACGACAGCGACGCCGAACTGCGCGAGCGCATGGACGAGCTGCGCCAGCGCGCGAGCGACGGCGATCCGCTCGATCTGCTGCTGCCGGAGTGCTTCGCGATCGTGCGCGAGGTCGGCAAGCGCACGATGGGAATGCGCCACTTCGACGTGCAGCTGATCGGCGGGATGGCTCTCCACGAGGGCCAGATCTCCGAGATGAAGACCGGCGAGGGCAAGACCCTGACGGCGACGCTCGCGGTCGTGCTCAACTCGCTCGCGGTGCGCGACGGGCAGGACGCGCAGGAGGGCGGCCTGCGCCAGCGGCGCGGCGTGCACGTGGTCACCGTCAACGACTACCTGGCGCGACGCGACGCCGAATGGATGAGCCCGATCTACGACGCGCTCGGCGTGAGCGTCGGCGTGCTGCAGAACCAGCAGTCCTACGAGGACAAGCACGTGGCGTATGCGTGCGACGTCGTCTACGGCACCAACTCGGAGTTCGGCTTCGACTACCTGCGCGACAACATGGCCAAGGACATCGGCGAAAAGGTCCAGCCCGACCACTACTTCGCGATCGTGGACGAGGTCGACAACATCCTGATCGACGAGGCGCGCACGCCGCTGATCATCTCGGGCGCGCCCGAACAGGCGGCGGACCTGTACGTGAAGTTCGCGCGCCTGGCGCCGCAGCTGAAGCTGGGCGAGACGCCCGAAGGCATGGACCCGCGCACCAAGAAGCAGTTCCTGGCCGACTTCGACTACGAGATCGACGAGAAGCAGAAGACGGTCGCGATCACCGAGCAGGGCGTCGCCAAGGCCGAGCGCTTCCTCGGCATCGACCACCTGTACCGCGCCGAGAACGGCCACCTGGTCAACCACCTGATCCAGTCGCTGCGCGCCGAGGCGCTCTACAAGCGCGACGTCGACTACGCGGTGATCGACGGCGAGGTCAAGATCATCGACGAGTTCACCGGGCGCATCCTCGACGGCAGGCGCTGGTCGGAAGGTCTGCACCAGGCGGTCGAGGCCAAGGAGCGCGTGCCGATCCAGGAGGAGAACCAGACGCTCGCGACGATCACCTACCAGAACTACTTCCGCCTCTACGAGAAGCTCGCCGGGATGACCGGGACGGCGCTGACCGAGGCGACGGAGTTCATGAAGATCTACGAGCTGCCCGTCGTGCAGATCCCGACGAACCGGGAGATGGTGCGCGCGGACCGCAACGATCAGGTCTACAAGACCAAGGAGGGCAAGTGGAGCGCGGTCGTCAAAGAGATCGCGGCGCGCCACGAGAACGACCAGCCGGTGCTCGTGGGGACGATCTCGGTCGAGGTCTCAGAGCTCTTGGGCGAGCGGCTGAAGCAGCGCGGCATCAAGCACACGGTGCTGAACGCCAAGCCCGAGCACGCGGCGCGCGAGGCCGACATCGTCGCCGAGGCGGGCCAGCCGGGCGCGGTGACGATCGCCACCAACATGGCCGGCCGCGGCGTGGACATCAAGCTCGGCGGCAACCCCGAGCACCTCGCCCGCCAGCAGCTCGCGCGCGAGGGACTGGTCGAGGCCGAGGACGAGGAGGCGTACCACGCGCGCCTGCGGGAGGTGCTGCCGACGCTCGAACGCGAGGTCGAGCAGAACCGCGAGCGCGTGATGGCCGCCGGCGGCCTGTACATCTGCGGGACCGAGCGCCACGAGTCCAGGCGCATCGACAACCAGCTGCGCGGGCGCTCGGGGCGCCAGGGCGACCCCGGCGAATCGCGCTTCTTCCTGTCCGCCGAGGACGACCTCGTGCGGCTGTTCGCGGGCGACCGCATCTACAAGATCCTCGACAAACTCGGCGGCGTCGACGAGGAGGGCAACGAGGAACCGATCGAGGCCGGCATGCTCTCCAAGCAGATCGAGAAAGCCCAGCGCAAGGTCGAGGAACAGCACTTCCTGGCGCGCAAGCGGGTGCTCGAATACGACGACGTGATGAACGAGCAGCGGCGCGTGATCTACGCCTACCGCGACGAGGTGCTCGAAGGCCGCAGCATCGGCGAGGAGGCGCGCCGCGAGGTCGCCAAGGTGATCGAGCGGACGATCGACCAGTACACGCCCGGCGAGTTCGTCGAGGACTGGGACATGGACGGCCTGTTCACCGCGCTCGGCCAGTTCCTGCCGCTCGAGCTGGCCGGCGAGCAGCTCCAGAGCGACCGGGTCGACCGCGAAACGCTCACCGACCACGTCGTAGACGCCGCGATGGAGCGCTACGACGCCCGCGAGCAGGCGCTCGGCGAGGAGCTGATGGGGGCGCTCGAGCGCTTCCTGCTGCTGCAGACGATCGACGAACGCTGGCGCGAGCACCTGTTCGACATGGAATACCTGCGCGAAGGCATCGGCCTGCGCGGCGTCGCCCAGATCGACCCGCTGGTCGCCTACAAGAACGAGGCGTTCACGCTGTTCGGCGATCTCATGAACACCGTCTGGTCGGACTACGCGCGCATGATCTTCAACGTGCAGGTCAACGTCGAAGGGCCGAACGGCGGCGAAGCCGTGCCCGCCTTCGCGGCCAGCGGCAGCTCGACGCGCGCGGGGCGCGTGTCCTACTCGGGCGGCCACAGCGCCGCCGGCGCGGGGGCCGTGGCCGCCGCCGCCCAGGCGGCGGGACTCGGCGCCGGCTCGGCCCACGAAGCGTTCGCCGAAGGCGAGGAGGCGCAGGCCATGCCGGTCGTCGAGCAGCGCGTGCTCGACGACGCCCAGCAGGTCGGGCGCAACGACCCCTGCTGGTGCGGCTCGGGCAAGAAGTTCAAGAAGTGCCACGGGGCGTAGTTGAGCTGACATGGCGCGCCCCTACGCCCGCGTTGTCGAGCTGACATGGCGGGACGTCCTCGGTCGCTCCCTCGCCCCGCCTGGTGAGTGCGTGCCTATGAGGGACGAGCAACCCGATTGGCGAGGCTCGTGGCGCCCGCGACGGCGATGACGCTGCCGATTGACATCGCGAGCGCGGTGGCTGTGGCGAGCCAGAACCCCGCTCGATAGCCGCTGTATCCGTCGCCCACCGGGAAGGTTCGGCCGAGGAGGTAGAAGGAGCCGCAGACCGCGGGTAGCGCAGTGATCGTGGAGTCGCTGAGTAGGCCCATCGCGGCAAACGCGACCGTCCCAGCCGCGATCACCGTCAGGACGCCCGCCAAGTTCCCTTTGAAGTGCCAGAGAGCTGCGTCGTGCGACACGATGCGGATGGTGCCGCCTGCCGACATGACCTTCGGCAGTTCGGCCCAGTCAAGGAGGCTGAGCGCGCCCACGAACACGAGCCCACCGACGATCACCACGACGATCCCAGCGGTGCGCTGTTGCAGCGCCTTGCCTCTGTAGGGCGGCGAGGACACCATCGATCCAGTATCCCGAAGGCGCGGGCGTGGCGTCGGTTGGCGCACCGAAACCAGGCAGCCGGACCCGCGCTGATAGCGTGAGCCCATGGCCACAGCCGCCCCCAGCGAGTCGACGCCGCAGCGGCTGGCCGCAATCCGTGAGCAGATGAAGCTGCTCGCGGACTATCTTTGACCCGGCTGGGCTGGCCGACCGCCTGGCCGAGCTCGAGGCGGAGATGGGGGAGGGCGGGTTCTGGGATGACTCCGAGCGCGCCGCGGCCGTCTCGGCCGAGCACGCGCGCGCGTCCAAGCGCGTGGACATGTTCACCTCGCTGCAGGCCGACGTGGACGACCTCGACGGGCTCGCCGAGATGGCGGCCGAAGACGACTCGCTTCAGGCCGAGTTCGAGGAACAGCTAGCCTCGGTCGAGCAGCGCCTGGCGGCGCTCGAGGAGCAGCGCCTGTTCTCCGGGCCCTATGACGCCGGCGACGCGCTGGTCACCGTCAACGCGGGGGCGGGCGGCACCGACGCCCAGGACTGGGCCGAGATCGTGCTGCGCATGCTGATGCGCTGGGCGGAGGCGCGGGGCTTTCAGGTCGAGCTGCTCGAGGCCAGCGCCGGCGAGGAAGCGGGCGTCAAGTCGGCGACCTTCCGCGTCGGCGGCGAGAACGCCTACGGCCTGTTCGGGGCCGAGCGCGGCGTGCACCGGCTCGTGCGCCTCTCGCCGTTCGACTCGGCGCACCGGCGCCACACGAGCTTCGCCGGCGTGGAGGTGGCGCCGGTCGTCGAGGACACAGGCGAGGTCGAGCTCGACGAGGACGATCTGCAGGTCGACACCTACCGCGCGTCGGGGGCCGGCGGCCAGCACGTCAACAAGACCGACTCGGCGGTGCGCATCACCCACCGGCCGACCGGCGTCGTCGTGCAGTGCCAGAACGAGCGCTCGCAGTCCTCCAACCGGGCGACGGCGATGGCGATGCTGCGCGCGAAGCTGCTGGAACGCGCCGAGCGCGAACGCCAGGAGGAGATCGCGCGCGAGAAGGGCGAGGCCCAGGACGTCAACTTCGGCTCGCAGATCCGCTCGTACGTGATGCACCCCTACACGCTCGTCAAGGACACGCGCACGGGCTTCGAGATGGGCGACGTGCAGCGCGTGCTGGACGGCGACCTCGACGGGTTCGTGCGCGCCTACCTGCTCAAGAGCGCCGCGGCGGCGGCGTAGCACGGCCTGGCGCGCGGCGGCGCGCCGGCTCAGCGCCCCGAGCGGATCTGCTCGCGCTCGGCCAGCCGGTTGCGCCGGCGCAACTGCGCCTCGCTCTCGCGGCGGCGCTCCTCGTCGGTGCTCACCTGCAGGGCCGGCACCTCCACCGGGTTGCCCTCGTCGTCGACGGCCACCATCGTCAGGTAGGCGCTGTTGCTGTGGCGACGCTCGCCCGTGCGCGGATCCTCGGTGTCGACGCGCACGCCGACCTCCATCGAGGTGTGCCAGACGGCGTTGACGCTCGCCTGGAAGGTGACGAGTTCGCCGACGTGGATCGGGACCCTGAAGGTCATGCGGTCCATGCTGGCCGTCACCACCCGGCGGCGGCAATGCTTGACGGCCGCCAGGCCGCCGGCCTCGTCGCAGAGCTTCATCACCGTGCCGCCGTGCACGAAGCCCGCGCCGTTGGCGTCCAGCGGGCCCATCCAGTGGGCGAGCGTGGCGTGCGAGTCGAGGGCGGGGCGCGAGTCCATCGCCGTGATCCTATGCTGAAGGGCAGTGAGCCCCGCCCTGGACGCCGACACGCTCGAGTTGGTGCGCCGGGCGCTGGCGGAGGACGTCGGCGGCGGCGACGTGACCGCGCAGGCGACCGTGACCGCGCATGCGCGTGCCCGCGCGCTGATCACCCAGAAGGCACCGGGCGCGATCTTCGGCCTGGCGCTGGCCGAGGCGGTGTTCGGCGAGCTCGACCCCGACGCGCGCTTCGAGCGGCTGGTGGAGGAGGGCGTGTGGCGCGAGCAGGGCGGACCGGCGCTCGCGGTGGAAGGCCAGGCCCGCGCGCTGCTGACCGGGGAGCGCACGGCGCTGAACTTCCTCGCGCACCTCTCCGGCGTCGCGACGCTGGCCGCGCGCGCCGCGCGCGAGGTGCAGGGCACGGGCGCGCGGGTGCTCGACACGCGCAAGACGACCCCGGGCCTGCGGGCGCTCGAGAAGGCCGCGGTGGCGGCGGGCGGCGCGAGCAACCATCGCGCCGGCCTCTACGACGCGATCCTGATCAAGGAGAACCACATCGCCGCCGCGGGCGGCATCGCGGCGGCGATCGAGCGGGCGCGCCGGCAGGCCCCCGAGCTCGCCGGCACGCTCGAGGTGGAGGTGCGCGACTCCGCGGAGATCGAGCAGGCGCTCGCCGCGGGCGCCCCGCGGCTGCTGCTCGACAACATGGACGAGCAGCAGCTGCGCGCCGCGGTCGCCCAGGTCGCCGGGCGCGCCGAGCTCGAGGCCAGCGGCGGCGTCACGCTGGCGAGCCTCGGGAGGCTCGCCGGCACGGGGATAGAATGGATCTCGATGGGTGCCCTGACGCACTCGGCGCCCGCCCTAGACCTGTCCCTCGTCATGGAGGCCCGGCCATGAACCTCCCGATGGCGCCGACTCTCGCCCAGCCCTCCCCGGCTCGGATCGCCGAGCTCAAGGAAGAGGTGCGCGCGCTCGCCGCCGAGCGCAACGCCGTGATCCTCGCCCACAACTACCAGGTGCCCGAGATCCAGGACGTGGCCGACTACGTCGGCGACTCGCTCGGGCTCTCGCGCAGAGCCGCCGCGACCGACGCCGAGGTGATCGCCTTCTGCGGCGTGCACTTCATGGCCGAGACCGCCTCGATCCTGTGTCCACAGAAGACCGTGCTGATTCCCGACCTCGACGCGGGCTGCTCGCTGGCCGCCTCGATCGACGCCGCCCAGCTGGCCGACTGGCGCGCCACCTACCCGGAGGGCGTCGTCGTGATGTACGTCAACACGACCGCCGAGGTCAAGGCGCTGACCGACTACTGCTGCACCTCCGCCAACGCCGTCGAGGTGGTGCGCCACATCTACGAGACCCGCGGCCCCGACACCGAGGTCCTGTTCGGCCCCGACATGTGGCTCGGCGCCTACGTCGAGAAGGAGCTCGGCAAACGCATGCACGTGTGGGACGGCGAGTGCCACGTGCACGCCGGCATCCGCCCGGCCGACATCGCCGCGACCCGCGCCGCGCACCCCGGCGCGGCCTTCCTGATCCACCCGGAGTGCGGCTGCACGACGAGCGTGATGGAGTTCGTGGCGGCCGGCGACGTCGCGGCCGAGGGCGTGCACATGCTCTCGACGGGCGGCATGCTCGCCTACGCCAAGGAGGCCGGGAGCGAGGCCGCCGCCGACGGCCACGGCGGGCGCCAGCAGGCGATCGTCGCGACCGAGACGGGGATGCTCTACCCGCTGCAGATGGCCGCCCCCGACGTCGAGTTCATCCCCGCCAACGCCGAGGCCTCGTGCGTGTTCATGAAGATGATCACGCTGCCGAAGCTGCGCGACGCGCTGCGCGAGATGCGCTTCGAGGTGCGCGTGCCCGAGGACGTGGCGGTGCGGGCGCGCGTGCCGATCGACCGGATGGTCGCGCTGGGATAGTAGACGCATACGTATACAAAACTAATAATTTGTTATCGTTTATGATAACGTCGATCTTGTGGCTGCACACGAGAGGGACCTCGCCGCCGAACTGATCGCTCGGGCTGGCGCTCGCAGCCGGCTCAGCCAGGCCGAGTTGGCTCGCCGCGCCGGGCTCGACCGCTCGGTCCTGAACGCGTATGCCCACGGCCGCCGTCAGCCGTCGGTGGCCGCGCTCGCGCGCATCGCCCACGCGGCGGGGTTGGAGCTCGAGCTTGTCCCCGCCACAGGCAACGCCGCGTCCGAGCACGCCGGGGAGGTGCTCTCGCGGGTGCTCGACCTCGCCGGGTCGATGCCCTACCGGCCGCGAGCTGCGCTCGAGTACCCGCCCCTGATCCGGCTGCGCTCGTGAGCGTCCTGGGAGACCAGCTGTTGGCCGTCCACGACGGCCTTGACGGGGCCGGCATCCCGCACGCGATCGGGGGCGCGATCGCGCTGGCCTACTGCACGCTGGAACCTCGCGGCACGCGTGACGTCGACGTCAACGTGTTCGTCGGCCCCGAGCGCGCGAGGGATGTCTTCGGGGCGCTGCCCGACGGGGTCGAGTTCAGCGGCGTGCAGCTCGAGCGGGCCGAGCGGGACGGCCAGGTCAGGCTGTGGTGGGGGATCACGCCGGTGGACCTGTTCCTGAGCGTGCTGCCCTTCCATGACTACGTCGAGGCGCACGTGCGCTCGGTCCCCTTCGAGGGGCGCACGATCCCGGTGCTCGACTGCGCGGCGCTGGCGGTGTTCAAGGCGATGTTCGGCCGGCCCCGCGACTGGGTCGACATCGAAGCGATGGTCGAGGCGCGGGCGCTCGACGTCGGGGAGGCCCTGCGCTGGGTCAGAGACATGGACGGCGCCGACTCGACCCCCGCGCAGCGGCTCGCGGCGCTGGGCGGCGCGAACATTTGACACCGTTCTGAGAGTTTGATATATCACGCCGCCGTGGACACGCCTGCGGCCGAGCACCTTGACTGCGCATGAGGCGGCTCACCTACGCCCTGCAGTTCCACCGTCCGCCGGGTGAGTACGAAGCCTGCAAGGGGCCGCCCGCCACCGCCGCGGGCCTCGAGCTGAAGACGGCGATCGCCGGCGGCATGCTCACCTCGCGGCAGTCGACGCTGCCGGGGGAGCAGGCGTCGCTCGCGCTCTTATACGCGCTAAACGCCGACGGCTCGCTGTTCTTCGAGTGGGGCACCGTGAGCTTCGGCGCCGGCGGCGCGAGCTCGCTGAAGTTCGCGAGCGTCGGGGCCGGCGCGCTGCTCGGCGCGCCCGCGAGCGACGGCTTCAGCCACGGGGTGGTCGCCTACTCGATCGGGTCGGGCACGGGCGCGCTGGCCGGGGCCGGCGGCGCGATCACCTCGAACTTCCTCGTGAACCTCGAGACAAACGAGCTGTTCGACACGCATCTCGGCGTGATCGAGCTGCCGGAGGAGACCTGAGATGAGCTATCTGGGGCCGTTGCGCATGCACTTCGCCGGGCGCTTCCAGGCGGCCCCCTCGACGGTCAACAACGACGCCCTCCACTACGACAACACGACCTTCTTAGCCGAATACCAGGAACTGGGAGACCCCCAGAACCCTCGAGGCTGGTGGAACCCCCGCGGCGACGCCGACTGGCGGCTGATCGAGTGCGGCGTCACCTCCGCGTGGCTCGCCGACGGCACGGCCACGGCGAGCGGCGATCCGGTCCTCGGCATGCTCGTCGCCGACTCCGACCGCCGGCCGCCGGCCAAGCTCGTCGACCTGGATCCCTGCCAGCAGATGGTCTCGACGATCTGGGGCCTGGAAGTGCGGATCGCCGACAGGCAGGGCAACACGCTCGTGCGGGGCGCCTACGAGCCCGCCCCGTTCTTCGACATCTGGAACCGCGCCCCCGGCAGGAACTCCGACAGGATCGCGTGCGCGAGCTACCAGTCGGTGATCACGGACCTCGTGTGGGCCGACGTCGGCGCCTCGCCGTTCCTCGCGGCGCTGAGGCAGGCCAGCGCGGATGGCCTGCTGTCGATCAAGTTCATGGTCGACGGCTACAACGACCATTTCGGCGCCGACGAGTTCACCCGCGGGCGGATCGTCGGCACGATCGGCCCGGCTAGGAACGACGAGCCCAGGCAGATGGTGCTCGGGCGCCAGCTCGTCGCGAAGGCCAAGCCGGGGACCTCGGAAACCTTCTTCACTCCCGACAGCGTGCTCAGCCACAGCGTCGCCGCGGTCGATCGGGGCTCCGCCAAGATCTACCTGGACATCGGCAACGCGCTGCCGACCCCGATCCCCGGCGGCGACATCGAAGATCAGGGAGAACTGAAACTGTACGTCGGCGAACACGAGCTCTGCCCGGTGCCGTACTCGACCGGCGACTGGTACGCGCAGAGCGCGGGGGTCGTCGCGCTGCCGGCCGATCGAGAGCTGACGGTGGCGGAGCTCGAGCAGCTCGCCGGCTCGCCGCTCACGCTGAAGAACGCCGCCGGCAACGCGCAGGTCGCCGAGGCGCCGCTGTACGTGCGCGCGGATCAGCTCGTGTATCGCTGCGACCCGGGCGAGAAGCTCACGGTCCGCCTGTATGCGAGCCGCTTGGGCGAGCCCTACGAAGGAGCGACGGTGCAGCTCGCGTTCGATCCCTCGCAGCTGCAGGCCCCCGAACCCATCGTCGTCGGCTTACCGTTGACGGCGGTCGATTTCCCCACGAGCGTCGTCACGGGAGCCGGCGGCTTGGCCGCGGCGCAGCTCACGATCTCCGACCCCGGCAACGAACGCAAGTTCATCGACGGGCAGGTTTACGGCATCCGCCCGAAGCTCGCCGAGGACAAGGGCTCGCAGGAAGACCAGTACAACTTCGTGAGCCTGCTCGTGTGGAGCGGCTTCGAGCCCGACGAGCCGCCCACCTGGTACGGCAGCCTGCAGCCGATCTTCCAGCAGTACGCGAACCTCTACCCGGTCATGCAGGACTTCCTCGACCTCTCCGACTACGAGGACGTGTGCGCGAACGTCAAGCTGCTCAGGCTTGCCTTCGGGCTGGAACCGGCCGACCCCAACTCGATGCCGGTGACGCGCGACCTGTCCAGCGCCAAGCGCGCGGCGATCGGCCGCTGGCTGGAACACCCCGGCGCCGACGGCAAGCCGCTGAAGGGCACGCCCCCGCCCAAGCCGGCCGCCGCGGATCTCCAGAGCGCAGCAGAGCCCGCCGGCGCACCCGCCGACGTCTCCCCGGGCGGCAAGGCGATGGCGGCCGCGCGCCGGCTATCGATACGTGAGGCGGATCGCTGATGCTGCTGATCAAGGCCGAGCTCGCGCAGAACCTCGACACGCCCGAAGGCGTCCAGTTAGCGCTGCAAACCGCGATCGAGCTCGAGCACTCGACGATCCCGCCATACCTGTACGCGCTCTACTCGCTGACGCCAGGCTCCAATGCCGAAATCGCGGAGCTCGTCGGCTCGGTGGTGGCCGAGGAGATGGCGCACATGGCGCTCGCGTGCAACATCCTCAACGCGGTCTTAGGGGAACCGGTGATCGACAAGCCGGGCTTCCTGCCGTTATATCCCGGCCCGCTGCCGGGCACGGTCGAGGAAGGGCTGAGCGTCGGCCTCGAACCGTTCTCGCTCGAGCTCCTCTCATTAACGTTCATGGTGATCGAGCAACCCGAGGACCGGCCGCCGGTCCTGTCGGCGGCGGCGGCGAAGGAGCCGCTCACGATCGGGCGCTTCTACGAAATGATCAGGGAAGCCCTGGAAGCGTTGGGCGGTGACATCTTCACCGGCAAGCCCGGCTATCAGGTTCACGGTGGCATCGCGCTGCCCGAGGTCAAAGCGGTCGAACGCCTCGAAGACGCCGTGTTAGCGATTCACACGATCGTCGAGCAGGGGGAGGGCACGTCGACCGATCCGTTCGGCGACGAAGCGCACGACGAGCTGGCCCACTACTTTCGCTTCGCCGAGATCGTCAAGGGCAGGAAGTACGTGCAGGTGGAGTTACAGACACCCTGCCAGAAGGTCTGCTGGGCCTATGAGGGCGAAGCGATCCCGTTCGACGCGAGCAAGGTGTATCCGGTGGTGGCGAACCCCAAGGCGCAGTTATACCCCGAAGGCTCGGCGGCGCGCCACGCGTGTGACACCTTCAACTACACCTACACGTCGCTGCTGAACGCGCTCCACGAAACCTTCAACGGCAAGCCCACGGTGCTGAACACGGCGGTGGGTCTGATGGAGTCGCTGAACGAGCAGGCGCAGGAGATGATGAAGATGAAGCTCGAATCGGGCTTACACGTCGGTCCGAGC
Source organism: Solirubrobacteraceae bacterium (assembly GCA_035939315.1). Lineage (GTDB taxonomy): Bacteria > Actinomycetota > Thermoleophilia > Solirubrobacterales > Solirubrobacteraceae > Palsa-744. Next base: position 8,138 of record DASZFZ010000061.1, on the reverse strand, counting down.
TTCGAGTACCGCCCCACCAACCCCTGACGAGCCCGCAGGCCGCCCGCGTGGGGCCGGGGCCGGGGCCGGCCGCGCCCGCCGGTCAGCGCGCGGCGCGCGCTAGAACTCGTCGGCCGCGTGCGGACCGACGCAGGCCACCGCGAGGTGGTCGGCGACGCCGGCGGCGACCTCGCGAACCTCGTCGAAGGTGACCGCGTCGAGCGCCGCGATCGCGGTGTCCGGGTCGATCGGCTGGCCGAAGACGATCTGCTGGTTGGCGGCGAAGCGGGCCACGATGTTGGTGTTCTCGAAGGCGAGCACCAGGCGCCCGGCGGCATACGCGCGCGCCCGCGCGACCTCCTCCTCGGTCGGCCCGTCGTCGCGCAGCTCGTCCACAATCTCGCGCATGCGCTGGTAGGCCTCGACGCACTTGCCCGACTCCAGGCCCGAGCCGAGCTGCAGCACGGGGACGTCGGCGAACTCGTGGTTGATCGCGTAGACCGAGTAGCACAGGCCGCGCTTCTCGCGGATCTCCTCGAACAGGCGCGAGCCCATCGAGCCGCCGAGCAGCGTCGAGTAGATCGACAGGGCGGCGCGCTGGCGCCTATCGGAGACGGCGACGTCGGGGCGGTAGATCATGCGCAGGTGCGACTGGTTGGTGTCGCGCTGGTCGACCAGCGTCTGCGGCGCGAACGCGCCCGCCGGCACATACGGCTCGGGCTCGGCCAGCACGGGGAAGCGCGCGAAGCGCTCCTGCAGCTCCTGCTCGTCGGGCAGGTGCTCGAGGTTGCCCGCCAGGTACACGCCGCCGTGCGCGCCGGCCCAGCGGCGCTCGCGGAACGCGACGATGCCCTCGCGGGTGAACGAGCGCAGGTTCTCCTCGGGCCCCAGCACGGTGCGCCCCAGCGGGTGATCGCCGAAGGCCGCGCGGTCGATCAGGTACTCGGCGACCGTCGCCGGCTGGTCGTAGGCGCGGTTGATCTCCTGGATGACCACGCCGCGCTCGCGGTCGAGCTCCTCGGCGTCCAGCCGCGGGCGCCCGGCGAAGTCGCTCAACAGGTCGATCGCCTGCGGCGCGCTCTCGGCGCGCACGGTGATGTGGAAGGCGACCAGGTCGTGGCTGGTGTAGGCGTTCAGCACGCCGCCGAGGCGCTCGGCGGTCTCGTTGACGTCCTTGTAGGTGGGGTAGCTCTCGCCGCCCTTGAACACGAGGTGCTCGAGGAAGTGCGCCATCCCGTTCTCCTCGGGGCGCTCGCAGCGGGCGCCCGCGTCGAAGGCGACGAGCACGGTCAGCGCGCGCGTGCCCGGCAGCTCGATGCGGTGGATCGGCAGGCCGTTGGAGGGGACTGTGCTCGTCGTGATGTTCGCCATCGTGGAAACCCTAGATGCTTCGCGCCGCGGGCGCGGCAACCGGCGGGCGGCGCGTGCGGGCGCCGGTGCCCCGGCCTGTGAGCGGCGGGCGGCGGGCGGGCGCTGCACTACCCTTGCCCAGACAGCCATGAGGCGCTCTCCCCGACAGCCGCTCGTGTTCGCGCTGGCGCTGGCCCTGCCGGTGCTGCTGGTCCTCGGGGTGTGGCTCGGCGGGCACCCCGAAGACCTGCCGGGGTTCATGCGCAGCGCGTTCGTCGCCAAGTCCAAGACGGCGGTGGTCGACGAAGCGATCAAGCGGATCGGCGAGGACTACTACCGTCCGATCTCCACCGGCCAGCTCTCGAACGCGTCGATCGCGGGCGCCGTGGCGAGCCTCGGCGACCGCTTCTCGCACTACCTGACGCCCGGCGAATTCCACGAATTCACGGCGCCGCCGCACTTCACGGGGATCGGCGTGGCGGTCGACCCGGAGCTCGCGGCCAACCACGGCCTGCTGATCGAGCACGTGTTCAGCTCCTCGCCGGCCGCGCGCGCCGGGCTGAAGGCCGGCGAAGTGATCGTGTCGGTCAACGGGCGCAAGCTCGAAGCGCTGTCCGCGGAAGCCGCCACCTCGCTGATCCGCGGCAACCCGGGCACGTCGATCAAGCTGGCGGTCACGGCGGACCCCGGCGGACACGCCGCGCACGGGCCGCTGCGCGACGTCGAGGTCACGCGCGCGGTCGTCTCCGAGCCGGTGGTGGAATCGGCGACGCGCACCGTGCGCGGCGTCAAGCTCGGCGTGGTCGCGCTCGCGAGCTTCAGCCTCGGCTCGCACGTCGAAGTCCACGAAGCCGTCGAGCGGGTGCTCCGCGAAGGCGCCCGCGGCATCGTGTTCGACCTGCGCGGCAACGGCGGCGGGCTCGTCGAGGAAGCACAGGCGATCGCGAGCATCTTCATCCCCAAGGGCGTGATCGTGACCACGCGCGGGCGCGTGCAGCCCACGCAGGTGCTGGTGGCGACGGGCGGCGCGATCTCCAGCTCGATCCCGATGGTGGTGCTGGTGGACGCCGACACGGCGTCCTCGTCGGAGATCGTCACGGCGGCTCTCCAGGACCACCGCCGGGCGACGGTCGTGGGCACGCACACGTTCGGCAAGGGCGTCTTCCAGGAGGAGCAGCCGCTGTCCAACGGCGGCGCCCTGGACATCACGGTGGGCGAGTTCTTCACGCCCGACGGGCGCAACCTGGGCGGGGGAGGGGTCAAGCAGGGGGCCGGCGTGATCCCCGAAGTGCGGGTCGCCAAGGACCTCGTCGACACCGAGCACGGCCTCGACGTCGCCCTGGACACGCTCGCCGCCAAAGTCAAGTGAGCGACGCCTACGTGGCCGTGCTCGAGCGCCACGGCCGCTTCCTCACCGCCGAGCCGCTGTTCCCGCGCTCGCGCGCGCAGGCGCCGGCGTTGGCGCACGGGCGCCCGCGCCGGGAGCGCCCGGCGCGGGTCACGCTCGGGCCGGCGCGCGCCGGCGGGGTGCGCGCGAACGCCGGCGAGCTCGTGCTGGTGCAGGCCGCCTCGCGCAAGGGCGGCGCGCACGTCGTGCGCCGGCTCGGGCGTCCCGACGTGGCGCGCGACGTGATCGAGGCCCTGCTGCTCGACCGCGGCCTGCGCCGCGAGTTCCCCGAGGCGCTGGAGGGCGAGGCGCGGGCAGCGGGCGAGCGTGTGCGGCGCGCGCCGGGCGAGCGGCGCGACCTGCGCCACCTGCCGACGTTCACGATCGACCCGGCGAGCGCGCGGGACTTCGACGACGCGATCTCCGCGCAGCCGCTGGCGGGCCGCGAGGGCGAGGGGGCGGCGTGCGTGTGGGTGCACATCGCCGATGTCGCCGCGCACGTGCCCGAGGGCTCGGCGCTCGACCGCGAGGCGCGCCGGCGGGCGACCAGCGTGTACGCGCCGGGCGCCGTCGAGCCGATGCTGCCGCACGCGCTCTCAAGCGACGCCTGCTCGCTGATGCCGGGGGTGGACCGGGCGGCGGTCAGCGTCGAGCTGCACATGCAGGGCGCGCGCGTCGTGCGCGCCGTCTTCCACCGCTCGCTGATCCGCTCGGACGCGCGCCTGGACTACGAGCAGGTCGACCGCATCTTCGCGGGCGCCGAGCCGGCGGCGGCGCCGTGGGCTGACGCGCTGGCGCTGGCCCGGGAGACCGCGGCGGCGCTGGAGTCCCAGCGCGAGCGGGCGGGCGCGCTCGTGGTGGAATCCGAGGAGCCGGAGTTCGAGTTCGACGAGCAGGGCCAGGTGGCGGCGGTGCTGCCGCGCGCGCAGACCGAGTCGCACAGGCTGGTCGAGCACCTGATGATCGCCGCCAACGAAGCCGTCGCGGGCCTGCTCCAGCGCCGCGAGATCCCCTGCCTGTACCGCGTGCACGAGCGGCCCGAGCCCGAGCGCGTGCGCCGGCTGGCCGACCAGCTGGCCTCGCTGGAGGTGCCCACGCCGGCGCTGCCCGAGCGCATGTCCTCGAGCCAGGCGGCGGAGCTCGTGGCGGACATGTCAAGGCGCGTCGAGCGGCACGTGCGCCGCACCGGACACGGCCGCCAGGCGCTCGGGTCGCTGGTGCTGCGCTCGCTGATGCAGGCCTACTACTCGCCCAAGAACATCGGCCACGCGGGCCTGCGCTCGCCCTGCTACTGCCACTTCACCTCGCCGATCCGCCGCTACCCCGACCTGGTCTGCCACCGGGCGCTGCTCTCGAGCCTCGGCGCGCCGGAGCGCGCGCCGCGGGCGGGCGAGCTGGGGGAGCTCGGCGCGTGGACCTCCGAACGCGAGCGCGAGGCGATGGTGATCGAGCGCGACGCCGACGACGTCGCGCGCTGCTTCGCGCTCGTGCGGGCGCTGCGCGAGCTCGGCCACGAGCACGTGTTCGCGGGCGAGGTGACGGGGCTGATCGGCGCCGGCGCGTTCGTCTCGTTCAGCGCGTCCGGGTCGCGGGCCGAGGGCGGGGGACCGGCCGGCGAGCTCGCGGGCGCGGACTTCGAGGGGATGCTGCCGGTGCGGGCGCTGCGCGGGCCGGCGCCGGCGCGCGCGGCGACGGGCGGCGCCGGGGGCCGCGGGGGTGCGCCGGGGGCGCGGCGTGGCGCGCACGGCCGTTCCGCCGCCGGCCGCGGCGCCGGCGCGCGGGGACAGGAGCAGGGCGCGCGCGAGTGGTGGGAGCTCAACGAGCAGGGCACGATCCTGCTGGGCGAGCGCAGCGGCTCGACGGTGCGCCTCGGCGATGAGATCCGCGTGCGGGTCGACGGCGTCGACGTGATCCGCGGCCGCGTCGATCTGGTGCCGGCGCCCTGAGGGCCGCGAGGCCGCGCCTGCGCGAGCGCCGCGGCGGGCCGCGCGCCCGGTAGATTCGGCGGATGGCGAAGGGCAAGGGCAAGCGCAAGGTCGGCGCGGGGGACGTGGCCTCCAACCGCTACGCCTCGCACCGCTACAACCTGCTCGAGCGCTTCGAGTGCGGGATCGTGCTCGAGGGCACCGAGGTCAAGTCGCTGCGCACCTCCGGGGCGCAGCTGAAGGACGGCTACGCGGCGATCCGAGACGGCGAGCTGTGGCTGCACTCGGTGCACATCCCGCCCTACGGGCCGGCCTCGCGCGAGAACCACGACCCGGAGCGGCCGCGCAAGCTGCTGCTGCACCGCCGCGAGCTCGACCGGCTGTCGGGGCGGGTGCAGGAGCGGGGGCTGACGCTGGTGCCGACGCGCATGTACTTCTCGGGCGCCCACGCGAAGGTCGAGATCGCGCTGGCGCGCGGCAAGGACCTGTACGACAAACGCCAGACGATCCGCGAGCGCGAGACGCGCCGCGACATGGAACGGGGGCTGCGCGAAGCGCGCCGCTGAGCGCCGCCCGCCGGTACAGCTAGATGCGCCCGAAGTAGTGCCCGCCGGACTGCAGCACGTGGGTTTCGTGCATCCCGAAGACGAGCAGCGCGATCAGGCCGACGTAGACGGCGAAGACCATCAGCCGGTGCCGGGGGGCCACGCGGTAGTAGGCGGCCTGCTCGAGCGTGCGCGTTTTGCGCTGCTGCCAGCGGCGCCACAGCTCGAAGCCGGCGAACAGCACGATGATCAGGAGGATCGGGTTGCCGGGGTCCAGGAAGGCGAGCGCGACCAGCACGCCGAAGCCGGCGAACCACATCCAGGGGCTCATGGCGGCAGCGGCGCGGCCGCCGTCGAGGGGCACGACGGGCAGCAGGTTGAAGAGGTTCAGGAAGAAGCCGAAGTAGGCCAGGGCGATCAGCAGCGAGCTGCCGGTGAGCTCGCCGATGACGGCGACGACGGCGGCGCCGACGCTGCCGAGGATCGGGCCGGCGAGGCCGACGCGCGCCTCAGCCAGCGCGTTCTCGCCGAGCGAGCGCGAGAAGATCGCGGCGCCCATGAACGGCACGAACATCGGCGCGCTCGCTTTGATGCCCTCGCGGCGCAGGGCGATCACATGGCCCATCTCGTGGACGAACAGCAGCGCCACGAAGCCGACGGCGAACCACCAGCCGAAGAACAGGCTGTAGGCGGCGACCGAGACGAACGCGGTGCCGGCCGTCGCGAACAGCTTCAGGTTGGGCAGCGCGACCAGCAGCGCCTTGATCGCCGCGCCGAACTTCGCCAGCAGCGCGCCGACGGCCGCGATCCCGCTGCCGATCCGCTTGCGCACGCCCTGCGCCTGGCGCGCCCGCCGCGGCTGCTCGCCGAAGGGGTTCTCGCCGGCGCCGCCGAGCAGCGGCGCCGCGTGGCTCGGGTAGCCGCCGGGCGCGGTTGCGGGCGCGGAGACCGCCGGGGCGGGCGTGGGCAGCGACAGGTCCGGATTATCCATGCTCCCATTGTGGCAGGGCAGCTAAGCGATCCCTAACGGTTGCCGGGCTACACTGGGGGCAACAACATCACCCAGGGGACGACAGGCTTCGACGTGGTCGGTTCGTGGGGTTGGTTGCGAGTCGAGGTTCCGGGCGGCCTCGTAAAACACCCGGAAAACCATAAGTGCGGACTCTCACGAGTACGCCCTCGCCGCTTAGTCAATAGCTAGGCCGTGAGGTCTCGGGCCCCGTTCGCCTACGGCGGGGAAGGCCGGGATCAGAAAGTAGGCTCCACCCGGGGCGGTCCGCCTCCGCCAATCCGGGGAAATCTCAGGAGGCTGGTCCCCGACGACCCCGCCGGCCAGGCGAGTCGGGGACGAGATCAGAGGGCCGGCTACGCTCGTAGAAGCCAATTTCACGCGGTCGCGGACGTGGGTTCGATTCCCACCGTCTCCACTTTAGGCTCATTTGCAGGGATTTTCCGATGGCCACTGGGAATCTTTCGCTAAAGGGGCTCATCGTCGCTAGCCAGCACGTCGGCCATCGTGGCGGCGAGCTGGTCGATGTCCCAGTCGGCGTAGATGTCGCCGGTCGTCTGGATGGAGGCGTGGCCGAGGAGCTTCTGGACGGCCTTCAGGTTGCCTGTGGCGTCGAGCACTCGCTGGCCGGCTGTGTGCCGCGCCTTGTGCATCCGCTCGCCACTGGTGGTGCCCTCTGGGACGATCCCAGCGTATGCGAGCCGTCTGTACCACCACGAGTGCATCCCGTGGATGCCCATCGGCTTCGTCGGGTCGCTGGTCACCTTCGCTCCGTTGCCCTTCATGCGGGGCATCAGGTAGTGGTCGGGCTTCGCTTCGACTTCGATGATGTGCCGTTCGAGATCCAGCCAGAACGGGGCGTGGGGGATGGGCAGCTCGCGGACCTTCTGGCCCTTCGTGAAGATCGTCAGGCGCCGGCGCTGGTGGTCGAAGTGCTTGAACTGGACGGCTTTGAGCGCTCCCTTGCGCAGCCCGTAGTCGAGCAGTAGGCGCAGTGCGATCCGGTCGCATAGCTCGGACTGCTCGGAGATGATCGCGCGGCGCTGTTCGGTCGAAAAGGTCGTGCGGTAGACCTGCCGGCTGCGGGCGCGCTCGATCAGCAGCGTGGGGTCGCCGTGCAGGCGGCCGCGCACGATCTGGAAGCGGAAGAAGTCTTTGATGATGGAGAGGTTCTTGTTGTACGTCCGCGGCGCTCCAGAGCCCCAGAGCGCGTCGAGGAACTCTTCGATGCGCTCGGTGCCGGTGGGCGGCTCGAAGTCCTCGATCTGGAGGTCGAGGAAGTGGCGGGCGAGCTTGTCCAGGCACGACTCGTAGTCGCGGTAGCTGGACTCGGTAAGGCGCTTTCGCTTCGCGCGCAGGTAGCCGGCAGCGTCGGCCCCGATCGGCGTTAGCTGGTAGCTCTTGTCGCGCACGGCTTCACGGATGAGCCGCGCGGCTTCGGCGAGGGTCGGCGGCGCACCACGGGCTGGTACGCCACCGCGGGTGGGTGCAGTCGGGGGTGATGGGTCGATCAGACCAGACCCGAGCTTCGATCTCAAGGGTCTGACATCGGAACGCGACGGCATGCTGGGATTGGCAGGACTGTCGGCGCGGCGCGGCATCCCGTGGCTACGCCGAGCGATGTGCGGCGAGTTGGTCGGCGGCGTCGGTGACGATCGCGAGCGGAGACCGCGTGCTCGCTTTGCTCCATTCGGCGACCTGAATAGGTGCGCCGGTGTCGGCGACGGCTTCGCGGGCCAGTTTGGCGCGCGTGGCGGTGGGCACGGCGAGGATCACGAACGTGTCGTATTCGCCCAGTTCGCTGTGAGCCAGGCTGGTTTTGACGGAGGCTCTGATCCGTGGTTTCGTCCGCGGGGAAGGAGAGCCTTCCGGCATGCCAAGAGCGAGGAAGTATCCCGAGGAGTTGCTGGAGCGCGGCACACGGCTTGTGTTCGAGTCCGGCC
>DASZFZ010000060.1:0-1856 GCA_035939315.1 Solirubrobacteraceae bacterium | reverse complement strand
CGCACCTCGCCCGCGCTGTCCGCGCGCGGAGCCAGCTGCGGCGCCGGCCCCCACACCGAGGCGCGCAGGTTGACGAGCTCCACCTCGGCCTGCTCGTCGCGGTAGCCGTAGCGCGCCTCGTGTGCTGCGGCGAAGGCGTCGCGCAGCTCCCCGCCGGAGAGCGGTGCGCCGGCCGTGCGCTCTTCGTCGACGGGCAACTCGAATGACTGCCCTCGGTAGCGCAGCTCGTGGCGCACCCGCGCCCGAGCCGGGGTCGCGCCGAGCGCGCCGCGCGCCTCGGCGAGCAGCTCGGCGCGGGCGGCCTGGAGCGCAGGTCCATCGATCTGCGCGGAGCCCAGCATCACGGTCCGCGCGGCATCGCGCCGCGGCGGCGAGGCCGCCAAGCCGAGCGCCGAGAGCACGCCGCCGGCGCGGGGGCAGAGCACGCGCGAGATGCCGAGGCCGTCGGCGAGCGCCGCGGCGTGGAGCGGACCCGCCCCGCCGAACGGCATCAATGCGAACGGACGCGGGTCGATACCGCGCTCGACCGTGATCATGCGCAGCGCGGCGAGCATCTCCGCCTCCGCCACCCGCACGATGCCCTCTGCGCACGCGTCCAGTGCGAGTCCCAGCTCGGCCGCCAGCGGGGCCAGCGCGCGCTCCGCCGCCCCCCGGTCCAGCCGGACCTCCCCGGCCAAGGGGGCGTCGGCGGGCAGCCGTCCCAGCAGCAGGTTGGCGTCGGTGACCGTGGGACGCTCCCCGCCCTTGCCGTAGCACGCGGGGCCGGGCTCGGCTCCCGCGGAGGCGGGGCCCACGCGCAGGGCGCCCCCGGCATCCCGCCACGCGATCGAGCCGCCGCCCGCGCCGACCGTGTGGATGTCCAGCGCGGGCAGCGCGACGGGGCGTCCGGCGATCACGCGCTCGGAGGTCTCAGGGACACGGCCATCGGACACCAGGCAGACGTCGCACGAGGTCCCGCCCATGTCGAAGCAGGCGACGTCCTCGGCTCCGGCGAGGCCCGCCACGAGCAGCGCGCCGCCGACCCCGCCCGCGGGCCCCGAGAGCACGGTCAGCGCCGCGTGCTCGCCGGCGCGCGCCGCGTCGGTCAGGCCGCCGCTGGACTGCATGATCTGCGGCTCTACGAGACCCGCGCCGGCTGCGTCCCCGCAGAGGCCGGCGAGGTATGAGCCGAGCGGGGGCGAGAGGGACGCGTCGAGCGCCGTGGTCGCGGTGCGCTCGTACTCGCGGAACGTCCCGACCAGCTCACTGGACAGCGAGACCGCGGCGCCCGGGCAGCGACGGCGCACGGCCGCGCCGATCATGCGCTCGTGAGAGGGGTCGAGGTAGGAGTGCAGGAGCGCCACGGCGACAGCCTCGGGCGCCTCGTCGGCGATCGTGCCGGCAAGCGCCTCCGCATCCAACTCGCCGAGCGCGCGGAGCGTCTCCCCCGGCATGACCCGCTCCTGGGCTCCGAAGCGCAGCTCCGCCGGGACGAGCGGCGCGGGCGCGGCCTCGCAGAGCCGGTAGAGGTGGGGGCGGTTCTGGCGCCCGAGCTCGATCACGTCGGTGAAACCCTCGGTGGCCACGAGCGCCGCGCGCGCTGTTCGGCCCTCGAGCAGGGCGTTCGTCGCGACTGTCATCCCGTGCGCGAACCGCGTCACGGCAGCGGGCGGGACGCCCGCCTCCGCAAGCACGGCCGCGACCGCGACCATCACGCCCCGCTGCTCCGCGGAAGGGGTCGAGGGGGTCTTGGCGGTGTGGACCGTGCCCTCCGGCGTCACCAGCACCGCATCAGTGAACGTGCCGCCGACGTCGACGCCCAGGAGCATTGCCGGAGCCTACGAGAGAGGGTCGGGAGGGGTTCCCCCCAACGCTCC
>DASZFZ010000059.1:0-16011 GCA_035939315.1 Solirubrobacteraceae bacterium | reverse complement strand
CAGAAGACGGCATACGCGAGCTGCAACTGCTCGATGCTATTCCCCGAACCCAAGGTCGTAATCCGCGAACTGGAGCTCGACCAGGCGGCCGTCCCGGGGGTCGGCCCGGGACCCGTGCAGATCGGCCCCGGAGACACGATCGAACGCTCGATCCTGCTCGGCGCCGACGACGCGCTGCTCGACAACGAGGCCGGCGCCACGACCGAGCTGAGCGACGACCTGCTGGTCGCCGAAGCAGGGGCCGCCGTGGACGTCACCCAGGGCGCGACGGTCGACCTCGACAACGTCACCGCGATCGCCCACGGCTCGCACGGCGGCGTCGCGCTGCTCGCCGAACCCGGCGGCAAGGCGACCGCGCTCCTCGCCACCAACACGATAGCCCGCGGCGTCAACCAGGACGTCGAGGCGGATGCCGAAACGGGGGCGGGGACGGCGACGATCACCCTCGACTACTCGGACGCCCGCAGCGCCGACGAGCTGGTGCTCGGCGCCGGCGCCAAAATCACCGACAGCGACCACCCGACCCGCGGCGAACCGCTGTTCGTCTCGGCCGCCACCGGCGACTACGAGGAGGCGGCCGGGTCGCCGACGATCGACGCGGGCACCGCCGACGCGGCCAGCGGGACGCTCGACCTGGAAGGCCTGCCGCGCGTGGCGGGGGCGGCGACGGACATCGGCGCGTTCGAGTTCCAGCCGCCGGCGGCGACGTCCAAACCCGAAGGCACGGTTACGCAGACGAGCTCGCCGACGCCGAGCACCGGTCAGACCGCAGGCAAGGGCGCCCCGATCCCGACGGCTCCGAGCGACAGCTCGCTGGCGCTGCGCCCGAGCCGGTTCCGGGCGGCGGCGAAGGGCGCCACGATCTCCGGGCACGCAAACACGGGAACGACCATCGGCTACGTGGACACGCAGAGCGCCGTGAGCACGCTGACCGTGCTCGAGCCGCTGCCGGGCGTCCGCTCCGGACACGCGTGCGTCGCGGCGCCGGCGCATCGCGTCAAGGGCCGCCACTACAGGGCGTGCACCCGCATGCGCGCCCTCGGGAGCTTCACCCACAGGGACGTCGCCGGCCTCAACCAGATGCACTTCAGCGGGCGCCTGCACGGGCACGCGCTCGCGCCGCACGCATATGTGCTCGCCGTTCGCCCCAGCGACTCCGCCGGCAAGGGCGCGAGCGCCACCGCGAGCTTCACCATCCTGTAGCCGGCGCTCGCGGGCGCGCCTCGGTGGCCGGCGCGGCAGCCGCGCCCAGGGCCGCGATCGCTCAGGCGCGCGAGAACGGGCGGTGGTGTGCCGCGCCGAGGCTGTCGAGCGCCGCCGTCAGCACGGCGGTGACCTGCTCGGCCGCCGCCTGCTCGGCGGCCAGCAGCTCCGCGGAGATCCCGGAGGGCGGGTCGGCGGTCTCGGGCGAGGGTTCGGCGGTCTCGGGCGAGGGTTCGGCGGCCTCGGGCGAGGGCACGGCGGCCGGCGCGGCCAGAGGCGCCCGCTCGGTTGCCGCTGCCGGCGCGTCCTCGGCCGCCGGCGGGGGATCGAAGGCGTGGGTGGTTGCGACGGTCTCCGGAACGAGCGCCTCCCTGACGGCGACGAACGGGTCGATCTGCTCCGCGGGGGCAAGCGGCGCCTCCGTGGAGCCGCCCGACGCCCTCGTGCCCCTGCGGCGACGGCCGAACAGGCGCGCGAAGAGCCCGCGACGCGGCGCGGGCTGCTCCGCCGAGGCGGTGGGCGCCTCGGCGGTGGGCTCCAGAGCGGTGGGCTCCACGGCGGTGGGCTCCGCCTGAGTGGGCTCCAGGAGAGCTGGCTCGGCGGGGATGGGCTCCTCGAGCGCTGGCTCGGCGCCGGCGGCGGGCTCCTCCGGGGCGGGCTCCTCGGCGGTCACCGGCTCCTCGGTCGCGGCGGCGGTCGCTGCGGCATCGGGCTCCGCGGGCGAGCTGGGGGGCTCCGCGGGCGAGCTGGGGGCGATCTCGCGGGTGACGCTGAGGGTGACCTTGGTCCCCCATCCGGAGGGCTTGATGGAGACGGTGCCGGAGATGTTCTCGGCTGCCCACTCGACGGTGCTCTCGGGCTCGGTGCGCACGATGCGGATCTCGCCCAGCTCGCCGAGGTGGCGGGCGAGCGCGGCGGGGTCGCTGAGCTCGGCCCAGAGCTCGGGCGGCGACTTGACCAGCGTTCGCTGCACCTCCGATGAGACCATCGCGTGGTGATTCGCGCGGGAGCGCGCGAGTCCTGCTCGATCGCGGGCGACGGCGCTAGACGGCGGCGGCGGTGCGCTGGGCGGGCACGATGCCGCGCTCGTGCAGCAGCTCGGCGAGCTCGACGGCGTTGGTGGCGGCGCCCTTGCGCAGGTTGTCGGCGACGATCCACATGTCCAGGGCGCGCTCGTGGCCGCGGTCGCGGCGGATGCGCCCGACGAACACGCCGTCGCGGCCGGAGGCGTCGATGGCGAGCGGGTAGAGCGCGGCGGCGGGGTCGTCGAGCACGGTCACGCCGGGGGCGGCGGCGAGCAGCTCACGGGCGCGCTCGGGCGAGAGCTCGTCGCGGGTCTGGACGTTGACGGCCTCGGAGTGGCTGTTGACGACGGGCACGCGCACGCAGGTCGCCGAGACGCGGATCGCGGGGTCGCCGAGGATCTTGCGGGTCTCGTTGACGAGCTTGAGCTCCTCGTCGGTGTGGTCCTCGCCGGCGGCGAAGCTGCCGGCGTGGGGGAGGGCGTTGAAGGCGATCTGGTGGGCGTAGGCGGCGGGCGGCTGGATGTCGGCCTGGTGCAGGAGCGCGTGGGACTGGTCGAGCAGCTCGTCGACGGCCGCCTTGCCGGTGCCCGAGACGGCCTGGTAGGTGCTGATCACGAGGCGCTCGATGCCGGCGGCGTCGTGGATCGGCTTCAGGGCGACGACCAACTGCATGGTCGAGCAGTTGGGGTTGGCGATCAGCCCGCCGTGCCCGTCGAGCGCGTCGGGGTTGACCTCGCTGACGACGAGCGGCACGTCCTCCTGCATGCGCCAGCGCGAGGAGTTGTCGATCACGGTGGCGCCGGCGGCGACGAACTTCGGCGCCCACTCGCCGGAGGTGGAGCCGCCGGCCGAGAACAGCGCGACGTCGAAGCCCTGGATCGACTCGTCGGTCAGCGCCTGGACGGTCAGGTCGGCGCCGTCCGGGCCGGCGCCCTCGAGGACCCGGCCGGCCGAGCGCTCGGAGGCGAAAGGCACGACCTCGCCCGCGGGGAAGCGGCGCTCGCGCAGCAGCTGGAGCATCAGCGTGCCCACCTGGCCGGTGGCGCCGACGACGGCTACTCGGTATTCGCTGCTCATGCCGTCAGGGTACCGAGTGCCCGCCCGCCCGGGCGGGATGCTCGGGCGGGCTACGCCCCCAGGTGCAGCGCCATGAACAGGATCGTGACGAGCACGAGCGTGCTGAGAGCGCCGCCGACGACGCCGAGCCTGCGCACGAGCGCGCGGTACTCCTCGCTCATCGCGATCTCGCCCTCGCCCGCCGCGGCCACGTCGCGCGCGGCGACCTGCTCGGCGCGTTTGGCGGTGGGGATCATCACCGAGCCGATCAGCGCGCCGAGCACGATCACCGCGCCGAGGCCCCACTGCACGAAGAAGTCGCTCCAGAAGTGGCCCTTGCTGGCGAGGTAGATGCCGGCGAGCAGCACCAGCCCCAGCCCCGGGTTGACCAGCGTGCGCTCGATCGTGTACTCGACGCGGTGCAGCAGCGGCAGGCCGCGCGGGTCGTGGCGGGCGCCGACGGCGAACATGATCGGGTAGGCGAAGGTCACGCCGAAGGCGAGCACGACGGCCATGATGTGCACGGCGAGGACGACTTCATAGAAGGACGCAGCGAGCGTGGTGGGCATGCCGCGCACCCTAGTCGACGACCCGCGGGAAGCGAGCCTCGATCGTCTTGAGGATCGCGTCGACCGACGCGCGGTGCCAACCCGAGGCGCGCGCCTCGCCGGCCAACGCTCTCGCCTCGGTGACGGTGCGCTCGGCCAGCCGGCTGCGGACACGCCCGAACGCGCGGGCGTTCAAGCCGAAGTCCTCGGCCAGGTCCGCCCAGTGGATCGACGTGATCGCATCCGGGTCCAGCTCGTCGCCGATCGCCAGCGCCAGGCTGCGGTCGAGCTCCGGGTAGGCCGCCGTCGAGACGACGTCGTAGAGCGGCGCGAGGCGAATCCCGTCGTGCGCATGCACGAGCGAGACGTTCTTCGCGTGCGCGTCCGCGTCGCCCACGAGGAAGTCGAACGTCGCTGCCAGCGCGCCCGCTAGGCGGTCCGCGCCGGGGGCCGCCGAGTGCTCGTCGAGCAGCCGCGACAGCGCCGCGTAGGACGGCAGGCGCCAGCCCTCGCGCTGGTACTTGAAGCTCGGGCTCAGGCCGAGCGCCTGGCACAGGTCCTCCTGGTGGATCCGCGCGGTTGGCGTCGCCGCCGTGTCGCGATCGAAGCGCTCGACGACGAGGCACGGACGCTCGGCGATCGTGGCGAGCTCCACGCGGGCGGCGGGCAGCTCGCACCTCCGCGCGAGGCGCATGCAGAAGCACTCGTTGGCCGCCAGCCCCGGGTACTCGCCGTCGGCGCGCTCCGGCTTGAGAATGTGGGTGCTCGGCATGCCCCCGAGCGGCCTGCCGAAGCGACCGTGCTCGTCGCGGCACAGGACCGCCTTCTGCTGCACGCCGGCGAGGCTCAGCCGCATCGCCCCGTCGCCCGCCCACACCCCGAGCGGGTGTCGCGGCAGCTCGCGTATCAGCTCGTCCAGCTCGCCCGCGTCCAGCCAGTCCACCGACGGCGCCTGCGCCCGGCGCTCGTGCTCGAGAATTTGCAGCGCGCCGGCGCAGTCGCGGCCGATCGCCGCGAGCATCCCGTAGGTGTCGCCCGGCGCCAGTTTCAGCTGCCTTGCCAGCTGCTCGCGCACGGCCCCCTCGGGCAGCAGCCCCTCGAAGAACGGCGCGCTTGCCGCCGCGTCGAAGCTGCCCCGCTCCAGCGGCAGCGACAGCGAGATCGGCCTGGCCGCGTCGGTGTAGGCGAACGTGTAGTCGCCCGCGCCATCGGGCACCCGCTCGAGCCGACCGGCCTCGATCTCCCCCCAGTACACGCCGAGGCTCACGAGGGCCGCCGCGGACGCACGTCCAGCTCGAGGCCGAGCGCCTGCAGGATCCGCTGGAGGATGTCCACGCGGACCGTCGCCTCGCCGTGCTCCACGCGGTGCACGGAGCGGACCGCCACGTCGGCCACCATCGCGAGCGTCGCCTGGTCGAGACCCTGGCGACGGCGCTCGGCGCGCACCGTATCCCCGATGTGACGCATCCTCGCGGACTCCATATGCATGATCGCGCAGATAGTACCATGCGATCCCCTATCTAAACCAAAATCTGCGCTTATGCGCAGATTCCTGTGTTGCGATCGACACCAGAGGCTGATCTGCGCGATCACGCAGACGCCTGGCGCGTCCGTCCGTCAGAACGTCGGCGCGTACTTGCCGAAGACGTCCTGCATCGCCCCGCAGACCTCGCCGAGCGAGCACTCGTCCTTCAGCGCCTGGCGGATCGCGGGCAGCAGGTTGGCGCTGCCGCGGGCCACCTCGCGCAGCTCCTCCAGGCGCCGCTCCACGAGCAGCTGGTCGCGGCGCTCCTTGAAGGCCTTCAGGCGGGCTAGCTGTTCGCGCTCTGACTCGGGGTCCACGCGCAGCAGGTCGGGCACCTCGACGTCCTCCTCCTGGAAGCAGTTGACGCCGACGACGAGGTCCTGGCCGATGCGGTAGCGCTCCTGGTAGCCCCACGCCGACTCGTCGATCTCGCCGGTGATGAACTCGATCGCGTGCACCGAGCCGCCGAGCGCGTCGACCTTGGCGATCAGCTCGTTCGCGCGCGCTTCGATCTCGTCGGTCAGCGCCTCGACGTAGTAGGAGCCGGCGAACGGGTCGACGGTGTCGGCCGCGCCGGACTCGCTGGCGAGGATCTGCTGGGTGCGCACCGCGATTTTGGCGGCCCGCTCGGAGGGCAGCGCGAGCGCCTCGTCGAAGCCGTTGGTGTGCAGCGACTGGGTGCCGCCGCAGACCGCCGCGAAGCCCTGCAGCGCGACCCGCACGATGTTGTTCTCCGGCTGCTGGGCCGTCAGCGTGACGCCGCCGGTCTGCGTGTGGAAGCGCAGCATCGTCGCCTTCGGGTTGGTGGCGCCGAAGCGCTCGCGCATGATGTGCGCCCACATGCGCCGCGCGGCGCGGAACTTGGCGACCTCCTGAAAGACGTTGTTGTGGCCGTTGAAGAAGAACGCCAGCCGCGGCGCGAACTCGTCGACCGCGAGCCCCGCCTCGATCGCCGCCTGCACGTAGGCGATGCCCGAGGACAGCGTGAAGGCGACCTCCTGGACGGCCGAGCAGCCCTTCTCGCGGAAGTGGTAGCCGGAGATCGAGATCGTGTTCCAGCGCGGCACGCGCTCGTGGCAGTACTGGAACAGGTCGGTCGTCAGCCCCATCGTCGCCGCGGGCGGGTAGATGTAGTTGCCGCGCGCGATGTACTCCTTGAGCACGTCGTTCTGGGTCGTCCCGCGCAGCTGCTCCGAGGGCACCCCCTGCTCCTCGCCGACGAGCTCGTAGAGCAGCAGCAGGCAGGCGGCCGGCGCGTTGATCGTCATCGACGTGGACACCTGGTCGAGCGGGATGCCGTCGAAGGCCGTGCGCATGTCCTCGATCGTGTCGATCGCCACGCCCGTGCGCCCGACCTCGCCCAGGCAGCGCTCGTTGTCGGAGTCGAGCCCCAGCTGCGTCGGCAGGTCGAAGGCCATCGACAGGCCCGTCGTGCCCTTGGAGAGCAGGTAGCGGTAGCGCTCGTTGGACTCCTTGGCCGACGCGTAGCCCGCGTACTGGCGCATCGTCCACGTCTGCTTGCGGTACATCTCGCGGTGCACGCCCCGCGTGTAGGGGAACTCGCCCGGCTCGCCGAGGTCCAGATCGGCGGGCACGTCGCGCTCGTCGTACAGCTCCTTGATCTCGATGCCCGAGTCGGTGAACCGGCGCGGGTCATCGGGCCCGACGATCGGGGCGACCGTCAGGCGCTCCTCCTCCGGGGACGCGTCGCCCCGGGACGGGGATGCCTGCGCGGCTGCATCCTGCTCGGTGGCGGCCATGCCGAAAGAATAGTCGCGCCACCGAGCCGGCCGCCCGCGCCGGTTGCCACTAAGCTTCGCCGCAGATGGCGACGTGTCTGGTCACCGGAGGCGCAGGCTTCCTCGGCTCTCACCTCTGCGACGCGCTGCTGGCGCGCGGGCACCGCGTGATCTGCGTGGACAACCTCGAGACGGGCTCGCTGGCGAACATCGAGCACATCCGCGACCCCGAGCGCTTCACGCTCCTGCACGTCGACATCATCGAGCCCTACTTCGTGGAGGAGCCCGTCGACTTCGTCTACCACCTCGCCTCGCCGGCCTCGCCGATCGACTACCTGCGCCTGCCGCTGCACACGCTCAAGGTCGGCTCCTACGGCACCCACCACACGCTCGGCCTCGCCAAGGCCAAGCGCGCGCGCTTCTTGATCGCCTCCACCAGCGAGGTCTACGGCGACCCGCTCGAACACCCCCAGGCCGAGAGCTACTGGGGCCACGTCAACCCGATCGGCCCGCGCGGCGTCTACGACGAGGCCAAGCGCTACGCCGAGGCGCTGGTGATGGCCTACCACCGCCAACAGGGCGTCGACACGGCGATCATGCGCATCTTCAACACGTACGGCTCGCGCATGCGCCCGCACGACGGGCGCGCGATCCCGACGTTCCTGCGTCAGGCGCTCGCCAGCCGGCCGATCACCGTGTTCGGCGACGGCAGCCAGACGCGCTCCTTCTGCTACGTCAGCGACCTGATCGCCGGCATGATCGCGCTGGCCGAATCCGGGTATCACAACCCCGTGAACATCGGCAATCCCGACGAGTTCACGCTGCTCGAGCTCGCCGAGACCGTCATCGAGGTCACCGGGTCCAGCTCGGAGATCGTCTTCGAGGCGCTCCCGGTCGACGACCCCAAGCAGCGCCAGCCGAAGATCGACCTGGCGCGCGAGCTGCTCGGCTGGTCGCCCGAGGTGCCGCTGCGTGAGGGGCTGGCGCGCACGATCGAGCAGTCCGGCGTCGAGCTGTTGATCGGTGGCGGCTCCTCTGGCTGAGCCCGCGAGCGTGCGCAGCCGCGCTTGCAAGCATCCGCGCAACCGCACCGTCTGCAAGGCTGCGGTGTTGTGAGCAGCGAGATGGGTCCCCGCCTGTCGGAAACCTCGGCTCCGTCGGCTCCTTCGCCCCGCCACCGCGCGCGCGCCACCTCCGCCCCCCGGCCGAGCCCGCGCTCGCCCAGCCCGGCCCTGTCGGTCGCCAGCCGGCGGGCGCAGAGCTCCGGGCACGACATCCGCCGCAAGCGCCCGCCGGCGCTGTCGCTCCTGATGCGCATGTCGACCGTGTGGCGCGTCGGGCGCGTGGCCTCGCTGCTCGCGCTCGACTTCGCCGGCGTCGCGCTCGCGCTGGTGACGGCGCTGGTGCTCAAGGAAGTCGTGCACGGCCGCGTGGAAACCGCCAAGGCCTACCACGGCACCAGGGAATTCCTGCCGTTCGCCTACCTGCTCACGGCGCTGCTGTTCGCGCGCTCGGGCCTGTACGCGCAGCGCGGCCTGCGCCCCGGCCTCTCGCGCATCGTCGGCTCGCTCTTCCAGGTGGCCGTCGTCGCGCTGATCTTCGCGGTCGTCAGCGGCGAACACTTCTCCAGCTACTACCTGTTCTACGGCTCGCTCGCCTTCGCGATCTTCTACGTCTCCTCGCTGCGCGCGATCTACGAGCGCGGCACGCTGCTGCTGCTGCGCACCGCCGGCTACAGGCGGCGCACGCTGCTCGTCGGCAGCGGCGAGCACGTCGCCGACGTCGCGCAGGCCCTGGCCGACACCCCGCACACGCCGACGGAGCTCGTCGGCTTCCTCGCGCCGGCCGGCCTGGCGATAGAGGGCCTGCGGAGCCTGGGCTCGCTCGCGCGGCTGGCCGACGTGCTCGCGAACGAGCGCGTCGACGAGGTCATCATCGCCGACGCCGACTTCCCCCAGGACGACGCGGTCGAGCTCGTCGACCAGTGCCACCGGCGGGGCGTGCGCGTGCGCATCGCGCCCTCGACGATGGAGATCCTGATGCACCGCGCCGAGTTCGTGCCCGGGCAGTCGGTGCCGCTGTTCGAGCTCGGCCCGCCCGTCTTCGAGGGCATCGACTTCGCGCTCAAGCGGACGTTCGACATCGTCGGCGCGACCCTGCTGCTGGTCCTGCTCAGCCCGCTGCTGCTCGTGATCACGCTGGCCGTGCGCCTGTCCTCGCGCGGGCCGGTGATCTTCCGCTCCACGCGCCGCGGCATCGGCCAGCGGCCGTTCGCGTGCCTGAAGTTCCGCACGATGCACAGCGACGCCGAGCAGGCGCAGGCCGACCTGGAAGGCATGAACGAGGCCTCGGGCGCGCTGTTCAAGATCCGCGAGGACCCGCGGCTTACGCCGATCGGGCACTTCCTGCGGCGCTTCTCGCTGGACGAGCTGCCGCAGCTGGTCAACGTGCTGCGCGGCGACATGTCGCTGGTCGGCCCGCGGCCGCTGCCCGAGCGCGACTACGCGATGCTCGAGGACTGGCACCGCAAGCGCTACCTGGTGCTGCCCGGGCTCACCGGCCTGTGGCAGGTCTCGGGGCGCTCCGAGCTCGACTTCGACGACCTCGTGCACCTCGACTTCATCTACCTGGAGAGCTGGTCGCTGGCGCTCGACCTGACGATCCTGCTGAAGACGATCCCCGCCGTGCTCACGCGCCGCGGCGCGTACTAGCAGGCGCCGGCGCCGGCGTAGACCTCCCAGGTCGCCCGCGCCGCGTCCTCCCAGCTCCAGCGCGGCGGCTCGGGCGCGGGCCGCGCGGCCTCCTGCGCGCGGGACACCAGCGCCTGCATGTCGCCGGGCGCGACGAACGTGGCGCGCTCGCCCAGCACCTCGCGCAGCGCCGGCGACTCGCACGCCACGACCGGCGTCCCGCAGGCCAGCGCCTCGACCGCCGGCAGGCCGAAGCCCTCCTCGGTGGAGCTCACGACGAGCGCGTGGGCGGCGCTGTAGATCGACGCCAGCTGCTCGTCGGAGACGCGGTCGGTGAGGATCACGCCAGGCAGCTCCTGCGTCCACGGCCGCGTCGCGCCGACGAGCACCAGCGGCAGCTCGCGCGCCGCCGCCGCGAGCTTGCCGACGTGCTTGGCGGGATTCGGCTGGCGCAGCCCGCCGACCCACACGAGGAAGCGCTCGGGCAGGCGAAAGCGCTCGCGCACCGCCGCGATGTCGGCGGCGCCGCGCGGGTACATCACGGGATCCGCCGCCTCGGGGATCACGACGACCTGCTCGGGCCTCAGGCGCAGGTGCGCCAGCGCGTCCTCGGCCACCGTCCGGGTGGGCACGATCACGCGCGCCGCGCGCTGCACGGCCAGGTGGCGCAGCCGCCAGCGCAGGCCGGTGCGCAGGTGCTCGCTGCGGCGCTTGAGCGCCGCCAGCTCGTGGATCGTGACGACCATCGGGCACGGGCTGTGGAGCATCGCGCCGGCGATCCAGGGCGCGTGGAACACGTCGGCGCCGCGCGAGCGCGCGAGCGCCGAAGGCCGATCGGTCTGCACCAGCTCGTCGCCGGCCGCAGCGGTCTCGTCCAGCGCCGAGAGCAGACAACGGGAGTAACGCCCGACGCCCTGCGGATCGGAGACCGCCCGGCTGTCGAACGCGACTCGCATCTAGGCGATCGTGCTCACTTCGTTCTCCCGCTCGGCATCCTCGCCAACACTAGTCGTTGCGCGGACATATGCGCAGCTTTGACAGCCTCGCTGCACGCTCTAGCCTGCCGGGGCATGTCCTCGTCCGCCTACTACGAAGCGCTGTGGCGCGACTTGCCGCTGGAGCTCGAGCCGTCGGACTTCGAGCTGCGCCTGCGCTTCCTGATGGCGCACCTGCACCCCGGCGCGCGCGTGCTCGACCTCGGCTGCGGCGACGGCCGCTTCACGATCGAGCTGGCGAACGCCGGCATGCGGGCGGTCGGCGTCGACGTCGCCGAGGAGGCGCTGCGGCGCGCGCGCTCGCGCCAGCCGCGCCTGGACCTGCGCCTGATCGACGCCGCCGGGCCCTGGCCGCTCGAGGACACGAGCTTCGACGCCGTCTGGGCCGGGGAGGTGATCGAGCACGTCGCCGACACCGCCGCCTGGATGTCCGAGCTGCGCCGCGTGCTGCGCTCCGGCGGCAGCGTGCTGGTCAGCACGCCCGCCCACGGCCGCCTCGCGCTCGCCCGGCTCGCGCTCTCCCGGCGCGCCTTCGCCGAGCACTTCGACCCGCTCGGCGACCACCTGCGCTACTACAGCGCGGACACGCTCACGGCCCTGCTCGAAGGCTTCGGCTTCGAGCACGTGCGGGTCTCCTGTGCGGGCGGCCCGCCCGGCGCGCGGCGGCTGCTGCTCGCGCACGCGCTGCGCTCGCGCTTTTGAGCGTCGCCGCTTCGGCGGCCGCCAGCGCCTGGATGTATTCGTTGTGCAGCTGGATCGCCTGCGGCTTGCCGGCCGCGATCGCTTCCGGCGAGATCGACTCGGGGTCGAGGTAGATCGCGGCCTGCAGCTCGTGCACGGCCGCCGCCGCGTCGCGCGTCAGCTCGTATCTGCCGAGCGCGAGCCACGCCTGCGGGTTGGACGGCTGCTCGCGCACGCCGCGTTCGAGCGTCTGGCGCGCGCGGCTGGACTGGCCCGCGGCCTGCTGCACGCTCGCGAGCGTCAACAGCGCTTCGATCGACAGCGGGTCGCGCGAGACGGCCCTGCCGGCTTCCTCGACCGCCGCCGCGCGGCGGCCTTCGCTCAGCAGCCCCAGCGCCTGCTGGCGGGTTTCTTCGGCGTACTGCGGCTGGCCCTGCGACCACGCCGCCAGCAGCGCCGCGACGATCGCTGCCGCCGCGAGCCCCAGCCGCTGGCGGCCCGCGCGTGCGAGCCGCGTGCGCAGGCGGCGCGCCCGCGGGCCGGGGCCGGTCTCGGCGAGCGGGCCGCCGGCCGTCTGCGCGTGGGCGGCGGCAGCCAGCGGCGGGCGGGCGGCAGCGGCGGGCGCGCCAGCGGTGGCGAGGGGGCCGCGGCCCGCGAGCCAGCCGGCGCACAGCAGCGCCACGCACGCGTCGCCGGGCACGTACCAGGTCCAGTCGACCAGCGAGTGGGCGCCGAACACGACGGCCACGCAGAGCATCGCGAGCATGCCGACGCGCTCGGCCGAGTAGGCCCGCCGCGGGCCCCGCTCCAGCGCCCGCCAGCCCGGGCGTGCGCCGGCGGGGAGCTCCCGCCACGTCCGCCACGGCGTCCAGCTGCGGTTGAAGGGGTGGGTCGCGCGGCCGGCCGCCGTGGCCCAGCTCAGCAGCAGCGCGAGCGCCAGGGCGAGGCCGAGGATGCCGAGGTCCGCGAGCGTCTGCACGACGAAGCCGTGCGCGTGTCTGACTTCGAGCGTCTCGTCTTCGTAGCGCAGGTGCGCCGTCCTGAAGCCTTCCGCGCCGGAGCCCAGCAGCGGGTGCGCCTCGAAGACCCGCAGCGCCTCCTTCCAGTAGCGGGCGCGCACGCTCGCCACCGCCGTCAGCCGCCCCGCGGTGTTCGGCGGGGCCTTCGCGTCGGGGTTCGTGAGCGCGCCGAGGTCGTGGGAGATCGTGCCCGTCAGCCCCCGCTGGCTGTGGGCGAGCGCGCCCACGAACGCGAGCAGCGCGAGCACGATCGCTCCCGCCAGGATCTGCCCGGCGCGCCTGCGCGCGGGCGCCGAGGGCGCCCGGCGCCCGGTGCCGAAGCCGACCGCCACGCCGACCGCGGCGAGCGCCAGCAGCATCGCCAGCACGAGCACCCCAAGCTCGTGGCCGGCCTGGACGCGTTCGGGCAGCGCCGCCGCTTCGGTGGTGAGCGCGTGGCGCGAGAGGTCCCAGGCGAGCACCACGCCGGCGCCGAGCGCGCCGAGCAACAGCAGCGCGGCGCTGCGCAGGCGCAGCGGAGCCGCCGCGAACCACAGCAGCAGGCCGATCGCCAGCGCCGCCAGCGCGCCGCGCGAGTAGGCGAGCACGAGCGTGGTCAGCAGCAGGCCGACGGCGGGGTAGGCGAGCGCGCGCAGCAGCGCGTGGCCGCTGCGACGCGCGCCGAGCCACGTGCAGCAGATCACGCCCATCGCCGCGCTCAACCCGACCGCGTTCCAATATCCATACGGTTCGTTGATCCGCGCGAACGTGTTCGACGGGTCGATGCTCGCCGGGAAGACCTTGCTCAGCAGCGCGTATCCGCAGACGATCACCGCCGACAGCGCGAGCCCGCCGAGGATCGCCGGCCAGCGCTCGGGAACGGCGCGCGCGAGCGCGATCGCCGCCGCGAACGCGCTCGCGTAGGCGAGCAGCCTGCCGGCGTCCAGCCAGCTGTATTCCGGCTGCACCGACCACACGATCGACACGGCGCTCAGCGCGGCGAACGCGAACAGCAGCACGGCCGGCCAGACCCCGTGGACGCGCCCGCGCGCCGGCGCCAGCAGCGCGACCAGCGCCACGATCGCCCCTGAGACGACCGTCAGCGCCATCTCCGTGGCCGTCATCGATTCGACGTTCAGGCCGCCCTTGGCGTAGAAGCTGATCAGGCAGGAGGCCGCCGCGACGAGCAGCGTCACCCACCACAGGCGCCCCCGCAGGGCGTGCACGACACCGCCGCCGCCGCGGTTCGGCGTGCCGGGCCGGGGGCCCCCGGCGGGGGGAGCCTCCGCCGTGCGCGGCGCGCGGCGCGCCGGCGCGGGCGCGAGCTCAGTGGGCGCGGCCACGGAATCGCTTGTGCAGCGCGCCGCCGCCGCACAGCAGCAGGCAGGCGAGCACGAAGGCCAGGGTGCTCAGCAGCGGCGTCGGCAGCGCGCTGAGCGCCGATGCGACGTCGACGTGCACGACGCCGGGGTGGATCGAGCGTCCTCCGAGCGCGACCGCCTGGGGTCGTGCGCGCGCGGCCTGGGCGAGCGCGCGTTCCTGCGCGGGCGTGGCGGTCGTCGCGACCGGCGTGCCGCCCTGTCCCGTGCCGCCCCCTCCGAGGCCGCCCCCGGCGGCCGCCAGCTGGGCTTCGCGGATCACCTGCGCGCAGTCGCTGTACTCTTCCGCGTCCGCTTCCAGCGAGTTCAGCGCCTTGCGGTAGTCGCTCTGGGTGTAGCCGCCGATCGATTCGTGATGCGTGCAGCGCAGCACGATCGTTTCGCCGATGCCCGCCTGCGCGGGGGCGGCGAGGAGCAGCGACACGAGCACGGACAGCGCGAGCAGAACGGCTGACCGACGGCCGGTTCGCCGGTTCTGCAGGCGGGCATGCGGTCGGCTCTGCAGGAGGGCGACGCTCATAGCTGGCCTCTCAACGCTACCAACGTACCCGGGAGACTCCGACGCTGAACAGGGCGCGCGAGAAGCCCTGCGCCCAGGCTTCGGGGCTGTGGGCCAGCACCTCGCGCGCGCCGGCCGCGCCGAGCCGCGCGCGCAGGGCGCCGTCGGCCGCGAGCCGCGCGATCGCGCCCGCCAGCGCGCCGCTGTCGCGCGCAGGCACGACCAGCCCGTCGTGGCCGTCGCGCACGAGCCCGCCGGCGGCGGCCCCGACGGCGTCGGTGGCGATCACAGCAAGCCCCTGGTTCATGGCCTCGTTGACCACCAACCCCCAGGGCTCGCGAAAGGTGCGGGTGGGCACCGAGGGCACCACCAGCGCGTCGGCCTCGGCGTACGCGCGACGCAGGTCCTCCGGACCGAGCCGGCCGAGCGCGCGCACGCCCGCCGGCAGCGCCTCCCCGGGCGCCGGGCCGACGAGCGCGAGCGTCGCCAGCGCGGGCGCCAGGGCCGCCTCGCGCCACGCCGCGAGCAGCGTCGCGAGCCCCTTCTCGGGGTCGGCACGGCCGACGAACAGGAAGCGGGCGGGCGCGGCCGCGGAGGCGCCTGGGGGCTCGGGCTCCGTCGATGCCGGGGCCGTCGGCGGCGGCATCGGCGTCGGCGCCGACGCCACGGGCGCGCGCCAGAAGTCGTTGTCGACCGCCTGCGGCGCCACGTGCACGTTGCGCGCGCCGAGCGCCCGCACGTAGGCGCTCACGTGCGGGCCGTACGTGACGACCGCGTCGGCGCTCCGGTACAGCCGCCGCAGCGGCAGGTAGGTGAAGGCGTGCGCGACGCTGCGCGGGTGCGCCCACAGCGAGGCCCACAGCAGCAGCGGCACGCGCGCGCACCGCGCGCCCGCCCAGCAGGCCAGCGGCGCCGCGCGGCCGCCCGTGGGGCAGACGACGGCGCGGTAGCGTCCGCTCGCGGCCAGCGGCCACAGCTCGCGCGGGCGCACGTGGCGGTGCGGGAAGGGCAGCTCGCGCGGCCCCGGCGCGCCGCCGTGCAGCGAGCGCCCGCCGAACAGCGCCAGCTCGATCCGCTCGAGCTCGTGCAGGCGCGCGAACGAGCCGACGCGGTAGGCGGGCGCGTGGCCCGTGACGAACAGCACCGGCCGCTCGTCCTCGCGGGCCTCGCTCTCCGGCGCGCCCAGGCGCTCCCGCGCGCTCGGGCTCTCCGGCGCGCTCACGCGCTCCCCGTGGCCGTGTCTGTGCCGAGCACCTGGCGGTAGGCCGCGAGCGTCTCGGCGCCGCAGCGCTCCCAGGTGAAGTTGGCGGCGACGGTCGCCCGCGCGCGCTGGCCCGCCTCGCGCAGCCGCTGGGGATCGCCGAGCAGCTCGTCGATGCGCTGGGTGAGGCGCTCGATGTCGCCGGGGGGCACCAGCACGAGGCCGTCGCCGGCCGCCGCGATCTCCTCGGGGCCCGGCTCGCCGCGGCAGCCGATCGCCGGCACCCCGCCCGCCATCGCCTCCACGTAGGCCACGCCGAAGGCCTCCTCCGTCGAGGGCATCACGAACAGGGTGCACCGTCGGGCCCGCTCGATGGCTTGCGCCGGCGGCAGTTGACCGTGGAATTCCACCCTGTCTGCGATCCCCAGGCGGGCCGCGAGCCCTTCCAGCGCCGTTCGCTCTGGGCCCTCGC
>DASZFZ010000058.1:0-37517 GCA_035939315.1 Solirubrobacteraceae bacterium | reverse complement strand
CTCATCCTCGGGGCGGGGGTGTCGGTGGGTATCGGTTTGACGGGCGGCGGCGTGGCCGCGGCGCAGCCGGGGCCCGCGTGTCCGCCCGCGACCCTCGACAACTCCGCCCTGCAGGCCGGGGCGGTGACCGTGTCGCCGCTGGCTGGCAGCCGCGACGCCTCTCCGGACAGCCAGATCAGCTTCCTCGGCTTGCCCGCCGCCGCCCTGCGCCAGGTCAGCGTGGTGGGCACGCAGACGGGCTCCCACAGCGGCCGCCTGGAGCCCTACTCGCAGGGCGACGGCGCGAGCTTCCTGCCCGCCCGCCCGTTCGCCGAAGGCGAGCGCGTGAGCGTGAGCGCGCGCGTGCGCCTGGGGGGCCGCACGCTCGAGCTGAGCGACGAGTTCGCGGTGGCGCACGAGGACCGCATCTCCACGACCCCGCGCAAGATCGTCCCCGGCGTCGCCGGCGAAGAACAGAGCTTCCACTCGCGTCCCGAACTGCACCCGCCGACCGTCGCCGTCACCGCGCAGTCGCCGGCGGTGGCCGAAGGCGACGAGTTCGTCGCGCCCTACGGCGGACCCGGCCAGGCGGGGCCGATGATCCTCGAACCCGACGGCGCGCTCGTGTGGTTCAAGCCGCTGCCCACCCACACCGAGGCGACCAACCTGCAGGTCCAGGAATACGAAGGCAAGCCGGTGCTCACCTGGTGGCAGGGCAACATCTCAGAACACGGCTTCGGCCTGGGCGAAGACGTGATCGCCGACCAGACCTACACCGACATCGCCCACGTGCGCGCCGGCAACGGGCTGCAGGCCGACCTGCACGAGTTCCAGCTGACGCCGCAGGGGACCGCGCTGATCACCGCCTACGAGCCCATCTACTGCGACCTGGCGGCGCTCGGCGGGCCCGAAGACGGCGCCGTCACCGACAGCGTCTTCCAGGAGATCGACGTGCGCACGGGCCTGGTGATGTACGAATGGAGCAGCCTCGACCACGTCGGCCTGGACGAATCCTACGAACGCGCGAGCACGACGAGCGATGCCCACCCGTTCGACTTCTTCCACCTCAACTCGATCTCGCCGGCCCGCGACGGCAGCCTGCTGATCTCCTCGCGCAACACCTGGACCGTCTACGACCTCGACCCGGCCAGCGGCCAGATCCTGTGGCGCCTCGGCGGCAAGCACTCGAGCTTCAAGATGGGCGCCGGCACCGGCACCGCCTGGCAGCACGACCCGCGCGAACTGCCCGACGGCGCGATCAGCCTGTTCGACAACGGCGACTCGCCCAAGGAGCACAGCCAGTCGCGCGCGATCGTGCTCAGCCTCGTCGGCGCCCCCGGCACCGCGACGCTCGTCGACCGGCTCACGCACACCCCGCCGCTGCTCGCCGAAAGCCAGGGCAGCGTGCAGGCGCTGGCCAACGGCGACTGGTTCGTCGGCTGGGGCCAGGAACCGTACTTCTCGGAGTTCGGCCCCACCGGCACGATGCTCTTCGACGCCCACTTCCCCACCCACGACGAGTCCTACCGGGCGTTTCGCTTCGCCTGGTCGGGCACGCCCGCGCACGCCCCCGCGTTCGCGTTCGCGCCCGGCGCCGCCGGCCAGGCGGGCACCGTGTACGCGAGCTGGAACGGCGCCACCGGGGTCGCCGCCTGGCGGGTGCTCGCGGGCTCCTCCCCGGCGAGCCTCGCGCAGGTCGCGCAGGCGACGCGCGAGGGCTTCGAGACGGCGATCGCGGTGCCCGCCGCCACCGCCGGCCCGGACATGGCCGTGCAGGCGCTCGGCGCCTCCGGGCAGGTGCTCGACACATCGGCGACCGCGACCGAGACGGGCCTGGCGGGCGGCTGAGGGCCCACGGCGAGACCCGCGGCGTGCGGGATGGCCGAGCGCTACTGGACCGGGTAGGGCGGCGGCGGGTTGTCGATGATCCCGCTCTTGGTGCCCGAGACGTCCATGTAGACGGCGTAGCCGACGACCAGCGCGAGGAACACGGCGAAGGCCGGCGCCCACCAGCGGCGGTGGCGCTGGAGCACGTAGGCGCCGGCGGCGTAGAAGACGGGCGCGGCGAGCAGGATCATGCGCCCCCAGTCCAGCGCGAAGGTCATCGAGACGAGGCTCAGCGCGACGAGCACGAGCCCGCGGCGGGCGAAGGCCATCGAGCGTAGCGCGAGCGGCGCGAGCAGCCACAGCGGCCCGTACACGGTGAACATGCGCCGGGCCTCCTGGAACGGGCTCTCGAGGCCGAGCCTGATGACGGTGAGGCGTTCGCCGAGCAGCGAGCCGCCGTAGCCGGGCACCTGCGCTTTGCCGACCGTGTCGATGCCCAGGCGGATCGCGACATAGGCGGCGAGCGCGGGCGCGGCGACGAGCGCCACGCGCGCCGCCGCGCGGCGGTCGAGCGGCCGCGTGGCCCACACGGCGTAGGCGAGCGGCACGGCGAACAGCACCGCTTCGCGCACGGCCGCGCCCGCGAGCAGCGTCAGCGCGAGCGCCCAGTAGCGCCGGCGCACGACGAAGTAGCAGGCGGCCATCAGCAGGAAGACGGTCGCGATGTCCGTGTTGCGCCCGTCGCGGATCGCCACGATCAGGAACGGCGGCGAGACGCACATCACCAGCGCGAGCGCGCCGGCGAGCCGCCGCTCGGCGCCGAGCTCGCGCATCAGCAGGTAGGCGAAGCAGCCGGCGCCCGCCGCCGCCAGGTAGGCCAGCAGGCGAAAGGAGGTCGTGTAGTCGAAGGGCAGCACGTGCACGAGCGCCGGCAGCCCGAAGCGGAAGCCGAACGGGTAGGTGTGCACGCCGAAGGGGTGCAGCGCGATGTCCTGGTAGATCAGGTCATCGCCCCGCGGCGTCGGCTCGCTGCGGACGATCGCGCCGAGCAGCGCGAGCGCCGCGCCGCCGAGCAGGCCGACGGCGAGGGCGCGCAGGCGCTCGGGCGGGGGAGCCTCACCGCCCGAGCTGGCGTCGGCGCCGGCGCGCTCGCCGGGGGTCACCGGGTCCGTGACAGAGACCCGCGCGGGGTCGGTGGTGTGGTCGCTGCTGACCGGCTGCATACCGAGGAAGCAGGCTAACGCCCGGGGTTTCCGCTTCGGGCCCGGCGCTGGAGAGGCCGCGCGAGGACCAGCGAGCCTTGTACCTAGCAGGCGGTACCGCCTTGGCCCGCGTATGCGGTACAGGCAAGCTGCTCAGCCCGGTGCCTCCATGGGCCTCGGCGCGTCCTCGCGCCGCGAATCGCCGCCGCCCTCGCGCCGCGAATCGCCACGATAGCCTTAGAGGGCGACCCCCGGAGGGGTGGCAGAGCGGTTGAATGCGGCAGTCTTGAAAACTGTTTCGGGGGTAAACCCTCCGACGAGGGTTCGAATCCCTCCCCCTCCGTTTTTGGGCAGGTTGGTGGCGATTGTTCGAACCCACGCAACTGGACAGGGCCTGGTTGAAGGGTTGGCTTCGGGAGCTATGATCGAAGTCGGCATGACCGCGAAGGATCAGTTGCTGCTGAAGGTTCCTGGCTGGAGCGAGCACGACGCCGAGATCGCGTTGCGCGCGGTGGAGCGCGAGCACGCCGGAGACACGGTGGACGAGTGGGGCGACCTTGACGCTCAGACCGACGCCGCCGCGTCTCGGGTGATGCGCGACCTTGCTGACGAGGAACGTCTCAGCGACTCTCCGGCGTTTCAGCGCGAGTCCGCTCGGTGAGACGTGGCGAGGTCTGGTGGTACGAGCCACCGGAGGAAGCGCCCAGGCCTTGGCTGATCCTGACGCGCGGCGAGGCGATCGAAGCACTCGACAAGCTACTCGCCGTGCCGGCCACCACCACCATCCGCGGGATCCCAACGGAGGTACCGCTCGGACGCGACGACGGAATGCCCACCGATTGCGTGCTAAGCACCGACAACACGTCGCCGATCCTCAAGAGCCTGCTGATCGAGCGCATCACCACGCTTGGCCCGGAGACAATGGCCCACGTCTGTGCCGCGCTGGTCGCCGCGACGAGTTGCGGCTAGACAGCCTGGGACAGTCGGCTTGGGGGAGTGCCGAGCGTGCATCGCGCTAGTGCGCTTCCACACAAGGTCCGGGTTCGCTGCTGCCCCTGCGGTCGCTCCGATGAAAACGAGTACGGCTCTGCCCTTCGGGTCCATCTTGGTCCTTTGGAATGGAGTAGCCGGTCGTAATGGGTGTCACGGCCACGCTCAGGACATCGTGATTCGCCGACAGCTTGGCGATGTCCGCATCAATGGCGCTCGCCGCCTTGAGCCGTAGGCCGGATCCCGGATGACCTCGCTCTGCGAAGCAGTACTCATGCCCGCTGGGTAAGTCCTGCCGAAGCGTTTGGCGTGCAGCTCCGCTATGCCTGCCACGTTGGGTCCGAGTTCAATCGTCGTCTCTCCCCCTCCGTTTTGGCTAGCACGCCGGCTTGTTATACTCGTCAGGTATGACTGGTCGGATCGGTGCTAAGGGGCAGGTAGTAATCCCGAAGGCGTTGCGGGATCGCGCTCGCCTGCATCCGGGCGATGAGGTCGACTTCGAGTTGCGCGACGAGGAGATCGTGCTCGTCGCCCGGCGATCGCCTCTGCAACTAGGCGGTCGGTTCGCGAAGACGGGAATGGCGGCTCGTCTGCTCGAGGATCGAGCGCGCGAGCCTCGGTGAGCGTCTGTCTGGATTCATGGGCAGTCCTTGCCTGGCTGGATGGCGAGGAGCCTGCGCTCTCCAGGGTTGAGCACTCGCTCGCGGATCGTCCGGTGGTGAGCTGGGTCAACCTCGTAGAGGTCTATTACCGAGTGGCGCGTGACCATGGCCAGGAGGCTGCTGACGAGACGCTGGGAGATCTTCGCGCCACGCTGGCGCCGGACCTGCCGGGGACGGCCCGGATGATCGAGGTGGCACGTCTGAAGACCCGAGCACCGATCGCGCTCGGGGACTGCTTCGCGGTTGCGACTGCGACGGCGCATGATCTCCCGCTCCTCACCGGAGATCCAGAGATCATCGATCTCGTGGACCGCCCCTGCAGGGTCGAGGACCTTCGGCCTCTCTAGGACATGAGCTCGCCCGGCACGACCGCCACGGGCACGGCCGAGCGCGCCAGCAGCTCGCCGGTGACGGTGCCGATCTTCTTGTGCAGCCACGAGTGCTGCTCGTGGCCGACGACGATCATGCTGGCGTGGTGGCGACTGGCCGCCTCGGTCAGGGCGCTCACCGGATCCTCGTCGGAGACCTCGGTCCGCGCCTCGAGCAGCCTGTCCTCGCCGTCGAGGGCGAGCTCGTCGAAGACGGCGTGCGCGATGTCGTGGCGCTCGCTCGCCGAGGCCAGCGGCGAGGGGGGCGCGTGCAGCGGCCGGCAGGCGTACACGAGCACCAGCCTGCCGTCCTGCGGCAGCAGCGCGGCGGCCCAGTTGGCGGCGGCGCGGGCGCTCTCGCCGCCGTCGTATCCGACCACCGCGCACGGACCGTCCGCGCGCTCGCCGTCGGTCTTCCCGGACGGGGCGCTCATGCGACGAGCGCCCGCCGGTCGAGCTCGGCCAGGTAGGGGGCCAGGTACTTGGCCGCGATCTTGTTCCCGGCCGCCCACGTCGGCTGCTCGGTGACCTCCGAGCTGAAGCCCTCGCCGCCGGTGATCCTCGCCGTCAGGTACAGCGGCTTGTCGTCGGTCAGCAGCATCCCGTGGATGACCGGGTGAAACGGCTGCGGGGTTACAGGGGCGCCGGCCCGCGCGGCGATCGCTTCGGCGGCCGCGTCGGCCTGCTGGGAGCCGAGGCCGCCGTGCTTGATCGGGAAGTCGATCGTGTCGCCGGCGGCGTACACGTCGTCCACCTCGCGCACCCGGCCGTGCTGGTCGACGCGGATGAACCCGTGTTCGCTGAGCGGGATGCCGCGCACCGACGGGCCGAACAGCTCGGGGAGCGCGACCACGCGCTTGACGTGCAGGTGCCGGTCGCCGGGGTTGACGACGATCTCGCCCGGTCCCGGCACCTCGGCGTATGCCGAGTTGACGTGCTCGATCCCGAGCCGCCGCAGGCGCTCGCCGACGGCGCGGCTGGCCTCGGCGCCGAACACGGCCAGCGGCGCGTCCTCGGGCGTCACGATCGTCGTCTCCAGCTGCAGGTTCATGTCATACGCGCGGCCCGCGGTCATCATCGCGAGCTCGTACAGGGGCATCGGCCACGCCATCCGGCCGGGCGCGAGGAAGGCGATGCTGTCGACGTAGCCGCCCTCGACGTCCTGGATCAGCCCGTGCATCTGCTCGTCCAGCCGGCGGTCGTCGATCGTCAGCGCGTGTGCGTAGCGCGGCACCGCGCGGGCGCCCGTCGCGAGCACGAGCGCGTCGTACTCGAGTGCCTGTCCCTTCTTGGTGTGCAGCGTGTGCGCCGCCGGCTCGACCCACTCGAGCTCGTCGGCGACCAGCTCGGCGCCGGTGTCGCGCGCGATCTGGGCCAGCTGATAGCGCCGCGCGGACGCGTAGGAGAAAGGCTCGCGCACGGTCATCGGGCGGTACACGAACTCGTCGCCGGGGGCGACCATCGTGACGGCCGTCTGCTCCGGAGCGAGCTCGTGGAGTGCGATCGCCGTCTCCAGCGCAGCCACTCCGCCGCCGACGATCACCACGCGGAGCTTGGATTGGGGGCCGGTTGCTGTCATGGCTCCAAGTTAGCTGTGATGCCAGGCCGCTGTCAGCCGCGAAAATCCACCGTTGTGACCGGGAAAACTACGTACCCGGCACCGGTCGCGAGCTATCTCGACCGCTCGTAGCAGGAGCGGTGAAGGCATTCGGCTTCGCCGCTTGCGATCGCCGGCGTCTGCGCCCTGGAGGTGACGCGCGCGCGACCGTGGATGAGCACCACCGTCGGCTCGTAGACCCCGATCGCGTCGCCGCAGCGCGCGCAGTGCGACGCCCCCTGGGGCCGGGGCGCGTGTGACGCCACCTCAGTGGCGTCGGCTCGATGTTCAGAGGAGGCGATCCACAGACGCTAGTCGCGCTCGCCGCGCCGAGGCACAGTAGAAGCGCGTGGCGTTCTGCGGGAAACCACGGGTTTGCGCCGGCGTTTCGCCCGTTCCTCGCAGGCGCCGCCGGGGCTGGCCCGGGCCGCGGGCGGGCCGGTAGTTTGCCGCAGGCGACGGGGGTAATACACGCGGATTCCACACCGCGGGCGGAACCGTAGATTCGCCTACCGTGAACACTCTGGAACTCGCCCGGCTGCAGTTCGGGATCACCACGCTGTTTCACTTCATCCTCGTGCCGATGTCGATCGGGCTGGCAGCCTGGGTGGCCTACTGCCAGACCAGGTACTACCGCTCCAAAGACGAGGTGTACCTGCGCATGACCCGCTTCTGGGGGAAATTCATGCTGATCTCGATCGCGATCGGCGTGGTCACCGGGATCGTCCAGGAGTTCCAGTTCGGGATGAACTGGTCGGAATACTCGCGCTACGTGGGCGACATCTTCGGCGCGCCGCTGGCGATGGAGGGCCTCGCCGCCTTCTTCCTGGAGTCCACGTTCATCGGGCTGTGGATCTTCGGCTGGGACAAGCTCTCGCCGAGGGTTCACCTGGCGACGATCTGGCTGACCTCGTTCGGCACGGTGCTCTCGGCGTTCTTCATCCTCGCCGCCAACTCGTGGATGCAGCATCCCGTCGGCTACGTCATCAACCACGCCACCCACCGCGCCGAACTGAAGAGCATCTGGGCGGTGCTCGGGAACTCGACGCTGTGGCTGGCGTTCCCGCACACGATCTTCGGCGCCATGTGCACCGGCGGCTTCCTCGTGCTCGGCATCTCCGCGCTGGCGATGCTGCGCGGCAAGAGGAACGAGGTCTACACGCGCTCGGTGCGCAACGTGCTGCCGCTGGCGCTCGGCGCCGCGATCCTCACCGGCGGCTTCGGCCACGGGCAGGGGATGCTGATGGAGAAACAGCAGCCGATGAAGATGGCCGCCGCCGAGGCCCTGTACAAGACGACCAAGGGTGCCAGCCTGTCGATCTTCGCGGTCGGCCCGTTCGAACACTTCCCCAAGCGCCTGAACACCGACATCCGCATCCCGCACCTGCTGTCGATCCTCGGCACGGCCTCGTGGGACGGCAAGGTCGAGGGCGTCGATCAGCTGCAGGCCGAAGACGTCAAGAAATACGGCCCCGGCGACTACGTGCCGATCCTCGGCGTCACCTACTGGACGTTCCGGCTGATGGCCGGCGTCGGCGTGGCGCTGCTGCTGATCCCGATCCTCGGCCTGCTGCTGCTGCGCCGCGGCGCCTTCGAGCGCAAGCGCTGGTTCCTGCGGGCGGCCGTGCTCGGCGCGTTCCTGCCGCCGCTGGCGAACCTCACCGGCTGGATCTTCACCGAGATGGGGCGCCAGCCGTGGGTCGTCTACGGCCTGCTGAAGACCAGCGAAGCGCGCTCGCCGCTGGTCTCCTCGACCTCGATCGTGATCACGATCGCCGGCTACACGCTGCTCTACGGAGTGCTGCTGGTCGTCGGCGGACGGCTGTTCCTGCGCGAGATCGCGCACGGCCCCGAAGCCCCGCCGCAGGAGCCGGCGCCCGGCCAGCCCGCCGCCCCCGGCGGGGCGCCCGAGCTGATCCTCGCCTACTGACAGAGAGGAGCGCAAGGTGCACGAGCCCAACTTCCTGCAGACGCTGTGGTTCACGCTGATCGGCGTGCTGTGGATCGGCTACTTCGCGCTGGAGGGCTTCGACTTCGGCGTCGGCATGCTCATCCGGGCGCTCTCCCGCGACGAGGCCGACAAGCGCATGATCATCCACACGATCGGCCCGGTGTGGGACGGCAACGAGGTGTGGCTGCTGACGGCCGGCGGGGCGACCTTCGCGGCCTTCCCGGGCTGGTACGCGAGCCTCTTCTCGGGCTTCTACCTCGCGCTGTTCCTGATCCTCGCGGCGCTGATCGTCCGCGGCGTCTCGTTCGAGTTCTGGGGCAAGGAGGACTCGCCGCGCTGGCGCGCCACGTGGGAGTGGACGGCGGTGATCGGCAGCCTGCTCGCGGCGCTGCTGTGGGGCGTCGGCTGGGCGAACATCGTGCACGGGGTCGCGATGGACGCCCACCACGACGTGACCGCGTCGCTGTTCGACCTGCTGCACCCCTACGCGCTGCTCGGCGGGCTCGTGACGCTCTCGCTGTTCCTCGCCCACGGCGCGATCTTCCTGACGCTGCGCACGAGCGGCGAGATGGTCGCGCGGGCGCGCCGCGTGGCGCTCGCCGCCGGCGCGCTCGCCGCGGCGCTGCTCACGGGCTTCCTGGTCTGGACCGCGCTCGACCAGGACCGTGGCGGCGTCAAGCCGGCCGCGGTCGTGATCGCGGCCGGCTGCGCGCTGCTCGCGGCGGGCGCGCCGCTGCTCGTCCGGCGCGGGCGCGAGGGCTGGGCGTTCGGCGTGAGCGTCGGCGCGATCGCGCTGCTGTTCGCCAGCCTGTTCGTGTGGCTGTACCCCGACGCGCTGCCCTCGAGCACCAGCCACGCCTACGACCTGACGCTCGGCGCCGCCTCGGCCAGCCACTACACGCAGACCGTGATGACGGTCGTGGCCGTGATCTTCGTGCCGATCGTGCTCGCCTACCAGGCGTGGACCTACTGGGTCTTCCGCCACCGCCTCGGGCGCGCGGAGTTCGAGGGCAGGCCGACGCCGATCGCGGTGCTGGCGAGCATCCAGGGAGACGGCCGCCGCGACGGCGAGCCCGGCGCCCCGGTGGCGCCCTCGGGGCCCGCGAGCCACCCCGGCTGAGATGGCGCCGCCCGTCGATCGCCGGCTGCTCGGCGAGAGCGCGCCGGCAAAGACGCACCTCGTCGTTGCGGGCGCGCTCGGGACGCTGTCCGCCGTCCTGATCGTCGCCCAGGCCGCGCTGCTTGCCTACGTGATCGACCGCGCGGCGATGCGCCGGGCGACGCTGGGCGCGCTCGAGGGCGAGCTGCTCGCGCTCGCGGCGGTGCTGTGCGCGCGGGCGCTGATCGACGGCGGCTTCGAGCTGTCGGGGCGCTGGGGCGCCGCGCGGATCATGTCCGAGCTGCGCGGCCGTCTGGCCGGGCGGCTGCTGCTGGAGAACCCCGAGCAGCGCCCGTCGGGGGCGCGCACGGGCGAGCTCGCGAACACCGCCGTGCAGGGCGTCGAGGCGCTCGAGGCGTACTTCGCCGGCTACCTGCCGCAGCTGGTGCTCGCCACCGTCGTCCCGCTGGCCGTGATCGTCTGGGTGACCGGCGCCGACCCGGTCGCGGCGGGCATCCTCGCGCTCACCGTGCCGCTGCTGGTGCTGTTCATGGTGCTGATCGGCAGGGGCGCGCGCGCCCAGGCGCAGGCGCGCTGGCGCACGCTGGGGCTGCTCGGCGCGCACTTCCTGGACGTCGTCCAGGGGCTCGCGACGCTGCGCGCCTACAACCGCGAGGACGCCCAGGAGCGCACGCTGGCGCAGGTCGGCGAGCGCTACCGCGGCGAGACGATGGCGACGCTGGGCACCGCCTTCATGTCCGCGCTCGTGCTCGAGCTGTGCGCGATGATCGGCACGGCGCTGGTCGCCGCGACGATCGGCGTGCAGCTCGTCGACGGCGCGCTCGGCCTGCAGGCCGGGCTGACGGTGCTGCTGCTGGCCCCCGAGCTGTACGGGCCGCTGCGGCTGGTCGGGCAGCAGTTCCACGCGAGCGCCGACGCCGCCACCGCCTCCGCGCGCATCTTCCAGACGCTCGACTCGCCGTGCGCGCTGCACCACGCGGCCGGCGCGCTGCGTCCGCCGAGCCCCGCGCTCTCGCCGGTCCGCTTCGAGGCCGTCAGCTTCCGCTACCCCGGCCGCGCCGAGCCGGCGCTCGAGCGGCTCGAGCTCGAGCTCCGGGCGGGCGCGATCACGGCGATCGTCGGCCCGAGCGGCGCCGGCAAGAGCACGCTGGCGCGGCTGCTGATGCGGCTCGCCGACCCGACCGCCGGGCGCATCGCCTGCGGCGGCGTCGACCTGCGCGAGCTGGACCTGGAGGCGTGGCGCAGCCAGATCGCGTGGGTCCCCCAGCGTCCGACCCTGTTCTCGGGCACGATCGCCGAGAACATCGCGCTCTGCCGTCCCGACGCGTCCGCCGCCGAGATCCGGGCGGCCGCCGTCGCGGCCGGCGCGGGCGACTTCGTCGCGGCGCTGCCCCAGGGGCTGCGGACGCCGGTCGGCGACGGCGCGCGCCGGCTCTCCGCCGGGCAGGCGCAGCGCGTCGCGCTGGCGCGCGCGTTCCTCGCCGACCGGCCGCTGCTGCTGCTCGACGAGCCGACCGCGCATCTCGACGAGGCGAGCGCGCGGACGATCAGCGAGACGGTGGCGCGGCTGGCGCACGGCAGGACCGCCCTGCTGATCGCGCACGACCCGCTGCTCACCGAGCTGGCCGACCACGTGCACGCGCTCGGCGTCGGCCAGCCCGAGACCTCCGAGAGCGTCCTCGCGCGGGCGCCGGGCGCGGCGGCGAGGCTGGTGGGGGCATGATCGGCCGGATCGGCCGCCCCGCTCGCGCGGGCGCGCTCGCCCGGGTCGCGCGGCCCGGCGAGGGCGAGCTGCGCAAGCTGGCGCGCTCGGTCGCGCTGGCGGCGGGCGCGGCATTCGCGGCGGGCGGGCTGCTCGCCACCTCCGGCTATCTGATCTCGCGCGCCGCGCAGCGCCCGCCGATCCTGCTGCTGATGGTGACGATCGTCTCGGTGCGAGCGTTCGGGCTGACCCGCGCCGTGCTGC
Organism: Solirubrobacteraceae bacterium; assembly: GCA_035939315.1. Classification (GTDB taxonomy): domain Bacteria; phylum Actinomycetota; class Thermoleophilia; order Solirubrobacterales; family Solirubrobacteraceae; genus Palsa-744. The sequence goes on along the minus strand of DASZFZ010000058.1, from coordinate 25,855 downwards.
GCTACGGCGAGCGGCTGTCCTCTCACGACCTCGCGCTGCGCCAGCTGGGGCGGCTGCGGCTGCGCTTCTTCCGCGCCGTCGTGCCGCTCGCGCCCGGCGCCGGCGCGCGCGGCAGCGGCGAGCTGCTGAGCCGCTTCGTCGCCGACGTCGACGCCGTCAAGGACCTCTACCTGCGGGTCGTGATCCCGGCGCTCGTGGCGCTGCTCGTGCTCGCTGGCGCCTCGCTGGCGGCGTGGCTGATGCTGCCCGCTGCCGGCCTCGTGCTGCTCGGCTCGCTCGCGCTGGCGACGGTCGCGCTGCCGTGGCTGTCGGGCACCGTCGCCTCGCGCACCGCCCGCCGGCAGGCGCCGCTGCGCGCGCGGCTCACCGGCGAGCTGATCGAGACGATCGACGGCGCGAGCGAGCTGGCGCTGGCCGGCCGCTCGCATGCCTACCTCGAGCGGTTGCGCCGCAGCGACGCGCAGCTCGCGCGGGTCGCCCGCGGCGACGCGCTCGCCTCCTCGGCTGCGGCCGCCGCCGGCGGCCTGTTGGCCGGCGCGGGCGTGCTCACGCTGCTGTGCGTCGCGATCCCCGCCGTGCACGCGGGGCTGCTGAGCGGGGTGCTGCTCGCGGCGCTCGTGTTCCTGGCGCTCGCCGCCTACGACAGCATCCTGCCGCTGTCGGCGGCCGCCCGCAGCCTGCGCGTGTGCGCGACGGCCGCCGCGCGGCTGCACGAGCTGGCGGCCCAGCCGGCGATCGCGGACCCGGCCGTGCCCAGGCACGTGGGGGGCGCGGGCGCGCTGTCGCTCGAGCACGTGTGCTTCCGCTACGCGCCCGAGCAGCCGTGGGTGCTCGAGGACCTCGAGCTGCGGCTCGCGCCGGGCGAGCACGTCGCGCTGACGGGGGCCAGCGGCGCCGGCAAGAGCACGCTCGGCGATCTGCTCGTGCGCTTCGGCGACCCCGTGGACGGACGGGTCACGCTCGACGGCGTCGACCTGCGCGAGCTGGCGCAGGGCGAGCTGCGCGCGCACGTCGCGCTCTGCGCCCAGGACTGCCACCTGTTCAACACGACGATCCGCGAGAACCTGCTGATCGGCCGCCGCGACGCTAGCGACGCGGAGCTGCTCGCGGCGCTCGCGGTGGTGGAGCTCGACGGGTGGGCGCTCGCGCTGCCGCAGGGCCTGGACACGCTCGTCGGCCAGAACGGCGAGCTCGTCTCCGGCGGCCAGCGCCGTCGCCTCGCGCTCGCGCGCGCGCTGCTGAGCAGCGCTTCGGTGCTGATCCTCGACGAGCCCACCGCCCACCTCGACGCGCCGCTCGCGCGCCGGGTGATGCGCGGCGTGCTCGCCGCCTGCGAGGGGCGGGCGCTGCTGGCGATCACCCACGACCCCGCCGCCGGCGGCGGCCGGTTCGATCGAGTCCTCGAGCTGCGCGGCGGTCGGGTTAGGATCGCTGCGGATGAGTCCTCGCCGGGGCACCCGCGGACCGCTTGCGCGTGAAACAGGGGGTCCCGCGGACGCCGAGCAAGGGCGGCGGTGAGCTTCGGCACGCTCGTCGTGGTCGTGCTCGCCGGCTTCGCCGGGCCGTTGCTCGGCTTCGCCGGCGGCCGCTTCGTGCCGGTCGTGATCGGCGAGATCCTGGCCGGCGTGCTCGTCGGGCCGGCGGTGCTGGGCGCCGTGCACCCGGCGCAGGCGACGATCTCGTTCCTCGGCGAAGTCGGTTTCGCGATGCTGATGCTGACGGTCGGCATGCACCTGCCGCTGCGCGACCGGCGCCTGGCGGCGGCGCTCAGGCGCGGCGGGCTGGTCGCGGCGATCGTCTGCGCGCTGGCGGTGCCCGGAGGGCTGGCGGCGGCGGCCGCCGCGGGCGGGGGCCACGCCGCGATCTACGCCGTGCTGCTCGCGTCGGGCTCGGCGGCGGTGCTGCTGCCGGCGCTCGAGGAGGCCGGCGTCGCGACGCCGGCGGCGATGGTGGTGATGGCGCAGGTGACGCTCGCCGACCTGATCACGATCCTGTCGGTCCCGGTCGTGCTGCAACCGGGCCGCCTCGGGCACGCCGCGCTCGGCGGCGCGCTCGTGATCGCCGCCGGGGCGGCGCTGCTCGCCCTCGCGCGCGCGCTCGCGGGACGCGCGTGGGTCCACCGCCTGCGCCACCGCTCCAAGCGCCGCCACTGGGCGCTCGACCTGCGCCTGGCGCTGCTGGTGCTGTTCCTGCTCGCCTGGATCGCGCAGAGGAGCGCCACCAGCGTGCTGATCGCCGGCTTCGCCGCGGGCGTGATGGTCGCCGTGCTGGGCGGCCCGAAACGCCTGTCCACGCAGGTGCGCGGCGTCGCCGACGGCTTCTTCATCCCGCTGTACTTCGTCGTGCTCGGCGCCCAGCTCGATCTGGCGGGGCTGGTGCGCCATCCCACGCTGCTGCTGCTGGCGGGCGTGCTGGCGGCGCTCAACGCCGTGATCCACCTGCTCGCCGCGAGGCTCACCGGTGGCGCGCTCGCGGGTGGGCTGGCGGCGAGCGCGCAGCTCGGCGTTCCCGCCGCCGTGGCCTCGCTGGGGCTCGCGGAGCACGTGCTCTCGGCGGGCGTGGCGACGGCGATCATCGCCGCGGCGCTCGTCAGCCTCGGCCTGTGCACCGCGGGGGTGCAGCGGCTGGTGCGCGCGGCCCCGCCGGTGGCTACGGCCGGCGTGCCAGCACGGCCCTGACCTGGCGGGCGATCTCGAGGTCCTCGCGTGCGGGCAGCACGAGCGTCTGGACCGGCGCGCGGTCCGCGCCGATCGGCTGCTCGCCGCGCGCGCGCTCGTTCAGGCCCGCGTCGAGCGCGACGCCGAGGAAGTCCAGGCCGGCGGCCGCGCGAGCGCGCACCGCGGGCGCGCGCTCGCCGACGCCGCCGGTGAACACGAGCACGTCGAGCCCGCCGAGCGCCGCGGCCATCGCCGCGATCCCGCCGCGCAGCCGGTGTGTGTACACGTCGAGCGCGAGGCCGGCCCGCCGCTCGCCGCCGGCGGCGCGCTCGAGCAGCTCGCGCATGTCGGCGGTGCCGGCCAGGCCGAGCAGGCCCGAGCGGCGCTCGAGGCCGTCGGCGAGCTCCTCCTGGGAGAGACGCCCCCGTTCCAGGAGCCACAGCAGCAGGCCCGGGTCGACGCTGCCCGAGCGCGTGGCCATCACGAGGCCCTCGAGGGGCGTGAAGCCCATCGTCGTGTCCAGCGAGCGCCCGTCGCGGATCGCGCACAGCGACGCGCCGGCGCCGAGATGGGCGCTCACGATCCGCAGGGCCGCCGGCGCGCGTGCCAAGAGCTCGGGCGCGCGGCGCGCGACCCAGGCGTGTGAGAGCCCGTGAAAGCCGTAGCGGCGCAGCCGCCAACGCTCGCGCCAGGCCGCCGGCAGCGCGTAGGTGGCGGCGGGCGCCGGCAGCGTCGCGTGAAAGGCGGTGTCGAAGCAGGCGACCGCGGGCACGCCGGGCAGCGCGGCGGAGACGGCGTCGAGCGCGGCGAGCGACTTCGGCTGGTGCAGCGGCGCGAGATCGACGAGCGCGCGCAGCTGCTCGGCGACGCCCGCGTCGAGCGCGACCGCCTCGCGGAAGCGCTCGCCGCCGTGGACGATCCGGTGCCCGACCGCGTCGGCGTCGCCGAGGCCGGCGCCGAGCGCCTCGCTCAGCGCGTCGGGGTCCACGCGGGCGCGGGGCGCGTCGAGCTCGCGCGTCGCGATCGTGGCGTCCGCGCCGTCGAGCAGCGTCAGCTTCAGCGAGCTCGAGCCCGCGTTGACGACGAGGACGCGCATGCCGAGCGTCTCAGGCGACCGTCGCGGGCGGGCCGCCGCCCGCGCTCCAGTCCCCGCCCTCGCCGGGAATCGGCGTGTCGTGCTCGCGCGGCCACGTCCAGCCGCTCAGCTCGGGCGGGTCCTCGCCGTGGGCGCGCGTGTAGGCGCGGTGGCGCAGGCGCTCGTCGAGCATGTGCTGGCGCAGGTGCGCCTCGCGCTCGGCCAGCCCGGGGACGCGGTCGATCACGTCGATGACGAGGTGGAAGCGGTCGAGGTCGTTGAGCATGACCATGTCGAACGGCGTCGTGGTGGTGCCCTCCTCCTTGTACCCGCGCACGTGCAGGTTGGCGTGGTTGGTGAGGCGGTGGATCAGCAGCGGGTAGCCGTGGTAGGCGAAGATCACCGGCTGGCCGGTCGTGAACAGCGCGTCGAACTCGTGCTCGGAGAGGCCGTGGGGGTGCTCGCTGGCGGGCTGCAGGCGCATCAGGTCGACGACGTTGACCACCCTCACCTTCAGGTCGGGCAGCTCGCGTCGGAGGATCGCGGTGGCGGCGAGGGCCTCGAGCGTGGGCACGTCGCCGGCGCACGCGAGCACCACGTCGGGCTCCGCGCCCTCGTCGTTGGAGGCCCAGTCCCACACGCCGATCCCGCGGGCGCAGTGGGCGATCGCCTGCGGCATGTCGAGGTAGCTCAGCGCCGGCTGCTTGCCGGCGACGATCACGTTGACGTAGTCGCGGCTGCGCAGGCAGTGGTCGGCGACCGACAGCAGGCAGTTGGTGTCGGGCGGCAGGTACACGCGCACGATCTCGGCCTTCTTGTTGACGACGTGGTCGATGAAGCCGGGGTCCTGGTGTGAGAAGCCGTTGTGGTCCTGGCGCCAGACGTGCGAGGACAGCAAATAATTAAGGGAGGAGATGGGGGCGCGCCAGGCGATGTCGCGGGTGACCTTCAGCCACTTGGCGTGCTGGTTGAACATCGAGTCGACGATGTGGATGAACGCCTCGTAGCAGTTGAACAGCCCGTGGCGGCCGGTCAGCAGGTAGCCCTCGAGCCAGCCCTGGCAGAGGTGCTCGGAGAGGACCTCCATCACGCGGCCGTCGGGCGCGAGGTGATCGTCGCCGTCGAGCGTCTGCGCCTCCCACGCGCGGCCGGTGGCCTCGAACACCGCGCCCAGGCGGTTGGACGCGGTCTCGTCGGGGCCCATCAGGCGGAAGCTCTCGGGGTTGCGTTCGATCAGCTCGCGCAGGAAGCCGCCGAGCACGCGCGTGGCCTCGCTGGTGCTCGCGCCGGGGCTGGCGACCTCGACGGCGTGGGCGCGGAAGTCGGGCATCTCCAGCTCGCGCCGCAGCAGGCCGCCGTTGGCGTGCGGGTTGGCGCCCATCCGCCGCTGGCCCGCCGGCGCGAGCGCCGCCAGCTCGGCGCGCAGCGCGCCGTGCTCGTCGAACAGCCGCTCGGGCTCATACGAGCGCAGCCACTCCTCCAGCTGCGCCAGGTGCTCGGGCTTGGTCGCGAGATCCGCGAGCGGCACCTGGTGGGAGCGGAACGATCCCTCGGCGGGGAGCCCGTCGACCTCCTTCGGGCCCGTCCAGCCCTTGGGCGTGCGCAGCACGATCATCGGCCAGCGCGGCCGCGTGGCGTCCGCTCGCGAGCGCGCGCGATCCTGGATCTCCGCGATCTCGCCGAGGACCTCGTCGAGCGTGGCGGCCATCAGCTGGTGCATGCTCGCCGGGTCCGAGCCCTCGACGAACCTGGCCGCGTAGCCGTAGCCCTCGAGCAGCGAGCGCAGCTCCGCCCGCGGTATCCGCGCGAGCACGGTGGGGCTGGCGATCTTGTAGCCGTTGAGGTGCAGGATCGGCAGCACCGCGCCGTCGCGGATCGGGTCGAGGAACTTGTTGGAGTGCCAGCTGGCCGCCAGCGGCCCGGTTTCCGCCTCGCCGTCGCCGACCACGCAGCAGACGAGCAGGTCGGGGTTGTCGAAGGCCGCGCCGTGCGCGTGCGCGAGCGAGTAGCCGAGCTCGCCGCCCTCGTGGATCGAGCCGGGGGTCTCCGGCGCGACATGGCTGGGGATGCCGCCGGGGAAGGAGAACTGGCGGAACAGACGGCGCAGCCCCTCCTCGTCGTGGCCGATGTGCGGGTAGACCTCGGTGTATGTGCCCTCCAGGTACACGTTCGCCACCAGGCCGGGGCCGCCGTGGCCGGGGCCGGTCACGTAGATCGCGTTCAGGTCGCGCGCACGGATCACGCGGTTCATGTGCGCGTAGACGAAGTTCAGGCCGGGGGTCGTGCCCCAGTGGCCGAGCAGGCGCGGCTTGGTGTGCTCCAGGCGCAGCGGTTCGCGCAGCAGCGGGTTCGCCAGCAGGTAGATCTGCCCGACGGACAGGTAGTTGGCGGCGCGCCAGTAGCCGTCCAGCAAAGCCAGCTCCTGGGCGGATAGCGGACCGGCGGCTGCGGCGCTGTCGGACATGCGCGGCTCCCTGGCTCGGGGACGGTGGGGAGGAGTATTCTCGTCGATCGACCAGCGAAGGGAGACGAGGATGTTCAAGAACGCGGTTGTGGGAATCGATGGCGCGAGCGGAGGCCGCGACGGCATCGCGCTCGCCGCTCGCCTGATCGACGCCGACGGCGGGCTGACGCTCGCGCACGTGCACCCGGGCATGCTGCTCCTGACGCACGCGGTCGCGCCGGGCCTGGTCCGCGACGAGCGCGAGGCCACCGAGAGGCTGCTCGAGCGCGAACGCGCGGACGCCGGCGTGGAGGCGCAGCTGGTCAGCATCGAATCGCTCAGCCCCGGGCGCGGCCTGCACGAGCAGGCCGAAGGCCAGGGCGCCGACCTGCTCGTCGTCGGCTCCTGCAGCCACGGGGCGCTCGGCCGGGCGGCGCTCGGCGACGACACCCGCGCGGCGCTCAACGGCGCCTCGTGCGCGGTCGCGATCGCCGCGCGCGGCTACGCCGAGAAGCCGAAGGCGCTCGCGAAGATCGGCGTCGCGTACAACGGCTCGGCCGAGAGCCTCGCGGCCCTCGAGGTGGCCCGCGAGATCGCGGCCGCGAGCGGCGCGAGCGTGCATGCGCTCGAAGTCGTGTCGATCCCGACCGTCGCCTACACGGGCGTCGTCGCGCCGGCGCTGGGCGCGAGCATCGACACGATGCTCGACGAGGCGAACGAGCGCATGCAGGGGCTCGCCGACGTCGAGGGGCGCGCCGCCTACGGCCTCGTGGGCGAGGAGCTCGCGGCCTTCGGCGACGAGGTCGACCTGCTGGTCGTGGGCTCGCGCGGCTACGGGCCCTTCAAGCGGCTCGTGCTGGGCAGCACCTCGGACTACCTGGAGCGCCACGCGCGCTGCTCGCTGCTCGTGCTGCCCCGCTCGGAGAATCGCGGCAAGGACGCGGCGAACGCCGGCGCCCGGCAGGCCGAAGCGCCGGCCGTCGCGTAGCGCGCCGCCGGCGCGCCGGCCGGGAACGAGAGCCTGGTGCGGCTGTGCATCCGTGCACAGCCGCCCAGCTTGGTGGGGATCAGGCGCTCGTCGGGGAGACGGGCGAGGTGTGGCGCCCCGGGCGAAAGTCGGCGACGGCGCTGTCGCGGCCGCGCAGCGCGCCGCCGAGCGAGAGCACTCCGAAGCCGAGGCCGGCCAAGAGCAGCGCGATCCCGACGACGATGCCGAACAGCGAGATCTGGCTGGCCATGTAGCTGGTGTTCAGGCCGGTCGAGAGCGCGGTCTCCTGGATCCACACTTCGCGCGCGGGGTTGTCGACGGGCTGGCCGGTCTTGCCCTTGAGGGCGTCGGCTTCCACGTTGGTGCCTTCGCCGTTGGCGGTCGCATAGCGCGGCATCTGCGAGTAGTACTTGCCGCCGGTCGCCTCGAGCGCGTGGATCGTCATGTACTGGGCGAAGCAGCGGGCGTTCGAGCCGCTGGTGACCGCCTTGTTGGCGACCGAGCAGGTCGGGATGCTGAGCTTGCTCACGTCCAGCCCGGCCTTGCTCGCCTCGGCCTTGATCCCGGCCGGGGTCATGTCGGGTGTGCCGACGACTTTCTGTTCGGCGAGGCTTTTGTTTACGGTGTCTTTCCCGCTGACGCCGATCGCGATCGAGGCGATCCCGAACGCGATCAGAATCGCGGCGGCGATCACGCCTGCGAGCTCGAATCCTTTGCGCATTGCCTTTCCTCCCTTATAGATCGTTTGTGTGAACAGAGCTGGTCCCGGCCGCGGCGAAGCGGGCTTGGGCGTCGCGCCAGCTGGAGGTGAGGAGCTCGACGCGCTGCTCGGGCCCGTCGCGGCGGGTGACGCGCCCGTCGAAGCCGTCTCGGAACACCCCCAGCATCGCCCGGTTTTCACACAGCACCTCGGCTACGAAGCGCGTGATCCCGCGCTGCTCGACGTCGGCGGCCAGGCGCTCGATCAGGATCGTGCCGAGCCCCCGTCCGTGCAGATGGTCGGCGACCTCGACGGCGACTTCCGCGCGCTCGCGGTCGAGCCGCACGTAGGTCGCATGGCCGACGATGGCGCCGATTTCGTCGCGTGCCAGCAGGCCGTAGTGGGTGGTGTCCTCGATCGCGCCCAGATGCGCGGCGAACGTCATGTCGATCGCCGCGCCGAAGAAGCGCAGCCTTCGCGCCTCCAGGCAGAGGTCGTCGAGGAACGCGCGCAGGGCGCCCTCGTCGGTGGCGTGGACCGCTCGGAGCGTCACCCACGAGCCGTCGCGCAGGCGCACGCGCTCGGCCTTCGGCAGCGGCGCCGTGCGGGCGCGGGTCGGTGCCACCTCGGGGCTCGTCATAGACCGGACTCTCGCAGTCAGCCGGCGGCCGGCCATCGGCAGTTGCCCTCAGAGCGGTCCGTGGAAAACTACGGGCGCCGGTGGGTGTGAACCGCTCGGCGTCCGCGAACGAAGGAGCGTCATGTCAGGTCAAGGCCGGGAGCCTCTCGGGTCTCCGATCATCACCAAGCCGAGCCCCCGTTCGGTGCCCGACACGGTCGCGCGGCTGGTCGAGCTGATCGCCGCCAAGCGGATGAAGCTGTTCGCGCTGGTGGACCACAGCGGGGAGGCCGAAGCCGCGGGCCTGCGCCTGCGCGACACCAAGGTCGTGATCTTCGGCAGCCCGCAGGCGGGGACGCCCGTGATGGCCGCCGCGCCGCTGGCCGCGCTCGACCTGCCGCTCAAGGTCCTGATCTGGGCGGACGGGCGGCAGGCCAAGGTCAGCTACACGGCGACCGCGGAGCTCGCGGCGCGCTACGGGCTGGACGAGGATCTGGCCGGCCGGCTGGCGGGCATCGAGGCGATCACCGACGCGCTGATCGGCTCCGATTAGGTCGCAGCCCAGCCAGGGCGTCTTGCGCCCAGATGGGCGAGCGGCGTCAGCCAGGCACTACACTTCCCGGACCGATCCGTGGGAGAGGTGGCCGAGTGGCTGAAGGCACTCGCCTGCTAAGCGAGTATGGGGTTACAACTCCATCGCGGGTTCGAATCCCGCCCTCTCCGTTCTAGCGTCGACGCGTCCCTCGTCCGTCGATCCTACGCGAGGTCGAGCACCAACAGCAGCGCGTCCTCTACGGCACGCAGCTCGTCGTGCGTGAGGTGTCCGACGTGTTGGCCGAGCGCCCGAGCGTCGACTGCGCCGACCATCTCGCAGAGCACCTGCGTTGGCTGGCCGGCGACTGTGATCTCTGGATGGAAGCTCGCTTCGAATGCCGAGCGTGATGTGGGGCAGATGACGACGGTGGAGAGAGCCAGTAGATCGTCGGCTTGGATGATCACCGCGTAGCGGCGTCCCATCTGGGCGTGGCCGCGCTTGCCTGGCAACTTGATCTCGTGTACATCACCACGGACCACGCAGTTGCTCCATCAGCTGGGCGACCTCGTGGGCTTCTCGCACGTAGCCGTCGTTGCGCATGAGGCGCCTCGCCTCGTCTGCCAGGCCGCCGCGTCGGCGCTCACGCTCCGCCGTCTCGGTGATCGCCTGCCGCGCGGCCTCGGCGCGGCTCAGCCCACGCCGCCTTGCGATCTCGTCCAGCGCGCTCAGCCCCTCGCGGCCCAGTCGCAAGGAAAGCGGATGGGGAGCCGTCGCCATGAAGATAGCGTAGCGCAAAACGCACTACTCATCCGCATGCGTGTCTGACCTGGAGCGAATCGCGTGCAGCTCCAGGATGCGCTGCCACGTCGGGTCGGGGTTCGACCTTGCTCCCTCCCTCTCCGTCCACCAGCCGCGACCCACCCCCGCGGGGGGCGGATCGCGGCGGGCGGATCGCGGCGGGCGGCGCTCCCGCCGAGCTGCGGTCAGGAGGTCGGCGTGAGCTCGAAGCCGACGAGCGCTTCGCCCTTCACGGCGGTGCCCACGATGACGCCCTTTTCGTTGATCGCGGCGGCGCTGAGGAGCGTGACGCCGGAGCCCGGGGCGATCAGCTTGTTGAGGTCAGTGGCGGTGCCTTCCTTGACGATGAAGGCGTGCTCTTCGTCGCCGAACGCGGCTTCGCCGATGATGATGCCTTTGCCGTTGATCGCGTTGGCGAACGATTCACCGGTTTCGCCGGGGACGGTGATGCGCGTCACCTTCCCGCCCGCGTAGCTCACCGCGTGCCGTTCGGCGAAGTCGCCTTCTTCGGTGGTCGAGATGCCGACCGCTTCGCCGGCGGCGTTGACCCCGAGCGCCGCGGCCAGCCCGCCTTTGGGAAGCGCGCCCAGGCTCGAGACCTTGCCGCCTTTCCACTCGGCCGCGACGGTCGTCCCGGCTGAGGTTTCCGAGTCGCCGACGATCACGCCGCTTTCGTTGATCGCCTGCGCGTCGTCGCCCTTGCCGCTCGCGAGCGCCGGCAGGAATTTCGTCACCGAGGTGGTTTTTTCGGTGGTGCCGATCACCCACGCTCCGCGCGCGGAGGAGCCGACGACTTCACCGTTGTTGTTGATGTTGTGGGCCGAGTCTTCTTCTTCTTCCTTGAACAGGCCGAAGCGAAACGGCGCGCTGCTGCCGTGCCAGTCGGTCGCGACGTCGCCGAACACCGGTTCCTCGCCGAACGACTGGCCGACGATCTGGTCGGAGTTGTTGATCGAGAACGGTTCGTCGAAGTCGGGCTTGCCCTCGAACTTCTCAGCCGATTCGAGGAACACCGGTTTGGTTGCGCCGGCCTTCAGGAGAAACCCGTTTTCGGTGGGCGAGGCGGCATCGCCGCCACCCGTGCCGACGATGTCGCCGTTTTCGTTCATGGACAGGAATTTCGTGCTGCCGGGGCCGGAGGAGAACGTCTTGAGCGTGTACTGCGGTGTGGCGGCGGCCGCCGTGGCGGCCAGGGCGCCGCCGCCGAGCAGGGCGGCGAGGCCGAACGTGCCCGCGAGCGTGAACGCGCGCACACGATTGCAGAGCTGTGACATCGGGGCTCCTTGTGGATCGGGGGATTGGGGAGGGTGACGGGCGCCACCGCCGGGCAGGGAGGCACCCGGCGGCTACGCTCGTACACGCCGCTTGCGCGGTGAACCCACTCTACTACGCACTGTAGTAGTTGCTCGCCGGTTCGCGCTCTCCCGACCGCGCCGGGCGGCGACCGCCGCTTCCCGGGCGCACCTAGAATCGCCGCAATGCCCTCGCGAGCCGTCCGCATCCTGCTGATCGGGGGCAGCACCCGCGCGGCCTCGACCAACGCCGCCGCGCTGCGGGCCGCGAGCGCGCGGTCGGGCTCGCTGAGCGCCACGACCTACGATGGGCTCGCCGGGCTGCCCGCCTTCAACCCCGACGACGACCACGAGCCCCTGCCGCCGGCCGTGGTCGAGCTGCGCGCCCAGATCGAGCAGGCCAGCGGCGTCCTGTTCTGTACGCCCGAGTACGCCGGCACGCTCCCGGGCAGCCTCAAGAACCTGCTCGACTGGACCGTCGGCGGCGGCGAGATCTATCGCAAGCCGGTCGCCTGGATCAACGTCGCCCCCGAGGGCCGCGGCGACGGGGCGCTCGCGACGCTCGCCACCGTGCTCGGCTACGTCGGCGCGGACGTCGTCGAGTCGGCCTGTCAGCGCGTGACGGTGCTCCGCGAGGCGCTCGGCGCCGACGGCGAGATCGTCGACCCCGCGGTGCGCGCCAGGATCCAGCAGGCCGTCGCGCTGTTCGCCCGGCGCCTGCGCGAGCCCGCGCGCGCGTCCGAACGCGCGCCGGTCTACCGCGCGGACCCGCACGCGGCGCCAGACGCCGACTTCGAGCCCGGCCGCCTCGCGCACCTCGTCGCGGGCAACCGCGGGTGCCTGCTCGACGCCCGCCGCACCCCCGTCTCGCTCGCCGGCGTCGACGGCGAGCGCGGCACCTTCGAGCTCGTCGTCGAGGGCTTCGAGGACGCGGGGGCGCGCTGGTGGCTGCCGCTCGGGGACGTCTCGCGCTTTCAGTTCGAGCGCGCCGGCCAGCTGCTCGACGACGACCGGGCGCGGCAGCTGGCGGCCGTCGAGGAGCGCCTGGACCGACCCTACGAGCTGGCGGCCAGGGCCGAGGCGCGGGCGCGGACCGAGCGCGAGCTCGCGCGCGAACGCGCGCTGCTGCGAGAGCGCCTCGGCGCCCGTGGCGCGCTCGCGAACATCGACCTGGCCGCCTGCGTCGCCGCGCGGCGCGGCTCGCAGGCCGCCCAGGCCGAGCTCGAGCAGATCATGCGCGAGCGCGGCCTCGCCGAGCTCGAGCGCGCGTTCGCGCAGACCTACGTCTCCAACCCCGCCTCGGGCGAGGTCGTCAAGGGCCACGCGATCGTGCTCGCCGAGATGGGGCTGTGCCCGTTCGCGGGCACGCTCGTCAGGGACCCGGGCCTGTTCGACGGCGCCGGCGCTCGCGAGCGCCGGCGCGCGCACATCCTCGCGCGTCTGGCGTTCCTCGCCGAGCTGACGGCGCTGCTCGGCGCCGACGAGCTCGAGCTGTATCGGGCGATCGCCGGCGAGGCCGAGCTCGGCCCCGCTCGGCCCGCCTCGCTGCTGGCCGCGAGCTTCTCCCGGGAGGTGGCGATGGCCCACTTCGACGGGGGTCCCGCGACGCGGTTCGCGCTCGTCATGCGCCAGCGCGTGCCCGCCGGCCGGCTGTTCATGAGCTTCCTGGAGACGGCCGCGATGAGCGGGCGCTACGCCGAGGCCGAGGCCGTGCTGATCGGCGCGCCCGGCGCCGCGCTGTTCTGAGCGGCCAGCCGACCGATCTCTTTCCAGATCGGTCACAGGTCTGTCACACCTAGATCACACGCGCTCGCGGGTGTGGCAGCGAGAGTCACACACGATCGACCATGTGCGACGAGTCAAATCGGCTTGACTGCCCATCGAGCGCTTGTATCATTGGTGTCATGGAGGGAGTCGCCCGCCCGGGGGAGGGGCAGGGGGTCGTACGCGCGCGCGCGGCGGGGGCCGCGGGGGTGCTCTTGGCCTGCCTGCTCGCGCTGCTCGCCGCGCCCGCGTCAGGCTCGCCGGCCACGCGGGCGCTGTGCGCCGAAGCGCCGCCGCTCACCGCGGGCTGCACGGCCATCAGGCTGCTGGCGCCCGGGCAGGGCGCCGCCGGCGCCGAAAGCCGGACCTCCGCGCGGGCCGCCGAAGGGCCAGCCCCGGAAGTCGAAGTCCCGAGCCCGCTGCCCGGGTTCCTCACGCCGCAGGACCTGCACGCCGCCTACGCGCTGCCCGACGAATCGGCGCCCGCGGCCAAGCAGACTGTGGCCGTGATCGACGCCTTCGACGACCCCACCGCCGAAGCCGATCTGGCCGTCTACGACGAACAGTTCGGGCTCCCCGCCTGCACCTCCGCCAACGGCTGCTTCGCCAAGGTCAACGGCGAAGGGCGCGCCTCGCCGCTGCCGGCCGAGCAGGGCGAATGGGCCGGCGAGATCTCGATCGACGTGCAGATGGTCCACGCGATCTGCCAGCAGTGCCACATCCTGCTCGTCGAGGCCGCCGACGCGGAACTCTCGCAGCTGAGCGCCGCCGCGAGGGCCGCGATCAAGCTCGGCGCGAAGGAGCTCAGCAACTCCTACGCGAGCCCCGAGGAACCGGCGATCGCGAGCTTCTTCGAAGAACTGGGCAACGCCTACAAACACCCGGGCGTGGTCGTCACGGCCGCCTCCGGCGACTGCGGCTACCTCAACGGGGACTGTCCCGCGAAGGCCGCCACGGCCAACTTCCCGGCCGACCTGCCCGACGTGATCGCGGTCGGCGGCACGACCCTCACGCAGAGCGGCGAAACGTGGACCAGCACGGCGTGGCCGGAAGGCGGCAGCGGCTGCAGCCAGATCTTCGCGGTGCCCGAATGGCAGCGCACGGCCGCGGGCTTCGCGGCCACGGGCTGCCAGATGGGACGCTCGGTCGCCGACGTGGCGGCCGTGGGCGACCCCAAGACGGGCGTCGACGTCTTCGACAGCACGCCCGAAGGCAACGGCACGCCCACCGGCTGGACCGTGTTCGGCGGGACCTCCGTGTCGGCGCCGATCGTCGCCGCCGAGTACGCGCTCGCCGGCGGCGGCCAGGGCGCCGCCCAGCCGGCCGCCACGCTGTACGCGCACGCCGGCGACGGCGCCGACTTCTTCGACGTGACCTCGGGGTCCAACGGCTCCTGCGGAAGCGCCACCTCCTGCCGGGCCGTCGTCGGCTTCGACGGGCCCACCGGCCTCGGCAGCCCGCTCGGCCTGGGCGCGTTCGTGCCCACCGCCAAGCCGACGATCGGCTCCATCTCGCCCAGCTCCGCCGTCACCGGCGAAAGCGTGCGGATCGACGGCAGCGGCCTCGGCGCGGTCAGCGCCGTCGACTTCGGCGCGCTGGCGGCGAAGTTCACGGTGGTCTCCTCCGCGCGCGTGGAAGCGACCGTGCCCGACGGCGCGGTCAAGGCGAAGGTCACGCTCGTGACCCCCGCCGGCGAGGTCGCGAGCAAGACCAAGTTCACGCCGACGCTGTCGATCACCGGCTTCACGCCCGCGCTGGGTGGGGCGGGGACGGCGGTCACGATCAAGGGCGTCGGCTTCGGCGCGCACTCGAGCGTCGCCTTCGACGGCACGCCCGCGCAGGTCCTCTCGGCCTCCGCCAAGAAGCTGCGCGCGCGCGTGCCCGCCGGCGCCGGCGCCGGTCAGATCACGGTCACGAACACCAGCGCGCCCGCCGGCACGGTCGCGAGCGCCGCCAGCTTCACGCCGTAGCGCTCAGCTCGCCGCGGGCTGCGCGGCGACCGCGAAGACGATGTGGCGGCGCGCCAGGCTCATGTAGGGGTGCAGCTCCACCGCGCCGCCGTCGAGCGGCGCGACGGTGACGTCGGTGAGCGTGATGAAGTCGCGCTCGGAGGCGTTCAGGACGTCCGAGACGCGGCTGCGGTAGCCGTCGCGCGCCAGCGTCAGCACGCCCTCGATGCGGTGGCGCTCGGTCTCGATGCGGATGCGCTCGGTGCGGTGGTCGATGCCTTCCGCGTCGGCCTCCGCGAACAGCTCCTCGGCGCTCATGCCCTCATCCTCATGCCCACATTATCGGCGCGCGCCGCCTACTGGACGACCGTGCTCTCGGGGGCGCGCGCCGGCAGCCCCGCGCGCGCCGGCGGCAACGCCACGAGCTGGCTGGCGGCGTCGCTCGGGCGGTTGCGCTCCTCGCTGACGATGTAGAGCGGCCGGTGCTTGACCTCGTCGTAGATGCGCCCGACGTACTCGCCGATCACCCCCAGGGCGATCAGCTGGATGCCGCCGAGCAGCAGGATCGCGATCGTGATCGAGCCGAAGCCCGGCAGGTAGGAGCCGGAGATCCGCAGCGCGATCACGACCGGGATCGCGATGAACGCGACGCCCGCCGAGACCAGGCCCGCGTAGGTCGCCAGCTGCAGCGGCAGGTGCGAGAAGGACGCGATCGCGTCGAGCGAGAAGCGCAGCATCTTGCGCAGCGTGTACTTGGTCTCGCCGGCCATGCGCGCGTCGCGCTGGTAGGAGATGGCGGTCTGCCTGAAGCCCACCCAGACGGTCATGCCGCGCAGGAAGCGGGCGCGCTCGGTAAGCGCCAGCAGCGCGTCGAGCGCGCGCCGGTCGAGCAGCCGGAAGTCGCCCGAGTTGGGCTCCAGGTCGACCTGCGTGAGCTTGTTGAAGAGTTTGTAGAACCACGAGGCGGTGGCGAGCTTGAACGCCGTCTCGCCCTCGCGCTGCTTGCGCACCGCATAGACGACGTCGGCGCCCTGGCTCCACTGGGCGACCATGTCGGGGATCAGCTCCGGCGGGTCCTGCAGGTCGGCGTCGATCATCGCCACCACGTCGCCGATCGCGTGCTCCAGGCCCGCCGTCAGCGCCGCCTGGTGGCCGAAGTTGCGCGACAGGTGCACGACGCGCACGCGCCGGTCGCGCTCGGCGATGCGGTCGAGCAGCCCGGGGGTCGCGTCGGCGCTGCCGTCGTTGACGAGGATCAGCTCGAACTCGTAGTCGGCGACCGCCGCCGTGGTCCGCGAGACGAACTCCTCGACCAGCAGTTCCTCGTTGTAGACGGGCGCCACGACGCTCAGCAGCGTGGGGGCCCGAAGTTGTCGATCCGGCGCGGGGGGCATGGCATGCATCTTGAAAGCGGCTCCTAAGCCGACACTCAATCTATCGTTCATGCTGTCTTGGGAATGTCCTCTGAGCCTTTGAGCAGCCGCCGCGGGCGCCGGCGCCTCGCGCGCCTGGAAAGCCACCCCCGCGCGCACGTGCTCGTCCAGTTCGTCAAGTTCGGCATCGTCGGGGTCTCCAACACGCTGCTGACGCTGATCGTCTACACGCTGCTGCTGAAGGTGCTCGGCGTCTGGTACCTGGCCGCCTCGGCGATCGGCTTCGTCGTCGGCGCCGTCAACGGCTTCCTGCTCAACCGCCGCTGGACCTTCCGCGAGCACGTCGGCGACGCGCTCACGCCCGTGCGCTGGGGCGTCGTGCAGACCTGCGGCCTGGGCGTCGACGAGGGCCTGCTGTACGTGTTCGTGCACGACGCCCACGTGGACAAGCTGCTGGCCCAGGTGTGCGCGACGGCCGTCGTCACGGTCACGACCTTCTTCGTCAACCGCGCGTGGACCTTCCGCGTGCGCCCCGCGCCCGCCTGAGCGCGCGGTCCGGTGCGCGCGGCGCAGGACACTTGCTACAGAGCTCGGATCACTCAGCCAGGAGTCGCTCCCAGAGCGCCGTGAGCGCGGCTGTGGCGTTGGTGCGTCGCTCGGGGGAGTCGTGGCCGGCGCCGAACGTGTCGAGCAGGTATGCGCGGTGGGTGGCCATCAGCAGCAGCGCGAGCTCGCGTGGGTCGGCCGGTGGGTGCGGGGCGTTCGCGACGAGCTGCTCGAGCAGTCGGCGCGGGCCGAGGAGAGCGCGGTCCAACTCGGCCGTAACCGCCGGATCGGCCGCGGCGGCGGCGTCGAGCGCGCGCAGCCACCGACCGTTGTCGGCATAGAGGCGGACCAGACCGGCGACCATGGCTGTGATCAGGTCCTCCGCGGGACCGCGCAGGACCTGATCGAGGAGCGGGTCCTCGGAGTCCGGGAGCAGCTCGGGCGCCATCTGCGCCAGCCTGTCGAAGTGGCGGTAGAAGACGGTGCGCGCCAGGCCCGCCCGCGTCATCACGTCGCCGACGGTCAGCGCCCCGAACGGCCGGTCGAGCAGCAGCTCCCGGGTCGCGTCGAGGATCCGGCGCCGGGCGTCGTCGGACGGAACGCGCGGAGATCGTTGCGACATTGTGTCTCACAGTATGCAAACCTAATGCGACAACATGTCGCATTACGAGCCGAACGCGCACATCGCGCTGCCCGATGGGCGCACGCTCTCGTACCTGCTTGCGGGCGCCGACAGCGGGCCGGTCGTGACCGTGCTCGACGGTCCGTGCAGCCGCGGGCTCGGGCGGGCGCTCGCCGCGACCGCGCGCGAACTTGGGATCCGGCTCGTGATCCCGGACCGTCCGGGTTCTCACGGCAGCACGCCGCGGCCAGGTCGCACTCTCGCCGGTTGGCCCGCCGACCATCTCGCCCTGATGGACGCCCTGGGCGTCGACCGCTTCGGGATCGTGACGCAATCCGGCGGGACCCCCTACGGGATCGCCGTTGCCGGTGCGGCTCCGGAGCGGGTCACCGCACACTCGCTGCTCGGAGCCATCGCGCCGCTCGCGGAGAAGGCCCAGTGGCGCGCGGCCGGAAGGGACATGAAGGTGGCGGCGTTCATGTCCCGGCGCGCGCCGTTTCTGCTGCGGGCGGGCTTCAAGCAGCGGTACAAGAAGCTGCCGGATTCAGCGATGGGACTGTGCAAGGGGCCGGACGCGGAGGTCGTCCAGATCCCGTGGGTCAGAGAACTGTTCGTAGCGACGACCGGGGAGCTGTTTGCGAACCCAGACGGGTTCGTCGAGGAGGTCCGGATCCTCTGCAAGCCGTGGGGTATCACGCCCGGGGCGGTCCGCGCCTCCCTCTGGACCGGTGAGTTCGACCGGATGCACCCGCCGTCGCACGCCCGCCGCGTCGCCGAGCTGCTCGGCGGAGACCCGCCGGTAACGGTGGTACCGGGCGTCGCGCAGATCGGCCTGCTCGTGATCTTCGAGGAAGCGCTGCGGTTCGCAACATTCAGCGGTCCTTGAAACACCCGGTGTCAGCGGAACACGGCGAGCAGCGACAGGCCCGCCGGGATGCGCCCGCCGCGCTTGATCAGCGCCGCCTCGGCCGCGAGCGGGCGCTCGAGCAGCCAGTTCAGCGGCGCCGGCGGCACCCACAGGTCGAGGCTCGACTCGGTCGTCTTGGTGTTCAGGCGGTCGAGCGCCCGCAGCATGATCGCCACGGGCAGCAGCAGCGAGTTGAAGTAGGTGTTGCGCGCCTGGCGCCAGCCGGCGCGCTCGGCGACCTCGCGCAGCGAGTGCCGCGTGTAGCGGCGGTGGTGGTGGTTGATCACGTCGTGCCCGCTCCACAGCCACTGGTAGGCCGGCACGGTCACGAGCAGCGCGCCCCCCGGCACGACCGTGCGGCGCAGCTCGCGCAGCGCGGCCAGGTCGTCCTCCAGGTGCTCGATCACGTCGAGGCTGACGGCCAGCTCGAAGCTGTCGGGCGCGAACGGCAGCTCCAGGATCGAGCCGGAGATCACCTCGCCGACGCCGCGCGCGCGGGCCAGCTCGACGCTCGTCTGCGAGAGCTCGATCCCGGTCACGGCGCCATAGCGGGCCAGATCGACCATGTTGCGGCCGCTGCCGCAGCCGGCGTCGAGGATGCGCGCCCCCGGCGCCAGCCCCAGTGTCGCGATCACGTCGCCGAGCACGGTCCGACGTCCGCGATACCACCAGTGGCGGTCCTCGACGGCGTGCGTCTGTCGCTCGTAGTCCCTATCCATCGTCGACCATCTTTTCCTAAAGCGCGGCGTTCACGCCGGCAAGCCGCGGTTCATCGCCCCGGCTCGCCGCCGCGCAGCGAGTACTCGACCGAGTCCGACGGGCCCAGCCAGCTGGCCAGCGCGCGACCGCTCGCCGGGTCGACCGCCAGGCGGGCGTCGGCCACCGGGCCCGCCGGCGCGACCGCTTCCGGTTCGCCGAAGGCGACGATCCCGGGGTAGGCGCCGCGGCCGCGCGCCGCGAACAGCGCCTGTCTGTCCAGGTCGGGCTCGGCGGAGGGGCCCGGCGCCGGCTCGCTCCACAGCGCGATCGCTTCGTCGTCGGGGCCCGCGACGAGGTCCGCGAGCAGCGCGTCGGCGCCGGGCGCCGCGAGCGTGCTGGCCGCGCCCATGCCGGTCTCCTCGACGGGCGCGGCCCGCACGACCCAGTGGCCGGCCGAGACGCCCGCCCAGGCCATCACGACGCCCTCCGAGCTCAGCCGCACGAGCGACGGCGAGGCGGCGGGCGCGGGCACGGCGTCGGGGTCCGCGTAGCCCTCGATCTGCTGCGCCGCCGCGAAGCGCACGCCCACGGCCGAGCGGTCGAGATACACCGCCGTGTGGCCGTCGCTCTGGGTGCTCCAGGCGACGATCCCGCGATAGTCGTCGCTCAGCAGCGCCGACAGGTGCGCGTCGGGCGCGCCGCGGGCGAGCCGCTGGATCGGCCCCGGCCGGCCCCTGGCCGGCAGCAGCTGCGCGAAGATCGCGCCGTGCTGGGTCCAGGCCACGAGCGCTTCGCTGCGGTAGTCGAGCGCCAGCGCGAGCGTCCCGACCGGTCCTTCGCGCGCGTCGCCCGCGAGCGCTTCGCGCGAGAAGGCGTGCGCGTAGAAGCGCTCGACGCGCACGCGCACGGCGGCGGCGGGGCGACCCGGTCGCCGGTCGCCCTGCGCCGGCGTCGCCAGCCCGAGGTCGCCGAGGTAGGCCGTCGTCAGCGCCGCCGGCGAAGCCCGGCCGGCGGGCAGCCCGGCGCCGGGCGAACCGGCGCCGGGCGCGCCGCCTGCGCTGCCCGCGAGCGGCGCGAACGGGCCCCCCGCGGGCCCCTGGATCAGCGTGGTCGTGGTGGCTGGCGCCGGGCGCGCGGCGGGCGCGGCGGCCGGGGGCGCGGCTGACGGGGCGCTGGCCTGGGCGAGCGCCGCGATCGCGATCTGACCGTGCGGCGCGCCGCACGCGAGCAGCGGCCCCTGCGTGCCCACGCGGACCCCGGCCGCCGTGCGCGGCGCGACGCTCGCTTGCGGGAGGTCTTCCGCGTCGAGCCTGGCGACGCGCACGCCGGCCCCGCCGGGGCAGCCCCGCGCGGCCTCCCAAACGATCGCCCCCGGGCCCGTGGCCTGCGTGGGGGCGTCGCTCGGGAAGACCGTCCACGCGCCCCCTTCGGCGGCGCACGCGCTCAGCAGCGCCGGCGGCGACCAGAGGCTCGCCGTGCCCGCCCGCGTTTCGGCGCTCGGCGCGGGCGCGGGCGCGGCGCCGGCGGTCCGCGCGGACAGGCCCGCGCTCGGCGCGGCGAGCGCGGCGCCCAGCGCCCCGGCGCCGGCGAGCGCGAGCGCGAGGCGCCGCGCGCCGCGCCGGCGGGGTGCGGCCGGCGCGCTCAGGAGGCGAGCGCCGAGCGCAGGAAGCCCGCGGTGCGCCGCCAGGAGGTGTCGGCGTGCTCGGCGTCGTAGGTGCCCATGCGGTCGGTGTCGTTGAAGAACGCGTGGCCTGCGCCCTCGTAGAGGTGGAACGTGACATCGACGCCCGCGTCGCTGATCTCCTTCTCGAGCGTTTCGACCGCCTCGACCGGCACGAAGTCGTCGGCCGTGCCGAAGTGGCCGAGCACGGGCCCCTCGATGCCGGCGAAGTCGGGCTTGCCGTGCGGCATCACGTAGTAGTAGGTGACCGCGGCGCCGATGTTCGGGCAGGTCGCGGCCGCCCACACGGCCAGGCCGCCGCCCAGGCAGAAGCCGACGGCGCCGACCGCCGAGCCGCTGACGCCCTCCAGCGAGAGCAGGTGCTCGGCGGCTCCGCACATGTCCTTCTCGGCGTCGGCCATCGACAGCGCCATCATCTTCTGCTGCGCCTCGCTGGGCTGGTCGGTGGTCTCGCCGCGATACAGGTCGGGGGCCAGCGCGTAGAAGCCCTCGGCGGCCAGCCGGTCGCAGATCGAGCGGATGTGCTCGTCGAGCCCCCACCACTCCTGCAGGACGATCACGCCGGGGCCGCTCTCGCCGGCCGGCACGGCCAGGTAGCCGGGGGCGCTGCCGGCGCTCGTGGGGAACTCGATGTCGGGCATGTGTCGCTCCTTGGTGGTCGTCGTGAAGATCAGGGGCTCTCCGGCGTGCCCTCCGCGCGGCCGCCGGAGGCCGAATACTCTCATGGCGCAGGCCGCTTCGCCGCAGCTCGCCGCGCCGCCGGCTTGTGTTGAGGTTAAGTAGACGGCTAGCGTTCGCAGTGACAATCCACGACGATCAGGAAAGGCCGCCCATGCCAGCCGTCAACCACCAGTTCCGTCTCGCGGCACGACCAGTCGGCCTGCCCAAGCCGAGCGACTGGAGCTACGTGGAGGAGCCCGTCGGCGAGCCCGGCGAGGGCGAGGTGCTCGTCCAGGTCCGCTACGTCTCGCTCGACCCCGCGATGCGCGGCTGGATGAACGAGGGGCGCTCCTACATCCCGCCGGTCGGCATCGGCGAGGTCATGCGCGCGTTCGCGGCCGGCGAGGTGATCGCCTCGAACGCCCCCGCCGTCGCGGTCGGCGAGCACGTCGGCGGCCTGCTGGGGGTTCAGGAGTACGCGGTCGCGAGCGGCGCCGGCGTGTTCAAGCTCGACACGACGCTCGCGCCGCTGCCGGTGTACCTCGGCACGCTCGGCATGCCCGGCGTCACCGCCTACTTCGGCCTGCTCGACGTCGGGCGCCCGCAGGAGGGCGAGACGGTCGTCGTCTCCGGCGCCGCCGGCGCCGTCGGCAGCCTCGTCGGCCAGATCGCCAAGCTGAAGGGCTGCCGCGTCGTCGGCATCGCCGGCGGCCACGAGAAGTGCAGCTACGTCGTCGACGAGCTCGGCTTCGACGCGGCCCTCGACTACAAGGCCCAGGACGTCGCCGCGGGCCTCGCGCAGCACTGCCCGAAGGGCATCGACGTGTACTTCGACAACGTCGGCGGCGAGATCCTCGACGCGGCGCTCGCGCAGCTCGCCCGCCATGCGCGCGTGGTGATCTGCGGCGCGATCTCCCAGTACAACGCCGGCCAGATGCGGGGGCCCTCCAACTACATGTCGCTGCTCGTCAACCACGCGAGCATGACCGGCTTCGTGATGTCCGACTACCTCGACCGCTACGGCGAGGCGGTGGCCGAGCTGGCGCGCTGGCTGGCCGCCGGCCAGCTCGTCTCCCGCGAGGACATCGCCCACGGCCTCGAGAACTTCCCCGAGACGCTGCTGCGGCTGTTCCGCGGCGAGAACATCGGCAAGCTCGTGCTCGAGGTGTGAGGGCGGATCACGCCGCCGGCTCGCCAAGCGCTGGCGCTGGCCGCTGTGCGAGCGCGTGCTTCTCGCACTAGCCGCTTAGCGGCCACGGGTTCTGCGCCGGGCTCCACGGCTCCCGCCGCCAGTCGGCGTACGCCTCGGCCGGCTCGTCGGTCTCGGTGCTCACCGATGCGTCGTACTTCGCCGCGACCTCGTTGACCGGGTAGTGCGCCTCGTCCTTGCGCCGCGAGCCGATCATCAGCACGGCGCAGGGCCCGTCGCCGGCGCCGACGAAGACGTGCTCGACTCCGGCCGGGCAGTGCAAGAAGTCCCATTGCCGCAGCGGGCGCTCCTCGCCGTCGAGGATGGCGATGCACTCGCCAGCCAGCACGAGGAAGTCCTCCTGCACCGGCTCTGAGTGGTAGCGGCAGTTGGGCTGTCCCGGCTGCATGATCTGGATGTTCACGCCCGTGTCCGGCCACGGCGAGTCCTCGGACTCGAAGTCGATGATCGTCGCCCGGCGAGAGTGGCTCATCGCCGGCGCGTCGGCCACGTTCATCACGAACGGCTCGTCCATGCGGCGGACGATAGCCAAGCCGCCGATGTTTGCCTTGCCCACCGCCGGCGGCACGCTCACGATCATCGCACGCGCTCAGTCGTGGCGGTGGCGGCCCGGGCCGAGCGTCAGCGTCGCCACCAGCGCGAGCACCCCGACGACGAGCAGCACGCGGCCGAGCAGCGAGCCGATCGACGCCCACGCGGCGCCCGCGAGCAGCCCGACGAGCACGAACGCGGCCGCCCACAGGGCGCAGCCGAGGCTCGTCAGCGCCACGAACGCTCCAAGCGGCGCCCGCCGCGCGCCCGCCGGCAGCGACACGAACGTTCGCGCCAGCGGCAGCAGCCTGCCGAGGAACACGGCGCGCATCCCGTAGCGCTCGAACAGCCCCTCCCAGCGCGTCAGCGCGACGCGTGCGCCAGGCACCCCCGCGAGCAGCCCGCTTGCCCCCAGCCCGTAGGCGAGCAGCGAGCCGACCAGGTTGCCGGCCGTCGCCGCCAGCACCGCCACCGGGAAGCTCATCCAGCCCTCGCGCACCGCCACCCCCGAGAAGATCAGCGTGACCTCGCTCGGCACGGGGATGCAGGCGCTCTCCGGCACCATCAACAGGAACACCCCCAGCGCGCCGTAGCGCTCGATCAGCCCGGTCATCGGTATCCGGGGTCTACCCGGCCTGGGCGGCGCGGGAAACCGCTCAGAGCTCGAGCACGGTGCCCTCGGCCGCGACGCTCACCGCCGGGTCCTCGCTGCCCTCGCACAGCCGCCGCGCGAGGCCGTCCAGCGCCTCGTCGGTGCGATCGAAGCGGTGGTGGAAGAGCGCCACCGCGCGCGTGCCCGCGCGTCGCGCCAGCTCGACCGAGTAGTCGGCCACCGAGTGGCCGAAGTCGGCCTCCGCCGCGAGCTCCTCCGGGAACAGCTGCGCGTCGTGGATCAGCAGGTCGGCCCCGCGGGCGAGCTCGAGCGCCGCCGGGTGGTAGGCGCCGAAGCCGTCCTCGCCCGGCCCCATCATCGTCGGGCAGTGGTCGGGCATGTAGGTGAGCGTCGAGCGCCCATCGCTGATCCGGTAGCCGAACGTGCGCCCCCCCTTGTGCGGGATCTCCACGGCCAGCACGGCGAAGCCCTCAACCTCGTGCTCGCCGGCCGCGAGCGTCCCGTAGCTCCAGCTCCCCCGCAGCTGCGTCGGGTCGACCGGGAAGAACGGCGGCGACATGACGCGCGTGAGCACGGCGACCGCCTCGGCGCCGTCGTCCTGCTCGGGCAGCAGCACGCGCACCTGCGAGTCCTCGCGGTTGCCGGCCGCGAAGAACGGCAACGAGAGCGTGTGGTCCCAATGCAGGTGCGTCAGCAGGATCGTGCCGTCGAACGGCGCCCCGCCGAGCATCCGCGTGACCGCCCGCAGGCCGATGCCCGCGTCCAGCACCAGCGTCGGGCGCTCGGCGCCGTCGTGCGTCAGCGCCACGCACGATGTGTGCCCGCCGTAGCGCGCGAACTCCGCGCCGGGCGCCGGGGTCGATCCCCGCACGCCGCAGAAGGCAACCTGCAAGCGCGCTCAGCTCCGGTGGCGAGGAGTCGGCGGGGCCGCCCTGTGCGCCAAAGGTCGCGTGCACTCGTGCCGCATGCTCGGCCGATTATGACGCGTTCTAGGATGGGCGCGCATGCGAGCCGCCGTGCTGCACGACTATGGCGTTCCCGCCCCCGGCGACTTCGAGGAGCCGCGGGCGGCCGCCGGACAGGCCGTCGTGGAGGTGCTGGCCGCAGGCCTGAACCCCGTCGACCTCGCCATCGCCGCCGGGCGCTTCTACGCCGGCAAGCCGCCGCTGCCCTCGGTCGCCGGCCGCGAGGGCGTGGGGCTGCTCGACGGCGCGCGCGTCTACTTCGACGCGCCGATCGTCCCCTATGGCTCGATGGCCGAGCGCGCCCTGATCGACCCCGCCTCCACCTTCCCGCTGCCCGACGGCCTCTCCGACGGCCTCGCCGTCGCGCTCGGCATCTCCGGCCTGGCCGCCTGGCTGCCGCTCACCTGGCACGCGCGCCTGGCGCCCGGCGAGCACGTGCTCGTGCTCGCCGCCAGCGGCGTGCTCGGCCAGCTCGCCGTGCAGGCCGCCAAGCTCCTCGGCGCCGGCCGCGTGGTCGCCGCCGCCCGCTCCCAGGAGGGCCTCGAGCGCTGCCTGGCGCTCGGCGCCGACGCCGCCGTGCGCCTCGAGGGCGCCCCGCAGGAGCTCGCCCAGCGCTTCGCCGAGGCCGCCGACGGGCGCATCGACGTGGTCCTCGACCCGCTCTTCGGCGAGCCGCTCCTCGCCGCCCTGCACGCCGCCAGCCCCCGCGCGCGCCTCGTGCAGATCGGCGCCGGCGCCGCCGCCGAGGTCAGCATCCCCTCCGCCCCCATCCGCGGCAAGATGCTCGTGCTGATGGGCCACGCCAACTTGGCCGTGCCCCGCGAGGCCAAGGCCGAGGCCTATGCCGCGATGGCCGCCCATGCCGCCGCCGGCGAGCTGCGCGTCGAGATCCGCCAGTTCCCGCTCGAGCAGGTCCGCGAGGCCTGGCAGGCGCTGGCCGCCGGCTCGCACCGCAAGATCATGCTCGTTCCCTGAGAACGGGCCGTGCGGCTGTGAAGCTGTGAAGCTGTGAGCCGCGCGCTCGCGGCGCTCCACCGCCGTCCCCACCCGCAGATTCCGGCCTGTGGGATTTTTCGCCGCGCCTTCCTAACGTGTCTTGCAATGTCTGAGTTGTTGGTGGTGGATGGGGTGTGTAAGGGGTTTTCGCGGGGTGGTCATTGGTTGGCTGTGTTGGGTGGGGTTTCGTTGGAGGTGGGGCGGGGGGAGATCGTTGGGGTCGTGGGTTCGC
>DASZFZ010000057.1:0-48962 GCA_035939315.1 Solirubrobacteraceae bacterium | reverse complement strand
GGGGGGCGCGCCCGAAGGCGCGCCCCCCCTTGTTCGATGCGGCTTGCTCGCTGCTCATCTTCGACTAGCGCTTCTTTTCCTTGGGAGGACCGGACGGGTTGGTGAACACGTCGGGCCCGAACGGCGCCAGCCCCGGCTGTGCGGCGTAGCCGATGTGGCCTTTCTTGTCGAGGCCGGGCGAGGCTTTGGCCACGGCGAACAGGTCCTCCATCGTGCGCAGCCAGCTGTAGTGGTTGTAGAAGACGGTGCTGACGGTGCCCGGCTTGATGTACGGGCTGATCAGCACGCTGCCGGTGTCGCCGCCGCCGGTGGTGGCGTCGGTGGAGTCGAACAGCGGGTCGGTCGAGGGCGTGCGCGCTCCGAGCGTGATGCCTTTGACCGCCGCGGTCGTCACGACCGGTTCGCCCGACGCGTTCACGAGCGTGAACGAGCCGGTGTCGACCGTGCCGCCGGCCTGGTTGGGGGCTGTGGCTTCGACGAACTTGTCGTTGACTTCGCCCACGAGCGAGCCCGCGGGGATGCCTTCGCCGGTGACCGTGCGCCCCTTGTCGGTGGCGACGATCGAGTTGTCGGCGATCAGCGAGGTGCCTTCGGGCGCGGTCGCGCCTTTGTCGGTGCGCGCGCCGGGGACGTGTTCGCCGCCGCCGAGCAGGCAGGTGCCGGCCGGCTGGGGGACGGGAGCCGTCTGCGCCACGCAGCTGCTCGGGCGGTCGATGAACGCGTTGTCACCGGGCCCGGGGAACAGCTCTTCGCCGTGTTCGTTCTTTTCCAGCGGCGTGTTGGGGCCGGTGGGCTCCCAGTTGACGCTGTTGCCGAACAGGGTCTCGCCGGCGGAGTCCGAGGCGATCGAGGTCGCCGCGTCCGGAGCCACGAGGGTCGAGTTGGAGAAGCTGTTGCCGGTGTAGGTGAACGGCGGGAATCCCTCGTCGAAGGTGACGTCGATGAGGCCGCCTTCCTTGAAGGCCGGCGATTCCTCGATCTCCGGTACGACGTGTTCGAGGAATTTGTCGGCCGCGTAGAGCCCGCCGGTGAAGTTCACCGGTTCGTTCGGCGTGGTCGCTTCTTCGAGTGCGGAGCCCTTCTTGAAGCCGCCCGAGAGGTTGTTACCGTGGCAGACGGCGTCGTGGCCGTCGCTGCAGTTGTTCGGCGAGATCCAGCTGAAGGCCGGAGTCGTGGCCGCGCTCTGCAGGTCGTGGTACAGGCCGTCGGTCTGGCTGAACAGGTTGGCGATGTGCTGTTCGTTGCAGTCGCCGGACTTGAGAATCGATTCGAACCACGGGAAGGGGAAGTGCTTGGGCACGTACTGGTCGGTGCCGTTGGCGCTGCCCGGGTTCGGGAAGGCGGTGCTGCCGCGTGCCCCCGGTTCCGAGTAGGGAGCGCCGCAGAACTGCGTGCCGGCGTCGTGCGTCGGGCCGCTTTCGTCTGGGTTGCCGAGGTCCTGGGCGTAGCCCTTCCAGCTCACGCCGGCGGCGTCGAGCTGGTTGAACAGCGTGGGCACGCTCGACGGGTAGACGCAGCCGTTGGTGCCGGCCGCGGCGTTCGCGCCGACCGGCGAGATCACCTGGCCGAAGTTCGGGTTGGTGTCGAGGTTGCCGGCCATGTCGACGCTGCCCGAGAACTTGTCGTAGAAGGGGCAGTCCGCCTGCGTGTCGGGCTGCGTGGCCTGGCCGCTGACCAGCGAGACGTAGTTGTCGAGGCTGAAGTGGCCGGTGCCGTAGTAGTTCTTGAGCAGGGCGCCCTGGGAGGGCAGCGTCTGCCACAGGTAGGTGTTGTTGTTGAGGCCGGTGAACGAGGCGTCGAAGGACTTGTTCTCCAGGATGATCAGCCACACGTGCTTGATCTTCCCGGGTTTGACGCCGAGGTTTTCCTTGGTCTGGGCGGCGGCCACGGCGACCGACTCGGCCGTCGAGCCGGACGCGCTCGCCGAGAGCATCGGGGCTGCGATCGCGGCGCTCGCCGCGAGTCCCATGACTGCGAGCGCGGGTCGGCGCCAGCGCGAGCCGCGCGTACGCTCCCCACCTCTGTGAAGTATTCGTGAAATACGGCCGTCCGGGCTGGATCTCATCGCGGTACTCGTCTCCTCTTGCCGGGTGATATTGGCCGGCAGTCTGGCCCGCCGAGCGAACGCCCGGGGTGTCCATCGCGTAACGCAGCTGTGACGATCGCGTGATCCAGTTGTGACCAATCTGAGAATTCACTCGGCGGGTCCGCGCGGCGCCCCACCGCCGCGCGGGTCGCCGTAGCAGATGGCGCCGCGTCCGCGCCTCGCAACGCGGCGCACTAGTTCCGGGCCGCGCGGCGGCTCACGCGGCGAGCGCGTCGCCGCTGTCCTCCAGCCGATCCTCGGCGGGCGGCGCGGCGGCGGCGGCGGGCGCCTGGGAGGGCGCGCGGCGGTGGTGCAGCGCGATCGCCGCGATCAGCGCGCCGAGCAGCGTGATCGCGGCTCCGACCGCGAACGCGAGGTCATAGCCGTCGGTCAGGGCGTGGGCGAGGCCGAGCGCGGCGCGGGCGTGCGTGCGGGCGTCCGCGAGGGTGGAGAGCACGGCCAGGCCGAGCGCGCCGCCCATCAGCCGCGAGGTGTTCAGCAGGCCCGAGCCCATGCCGCTCTGCGACGCGGGCAGGCTCTGCATCGCCACGATCGTGGCGGGCACCAGCGAGAGGCCCATGCCGATCGCCGAGAGCGTCGCGCCGGGCAGGACGTCGGGCAGGTAGGAGCCGTGCGGGGCGATGCCCACGAGCAGCGCGAGGCCGAGCGTGGAGCAGAGCATGCCGACGCTGATCACGGCGCGCGCGCCGGCGCGCGCGACCAGGCGCGGCGCGAGCGTGGAGGCGACGAAGATCGAGAGCGTCATCGGCAGGAACGAGAGGCCCGCCTCGATCGCGTCGAAGTGGAGCACGTCCTGCAGGTACAGGGTGAGGAAGAACCAGACGGGGAAGAAGGCCGCGTACAGGAGCGTCACGACCAGGTTGGCGACGGCGAGGCGCCCGCTGCGCAGCGCGGGCAGGGAGACCAGCGGGACGGCGGCGACGCGCGCCTCCACCCACAGGAAGCCCGCGAGCAGCGCGGCGCCGAGGACGAGCGGGACGAGCACGCCGGCCGAGCCCCAGCCGAGCGTGTCGGTGCGCACGATCGCGAAGGTCAGGCTTACGAGGCTGGCGGTGACGAGCACGGCGCCGGCGACGTCGAAGTGGCGCGTGCCCCTGGCGGCCTCGCCGCGGGGCACGACGCGCAGCGCGTAGGCGATCACGAGCGCGCCGAGCGGGACGTTGACCGCGAAGATCGCCGGCCAGCCGAAGGCCTGCGTGAGGATGCCGCCGAGCAGGACGCCCGAGGAGGCGCCGAGCGCGCCCATCGCGGCCCACATGCCGAGCGCGCGGTTGCGCTCGGGGCCGGCCTCGAAGGAGCTCGTGACGATCGCGAGCGTGGCGGGGGACAGGACGGCTCCGCCGAAGCCCTGCAGGGCGCGCGCGCCGAGCAGCAGGCCGCGCGAGTCGGCCAGCGCGCAGGCCAGCGAGGAGAGCGCGAACAGGGCGGTGCCGGCGAGGAACACGCGGCGGCGCCCGAGCAGGTCCGCGCAGCGCCCGCCGAGCATCAGAAAGCCGGCGAAGGTGAGCGTGTAGGCGTTGACGACCCACTGCAGGCCGGTCGTCGAGAAGCGCAGGCCGGCGTGGATCGCGGGTAGTGCGACGTTGACGATCGAGACGTCGAGGATGACCATGAACTGGGCGAGGCAGACGACGAGCAGCAGCGGCGAGCGGGCGCCGGCGCGCGCGGGGCGAGGATCGCGTTGATGCCCGGCCTGGCGCTGCTGCGCCAGAGTCGCTGGTTGGGCCTCGGATGCGGCGGGACGGCTACTTTGCGGTGCGATCTCGGTTGCGCTCATGGGTTCAGTCTGGGACGCTTTCTATCCAGGTAGTAGAGAGGGGTTTATACTGGTAGCGAACATGCCTGGCTCGGTTCTCGAGGACGCTGGAGCGGGCGCCCCGCCGGACGGCGGCGGCGCCTTTCGCGGCTCTGCCCTGCCCGCGTACAACGACGGCGAGGGGCCGGTTCGTGAGAGGGCCGGCTCGGGCGAGCTGCGGCGCGGGGAGCTGGCCCACTTCCTGCGCAGCCGCCGCGCGAGCCTGAAGCCGCAGGACGTGGGGCTGCCGAACGGCGGTCGGCGGCGCACGCCGGGGCTGCGCCGCGAGGAGGTGGCGCAGCTGGCGGGCGTGGGCACGACCTGGTACACGTGGCTCGAGCAGGGGCGCGACGTGCGCGCGTCGCTGGAGGTGCTCGAGGCGCTGGCGCGGGCGCTGCGCATGAGCCGGGCCGAGCGCACGCACCTGATCCTGCTGGGCCGCGGCGAGGAGCCGCCGCCGTGCAAGAGCCCGGCCGAGCGGGTCTCGCCGGACCTGCGCCGGCTGATCGAGCACCTCGGCGCGAACCCCGCTTACGTGCTGGGGCGCCGCTGGGACTACCTGGCCTGGAACGAGGCGGCCGCGGTCGTGCTCGGGGACTTCGGCAAGGTGCCGCGGGCCTCGCGCAACCACGCGTGGCTGACCTTCACCGACCCGGCCCGCCGTGAGATGTTCGCCGACTGGGAGCGCAGCGCGCGGCTGCTGGTCGCCAAGTTCCGCGCCGACAGCGCGCGGCACATAGGCGACGGCGAGTTCGAATCGCTGATCGCGGCGCTGCGCGGCACGAGCCCCGAGTTCGCCAAGGAGTGGGAGCGCCACGAGGTCTCGCGCAGCGGCGACGGGCGCAAGGACCTGCGCCACCCGACGGCGGGCCTGCTGTCGTTCTCACACGCGGTCTTCCATCCGGCCGACGAGCCCGAGCAGCGCCTGGTGCTGTACTCGCCGCTGCCGGACAACGACACGCCGGCGAAGCTGGCGGGGCTGCTGCGTCGCGGTTGATCGCGTGGCCCGCGCCGGTCGATCGCGACCGCGCGCCGGCTCGGCCTCGTCGACCTAGCCCGCCTTGGCGGCCGTCTCGCGCTCGATTTTCCAGCCGGCCTTCAGCGGCGCGAGGAAGTAGGGCGGCTCGTCGGTCGCAAGGCGTTCGTCGTAGATGTAGTCCTTGTCGTAGCCCGGGCCGCTCGCTTCAGCCACGATCCCGCGGAACTTCTGTGCGATCGCGCCGTAGATGTTGAGGTTGCCCAGGTTGGCTCCGCAGTTGTAGTTGTCGACGAGGAACGAGTGGCTGGTCGAGAGGATGGCCGCGTAGATCCACGGTTTTTCAAACGTGCCGGTCTGGTTGTGTCCGCTGGAGCAGGGGTGGTAGACGCGCACGAAGCTCGACGCGATCAAGCCCACGGTGGCCGTGCCGGTTGGAGCCACCGGGTGGCTTTCGCTCGGGGTGATGCCCGCGGGCACGATGCTGCCGTCGATGATCAGGTCTTCTTCAGCGGCGATCGTCAGCGATTTCGTGGCGCTCGATGTGCCCTTGACGTACACGTTGCCGCAGTTCGCTTCGCTGCTCAGAGTGCTGCTCGTATCGGTCGCCGTCTGGATGAAGTTGGTGTAGCCGCACGAGCCGTGGTGTTGGACGTAGATCAGCCCGTTGGCCGGCCATTTGATTTTTTTGCTGCTCGAGCCCTGCGTGACCTTGATTTCGTTGGAGGCGCCTTCGAGTTCCAGGTACGTGAGGCCGGAGAACTTGTTTTCTGATTCCACGTAGGCTTCCAGGCTGCCGTCGCTTTCGGGCGCCACGAGCGGCGGTTCGTTTTCGGTGGGTTTGCCTGACGCGGTGTGAAAGATAGGAGCCGGTTCGCTGGTGCCGGTGCAGTTGCCCTGGTCCTGAACGCCGCCGTCGATTTCGACCGGGTCATAGACACTGCCGCTGCTCCGCCCGAATTCGGCGCCGTTGCAGATGTTCGCCTGGTCGTCGGTCTTCATCGGTCCGTTCACCGAGTCTTCGGGGCCGAACTCGATTTCGACGCACGACCTGAGCTGCCCTTTGCGTTTCAGTTCTTCGCGCTCGGCAGCGTAGTTTTCACAGCCAGGTTCGCCGCCGGAGTAGCTTTTCGGGTCGGCGACCTCGTACTGCGTGAAGTAGATGTAGTTGAGGAAGCCGGTGACCTCGAAGGTGGCGATCACCGTGCGGGTACTGGTGCCCGCCTTGCCGACTGACTTGATGCGGAATGTGTTGGTGAGGGGCGGTTTGGACTCGATCGTCGATTCGAATGGCTTCGAGGAGTTGCAGATTTTCGCGGTTTCCGGGTCGCTCGCGGCCGCGAGCGTCGTCACTTCGAATTTCTCGGACGCTTCGCCGGGAACGTTGCCGCTGGGGCTCGGGCACGACTCCCAGTAGTCGGGGTTGGCCTCGAGGTTGTACTCGTATTCCTGCGCGCCGGCGAGCGCCGCGTAGTAGGCCTGCTTCTGGGTGAGATCTATGTGCGAGAGCTGAGTGTCGTCCCTAGTGGCGGTAAACGAGGCGACCAGCAGCAGGCTGGTGACGAACATAACGAGCACCGCGATGATCATTGTGACGCCGTTCTCGTCTCGCAGCTTCGCCCATCGGCGGCCGCACATGCGGCCGGTCAATCTGGGGATGTGGGAGATCACTCGCATGGCTTGTCGCTGATCGTGGCTTCTGAGGACGGGGTGCTGAACGCGAAGGTGACCTGGCTGCTGAATTCTGCGGCGCGGCTGGCCTTGGTGTTGCCGTCCAGCGGTGCGGCGGTGAAGCTGACGAGCACCGAGGCGACGTTGGCGGCTTCTTTGCTGGTGAGTTTGCCCGAGGTGAGGGTGCTCGCCTGCAGGGTGGTCTCCGGCGCCGTCGAGCTGCTCGTGACCGCGGTGCCGTATTTGTAATATTGAAACACGGAGCCGACTTTCGCTTCGCTCACGTTGGTCGCGAGCTGCACGCCCTTTTTGGGTTCCGCGTTGGCCGCTTCGCGGGTGCTCGAGTTGTAGTCGAGGGCCGGATATTTGAAGTTAGGCCATTCGCTGCCCGATTCGCTCGGGTACACGAAGTCGGTGAGAGTGTGGGTGGTGCTGTTGTAGATGATCTGGTGCTCGAAGGCGCCGGCGCCGGTGACGGTGCTTTGCTTGGCGTTGGGGATCAGCGCTTCTTCACCGTAGGCGTTGAAGAAGATCAATTCGTTTGGGCCGCTGTTTTCCTGAACGGGCGTGAATTCGCGCTTGAGGCATGCCGAGCGCAGCTCGTCGGTGATGTGGGTCATCGCGGTGCGTCCGAGCTGGGTCGACTGGACGCTGTCGGTCAGGCGCGAAGTCTGATGGACGGCGACGATGAAGATCATCGCCAGCGCGCCGGTCAGCACGACGCCGGCAACCATCGCGACCAGCGTTTCCATGAGCGTGAAGCCGCCCTCGGAGTGCAGGATGCTCTCGGTTTGCGGGAGCTTCAGCATGTGTTCGAGAACTGGTTGGTTTTGATCGTCACGCCGGTCTCGCTCGTCGCCGGCAGATACAGGTTCTTGGTGCTTCCCGCCACGGTCGAGTTCGTGAATTCATTGAACGTGTACGTCTTTTTTTCGGCCGAGGAGTAGACGCAGAGCGTGAAGTTCCCGAAGGGCTGGAAGGGGTCGGTGAGGTGACCGCCGTTGCTCGAGCCGGTCGTCGTCGACTGCGCGTGGCGGTTGGTGACGGTCGTCTCGTTGTCGGGTTTGTTCGAGGTGCACTTCGTGCTTGTTATGACGACCGGTAGCGAGGTGGTGGTTTCGAGATCTTTCCACTTGCTGCTGCCGAGACTGTTCACTTCGCTTTCTGTCTTCTTGTAGACGTTGAGCGTGACATAGCTCATCGGGACTTTGACGGTGGTCGTGAGGCCCGAGTTCACCACCACGTTGCTCTGGATCGGGACCACTTTGCTCGTGATCGTTTCCGGGTTGTCTTCGGCGCAGTCGCCGGCGAACACGCCCCAGCTGTTTTCGCTGGAGGTGAACGGGAACAGGTTCTGCTCGGAGGTGGCGGTGTGGGCGTAGGTGCCTGTCAGCGGTTCGAACAGGCCGGCGCTGCCGGTCCCGTATGCGGTGCTCCCGACCTCGTATTCCGGAGACACCTTCATCTTGGTGTTGAAAGCGACGAAGGTGTCGCCGGTGACGGCTTCTTTGACTTTTGCCGTGCCTTCGTCGTTGAGGTGTTCGTAGCTGGCCTTTTCTTCGTAGGCGAATTCGGCTTCGATTGCGCCAGCCTTGTTGTAGATGACTTCGTCGTGTGTGGTGTAGTTCGGCGCGATCGGCACTTCCTGGGTCGGGTACTTGCTGGCGCCGCTGACGGTCACGTAGCCGGGGGTTTCTTTGATTTCGACGGTGGCGGCGGTCGCCGGAATGCCCCCGAAGACCACGCAGCCTTCAGGTCCGGTTGTCTGCTGGACCGTATCCGGCGTGCTGCTTTCGACCGGGGTGTAGGTCACGAGCGGGGTCACGCCGGAGACGCCGCTGGTGGCCACGGGCGCGTTGTCGACGTCGATCTCCAGGGCCGAGCCGGTTGGCGGTGTGATCACGCTGGAGGCGATCACCGGTTTGCGGTTCCCGTGTTCCTGGCTGAACCAGGTGACGGTCGAGGTGATCGAGAAGGCATTGCCGCTCTGGCGTTTGGTGTTCGTCACGCTGCAGCTGGCGTTGGAGCCGCTCGCCGGAAGCAGTTCGGCCTGCTGCTTGATCGTGTATGTGGTGCCGCCGATGGTCTGTGTGTATGAGTGTCCGGCGGAGCCGAGCGTCACGAGCAGGGTGGCCGGGTCGGTGCGCAGTTGCTGCTGGGACTGGTCGGCGAGCGTAGAGGCCTCGTTGTGTTCGCGCTCCTGCGCGGAGACGTGGTCGGAGGTGTTGAAGCCGGTGAGGGTGCCGACGACGATCAGCCCGACGATCAGCGAGCTGATCACGATCTCGATCAGCGTGTCGCCGCGCTCGGAGGCGAGCGGGCGCAATCGTCGGCTAAAGAATGTAACGAACATTACAAGCGTGCATGGAGGATGTGCTCCTGGCTTCGGCACGGAGGGCATCCAGCTTGAGGTTTCGAGGCCGGCGCTAATACGCGCGCACGAGCACCTAGACTTTGGGGCCCGGCCCGCCGCGGGCTTGCCAAGCTGGCCCTGCGCCGAGCGCGGCCCGGGGGACTGGTGTATCGGTAACACGGTGGTCTCCAAAACCGCAACGCGAGGTTCGACTCCTCGGTCCCCCGCTTTGGCCTGGCCCCGGATTTCCGGGGTTTTTGGCTTTCTAGAGCCGATTGTGGGGTGATGGCGTCGCGGGCTGCGATCCGCATCGGCGTGGAGCCGGGAGCGCAGCAGTGCGGCGCCTCGACTCGCGGCGCCTTACCTTATGATCGCCGTCGTGAGCGGCACGAGGCCGAATGTCTTCGCTGAGAGGTTCAGCAGGGAGCGCTCCGGCCTGCGGGCCGAGCCGGTCGTGGAGACCGCCGGCGGCGAGCTGCTCGGTGGGACGCTGTACGAGCTGGCTCCCCGCTACGAGGGCGTCCCGCTGCACATCCACCATGGCATGGAGGAGCTGGCCATCGTGATCTCCGGCCGGCCGACGCTGCGGACGCTCGAAGGCGAGTCCGAGCTGGCGCCCGGGGACGTCGTCGCCTTCCCCCGGGGGCGCCGGGGCGCTCATACGCTCGCTAATCGAACCGACGAGCCGGTGCGTTACCTGATGATGTCCAACAAGGCGATGCCCGAGCTCGTGGAGTATCCCGAGGATGGCACGATCCGCGCCGTGACCCGAGGCCGGTTCGACCCGGCCAGGTCGGGCGAAGACCCAGCCGACCGCCTGAATCTGCGGTTCAAGCGCTCAGACGCCGAGGAGCAGTAGGTGTCGCGGCGCCACGCCAGAGGCCGCGGAGCGACGCTCGGCGGGCTCTGGTCCTGACGTCCTGGACCGGCTCGCTGCCCGCCTCGCAGGGCGCGGGATGCGACGGTCTCCGAGGAGACAGCCGAGCTGCTATACTCCATAAAACAGATCGACAATCTGATATAAACCAGATCGACAATCTGATGAAGACCGACGTCCACCAACACCTCTGGACCGAGCCCTTGGTCCACGCGCTCGCCGCCCGCAGCGAGATGCCGTTCGTGCGCCGCGAGAACGGGCTGACGGTCCTGTACCTGACCGGCGAGCGCCCCTACGTGATC
This sequence comes from Solirubrobacteraceae bacterium, assembly GCA_035939315.1. Taxonomy (GTDB): domain Bacteria; phylum Actinomycetota; class Thermoleophilia; order Solirubrobacterales; family Solirubrobacteraceae; genus Palsa-744. Next base: position 38,881 of record DASZFZ010000057.1, on the reverse strand, counting down.
GACATCGCGGGCGAGGCGCCGGAGGAGCGCGCGGCGCTCGTCGAGCGCGACGGCATCGAGCGGGCGCTCGTGTGCCTGTCGAGCCCGCTAGGCATCGAGTGGCTGCCGCGCGCGCAGGCGCAGAGCCTGATCGACGCCTACCACGAGGGCGCGCTCGCGCTCGGCGACCCGTTCGGCGTGTGGGCGGCGGTCGCGCTCGAGCGCCCCGACCCCGACGACGTCGACCGGGCGCTCGCACGGGGATGCGTCGGGCTCTCGCTGCCCGCGGGCGCGCTCGCGAGCGTCGAGGCCATCGCCGACGTCGGCCCGCTGCTCGAGCGCCTGGAACTGCACGACGCGCCGCTGCTGGTGCATCCGGGCTCCCAGCCGCTCGACGCGCTCCTGCGCGGCGGCGCGCACAGCTCGCTCGGCGAGCCCCTGTGGTGGCCGGCGCTGACGGGCTACGTCGCCGGCATGCAGGCCGCCTGGCTGGCCTTCCTGGCCGCCGGCCGCGCACGCCATCCCCGCCTGCGAGTCGTCTTCGCGATGCTCGCCGGGCTCGCGCCGCTGCAGGCCGAGCGGCTCACCGCGCGCGGCGGCCCGCGCCTGTCCGCGGCGGCGGACCCGCTGACCTTCTACGAGACCTCCTCCTACGGCCCCGCGGCCGTCAGCCTGCTCGAAGACGTCGTCGGTCACGAGCAGCTGCTCTACGGCTCCGACAGGCCGGTCGTCGATCCCGCCGAGCTCGGCATGCCGGGCGGCCTGCGCTGGGAGGCCGTCCTCGACTGCTCGCGGCGCGTCTTCGGCGGCTCGGCAACGCGGGCGGTGGCGCTGTGAGCACGACCGCGCCCGTAGCCGCGCGCCCGCGCTCGCGCGGCGCCTGTGACCCCCGCGCCGGCGAGCTGGCACGGATCCCGCGCCCGCGCGGGCGCGACCTGTCCGGCGGCGAGCTCGAGGCGTTCGTGCGCGAGCTCGCCGAGCGGCCCGAGCTGTGGATCGAGCTGATCAAGCACGACACCAGCCAGCGCGTCTACGAGGAGCTCCTGAGCGACGCGCACCTGACCGCATGGTTGATCTGCTGGATGGACGAGCACGACACCGGCTTTCACGACCACGACCTCTCGAGCGGCGCGGTGGCGGTCGTCAGCGGCGCCGTGCGCGAGGAGCGCCTGACGATCGAGGGGCCCACCCGCAACGCCGTCTACCCGGCCGGCGCGAGCTTCCACTTCTCGGCCTCCGACATCCACCGGGTGAGCCACGCCGGCTCTGACCCGGCGGTCACGCTGCACGTGTACTCGCCGCCGCTGCTGCGCATGGGCGCCTACGTGATCGGCGAGGACGGCGTGCTCGCGCGCCACCCGATGTCATCGGGCGAGGAGCTGCGCCCGCTCGCCGGCAGGGCCTGACGGGAGCGGCTCAGCGTCGGGCGGCGGTGCCGCGCAGGCGCACCGTCGGGCGCCACGGAGCCGACGTGGTCAGGCCGGAGCCGCGCAGCCGCACCCGCTCGGCCGAGGCGGGGCCGTGCAGCAGGAAGCCCTGTCCTACCGTGCAGTCGAGCTCGCGCGCGAGCGCCAGCTGGCGGTTCGTCTCGATTCCCACCGCGACCGCCGTGAGCCTGGCCTCCTTTGCCAGCGCGATCGCGGCCGCGAACATCGCGCGCCCCTTCTTCTCGTCCTGGAAGCCGCCGACCAGCGTGCGGTCGAGCTTGACGACGTCCACCGGCAGGTTGCCGGGCAGGCCGAACGAGAGCTGTCCCACGCCGAATTTGTCGAGCGCCAGCAGCACCCCTAGCCGCTTGATGTCGCGCAGCGCCGAGCGTGCCCGCTCGGGGTCGCGCAGCACCGCCTCCTCGCTGATCTCCAGGCACAGGGCGTGCCCCGGCAGGCGACAGTAGGCGAGCTCCTCGCGCACCCGCTCGGCGAGGTCGAGCTCGGTCAGCTCGCGCGCGGACACGTTGACCGAGACGGGGATCGTGATGCCGTTGCGCCGCCACACCTCAGCCTGCGCGCAGGCCGCGTGCAGCACCCAGTTGCCGATCTGCACGATCAGCTCGCTGTCCTCGGCCGAGGGCAGGAAGGTCGACGGCAGGACCGTCGCGCCCATCCCCGGCCCCGCGCCCGTGGGACGCCAGCGCACGAGCGCCTCGCAGCCGATCGCCTGGCCTCCCGCCAGGTGCAGGATCGGCTGGTAGGCGAGCAGCAGCTCGCGCTGGGGCAGCGCCTCGCGCAGCCTGCCCTCGAGTTCCAGGTGCGCGTCCAGCTCGCGGCGCAGCCGCTCGTCGAATATCTCCATCCGCCGTCCGCCCGCGCCCTTGGCGCGGTACATCGCCACGTCGGCCTCCCGCAGCATCGCCTCCGGGTCGGTGCCCGTGTGACGAGCGACCGCGACGCCGACCGACGCGAGGATCGCGACTTCCGCGGAGCCGAGCGGGAACGGCTCCTCGAGCGCGTCGAGCACGCGCTCGCCGAGCGCCAGCGCCTCGCCCTCGTCCTCGATGTCCTCGGCGAGGATCACGAACTCGTCGCCGCCGAGGCGCGCCACGGTGTCGCTGTCGCGCATCAGCGCTCCCAGACGCTCGGACACCGACAGCAGCAGCCGGTCGCCGACGTCGTGGCCGAGGTTGTCGTTGACGGCCTTGAACTTGTCGAGGTCGATGAACAGCAGCGCGACCACGCCCGTGTTGCGGTGCAGCCGCGAGAGCGCCTGGCGGGCGCGGTCCATCAGCAGCAGCCGGTTGGGCAGGTGCGTGAGCGGGTCGTGCAGCGCCTGGCGCTCGAGCCACACCCGGTCGGTCACGTCCTTGGCCGACGCGTACCAGCACTCGCCGTCGAGGCGGGCGCTCCACAAGAGCCAGCGCCAGGAGCCGTCGTGGTGCAGGAAGCGGGTCGTGACGTTCTCGATCTGCGCCTGCGCGTCGGCCGGTTCGAGCAGCGGCGCGAGCGCCTGCTCGGCGTCCTCCGGGTGCAGGAGCGCGTGCAGCGGCTGCGCGCGCAGCTCGTCGAGCGACCAGCCGAGCAGCTGCTCCCACGCCGGGTTCAGCAGCGTGAGGCTTCCGTCGAGCGAGATCGTGGCCAGTAGGTCGCTGGTCATCTCGAACAGGCGCGCGATGCGCGAGCGTCCGTCGAACGCCGATTCGATGCTGGCGCCTGCCTGCGTGCTCGTTGCCTGGGGCGAGTCCATCCTTGCCCACCACGTCGGCTCCGGCGGCTTGCATGCACGGCTCCGCGCTGTCTCAATGGACGGATAGGCAGCGCCTTTCGGCTGCTTGCGGGCCGCCGCAATGGGTGGGAAGCGCTCTCAGGTCACGGGCGCGGCAGACAGCCGCGGGCGCCCGCCGGCCGCCGAGGGCGCGTCGCCCTTCAGGAGGCGCTGCTGAGCGGCCTGGCCGTCTCGACGGCCGCGCTCTGGGCGCTCGCCCCCGGCGCCCCCGGCGCCCCCGGCGCAGCCGCGCCGGCCGCCGGTCGCAGGAAGCGCCACAGCGCCAGCGGCAGCATGATCGTCATGATGATCGCGCTGGAGAGGCACTCCTCGCAGATCGCGTGAATCGAGAAGACCTCGCGGTAGGTGAGGTAGACGCTGAAGCCGAAGCCGCCGAGGATGAGCGCCGCCAGCGCGAAGCGGGTGTTCTCGCTCTGAGGGATCAGCAGCGTCGCGAATATCACCACGTAGCCGATCAGCCCGACCAGCGCCACAGGCACGCCGGCGATCTCCGCGTAGCGCGAGAACTGGACCTTGGTGCAGCTTTCGCCGAGCGTGCACGCCGGCTTGATGCCGGCGTAGTGGACGTAGGTCACGTAGCTGGCGACTCCGAGACCCAGCACGCACAGCACGATCAGCGTCGACCTAAGCGTGCGCTCGCTCATCGGCCTAGCTCGCCAGCAGCTTTTCGATCTTCGGGTCGAACAGCGCCGAGGCTTCGTGGAGGTCGTTTTCGCTGAGTTCCGTGATCTTTTCGGTGCCGCCGCCGGTCTTGCCGATCAGGAACGAGGGCGTCCCTTCGAAGCCCTGGCTGTTGGCGACCTGCTTGTCCGTTTCGACCTCGTTGGACAGTTCGTTGTCGCCGCGGTCGCTGCTCCACGTCGAGAGGTTCAGGCCAGGCACCTGGCTGGCGATGCCCTGGATGTATTTTTCGGTCACGTAGCCCGAGTCCTCTTCTCCCTGCTCGTGGTAGAAGGTCTCGATGAAGTACCAGGCCTTGCTCTGCTTGCCGGCCGCGTAGGCCGCGACCTGCTGGCTTTTGAAGACTTCGGGTTCGCGCGTGGCGGTCTCCATCGAGTGGTATTCGATCCGCACCTTGCCGGCTCGCACGAACTTCGAGATGACGCCCGGCAGCGCGCCGAGCGTGAACTCGCGGCAGATCGGGCACTCGAGGTCGCCGAAGTACTGGAGCGTCACCGGCGCCTTCGGGCTGCCGAGCGCGTTCCCGCTCTGCGGGATGCCGCCGATCAGGGCCGCGACTTCCTTCGTGACCGAGGTCTGCGCTTTCTTGGAGGCCGGGATGCCGCCTTTGCCGCCGCCGCTGGTGGCCACCAGGATCACGACGATCGCGACGACGACGACGGTCACCACGACGCCGAGCTGCGTCATCCGCGTGCGCCGCGCGGCGCTGGCCGCGGCCGCCTGCTCCATCGCCTTGCGCTGCTCCCGGGCCTGCTCGCGGCGCTGCTTGCGCGTAAGGTCTTCCTGCTCCCTCTCAACTGAGCTCATGTAGAGAACTTTGGCAGATTTCCACGAGAACGTCGAGGTACCCTTCGCAGCGGCCCGACTCCCGCCCCCGTAGCTCAGCTGGATAGAGCATCGGACTTCTAATCCGACGGTCGCTGGTTCGAATCCAGCCGGGGGCTCCTCGACGTCGCGGGGCGCTCGATCGCGCGTGCGCGGCGGTCGAGCGCCCGCGGAAGGCTCGCGGGCGGTCGGCCGCGGTGTCTAGGATCGCGCCGTGTTCGTCGCCGCGGAGCTGCTGTATCCGTGCGCGCTGGGGGCGCTCTGTGTGGGCGCCGGCCTGCTCGTGGATCGCGTCAGCGGCCGTTTCCTACCCCTCTCGCTGCTCGCCACGCTCGGCGCCGCCGCGCTGATCGGGCTCTCCCAGCTGAGCACCTACGTCTCGGGGCTCGCGCCGGCGACGCCCTACCTGATGCTCGCGCTGGCGCTCGCCGGAGCGGCGCTCGGCTTCGGCCGGCTGCGCGAGCTCGCTCGCGCTTGCGCGCGCAACCCGTGGCCGGCTGGGATCTCGGCGCTCGTCTACGCGCTCGCGCTGGCGCCCGTGCTGCTCGCGGGACGGGCGAGCTTCTCCTCCTACATGGCGCTCGCCGACTCCGCCGTGCACCTGATGGGCGCCGACTACCTGATCCGCCACGGCCAGCACTACGGCCACCTGGACCTGCGCAACTCCTACGGCCTGTTCATCCACTTCTACTACGGCAGCAGCTACCCGTCCGGAGCGGACACGCTGTTCGGCGGCAGCGCGTTCCTGCTCGGCCTGCCGCTGATCTGGGCCTTCCAGCCGTTCAACGCGTTCATGCTCGCGAGCGCCGCGGGACCGTCGTGGCTGCTGGCCAGACACGTGGGGTTGCGCCGCGGCTGGGCCGCCGTGGCCGTGCTGTGCATGGCCGTGCCGGCGCTCGTCTACGCGTATGAGCTGATCGCCTCGGTCAAGGAGATCACGGCGCTGGCGATGCTGCTGACGCTCGGCGCGCTGTGCGTCGAGCACGGCCGCTGGCTGGGCGATCGGCCAGGGCGGGCGATCCCCTTTGCGCTAGCGCTGGCCGCCGGCGCCTCGGCGCTCGGACCCGCCTTCGGCGCGTGGGGCCTCGCGGCGGTGGCGGCGCTCGCGACCGTGCTGCTGGCCGGCTGGCGCCGAGAGGGCGCCCGCCCCGGCGCCGTCCGGCGCCTGCTCGCCTCGGTTGCCCTGGCGGCGCTCGCGCTCGGGCTCGCCGCGCTGCCGACGTGGACGGACCTCAAAGGTGCGCTGCGGGTGGCCCAGACGATCGCCACCACCAGCAACCCGGGCAACCTGCACGAACCGCTGCGCCTGGTCCAGGTGCTGGGAGTGTGGCTCGACGGCTCCTACAAGCTGGCGCCGCGCGGGGCTGCGCTGGCGGCCACGCACGCGCTGATCGCGCTCGCGCTCGCGCTCGTGCTGGTCGGCGCGCTGCGGCTGCTCGCGACCCGCGCGCTCGGACTCGCGGGCTGGCTGTTCTGGACGCTGCTGGCGTCGCTCGTGATCAGCCAGGCCGTGACCACGTGGGCGGACGCGAAGACGCTCGTGCTGAGCTCGCCGCTGGTCGTGCTGCTCGCCTGGGCAGGCGTCGCGGCGCTGCTCGCGGACGGGGCGGCGAAGCCGCTGCGGCTCGCCGGCGCGCTCGCGGCGCTCGCGCTCGCCGGCGGCGTGGTGGCCTCGGACGCGCTGCTCTACCACAGCTCCGACCTCGCCCCGAGCGCGCGCTACGAAGAGCTCGCGGCGGTGAACTCGCGCTTTGCGGGCAGCGGCCCGACGCTGTTCACGGACTTCGACGAATACGCGCTGTACGAGCTGCGCGACCTCGACGTGGGCGGCCCCGACTTCGTCTACCCGCCCCCGGGACTGGCCGGCCTCGCCGGCGGCTACGGCCAGCCGGTGCGCCTGGATCTCGCCAGGCCCCGCGCGCTGCTCGCCTATCCGCTGATCGTCACGCGCCGCGACCCTTCGCAGAGTCGCCCGCCGGCCGCATACCGGCTGGCCTGGCAGGGCTCCTACTACCAGGTGTGGGCGCGCCGGCGCGGCGCGCCGGCGGCGGTCCGGCACGTACCGCTCACGGGCACCGTCGCCCAGCAGTGCGCGCGCATCGGCGCGACCGCCGCAAGCGCCACGTCCCGAGAGGAGCTCGTCGGCGCGCAGGCGCCCGAGCTGGTCTCCGTCTCGCTCGCGCGCTCGCGGCGCCCGCGGCGCTGGGGGCGCGAGCGCCAGGGGCTCGTGATGGGCACCCCGGGGCGGCTGACCGCGAGCTTCGCGCTGCCCCGCGCCGGCGCCTGGCAGCTGTGGGTGCAGGGCCAGATCATGCCAGCGGTGACGCTCGGCATCGACGGGCGTCGAGTCGAGTCGATCGCCGGGCAGCTCGACGGCAACTCGCTGGTGCCCGACACGGTGCCCGCCGTCACGGTGCGGCTGGCCGCCGGCGTGCACCGGCTGAGCGTCGTGCGCTCCGGCTTCAGCCTCGCGCCCGGCCAGGCCGGCGCGGCGGTGCTCGACGCGGTCTTCCTCACGCCCGCCGGCGGCGAGGCCGAAGGTCCGCTGCGGACGGCCGCGCCGGCGAACTGGGCGAGCCTGTGCGGGCGGCGCTACCAGTGGCTCGAGCTGGTGCCGTCCATCGGCGGCGGGGCTTAGGCTGCGGCTGTGTCCAGGGCCGTGGCGATCACGCCTGTCAGCGACCAGGTGCTGCTCGGCGAGAACCTCGAGCTGCTCCCGCGGCTGCCCGACGAGTTCTTCCAGCTCGTCTACATCGACCCGCCGTTCAACACCGGCAGGGAGCAGGCGCGCCGGACGCTCAGCACGGTGCGCGACCCGCAGGGGGAGCGGGTCGGCTTCCAGGGCCGGCGCTATGCCAGCCGGGTGCTCGAGGAGTCCAGCTACCGCGACAGCTTCGACGACTATCTCGCGTTCCTCGGCCCGCGCCTCGAGCACGCGCGCAGGCTGCTGCGCAGCGACGGCACGCTCTACTTCCACATCGACTACCGCGAGGCGCATCACTGCAAGCTGCTGCTCGACGAGGTCTTCGGGCGCGAGTGCTTCCTCAACGAGATCATCTGGGCCTACGACTACGGCGGACGCAGCCGCCGGCGCTGGCCCGCCAAGCACGACACGATCCTCGTGTACGTCAAGGACAGCCGTCGCTACCACTTCGACGGCGAGGCGGTCGACCGCGAGCCCTACATGGCGCCCGGCCTCGTCACCCCGGAGAAGGCCGCGCGTGGCAAGCTGCCGACGGACGTGTGGTGGCACACGATCGTGCCGACCAACGGCCGCGAGAAGACCGGCTACCCGACGCAGAAGCCCGAGGGGATCGTGCGGCGCATGGTGCAGGCCTCGACGCGCGTGGGGGACTGGTGCCTGGACTTCTTCGCCGGCAGCGGCACGCTCGGCGCCGTGGCGGCCGCGCTCGACCGCCGCTACGTGCTGATCGACGCGAACCCGCGGGCGGTCGAGGTCATGCGGGCGCGCCTCACGACCTCGGCCGGGGCTCAGACCGACGCCGGCGCCCCCGCCGCGCCGGCGGCGGGAGCCACCGGCCGCCGCGCCGCCGAGGGCTGAGCGCCGCGCTTTGGGCCGGCGCGTGCGAGGCTACCGGGATGTACCACGTCGAGCTGCGCGACTTTCCCCACAACCTCTGCCGCTTCAACCTGGACGAGCCGAAGCTGCGCGCGATCGTGATCCCGTGGGCGCGCCAGCAGCCCTTCGAGTTCGGCGAAGAGCGCTGGAACCCGGTCGAGGCGAAGATCACGATCCTCGAAGGCCCTGAGATCCCGCTGGGCCAGCTGACGATGGGACGCGGCTGGGGAGCGGCACAGCGCAAGGGCCAAGACGTCACCGTGCGGGTGCTGGGCGAAGCGCGGGCGGCGGTGGGCGCCGTTGCGGGCGCGGGCGCCCCCGGCGCGCCCGTCGTCATCGCCGCGGCGGGCGCGAGCGTTCCCTCGCCGGCCCTCGGCGCGGGCGCCGCGGGGGGCGACGCCGCGGGGCCGCCGCCCGTCGACGCGTTCGCGCTCGGCGTGCAGATGGCCTCGCTGCTGGGACCCGACGCGATGCGGCTGCTCGAGGCCTGGCGCGAGGTCGCCGCGCGCTCCGGCGGCCTGGCGCCCAGCGAGACGCTGGCCCTCGCCGAACGCTCGCTGCGCGAGGGCGCGCAGTAGGGAGGAGCACAGCACGGCGGAGCTGACCGCTAGACTTGCAGGCGCATCACGTGGCGGGCGTAGCTCAGCTGGTAGAGCTCCTGGTTGTGGTCCAGGCGGTCGTGGGTTCGAGCCCCATCGCTCGCCCCTCTGAAGCGCCTGTGAACCGGACGTCATGGTGACGGGGCCGGAGTCCCGCGAGGTTCCACGACGCGCGTCACAAGCTCGGCCATGAACGCGTCTGTAGCTCGAGACGCCCGCTCATGGGATTGACCTCCGAGGACATATCGCAGCTCTACGCCCGCCACGCGCAGGACATCCTGTGTTACTGCGCCCGGCGGACCCTGCAGGCCGAGATCGCCGTCGAACTCGTCGGCGAGACCTTCGCCGAGGCGTTCGTCCATCGCGCCGACTTTCGCGGCGACGGCGAGCACTCCGCGATCGCCTGGATCTACGCGATCGCGCGCGGACGGCTGGCGGACTACTTCAGGCGCGGACAGGTGCATCGCCGTGCCCTCGAGCGTCTCGGCGTGACGCCCCCGGACTTGCTCGAGAGCGACTACGAGCGCATCGAGGAGCTCGCGGCGCTCGCCAGTCTGCGCGGCCAGCTCGCCGACGGGCTCGCGGCGCTGTCGGCCGGGCATCGCGACGCGCTGCGGCTGCGGATCGTGGAAGAGCGCGCGTACCCCGACGTGGCCAGAGAGCTTGGCGTCAGCGAGCAGACGGCGCGTGCACGCGTCAGCAGAGCGCTTCGCGTGCTGCGCCGGGACATCGTCGGAATCGAAGGAGTCGCGGACCATGCATGACGATCTGAACACGCTCCCGCCGGCCCTGCGTACGCTGGGCGCCGACCTGAGGCGCGCGATGCTCCAGGCCGAGCGGCGCGCCTCCTCCCGGCGGCCGTGGCGCCCGCGGCGCCGGCGGGGTCTCGCGTCGGCCGCGACGCTCGCGGTCGCGGTCACAGTGGCCGTTCTCCTCGGGGTCGGCCTGAGCGGCCAGCATGGCCCGCTCTCGAACCAGGTGCCCGTCGCGGACGCGCTCGAGCGCGCCGCCCAGGCGGCGCTCAGCGCGCCGTCGCTGATGCCCGGCGACGGCCAGTACTTCTACGTGCGCTCGGAAGGAACCGAGCTGGAGGGCGGCGTGGGCGGCGTGATCGCCCTGGAAACCAAGATCGTCAGCCGCTGGATCAGCGCCGATCGTCCCAACGTCAGCGAGTCGAGGCTCGTATCGGTCTACTACCCGACGCCTCGAGACAGGCGCGCCCTGGGCTCGTCCCAGGTCAGCCCGCTGCCTTCGCCGCTCGTGCTGGCGCCGCGCCATGGCTACCAGATCGGCGAACACCTGCTGACCCGGGCGCAGCTGCTGAGCTACCCGACGAGTCCCCGCGCGATCTACGAGCGGCTGTACGCGGACACCCGCCGCGGGGGTCGCGTGTTCGCGGAGGACCACGTCTTCAGCGAGATCGCGGAAACGCTCAGCGGCGACCCGATGCCGGCCGCGCTGCGCAGCGGCTTCTACCGTGCCCTGGCGCTCGTGCCCGGGCTGCGCCTGACGGCGCACGTGCGCGACTCCAAGGGTCGTCTCGGCGTCGGCGCGTCGATCGTCAGGGCCGGCGTGCAGGAAGAGATCATCTTTGACCCCGCGACCGCCGAGATGCTCGAGGAACGCAAGGTGGTCGTGGACCCCAAGCGCGCCGGCCTGGCAGCCACGCCCGGCATGGTCATTAACGACACCACCTACCTGGGGTGGGCGATAACCGACGCTGCGCCGCGCGGAACGCCGCTGCGCGGAGCAGGGACCGTCGTCTTCTGCGCCAACGGCAACCGCGGCTCATGCCACACGACCCGCGGGGGTCGCTGAGCGGAAGGCCATCACGCCGGCGGCCGGCCGCCGTCTACGGCGTGAGCGCCACCGCCGCCTCGGGGGTGGCGACGTGGAAGCTGAAGCTCTCCTCAAGGTACAGGCGCACGACCTCGTCGTCGTGCGAGTCGTACCCGATCGACAGGTCTTGGCCTGACTCGAACACGAAGTCGCCGCCGCGAAGGCTGAGCACGACCGCTCCCTCGACGCCCGGCGCCCACACGAGTGGGCCGTCGAGGATCTTGCGCAGGTGATCGAGCAGCGGGTAGCCGCCGTGCTCGGCGGTCTCGACGACCTGCCGATACTGCTCGCGCCCCAGCGCCAGCCCATATGGCCCGGCGATGCCTGCGCAAAGCAGGCGCTCCACGGCGCCGGCCACGCGCTGCGGATAGTGGTTCGCGGAGTCGCCAAGCCGTACCTGCTCGTGGGGCGAGGCCTCGCGGATGCCGACGATCGCATCGTGCCAGCCGTGAAACACAGCGACGTTCTCGGCCACGGCGATGCGGTGAGCGGCCTTGTCGAGCTCCTGCAGGTCGGTGTCGTCGGCGCCACGGTCGGCGTCGCGGAGCTCGGCCCGCGAGAGCTCGAAGTCCGCACGCAGCTCGATGAGGGGCAGGACGCGTCGCTGCAGCCCCGAGACTCCCTCGACCGGCGCCGACGGCTGCGGAGCGGTGCGCCCGAGGTTCGTCGCCGAGTGCTCCCAGCCGTGGGGCCCCGAGAAGTCGATCAGCTTGCGAGCCGCGAGCGCGGGGGTCAGGCGCTCGCGCGCCTCGCCATCGAGCAGCCGCCAGCCCGTGTCGCTGATCGGCGCGCGTGATCGAAGCAGGTGGTTCATCGCGGGGCTCCCCTCAGGCCGCCGATTCCGAGCGAGCCGTCGTCATATTCACCTCGGGCTCCCGACGCGTCGCCGTCGAACGCGTTGGCCTCGGCAGCCTCGCCGTGCTCGACGATGTCGCCGGCTTGGAACAGGATCCCCTGCGCGACCTCGCGCCACGGGGGCGTGCGCCGCAGGAGGAGCTCGAGGTCCATGCTGAAGTGCTTGAACTCCTCGCCCTGCGCGTCGCGCATCACGGCCAGCGCCTCGGGATCGGTCTCGACCGCGATGCGCTGCTCGTACCAGCCGATCGCCTCGGCCTCCTCGGTCAGGGACGCGCACATGCGCGCGAACGTCCGCGTGGCGGCCGGCAGCTCGTTGGGCGGCTCGTGGTACTGGTCGAAACCCATCGGCTCTCCTCCTGTGAGGTTGGTGTGGATGGCAGATTACGTCGAAGGCGGCGGCCACCGCGGTCAACCGGTAGCTGATGGCTACCTTCCGCTAGCCGGCCTGCGAGGCGGCGAGCTGCTGCTTCATCGCCTCCGCCAGCGCGAGCGCGCCCGACAGCGGGCGCACCATCACCATGAACTCGGAGATCGAGCCGCTCTCGTCCATGTGCAGGAAGTCGCACCCCTCGACCTCCTTCTCGCCGACGTGCGCCCGGAAGACGAGCGCGTGGTCGCGCGCGTCGGGCTCTCCGATCTCCCGTACGCAGCGCCAGTCCAGCAGCACCCGGGAGACGGCTGTGAGGATCGCGCCGACGCTGTCGCGGCCGCTGTAGGGCTTGTACACGACGGGGCTGCGAAACACGACGTCGTCCGCGAGCAGGGCTATCGCGGCGTCGATGTCGCGTGCTTCGACGGCGGCTCGGAACGGGTGCACGGGCAACTCCTCACGCTCGACAGCTGTACGGGTGCTTCGAGACTACCGGGAGTCACACGAGCAGCCGCGCCTGCCCGGCCTCGAGCTCGAGCAGCGTCCGCTTGCGCTCCAGCCCGCCGCCGTAGCCGGTGAGGCTGCCGTCGGCGCCGATCACCCGATGGCAGGGGACGATCACCGAGATCGGGTTGCGCCCGTTGGCCAGGCCCACGGCGCGCGCCGCCGAGGGCTGGCCGAGCGTGCGCGCGAGCTCCCCGTAGCTCGTCGTCTCGCCGTAGGGGATCTCACGCAGCGCCCGCCACACGCGGCGCTCGAACTCCGAGCCGTACATGACCAGCGGCGTCTCGAAGCGCCGGCGCCGGCCGTCGAAGTACTCGTCGAGCTCCGCGATCACGCCGGCGAACGGAGCCGCGTCCGCCCGCCAGCGCCGGTCGACGCGTACCGGCCTGCGTCCCCGTTGCATGTACAGGCCGCACAGAGCCCGATCCTCGCCGAGGAGCAGCAGCTCGCCGATGGGGCTCGCGATCGTCGTGTAGGAGAGCTGCTCTGCGGAGACTTGTGGGGCCACGGGGTGGTCGCGCGGGGACGGTGGAACGTCGACTCTCGCACACGGCCCGCGCCGAAGCTCGCGGGAATCGGACCGGACAGCGGCGCGCGCGGTGGCCGCCAGTCGGCGTGCGATGCTTGCCGTCGTGTCAGACCAGCAGGCGATCGAGCGGCCCGACGCGCCCGCCCACGCCGGGGTCTTCCAGGCGCTCTACCACGCGGATCTGCTCGAGCTCGTCAACCCGACGGGCGACGTCGGCCTGATCACGCTGTGGTCGCCCCGACGCTCGGTCAGGCGGCGCCTCGAGGCGATCTCCCCGCGCATCCTCGACCCGCGCGCGAGCCGCGTCGCGGTCGTCTCGAACCTCTACGGCGACGGCATGTACGCGATGTTCTGCAACCTGCTGTTCAACCCCCAGATCCGCCACCTGGTCGCGCTCGGCGAGGACCTGGGGCTCTCGACGGGCGCCGAGATCGAGGCGTTCCTCGCCCGCGGCACCGAGGAGGCGCAGCTGCTCGGCATGCCCGTGCGGCGCATCCGCGGCACCGCGCGGATGCTCCCGGCGGCCAGCGAGTTCGACGAGCCGCGCCTGCGCGCGCAGGTCGGCTTTCATCGCCTCGGCAAGCTCTCCAGCCCCGCGCTGGCCGATCAGCTCGTGAGCCTGCTCGAGGAGCTGCCGCGCGCGCCCGCCGCCCCCCGCCGCGGGCGCCTGCGCGTCGAGCTGCCCGACCCGGCGCCGGCCGAGCGCGCCGGCCGGCCCTCGCAGGTCGGCACCCATCAGGTCGCCCGGCGCACGCCGCTGGCCTGCTGGGAGGAGCTCGTGGTGCGCGCCGTGCGCTTCGGCGCGCCCGTGGCGCTGCGCAAGGGCGCGCGCCTGGAGCTGCTGGACGCGAGGGCCGTGATCGCCGAGCCGCGGCGCGACCCCGAGCGGGCGCTCGCCGGCTACGGCTTCGCGCTCGCCGAGCTCGCCGGCTACGAGAGCGACGTCCTCGAGGCGGAGCTGCCGCAGGACATCGACTACACCTACGGCAACCGCCTGCGCGGGCACTTCGTGCGCGCCGGCGCGCCGCTGGACACGCTCGACGCGGCGATCGCGGCGCTGCGCGCCGACCCCGAGTCGCGCCGCGCCTTCATCTCCCTGTGGGACAACGCCGCGGACCTGCCGGGCGCGCCCGCTCCCGACACCGGCGGTCCCGCACCGGATGACGCCGCCGCCGATGTGGAGGAGGAGCGCTCCGCGCCCTGTCTGGTCTCGCTGTTCTTCAGGCGCTCGGCCGGTCGTCTGGCGCTGAGCGCGACCTACCGCTCGCACAACCTGCTCACGGCGTGGCTGAAGAACGTCTACGGGCTGATGGCGATCCAGCGCCACATCGCGCAGGCCGCCGGCATGCAGCCGGGGCCGCTGACGGTCCTCAGCCACTCGCTGTGCATCGATCCCGGCTCGCCGCGCTACGAGCTCGCGCGCGCGCTCGCGCGCGACTGGACGCTCGATCGCGAACGCGACCACGACACCGGCAAGCGGGATCTGCGCGAGGACCCGCGCGGCTACTTCACCGTCACCGCCGACCGCGGCCGCGGCGTGATCGTCGCCGAGCACCGCTTCCAGGGCGTCGTGCTCGAACGCTACGAGGACGCGAGCGCGCGCCGGCTCGCCGGCAGGATCGCCGGGCAGCAGGCCGTCGGCCTCGTCTCGCACGCGCTGTGGCTCGGCCAGGAGCTGGCCCGCGCGGAGGCGCGGCTGCACGCCGGCGAGCCCGCGGCGCGGCTGACCGCGGAGCGCCTGCCGTGAGCTTCGAGGTGCTCGCGGTGGAGCCGTTCGGCGCCGGCGAGCTGCTCGCGCGCCTGCGTCGCACGCGGCTGCGCGGGTTCGGCAAAGCCGCGCTCTACGAGCACGCCGCGGTCGAGCTCGCGCCCGGCCTCGACCCCGACCTGCTGGCACCCGCCCAGCGCTACGTGCTCGCGCCCAGCGTGCGGCGGCTGATCGACCTGCGCGACGCGCTCGCCCCGTGGGGGATCGACCCGCTCGCCCTGCGCGGCGGCGCCCTGATCCGCACCTCCGAGCATCCCGAGCGGCCGATCCCGCTGATCCCGCCGGTGATCGAGCGCGCGCGCGAGCCCGACGGCAGCGAGGCGCTGCTGATCGCCGACGGCCTGCACCGCGTGTCGGCCGCGAGGGCGCTCGGGCTGAGCGTGAGCGTGGTCAGCGTCGCGGGCGTCCCCGCGACTCGTCCCTACTACGCCCACGCGCTCCCCGGAGGCTGGCGCGAAGTGGTGGAGCTCGAGTCGCTGCCCGACGGCTACGAGAAGAAGAGCTACCGGCTGCCCGGCTGCTACAAGGCGCTGTTCCGCGACTTCAACGGCGTCTTCCCGGGCGTGCAGGAACAGCGCAAGCGCTCGAACCCCGAGCACCTGCGTCGTTGAGCCCCGCGGGCTCGGGCGCTCTCACGCGGGCCCGTGCGCGCTGACGCGGAAGCGCACGGTCGCCGCGGGGCGGCGGGCGAGCGCGACCAGGTGCACGTGCAGGTGGGCCACGCTGCCGCCGTTGTAGAGCATGTCGCCGCTGCGTTCGACGCTCGCCAGCGCCGCCGCCCCGAGCCTCTTGGCCAGCATCCGCTTGATCGCCCACAGCTCGGCGCCCGCCTCGTCGGGGAGCTCCTCGAAGGAGACGACGTGGCGCTGGGCGACGATCAGGTAGTGGGCGCTCGCGCCCTCGTAGGGGTAGTCGTTCTTCTTGACGTACCAGTGCTCGCCCGAGTGCTCGATCGGCTCGCGCTGCCGGTCGGCCACGTGCTGGGGGCAGAAGATGCAGACGCCGGCGGCGGCCAGCCCTTCCATGTAGCGCCGCTGCTCCTCGCTGCGCGCCGCCTCCAGGCTGTAGAGCGGCTCAGGCGGCACGCTCGTACACACAGAAGCTGAAGCTGTGCCCTTCCTCGCGCAGCGCCGGCGAGCGCTCCGCGCGGCGCCACCGGCCGGGGTCGAGCGCCGGGAAGAACGCGTCGCCCTCGACCGGCTCCTCGATCTCGGTCGCGTACACGCGCTCGACCCGCGGCAGGGCCGCGGCGTAGACCCGCTCGCCGCCGATCACGAAGCAGTCCTCGCCGCACGCCGCGAGCGCGCTCTCCAGGTCGGCGCACGGCTCGGCGCCCGCGGGCGCGTAGCCGGGTTTCGTGCTGAGCACGAGGTTGCGCCGGCGCGGCAGCGGCCTGAAGCGCTCGGGCAGCGACTCGTAGGTCCTGCGCCCCATCACCACCGTGCCCCCGGTCGTGAGCTCGCGGAAGTGGCGCATGTCGCTCGGCAGCCGCCACGGCAGCGCGCCCTCGCGGCCGATCGTCCCGCCCCGTGCGTACGCCACGACGATCGCGACCATCCCGCTAGGTGGCCACCGGGATGCCCGCGATCGCCGGGTGGGGGTGGTAGTCGGAGAGCTCGAAGTGCTCGGCGCGGAAGTCGTGGATGTCGCCCACCCGCCGGCCGGCCTCGGTGAGCGCCAGCGTCGGCAGCGCGCGCGGCTCGCGCGAGAGCATCTCCTCGACCGCCGCCAGCTGGTTGACGTAGATGTGCGCGTACTGGATCCAGTGCACGTACTCGACCAGCTCGTAGCCGGTCAGCTGCTCGAGCATCAGGCCGAGCGCCGTGTACTGGGCCATGTTCGAGGGCACCCCGATCGGCGTGTCGCCCGAGCGCTGGTTGTGGATCAGGTGCAGCTTCTCGCCGAAGACGAGCGCGTGCACCCAGCCGTGGCAGGGGGCGATCGTGTTGCGCGAGCGCACGCCCGCCTCGCGGTGGTTGGCGTTCGGGATCCACGGGCTCATCAGCGCCGTGCGGTCCAGCGGCAGGTCGCGCAGCTTGCGGATCAGGTGATCGAGCTGGTCGAAGCCCGGGTCGTCCCCGTCGAGGTTCGTCGTGAAGTTCCTGAAGGCGTGGCCGTAGGAGCCGGGGCCGAGGTCGCCGGGCTCCAGGCCGCGCGCCTCGCACTTCTCGGGCGTCGCCCACGCATCCCACCAGTCGCAGCCGAACTCCCGCAGCTCGTCGAGCGTGCGCGCCCCGTTGATGAACGCGCACAGCTCGCCGATCGCCTTGTGCGCGAAGCTCTTGATCGAGCGCTCGGTGATCACGGCCGCGCCGTGGGCCATCGGGAAGCGCATGCAGTGGCCGGCCAGCGCCAGCGCGTCCTCGCCCTGCTTGGTCCGCAGGCGCGCGCCGCCGTCGCGGATCGCGCCCAGCATCTCGCGGTAGGCGGTGCTGGGGGTGCGCTGGTCGTAGGGCAGGTAGGCGGGCATGGCTGGTGTCGCTTCGCGGCCAGCCAGTCTGATGGGAACGCCAGATGGATGGGCCGCGGTGACCTCGGGATGCGCCGATATCGTGCGTGCTCGCGAGCGTATGGCTGTCAGCAGCGGCATACTCAGTCCCAACGTCAACTTCGAGGATCGCCTGATCGGCAGCCTCGAGGAGATGACGCGCACGGTTGCGCACCTGAAGGGGCTCGGCTACCGCGTGGTGCTGACATCGGGCTCCTTCGACCTGATCCACCTCGGCCACGTCAAGTACCTCGCGCGCGCCAAGGCGCTCGGCGACGTGCTCGCCGTCGGCGTGGACAGCGACGCGAAGATCCAGCGCCGCAAGGGGCCCGACCGTCCGATGGTGCCCGAGGACGAGCGCCTGGAGATGCTCGCCTACCAGCGCCCGGTCGACCTGATCTACCTGAAGGACGACGGCGAACGGCGCTGGGCGCTGATCGACGCCGTGCGCCCCGACGTGCTCGTGCTGACCGAGGACCACTCCTACGGGGAGCAGGAGCTGCGCGCGCTCGAGGAGCTGTGCGGCCAGATCGAGGTGGTCGAGCGCCAGGCGTCGGTCACCACCAGCGAGCGCATCCGCCAGATGTACATGAACCTCGGCGAGCGCCTCGGGCCCAAGCTCGCCGAGGTGCTCCCCGGGCTGATCGACGGCATCCTCAGGCGCGCATGAGCGAGGTCGTGCTCGCCTACATCCCGGTGCTCCACGAGGGCTACCGGCGCTTCCTGCACGCCCACGGCGCCGGTCGCGAGCTCTACCTGATCGGCCCCGAGCTCTATCGCGACTACCGGCCGCTCGCCAAGGACATCCGCGCGCTCGACGCGCGCCTGGTCGCGCGGGCGCTTGCTGCCTGGGGGATCTGCGCGCGCGTGAGCGTGCTCGACGAGCAGGGCGCGCGCGAGCTCGCGCTGCGCGCGCCGCGCCTGACGCTGCCCGCCGAGGACATCAGCTACCGGATCGTCGAGCGCTACTTCGAGCGCTGCGAGGTCAGCTACGACACCGTGTTCCTGCGCTGGGACAAGACCCGGACCGTGCAGCTGCTGCGCCCGCGCGTGCGCCCTTCGCTGGAGCCCGATCCGCTGCTCGCCGAGCTCGTCGGCGCCGCCGAGCAGTGCGCCGCGGGCAGCGTCGACTGGTGGCGCCAGGTGGGCGCCGCGATCCGCTACCGCGACGGTGCCGTCGCGTGCGCCCGCAACGAGCACGAGCCGCACCCGCTGAGCGCCTACGCCGTCGGCGACCCGCGCGCGAACTTCCACAAAGGCGTGGCGCTTGAGCTGGGCACCGCCACCCACGCCGAGGCGCGCCTGATCGCCCAGGCCGCCCGCGACGGCGTGCGCACGCGCGGCGCGACGATGTACGTCACCGACTTCCCGTGCCCGCCGTGCGCGAAGCTGCTCGCGCACGCCGGCATCGAGCGCCTGTACTTCCGCGCGGGCTACGCGGTGCTCGACGGCCAGGACGTGCTGGAATGCGCCGGCGTCGAGCTCGTCCAGCTCGCCCCGTGAGCGCGGCCGTCCGCCCGAGCGACCCGCAGGCAGGGCGCGGCGCGCCCACGCAGCGGCGCGTGCGCGAAGCGCTCGGCCGCGTCGGCGGCTACTGGCGCCCGCTCGCCGCGCTCGCGCGGGTGCTCGAGGAGCTCGGCGAGATCGCCGGGGCGCTCGCCGGCGAGCGCCCCGCCGAGGCGGGGCTCGCGGAGGAGCTCGCCGACCTGTGGATCATCACCACCGCCCTCGCCGACCAGTTCCTGGGCGAGGTGCCGGAGCCGGGCGGCGCCGCCGCCGGGCAGCAGCAGGATCCCGAGCATCAACCGCTCGCCGCCGCGCCCGCGCCCCGCGAGGATCCGCTCGCCGGGCTGCTCGGCGCCGCGGGGCGGATCGCGCGGATCGTCAACTACTACGACGGGCCGAAGACGCCGCGCTCGCTCGAGGGCTGGTGCCCGCTGAGCGAGGCCGTCGTCACCCTCCACGGGCATCTGGCGGCGCTGGCGCGGGCGCACGGGGTGGACCTCGCGCTCGCCGTCGCGCGCAAGCTCGACGCGATCCCGGCGCGCGACGGGCGGCGCTTCGCGCGGGCCGCGGGCGATCCAAGCACGGCCGCGCACCTGGACGCGTTTCGGCGCCTGGGGGGGCCGGTGCTGGGTCTCGACCCCCGGAGCGCGCGCGTGTGGGGGGCCGCCGTCGGATCGCCGCGGCCGCCGGGCGAGCAGCTCGACGCGCTGGCCGCCGTGCTCGGGGCGTTCGCGAAGGCGGCGATCCACGAGCGCCTGGAGCTGTGCGTCGTGAGCGTGGCCCAGGGCGGCGCGGGCGCCGGCGAGGATCGACCCGAGGGCTGGCTGGGGGAGCTGCTCGCGGGGCTCGCGGCGCGCGACCCGCGCTGCGCCGAGGGCGCGCCCGAGCAGGCCCGCGCCCCGTACACGGCGTTCGCGTTCAACGGCGTGTCGCTCGCGGTCGAGCCCGTCTCATCGCCGCCGGCCGGCGATGCGGGCTCGCTCCCGAGAGAAACGTTCGTCGTGTTCGGGGACCGGCGCCTGCTCGGCGTCTGAGCGTCCGCGCGCCGGCCGCGGGCCCCTCGGCGCGGGGCCCGCCGGGCTGCGGTTGCGTTTAGACTCGCTGGAGATGCTGCGCAGAGCATTCGTCTGTCTGGTCCTGTTCGGACTGCCCGCGCTCGCTGTCCCGGGCGCCGCGTCGGCCTTGCCGACCGTGAAGTTCAAAGCGATTCCGCTGCCGATCAAGGGCTTCCCCGGCACCGGCTACATCCTCGGCGCGGGCGCGCAGCTGGAAACCAACTTCGAAATCACCGGCAGCGAATACTTCGGCTCGCCGCCGCCGGTGATCGGGATCAACGTGTACTTCCCCAAAGGCACCGTCCTGCACCCGAACGGCTTCCCCACCTGCCCCGAAGAAACGATCGTCAAGACGGGGCCGATCGGCTGCGCGAAGGGCTCCGCGGCCGGCCCGGTGGGCAGCGCCCTCGGCTACGTGACCTTCGGCGGCGAACGCGTGGAAGAGTCCGTCGAAGTCTTCTCGTTCTACAAACCGGGCGGCGGCATCGAGTTCTTCGCCGACGGCCACTCGCCCGTCTCGCTGGAAGTGCTCTCGAAGGGCCGCTACGTGAACCTCACGGGCCCGGGCCCCTACGGCGTCGAGGCGGTCGTCGCGGTGCCGCTGGTCGCGAGCGTCCCCGGCGCTCCCTACGCGTCGGTGAAAACGATCACCGGGCGCTTCGGCTCCGCGATCCGCCTGAAGGGCAAGCCGGTCTACTACGGGCGCATCCCGAGCACCTGCCCGGCGGGCGGCTTCAGCGTCAAGACCGAAGTGATCTTCGCGGAAAACGGCGAAGAATCGCGCCCGGAGCCGGTCACGGTGAGCTACACCGCGCCCTGCCCGCGCAAGTAGGCCGCCCGCTCGCTGACCTCCTCGAGCGAACGCTCGGGGGCGCCGCGCATGCGCCGGTAGCGGTTCAGCGCGCCGAGCATCTGCTCGAGGTCCCCGTGTTCGAGTTCGACTTCCTTCTCCGGGGAGCGGGTGGGGCGCCAGTCGAGCAGCTCCTCGGGGCCCTCGCGGTAGAAGTAGCCGGCGACCAGCGCGACCAGCAAGAGCAGCAACGGCAGGCCGAACACCATCCCCAGGAAGTAGGCCTCGGGCGTGCTCATCAGGCCCCCGCCGGCGCGGGCCTCACGCCGCTGCTCGCGCGCGCCGGCTTTCCGGCCGGCGCCGAGCGCTCGGCCTCGCCGGCGAGGTTCGCCGCGCGACGCTTGCTCCGAGCGGCGCTCGCGTCGCGCTCGAGCTTGTCGATGGCGCTTTGGACAGCGCTGAGGCGGCGCACGAGCTGCGCGCGCACCCGCTCCAGCTCCATCGCGCTGAGCAGCGCCGGCCCGCTTTTGGGCATGGCCTGGGTAGGGATGGCGAGGCTCGGGTGGTTGGCCAGCAGCTCACCGAGCGTTCGCTCGAGCGCTGCGATCTGCTCGCGCAGGGCTCGCCGCCTGTCCGCTTCGGCGTTCGTGCTCGCGGCTCGTGCGGGCCCCGCCACGTACAGCGCCGCCGCGACCTCACGCGGGTCGACGCCCGTGTCGTGCGCCTCGCGCGCGGCGTCGGCCGCGATGCTCGCCGCCGGCGAGGCGCGGGGGGGTCGAAGGGCCACGAACGTCCCGCTGCCCTGGTGGCTGTCGATCAGGCGCTCCTGCTCGAGGCGCTGATAGACGGCGCGCACGGTGTTGACGTTCACGCCGGTCGTCTTCGCCAGCTCGCGCAGACCCGGCAGCTTCTGCCCGGGCGCGAGCGCTCCCTCGGCGATACGGCTGCGCAGCGCCCAGGCGAGCTGCACCCCGATCGGGATCTCGGCCGCGCGGTCGACTTCGAGCTCGAGCCCACGGTTGGACTCGAGCGGCTCGGCTCCCCGACGCTTGCTCACGCGTTCCACTTTAGACCTCATCCCAGCTGCCGGATAGTGTATTAATGAGCTAGTACACTAGACCTGTTGCTCGTCACCCGGGAAGGGCCCTCGGTGGGCGGGCCGCGAACACAGGAGGCGGGGACGATGACGCGCAGCATCGCCGCATGGTTGGGCACACCGGCCAGGCACGCACTCGAAGAGCTCGGAGACATGATCCTGCTCGCCGGGCGCACGCTCGCCTCCGCGGTGCGCCCGCCGTACCCCTACGGCGGCGAGCTCGTCTCCCAGTTCCTGTTCGTGCTGCGGCTGGTGTGGTTCCCGCTGATGGTCTCGACGATTGCGATCGACTACGGCGCCCCGGGCCTGCAGGCGGCGAACTTCCTGCGGCTGCTCGGCGCGGTCGACTTCCTTGGCGGGTTCTTCGTGATCGAGGTCGTCCGCGAAATCGCCCCGCTGATCACCGCGGTGGTGGTCGCCGGCGTCGGGGGCACCGCGATCACCGCGGACCTCGGGGCGCGCAAGGTGCGCGAGGAGCTCGATGCGCTCCAGGTGCTGGGCGTCGACCCCGTCAAGAACCTCGTCGTTCCCCGCTTCCTCTCGCTGGTGCTGGTGACGGGCCTGTTCAACATCTTCGCGATCCTGTTCGGCTTCTTCGGCGGCATGATCGCCGAGCTCGAGTTCGGCGGCTCGCTCGGTCCCTTCTGGGCACGGCTGTTCTCCAACGCGACTGTCACGGACCTGTGGGGCTCGGTGCTGAAGACGTCGATCTTCGGCGCGATCATCGCGATCGTCTGCTGTTACAAAGGGATGACCGCCTCGGGCGGCGCGGAGGGGGTGGGGCGGGCGGTCAACGAGGCGGTAGTAGTGGCGTTCCTCGCCTTCGGCGCGTTCAACTACGTGTTCACGCAGACGCTGCTCGCGACCCACCCGCAGATCGTGGTGCTGAAATGAGCTCCACGTCGGCCGGTGCCGGAGGATCGGGCTTTGGCGAGGGCATGCTCGCGCTGCCGCGCGAATGGCTGGGGGCCAGCGGCGAGCTCGGCGGCTTCATCGGCACGACCGTGCGCGAGGTGCTCAGCGGGCGCGTGCTGCGCTTCTTCGGCGAGGCGCTGCGCCAGGCGGGCATCCTGGTCGTCGGCTCGACCGGCGTGATCTGGGGGCTCGTGCTGTTCACCGGCCTCGGGTCCTGCGGGATCCAGGGCGCCTACTTCAACGAGGCGGCCGGCGTGCCCGCGTACGCCGGCGTGTTCGCCTCGTGGTGCAACCTGCGCGAGGCCGTGCCGCTCACGTTCGGCTACATGATGTCGGCGAAGGTCGGGACGGGGATCGTCGCCGAGCTCGGCGCGATGCGCATCTGCGAGGAGATCGACGCGCTCGAGGTGATGGGCGTCGACTCGATCACGTTCCTGTGCGCCACGCGGCTGCTCGCCTGCTGGATGGTGCTGCCGTTCATGTACGTGGGCGCGATCGGCGTCGCCTTTCTCGGCTCCTATATCGCGATCGTCAAGCAGGTCGGCTACGTCTCCTCGGGCAGCTACCTGCTGGTCTTCTGGCAGTTCCAGAACCCCGGAGACTTCCTCTACAGCCTGGTCAAGGGCATGGCGATGGCGACGGCGATCGTGCTGGTCGGCTGCTACTACGGCTACAAAGCGAGCGGCGGACCGGTTGGCGTGGGCCAGGCGACGGCCAAGTCGATGGCGCTCAACCTCGTACTCGTGAACGTGCTCGACGCGGTCGGCACGCAGATCTTCTGGGCCGGCAATCCGCGCGCGCCGATCGGCGGGTGAGCGTTGCGCGCGGCTCCCCGCCGGCAAGTGGGCAGCGTGCTTGACAACCGCTAGTTGATCGATATATACTGTCGCTATGGGCATAAGGGCGATGCAGGAGGCGACGTTCCTGATCCTGACGGCGCTGGCTGGGGGAAGCCGGCACGGCTACGCGATCATCACCGACGTCGAGCAGATCTCCGACGGGCGCGTGCGGCTGCGCGCCGGAACCCTGTACACGGCTCTCGACCGGCTTCGCGCGGACAAGCTGATCGAGGTGGATCGCGAGGAGGTCGTGGACAACCGGCTGCGCCGCTACTACCGGCTCACCCCGCCGGGCGAGAAGCGGCTGGCCGACGAGGCGGCCCGCTTCCAGGCCAACGCGCTCGTCGCGATGTCGCGGCTGAACCCGGCGGGGGCGCTGTGATGACCGGCCCGGCCGACCTGGAGCGCCGCTACCGACGGCTGCTGAGGTGCTTCCCGGCGCGGTACCGCCGCGAGCACGAGCAGGAGATCCTGTCGGTGCTCATGGACGGCGCCAAGGACGGCCGGCGCCGGCCCGGGCTGGCGGACTCGGCCGACCTCGTGACGAGCGCCGCGTTGATGAGGTGGCGCGAGCTGACACGCCAACCGCGATGGCGCTGGGAACGCAGGCACCCGCGTCTGATCATCCGCGTGCGGATCGCGATCGGCATCTGGCTGCTCGTGCTTGGCGGCATCCTGCTGGGCGACGGCTACTGGTGGGGGGTCGTGATGGTCGCTCCCGCGGCTCTGCACTTCTACTTCGCCTACCGTATCCGCCGCGCGGTCCTGGGCTGACGCGCAGCGTGCGCCTCGTCCCGGCGCCGCCGTCAACCCCCCGGCGCCGCCTCGCCCCGCGCCTCTGCGAGCGCCCGCGCGAGCGCGCCGTGGCCGTAGCGGAGCACGGGCTCGCCGTGGGAGACGAGCACGCGCTCGATCGGCAGATCGAGCAATGGGCGCATCAGCCCGGCAACTTCGGCGCGGTCCGCACGCACGTCCGCGAGCCAGCTCTGCGGGCACACCCGCAGCTCGCTCCCCGCCGCCGGCCCCTCGACTCCGAGCAGCCTGTCGCCGGGCACCAGCGCGAGCGCGCCGGGCAGCCAGAACAGGGTCTCGCCGGCGCCGCGCAGCGGCAGCCGGGTGACCCCGGCGGGCAGAGCGTTCCACGCGCGAGGGCCGTTGTTCGCGCGGTAGCGCTCGGCCAGCAGCGCGCGGTCGCGCCGGTGCCAGCGGTTCGTCGTGAGGATGCTCAGCGGCCGTCCGGCGATCAGCTCGTCGAGCCATTCCAGAAGCCGCTCGCGGCCTTCGGCCGGCAGCAGCGGGTCGATCGCGACGAGCGTGTCGGGCAGCTCGTAGAGGACCGAGCCGACCATCTGCCCCCAGTGCTCGGGGCTGCCGGGCGGCGCCGCGGGATCCCAGTCGGGGTGCGGGGCGCTCCAGCGGTACAGGCCGCGCGCGATCTGCGTCGGGGTCGTCTGCTCGATTGGCCAAGCCTAGATGGCCGCCGGGGCTAGCGCTCGATCACGAGCTTCGTCCAGTCGCGCTCGACGAGCGCCTCGGCGGCGTCCTCCCAGCCGACCGTGCGCGTGGTCACGATCTCGGGATGGAAGGCGCCGGAGGCGCTCAGCTCGAGCACCGGCGCGAGCGCGGGCTGCGCGTTCGCGCGGCCGGTCCTGAAGGTGATGCCCTTGGTGTACATCGACAGCAGCGGCAGCGTCGGCTGCGCGCCGAAGTAGATCGCGACGCTCGTGCACACGCCGTCCGGCGCGGTCGCGTGCAGCGCCAGCGCCAGCAGCTCGGGGTCGCCGCCCGCGTCGACGGTGATCGGGAAGGGGCCGAGCCTGCCCGGCGCCTGCGCGAGCGTCTGCGCGCCGAGTCTCGCGGCGAGCTCGCGCCGGTGCTCGTCGCGGTCCAGGTAGACGACCGACTCGGCTCCGAGCGCCACGGCGATGCCGGCGGCGTAGAGGCCGATCGAGCCGGGCCCGTTGCCGCCGATCACCAGCACCGGCGCGCCGGGATGCTCGGCGAGCGCCGGGCCGACCGCGCGCCAGGCGTCGCCGATGTTGTCGGAGGCGCTGGCGAGCGACGCCGGCTCGACGCCGGCCGGCAGCGGCGCGAGCATGTGCTCGGCGTAGGGCACGAGCACCACGTCGGAGAGGAAGCCGCCCCAGCGGCCGACCGCCGGGCCGAAGCCGTAGGTGGACATGAACTCGACGCTCGCGCAGTTGGACGTGCGCCCCGCGCGACACGGCGCGCACTCCCCGCAGGAGATCTGGAAGGGCACGCTCACGAGCTGGCCGGCGGCGAGCGTGGTCACGCCGTCGCCCACCTCGAGGACCTCGGCCACGCACTCGTGGCCGAGCGCGAACGGCGGCTGGAACGGCGAGGCGCCGGCGATGATCGCGGCGTCCAGGTCGCACGTGGCGACCGCGACCGGGCGCACGAGCGCGCCGGCGTCGGAGTCCAGCCGCGGCTCGGGGGCCTCGCGCCATTGGAGCTCGTCGCTGCCCGCGTAGGTGAGCTGTCGCATCGTCTTCCCCTCTCCGTCGGTCGGTTGACCAGTCGGTATAGCTGAGCGGGCTCGGACGCGGCTGGGCCTCTAGTCCAGCGGCGTCGTGTAGGCGCCGCTCAGGCCGCCGTCGATCAGGAACGTCGAGGCGGTCACGTAGCTGGACTCGTCGCTGGCGAGGAACAGGGCTCCCTGGGCGATCTCGCGCGCCTGCGCGAAGCGGCCCATCGGCACGTGCACGAGCCGCCGTGCCGCCTTCTCGGGGTCCTTGGCGAACAGCTCGCGCAGCAGCTGCGTGTCGACGGGGCCGGGGCACAGCGCGTTGACGCGCACGCCGCGGCGTGCGAACTCGACGCCGAGCTCGCGCGAGAGGGCGAGCACGCCGCCCTTGGAGGCGGTGTAGGAGATCTGCGAGGTGGCGGCGCCCATGACGGCGACGAACGAGGCGGTGTTGATCACCGAGCCGCGCAGCGGGCCGTCGTTCTCGAGCAGGTGGGGGATGCCGTGCTTGCAGCACAGGAAGACGCTGCGCAGGTTGGCGTGCTGCACGCGCTCCCACGCCTCGAGCGTCGTCTCCAGCACCGAGGCGTCGTCGCCGGGGGAGATGCCGGCGTTGTTGAACAGCACGTCGATGCGCCCGAAGCGCTCGCGCGCGGCCGCGAACATCTCGCGCACCTGCCGCTCGTCGGTGACGTCGGCCTGCAGGGCCAGCTCGCCGGGGCAGCCGGGCTGCAGGTCGACGCCCGCGACGCGCGCGCCCTCGCGCTGGAAGACCTCGACGGTGGCCGCGCCGATGCCGCCGCCGGCGCCGGTGACGACGCAGACGCGGTCCTTCAGGCGCCCGCCGGAGCTCATCGGCGCCGCCCCCCGGCGCCGGCCGTCACGCTCGCTCTGCTCGCTGTCGCGCTCATCGTTCGGTCGAATAGAAGATCGTCTTCAGCTCGGTGTATGCCTCGAGCGCGTGCGGCCCGAGCTCGCGGCCGTAGCCGGACTGCTTGAAGCCGCCGAAGGGGGTGCTCACGCGCACGGAGGTGTTCGCGTTGATCGACAGCACTCCTGTCTCGATCGCGCGCGCCACGCGCAGGGCGCGGGCGCCGTCGCGCGTCCAGATCGAGCCAGACAGGCCGTAGATCGTGTCGTTGGCCAGCGCGATCGCCTCGGCCTCGTCGCCGAAGGGGATGACGGCGGCGATCGGGCCGAAGATCTCCTCGCGGGCGGCGCGGGCGTCGGGGCGCACGGGGGCGAGCACGGTCGGCGCGAACCAGAAGCCAGGGCCGTCGGGGGCGCTGCCGCGGAACGCCAGCGGCGCGCCGTCGTCGAGGAAGGAGGCGACGGTCTCGCGCTGGCCGGCGGAGATCAGCGGCCCCATCTGCGTGTCCTCGCCGAGCGGATCGCCGACGCGCAGCGCCTTCACGTGCGTCTCCAGCAGGCCCAGGAAGCGCTCGAAGACGGAGTCCTGGACGAGGATGCGCGAGCGCGCGCAGCAGTCCTGGCCGGCGTTGCCGAAGACGGCGAGCGGGGCGGCCGCGGCGGCGGCCTCGAGGTCGGCGTCGGCGAACACGACGTTGGCCGACTTGCCGCCGAGCTCGAGCGTGACGCGCTTGATCGTGGCGGCGGCGCCGGCGGCGATCGCGCGGCCCACCTCGGTCGAGCCGGTGAAGGCGATCTTGGCGACGTCGGGGTGCTCGACCAGGCGCCGCCCGCAGCTGGAGCCGGGGCCGGCGACGACGTTCACGACGCCGTCCTCCAGGCCGGCCTCGCGCGCCAGCTCGGCGAAGCGCAGCGCGCTCAGCGGCGTCAGCTCGGCGGGCTTGAGCACGACCGTGTTGCCGGCGGCGAGCGCCGGCGCGAGCTTCCAGGCGGCGATCGTGAGCGGGAAGTTCCAGGGGGTGATCAGGCCGACTACGCCGAGCGGCTCGCGCACGGTGAAGGCCTGGCCGCCGGCGACGGGGATCGTGTCGCCGAGCAGGCGCTCGGGCGCGCCGGCGTAGTAGCGGAAGGTGTCGATCACCATCCCCATCTCGCCGCGCGCGTCGGCGATCGCCTTGCCGGCGTTGCGCGCCTCGAGCACGGCGAGCTCCTCGCGGTGGGCGGCGAGCGTGTCGGCGAGCGCGTGCAGCGCGCGGGCGCGCTCGCCGGGGGTCAGCGCGCGCCACGCGGGCAGCGCGCGCCGCGCCCGCGCGACGGCCTCGTCGACCTGCTCGAGGCCCGCGCGGGGGATCTCGGCGAGCACCGCCTCGGTGGCGGGCTCGAGCACTGACAGGCGCTCGGCGCTCAGCGCTCAGCCCGTCCGGCGCTGGCCGGGCCGTGCGGCCCGGGCGGGGACGATCGCCGCCGTCACCGCTATGGCGCCTCGGCGATGGCGGGCAGCGCCTGTTCGACGTCGAGCTCGTCGATCGTGCGGATCGGGCCCTTGAACGTCTTTTTGGCGCTGACGGCGTACCAGATCGTCACGGCGAGGATCACCCCGATCGTCACGAGCGGCGCGTAGTTGACTTCGCTCCAGGAGAAGCCCTTGTCCCACGGGACGGCGCCGGGCGTGAAGGGCAGGCAGAAGATGATCACGCACAGCGCCACCCATACCACGGCGATCGGGTTGATCCATTTGTACTTGCGCCCGAGCGTCCAGGTTCCGGGGACGAAGCTCTCGCCGGCGCGCCAGCGCAGGAACACGGGGATCGTGTAGGCGATGTACAGGCCGATCACCGAGATCGAGGTGACCGCGAGGAACGCCACCGGCGTGCCGAGGTGGTTGGGGAAGTAGGCGGGGATGGTGACGACGATCGCGAACAGCACCACGAAGAAGACGGCCCAGGTGGGCGTCCTGTTGGCGCTCAGGCGTCGCCACAGGTTGTGCCCGGGCACGGCGCCGTCGCGCGAGAAGGCGAAGGTCATGCGCGAGGCGCTCGTCACGCACGCCACGCCGCAGAACAGCTGGCCGACGGTGGAGATCAGCACGACGGCCTTGTCGCCGGCCGAGCTGAGCGCGGAGGCGAAGATCGCGAGCGCCGGGAAGCCGGCTTTGTAGATTTCGGCTTCGTGGCTCTTCTGGATCGCGAAGGTGATCGCCAGCAGCACGATCCAGCCGAAGATCGCCGAGTAGAAGACCGAGCGCCAGACGCCCTGGGCGGAGGAGTGTTCGGCGCCGCGCGTCTCCTCGGAGATGTGCGCGGAGGCGTCGTAGCCGGTGATCGTGTACATCGTCAGCAGGAAGCCGAGCGGCAGGACGTAGATCCAGAATTTCAGGCCGCCGAGCGCGCCGCCGGCGAAGCCCGATTCGTTGGCGCGGTGGCCGAAGACGTAGGAGAGGCTCGCGTGGTGGGAGGGCACGAGGATCAGGATCGCGACGATCGCGAGGACGCCGACGATGTTCCACCACACCGAGAAGCCGTACAGGATCGACACGAGGTGGCTGCGGAAGACGTTGATCAGCCCGGCGACGATCGCGATGAAGACGAACACGGCGAAGTTGACGTGGGCCGAGTAGTGAACGTTCGTGCCCGCGGCCGCCTTGACGAAGTTGAAGATGAAGTGCACGCCGTAGAGGCCGAGCAGGTTGATCAGGAAGGTCGCGCTCACGTACACGACCGACGCGACCACGGCGACCAGGCCGATCAGGTTGAACCAGCCGGTGAACCAGCCCCAGGCCGGCCCGCCCAGGCGCGAGGCCCAGTAGTAGATGCCGCCGGCGGTCGGGTAGGCGGAGGCGAGCTCGGACATCGAGACGGCGACCGCCAGGATCAGCACGCAGATCAGCGGCCAGGCGATCGAGATGGCGATCGGGCCGCCGTTCTTCAGCGCCTGGCCGTACGTCGTGAAGCAGCCGGCGAGGATGCAGATGATCGAGAACGAGATCGCGAAGTTCGAGAACCCGCTCCAGCCCCGGTTCAGCTCTTGTTTGTAGCCGAGCTCGGCGAGCTTTCGCTCGTCGCTGCCCAGGCTCTCGGTCGCGGCCATCAGCTAGCCCCCTCCTCTAAAAGGTTTGCTTGTCCGTCCTTCAATCGTGACAATACGCTCGAAGCCGACGGGATGTCAACCCCTTTTGCCGCAAATCGCGGACGCCGGTAGGGACAGCTGGCCAAGTGGCGCGGCGCGAGCCGCCCCAGGACGGCTCAGCCGTCCGGGAGCAGCCCCGCGAGGATGTGCTCGGTGCCCTGCAGGTGGTCGGCCATCGCCTGGGCGGCGCGCATCGCGTCGCGCTCGCGCACGGCGGCCAGCAGGCGGCGGTGCTGGGCGTTGGAGGAGGCCAGCACCTGGGGCGGGTGGGCGATGAAGGCGATCAGGTCGGTCATCGCGCCCTGGACCTCGGTCATGGTGCGCACGAGCTCGGTCGAGCGGGTGGCCTCGGCGAGGCCGACGTGCAGGCGGATGTCGGCCTGGCGGTAGGCGCCGAAGTCCTCGACGCTCCGCTCGAGCGCGCCGGCGAGCTCGTCGAGGCGGTCGAGCTCGGCGCGCCCGGCGCGTTCGGCGGCGAGCACGGCGACGCCGAGCTCGACGGCCAGGCGCCGGTCGCAGGTCTCGCGCCACTGCGCGAGCATCTCCGGCGAGGGCGGGTCGGAGGGGGGCAGGGGGTCGGAGACGAAGGTGCCGCCGCCGCGGCCGCGCGTGGCGAACACGTGGCCGCTCTGGCTGAGCGCGGTGAGCGCCTGGCGCAGGGTCGAGCGGGCGATGCCCAGGCGCGCGCACAGCTCGCGCTCGGCGGGCAGCTGCGAGCCGGCGGGCAGCAGGCCGAGCTTGATCGCGGTGCCGAGTCGCTCGACGGTCTCCTCGAAGGCGGTCTGCGATCGCACGGGCGCGAACACGGCCTCGGGGAGCGTCACGGTCACAGCCGCTCGAACCCCCGCACGCGCTCCCAGTCGGTGACGGCGGCGCCGAAGGCCTCGAGCTCGACGTCGGCCATGTTCAGATAGTGCGCCACGACCTCCTCGCCGAAGGCGGCGCGCGCGACCCGGCTCTCGGCGAACAGCTCGCGGGCGTGCGCGAGCGTGCGCGGCAGGCGCGCGCGCTCGGCGCCGGCGGCGTAGGCGTTGCCCTCGAAGGCGGGCTCCAGCTCGAGGCCGGCGTCGAGGCCGTGCAGGCCGGAGGCGACGATCGCGGCGAGCGCCAGGTAGGGGTTCAGGTCGGCGCCGCCGACGCGGCTCTCGAAGCGCAGCCCCTCGCCGTGGCCGACGACGCGCAGGGCGCAGGTGCGGTTGTCGTGCCCCCAGGCGACGGTCGTGGGCGCGAAGCTGGTGGCGGCGTAGCGCTTGTAGGAGTTGACGTGGGGGGCGAACAGCAGCGTCAGCTCGCGCAGGCAGGCAAGCTGGCCGGCGAGGAAGGAGTCGAACAGCGCGCGCTCGCGCGCGAACAGCGGGGTGGGCGGGTCAGTCGATGGATCGGCGAGCGAGAAGTGGATGTGGCACGAGCTGCCCTCGCGCTCGTCGAACTTGGCCATGAAGGTGATCGCCATGCCCTCCTGGGCGGCGATCTCCTTGGCGCCGTTCTTGTAGATCGAGTGCTCGTCGCAGGTGCGCAGCGCGTCGGCGTAGCGGAAGTTGATCTCGTGCTGGCCGTGGTTGCACTCGCCCTTGGAGTCCTCGACGGCCATGCCGGCGCCGGCCATGCTGTTGCGGATGCGCCGGATCAGCGGCTCGACGCGCGCGGTGCCGAGCAGCGAGTAGTCGACGTTGTAGAGGTTGGCGGGGGTGAGCGCGCGGTAGCCGCGCTCCCAGGCCTGCTCGTAGGTGTCGCGGAAGACCATGAACTCGAGCTCGGTGCCGGCGTTGGCCTGCCAGCCGCGCTCGGCCAGCCGCGCGAGCTGCGCGCGCAGGATCTGGCGCGGGGAGGCGAGCACTTCGGCGCCGTCCGGCCAGCGCACGTCGGCGAGGCACATCGCCGTGCCCTCCTGCCAGGGCACGGGGCGCAGCGTCTGCAGGTCGGGCACCAGCACCATGTCGCCGTAGCCGCCGGCCCAGGAGGACATCGCGTAGCCCTCGACGGTGCGCATGTCGACGTCGACCGCGAGCAGGTAGTTGCAGCTCTCGGCGCCGTGGTGGGCGACCTCGGCGAGGAAGTGGCTGGCGGTCACGCGCTTGCCCTGCAGGCGGCCCTGCATGTCGGCCATCGCCACGAGCACCGTGTCGATCTCCCCGCGCTCGACCTGCTCTGCGAGTTCCTCGAGCTTCACGAGATGTGAAGGTACTGAAGTCGAACCTCTTGCGCCGGGACCTCGCGCGTGCGGCGGCGTGCTCCCGCGCGGGGCTCGCCGAGCGCGCCGCCTGGGACAGGCAGGCCAGACGGACGCGCTGCGGCGAACCCGCGGGTGTGCGGGAGCACAATCTACTACATCTAATAGTAGATGGGGTCGCGGGTTGTGCTCACGCGCGCCGCGGCGTCGTGCGGGGGGCCGCGGGGGCCCCGCGGGACGCCGTGGCTCAGGCTTTGCGCGCGAGGCGCTGGAGCGCGCGCCGGCGCGCCGGGTCGAGGCTCGCGACCTCGCGCGCGAAGTGGCTGAGGGCGAGGTCGCCGTACTGGGCGACGAGCTCCTGCACCTCGGCGCGGGCGCGCGAGGCCATGAACTCCTCGCGGCTCAGCTTGGGGGCGTAGAAGTCGGTCTTGCCCTCGCGCCGGCGCTCGAGCACGCCCTTCTTGTAGAGGCGCGCCATGATCGTCATGTAGGTCGTGTAGGCGCGCTCGTTGGCCGCGCGGGCGTTGAGCGCCTGCATCACCGTGCGCACCGAGGCCTCGCCCCGGGACCACAGCTCCTCCATCACCTCGGTCTCCAGCTCGTGCAGCGCCGGCGGCGCGTCGGGCTGGGCACTCTCTTTCTTGCGCGCCATCTACGACGAAGTGTAGCAGTCCGGGCGAAAGTACTATAGACTGTAGTAGCAATGGTCCGGGAAGCGTTCACGAGCTCCGGGTACGCGCGACCTCTGGGGAGCGCGCCGGTACGACCGCCGACTACCTTGTCAAGCATGCGAGCAAAGCCCGCCACCAGCGCGGCCGGCCGCGTGTTCGGAGCGAGCGTCGCGCTCGGTGCGCTCGGCCTGGCCTGGGCGCTGTTCGTGCTGACGCGGCTGCTGGTGGCGTGGCAGATCACCGCGCCGAGCGCCGCGCACGAGCTCTCGCTGCTGGGCGCGCGCTTCACCTACCCCAGCGCCAACGTGGCGGCGGTGGTGCTCTCGCTGCTGGCCGCGCTCGGGCTGCTCGTGATGGTCGCGGCCGCGCGCGGGCTGGCGCGCGAGCTGCTCGTCGACCGGCGCCTGCGGCGCGGGCTGGCGAGCGGGTGCGTGGAACGCGCGCACGGCGCGTCGGTGCTCGCCGAGGAGCGCCCGCAGGCCTTCTGCGCGGGGCTGCTGCGACCCGCCATCTACATCACCAGCGGCGCGCTGAGCCTGCTCGACGCCTCCGAACTGGACGCGGTGCTGGCGCACGAGCGCCACCACGCGCGCCGGCGCGACCCGCTGCGGCTGGCGTGCGCGCGCGTGCTCGCGGGCGCGCTGTTCTTCCTGCCGGCGCTGCGCGCGCTGATCGAGCGTCAATGCGCGCTCGCGGAGATCGAAGCCGACCAGGCCGCCGTGCGCGCCGCCGCCGGCGATCGCTCGCCGCTGGCGGGGGCGATGCTGCGCTTCTCCGGGCCGAGCGAGCTGGGCGCGGTGGGGCTCGACCCGCAGCGCGTCGACCACCTGCTGGGGGAGGGCCCGATGCCGCGCTTCCCGCTGGCGCTGTGCGCGTGGACGGCGCTCGTGCTGGTGGGGCTCGTCGCGCTCGCGGTGGTGGTGGCGCACCTGGCCGCCGGCACCGCGACGCTCGGCGTGCCGCTGCTCTCGAGCGCGCCGTGCATCACCGTGCTCGCGCTGATCCCGCTGGGCGCGCTCGCGCTCGCGGTGGTGTGGGCGCGCGCGGGTCACAGGCAGGTCTCCTGAGACGAACTTTTAACTCTCTCGTAGTACCGAAATTATCATCGCTTAACTGAAAGTGTGTACAAATCGCCACCATGAGTTCACTACGCACCGACAACGATCAGTCACTCACACGTAAGCAGCGTCGCGAGCAGGCGCGGGCGGAGCGCAAGGCAGTCGAACAGGAGACGCTTGCCCGCGCCGAGCGCAACTCCCGGCTCACGCAGCTGGCGGTCGTCACCGCGGTGATCGTGGTGGGCATCGTCGCGATCCTGGTCTCCTCGAGCGGAGGAGGGACCAAGCGCATCGCCCCGGAAAGCGCCGCGGGGCGTGCGGTGAAAGGTGAAGTAACCAAGCTGCTGGCGGGCATTCCCCAGAACGGCGACGCGCTCGGCAACCCGACGGCGCCGGTGACGCTCCAGTACTACGGCGATCTCGAGTGCCCGGTGTGCAGGGCGTTCACCGTGAGCGCGCTGCCCTCGATCATCTCGAACCAGGTGCGCGCCGGCAAGCTGCGCGTCGAATATCACTCGCTGGAGACGGCCACGCGTGAACCGGAAGTGTTCAAAGCGCAGCAGGTAGCGGCGCTGTCGGCCGGCCGTCAGGGCAAGATGTGGAACTTCATCGAGACCTTCTACCACGAGCAGGGTGAAGAGGACACGGGCTACGTGACCGAAAGATTCATCCAGCAGATCGCCAGGCAGGTGCCGGGTCTGAACCTCGCCGAGTGGACCGGCGACCGCGGCCAGCCGGCGCTGGCGAACCAGGTGGAAACGGACGCGCAGACGGCCAGCAACGAGCACCTGGAAGGCACGCCGGCGTTCCTGCTCGGACACTCCGGAGGGGCGATGAGCCAGTTCGAACCGAGCTCGGTGACCGAACCGGGCTCCTTCGAAGCGGCCGTAGACAAGCTCGCCAAGAGCTGACGCGAACACCAACCACGCGATTCACGAAAGGATCAGCATGCGAGCCCGGCCTCTGAGAATCGTCCTGACAGTGCTCACGCTCGGCGGTCTCGGCATCGCCGGCTACCTCACCTACGTCCACTACGCGGGCATCAAGCCGATCTGCACGGCCGGCGGCAGCTGCGAGAAGGTGCAGACCTCGCAGTGGTCGGAGCTCCTCGGCGTCCCCGTGGCGCTGCTCGGGCTGCTCACCTACATCTCGATCTTCGGCGCGCTGCTGGCGCCGGAGAGCGAGAGCACGCGCCTGGCGATGATGGTGCTGGTGCTGGTCGGCTTCGCCTTCAGCGCCTACCTCACCTATCGGGAGCTGTTCTCGATCCACGCGATCTGCGAGTGGTGCGCGACGAGCGCCGCGATCCTCACGGCGATGGCGCCGCTGTCGGTGTACCGCTTCCTGCGCGGCGATCAGGAGGCAGCCGGCGCGTCGGCCGCGAGTCCCACGAGCGCGGCGCTGCGCTCCCACAGACCCTCGGCGAGCGCCGCGTCCTGAGCGGCGGCGCTCGGCTGGGTCACCCGCTCGTCCTGGACGTACTCGCCGGTCAGCTGCGCGGCCTGGTCGGAGAGCGCCAACCACACGAGCGAGCGAGCGCCGCGGGCGGGCGAGCGGAAGAACGGGCCGCCGAGCGTCGTCGCGAGCTTCCAGAAGCCGTTCTCGTTCTTGCCGAAGCCCGTGCGCACGACGCCCGGGTGAAAGCAGTTGGCGTGCAGCTCGGGCGCGCGCCGGGCGAGCTCGCGCGTGAACAGGATGTTGCACAGCTTGCTGGTGCCGTACGCGCGCATCGCCCCGTAGCCCTTCTGCGATTGCAGGTCCTCGAGGTCGAGCCTGCCCTGCTCGTGGGCGTCGGAGGCGGTCGTGACGACGCGCGAGCCCGCCAGGCGCTCGCGCAGCAACATGGTCAGCAGGAAGGGGGAGAGGTGGTTGAGCGCGAACGTCCGCTCGAAGCCCTCGGCGGTCTGCTTGCGCGAGGCGAACAGCGCGCCGGCGTTGTTGGCGAGCACGTCGACGTGGGCGTAGCGCTCCTTGGCCTCCTCGGCCAGCGCGCGCACCTCGCTCATCAGCATCAGGTCGCAGACGTGCTCGTGCACGGCGGCGGCGCCGGCGGCGCGGGCTTCGCGCGCGACCGCCTGCACGCGCTCGCCGTCGCGGCCGACGAGGGCCACCTCGGCGCCCTGGCGGGCGAGCTCGACGGCGGCGGCCTGGCCGATGCCGCGCGTGGCGCCGGTGATCAGGACGAGGGTCATGCGCGCAACTGTAACGCCGGGCGAGGCTCAGGCATCGCTCGACGGCGCCCAGATGTTGATCGCGCTGTCCTGCGCGTGGCGGTCGATCTCCGCTAGCTCCTCGGCGCTGAAGTCCGGGTTGGCGAGCGCGGCGACGTTCTGCTCCAGCTGCGCGACGCTGCTCGCGCCGACCAGCGCCGAGCTGACGCGCGGGTCGCGCAGGGCCCACGCGATCGCCATCTGCGCGAGCGACTGCCCGCGCCGGCCGGCGAGCTCGTTCAGCGCGCGCACGCGCGTGAGCGCCTGCTCGCTGATCAGGCTCTCGGCGAAGGCCTCGCCGCGGCGCACCCGCGAATCCTCGGGGATGCCGCGCAGGTAGCGGTCGGTGAGCAGCCCCTGGGCCAGCGGCGAGAACACGATCGCGCCCACGCCGCCCTGCTCGAGCGTGTCCAGCAGGCCGCGCTCGATCCAGCGGTTCAGCAGCGAGTAGGAGGGCTGGTGGATCAGCAGCGGCGTGCCCAGCCGCGTGAGGATCTCGATCGCCTCCCGCGTGCGCTGTGGCGAGTAGGAGCTGACCCCCACGTACAGCGCCTTGCCCTGGCGCACGGCGCTGTCGAGCGCGCCCATCGTCTCCGCCAGCGGCGTGCTCGGGTCGAAGCGGTGCGAGTAGAAGACGTCGACGTGGTCGAGCCCCATGCGCGCGAGGCTCTGGTCGAGGCTCGCGAGCAGGTACTTGCGCGAGCCCCACTCGCCGTATGGCCCCGGCCACTGGTCATAGCCGGCCTTCGTCGAGACGATCAGCTCGTCGCGGTATGGCCGCAGGTCCTCGGCGAAGATGCGCCCGAAGTTCTTCTCGGCGGCGCCGTAGGGCGGCCCGTAGTTGTTGGCCAGGTCGAAGTGCGTGATGCCGAGGTCGAAGGCGCGGCGCAGGATCGCGCGGCTGTTCTGGAGCGGACGGTCGTCGCCGAAGTTCTGCCACAGCCCGAGCGAGATCGCCGGCAGCCGGATGCCGCTCGAGCCGACGCGGCGGTAGGGCATGCGCTCGTAGCGCTCGGCGTCCGCGCGGTAGATCGGGTCGGCGCGGGCGGGATCGAAGGGCATCTACCCGCCCTCTTCGCCCGCGGCCGCCCGCTCTTCGGCTCGGGTGGCTTCGCGCGCGCGGCGGTACTCGTTGACGACGAGCTCGGTGAGCTCCTCGACGGAGGTCTCCGCGGTCGGCTTGTCCAGCGCGATGACGCCGTCCTGGATCATGCTGACGCGGTCGCAGGCCTCGAACACCTGGACGTAGTTGTGCAGGATCACGATGATCGAGACGCGGCCCTCGGCCTTCAGGCGTGCGATCAGGTCGAGGATCTGGGCGCCCTCTTTGACGCCCATCGCCGCGAGCGGCTCGTCGAGCAGGATCACGTCGGCGTCGGAGTTGACGGTGCGCGCGACCGCGATCGCCTGGCGCTGGCCTCCCGAGAGGCGCGCCACGGACACGTCGATGCGCGGGATGTGGATGCCGATTTCGTCGAGCGCTTCGCGTGCTTCGCGCTTCATCTGGCGGTTGGCCAGGAACGGGATCGGGTGGTGCACCTTCTCGCGGCGCAGCGCCAGGTTGTGGTAGACGGACAGTTCGTCGATCAGCGCGAGGTCCTGGTAGACCGTGTCGATGCCGTGGGCGCGCGCGTCGTCGACGCTCTTGGGCTGATAGGGCTCGCCGTGCAGGAACATCTGTCCCGCATCCTGTTTCTGGAAGCCGCAGATGATCTTGATCAGCGTCGACTTGCCCGCGCCGTTGTCGCCGAGCAGGCCCAGCACCTCGCCCTTGCGCAGATGCAGGTTGACGTCGCGCAGGGCCGTCACCGGCCCGAAGCGCTTGGCGACGTGTTCGACGCGCAGCACGTCGTCGGGCGCCGAGACCGGCCCGACGATCGTCTCCGCCGGTGCGGGCCGATCAGCCACTTCGGGGACCCCTTCTCGTACGCGCCACGTACACACTGACTGCCGCGGCGACGATGATCGCCAGGCCGAGGTAGAAGAGCTGGTAGTCGGCGTTGACGCCCTTGAGGATCAGCCCCTCGTTGAGGATGCCCAGGAACAGCGCGCCGATCAGGGCGCCCGCGACGGTCCCAGACCCGCCCGCGAGCAGCGTGCCGCCGATCACCGCCGCCGCTATCCCCTTCAACAGGAGTTCGTTGGCACCTGAGACGTCAGGCTCCAGCTGTCCGGCCCGCACGGCCTCCAGGATGCCCACGAAGCCGCCCGCCCCCGCGCACAGGACGAAGTTGCGGACCACCACCAGGCGAACTCGCACCCCCGCCTCCGCCGCCGCCAGTTTGTTCGACCCCACCGCCACCGTGTAGAGGCCCCAGCGCGTGAACGTCAGCACAAGCTGTCCGATGACAATGATCACGATCGCCCAGATCAACTCCGAGTATGTGCCCTCACCGAGAATCTGCGCGAACGCGGAGGCATGGTTGACCGTTTCGGTGAGGGTTATGTGCGCCCCGTTGATGAAGTGCGGAACCTGGACGGTCGAGGCCGTCACCTGCGCATCGGGCAACGAGACGGGCTGGCCGTGCGAGATGATCAGCGTCAGCCCCTCCAGCGTGAACAGCATGCCGAGCGTGGTCACGAACGAGCTGATGCCGACGACCGCCGTCAGGAACCCGTTGACGAAGCCAACGACCATGCAGCAGAGGAGCGCGAGGATCAAGCTCGGCACGGGCGCGATCCCGGCCACCGCCAGCTTGTAGTAGATAAGTGGCGCGAGCAGGTAGGTGCCGCCGATCGACAGGTCGATCTCGCCCAGGATCATCACGAACACCTCGCCTGCGCCGAGGATCGCGAACGGGGCGAAGAACGGCAGCAACGACTTGAAGCTCGAGCTGGTCAGGAAGGTGCT
>DASZFZ010000056.1:0-9954 GCA_035939315.1 Solirubrobacteraceae bacterium | reverse complement strand
GGGCGATCTCGAGCACGCGCGCGCCGTGGGCGCGCGCGAGCGCGAGCGTGTCGTCGCGCGAGCCGGAGTCGCACACGAGCAGCTCGTGCGCCACCGTCTGCCCGGCGAGCGCGCCGAGCACCCCGGCGAGCGTGCGCGCGCCGTCGCGCACGGGGATCGCGACGCTCACCTCAGCCATAGAACGAGGACAGCGTCAGCAGCTGCGAGGCGTAGCTCAGCCCGATCATCGCCACGACCAGGCCGCTGGCCGCGAACACCATGCGGCGGCGTCCGAAGGCGTGCAGCGCACCCATCACGACGATCGCCAGCGGCCCGATCGCCGGAAACGCGTAGCGGCCGAATTCGGCGATCGCCGGGCGCACGCCGGGCGTGAAGTAGGCGGCCTCGAAGCCGGCGACCACGGCGGCCGGCACGAGCAGCACGGCGAGCGCTTCGGGCCAGTGCGCGCGCAGCCAGGGCCACTCGCGACGCGCCGCCCAGAGCCCGAGCGGCAGCGCCGCGAGCATCGCCACGAAGATCGCCACGTACGTCCAGTGCGGGAAGAGCACGTCGTACCAGCCGAACGCGCCCCAGCCGCGTTCGACGAAGATCACGAAATACGGGTTGCTCACGGGGAAGTGCGGCGAGAGAAACGGGAGCCGCGGCAGCAGCGCCTGCCACAGGTAGGACATGAACGTGGGTATGTGGTGCAGGGCCAGGCTGACGGAGCTCTCGTTCGAGCTGAGCACCGAGGAGGCGCCGGTCGCGACGGCGTGCGGCTGCAGATCGCCGAGCACGTGCGTGGAGACCTCGCTCATCGCCAGGCCGCCGATCGCGAGCGCGGCCCAGGCGAGCAGGTCCCTGCGGCTGTGGTAGCGCCACAGGGCGAGCAGGAACACGACGCCGGCGACGGGATACAGCGACTCGCCGGTGCCCTTGACGAGCGGCAGGGCGACCAGCACGACGCCGGTCAGCGCCGCCCGGCGGACCGTGACGCCGCGCCGCAGCAGCACGATCAGCAGCAGCTCGAGCGCGGCCGCGGCCGCGTTCACGCCGACGTCGTTGTTGACGATGCCCGAGATGAAGCCGTACATGGGCTCGTAGGCGACCAGCAGCGCGGCCGCCACCCCGAGCCATGGACGGCGCGGCGCGAGCTCGCGGGCGAGCAGGAACGTGAAGACCGCAACCAGCGCGCCGAGCAGCGCCGAGACCAGGCGCATCAGCGTCAGCTGCGCGAACACCGAGCCGCCGCGCGTGAGCAGATAGGCGGGCGCCAGCGCCAGGTAGTACAGCGGGCCGGCGATCGCCGAGGTCGAATAGCCGCCACCGTTGCTCGCGGACAGGCGGTCCCTGGCGGCCATCGTCTCGTATTCGCGCTGCTGCACGCCGAGCCACGGCGGCGCGGTGCCGCCCACCTGGTGGTCGGTGAGGAAGTCCATCGCTTCGAGCGCCAGCGTCTGCGCGCTCGACCACCGCAGCAACGGCGAGCCCGGATCGTGGCTGGGCCCTTCGCCGCGTTCGACCAGCGACTGCACGTAGGCGTAGTGGTCGACCTCGTCGGGCGCCTGGAACGACGGCGTGATCAGCGCCCAGCAGGCGGCGTTGACGGCCGCGATCGCGAACAGCCACGCCGCGACGCGGCGCACCCGCCCGCGTCCGGCCACCGCCAGCGCCAGACAGCGCAGCGCGAGCAGCGCCGCGGCGGGGAGCACGAGGAACAGCAGCACCGGGTAGGTCCACGCCCCGACGGCGCCCGGGCGAAACAGCGCCGCGCGGGCAAAGATCGCGCCCGCTTCGTCCAGGTAGCTGCGCTTGGCTCCCGGCTTCGGCAGATACCAGATCGCGATCCTCGCGGCCAGCGGCGCGCCCCCGTTGGTCGCCGGGTCGACGCCGGGCGGCAGCGGCAGCGGCGTGCCGCCCCAGTTGACGAGGCTGGCGGCGCTCACGCACAGCGAGGCGGCGCTCGCGGCGGGCCGGGAGGGCAGCTGCGGGATCGGGAAGTCGGCGTCGCTGATGCGCGTCGCGCCGACCGTGCGCGGGGGCAGCCGCGAGTCGATCGTCCTGCCCCCGACGCGCAGGACCATCGCGAGCGCCGGGCGGACCTGCGTGGCCGAGACGAGGCTCAGGCGCACCGCGGCGGTGCCGCCGGGCAGGTGCAGGCCGGGGACGCACACCGGGACGCGCGGCTGCGCAGGAGCCACGTAGGTCGTCGCCTCGACGCTGTCGGTGCCCGTGAAGTAGGCGTTGGGGCGCAGGCAGTAGTAGAAGATCGCCGCGAGCAGCGGCACGGCGACGAGCGCAGCCGTGCGCCACACGCGGCGGTCGCCGACGAAGACGGCCGCCGGCAAGCGCCAGACGGATCTCACGCTCAGCGTCGGCGCAGACCGAGAATCGACAGCAGGAACGAGGAGAAGAAGATCTGGATGCCGACGATCAGCAGCGTGGCCGCGATCACCGCGAGGTGTTCGTCGGCCAGCGAGCCGAAGCCGTGCGAGATCCACGTCGCCACGATCACCGCGCCCATCGCCAGGCCGACGAGCGCGAAGGCGCCGCCGAGCAGCAGGCCGTGCTCGAGCCGGAAGCGGGCGCGCATGCGGTCGAACCACGGGTCGCGCTCGCTCATGAAGTAGGTGCCGTAGGCGTGCGCGCACAGGCCGAGCGCGAGCACCTGCGTGCCGACGATCATCAGCAGCGCCCCGCCGATCAGCGCGTGCAGACCCCAGGCGCGCCCGAAGAAGTCCAGGCCCGCGCCGACGAACGCCACGATCAGCGTGCCGAGGCCGGCGAGCAGCGTGCCCGGCACGATGAACAGATGGGTGGGGCTGTGCACGAGCAGGAAGCGCAGGTGGCGCCAGCCGTCGCGGAAGCTCGACAGCTTGCTCTCGCCGCCGCGCGGGTGGTATTCGATCGGGAACTCGGCGATCTTCAGTTTCTCCTTGGACGCCCTGATCACCATCTCGGAGGCGAACTCCATGCCGGTCGTGCGCAGGTCCAGACGCGGCAGCACGTCGCGGCGCAGTGCGCGCATGCCGCAGTGGGCGTCGTTGACGCCGGTGCGGAAGAACAGGTTGAGCAGGCCGGTGAGGATCGGGTTGCCGATGTACTGGTGCAGCCACGGCATCGCGCCCGGCTGGATGTTGCCCATGCGGTCGCCCATCACCAGCTCGGCGCCAGCCTCCAGTTCGGCGACGAAGCGCGGGATCTCCTTGAAGTCGTAGGTCAGGTCGGCGTCGGCCATCACGATGTAGCGCCCGCGCGAGGCCGCGAAGCCGGCCAGATAGGCGCTGCCGTAGCCGCGCCGGCGTTCCACCACGACGCGCGCGCCGGCCTGCTCGGCCAGGCGCGCCGAGTCGTCCTCGGAGTCGTTGTCGGCGACGACGACCTCGCCGGGCACGCCCATGCGCACGATCGCTTCGAGCGCCGCCGTGACGCACGCCTCGATGTTCTCCGCCTCGTTCAGGCACGGGATCACGACCGACACCAGCGGGGTCTCGCTATCCGCGGGCGCAGCAGGAACGTCGCTGGTGGATGCGAGTGTGCTCATCGGCAGAAGTTTCGGCGCGGCTCGGATCCTGGCCGCAGCGCCCGCGCCTGCCTTTATAACGCCTGGCAGGGCGGAAAGTGGCGGACTTACCTGGGATGAGATGCTAGCGGGATGCGCGTCTGCCTCCTCTACGACTGCCTGTTCCCGCACACCGTCGGCGGCGCCGAGCGCTGGTATCGCAACGTCGCCGAGCGCCTGGCGGCCGACGGGCACGAGGTGACCTACCTGACGCTGCGCCAGTGGGAGCGCGGCGAGCGCCCGCAGATGGATGCGGCGGTGGAGGTGCGCACCGCCGGGCCGCGCATGGCGCTCTACACAGCCGGCGGGCGGCGGCGCATCCTGCCGCCGCTCGTGTTCGGCCTCGGCGTGCTCTTGCATCTGCTGCGACACGGTCGCCGCTATGACGTCGTGCACACCGCCTCCTTCCCGTACTTCTCGCTGCTGGCCGCCAGCGCCGTGCGCCCGCTCGGGCGCTTCGCGCTGGTGGTCGACTGGCACGAGGTGTGGAGCCGCGGCTACTGGCGCGAGTACCTCGGCGGCGTGGGCGGCGCGATCGGCTACGCGGTGCAGCTGCTGTGCGCGCGCCTGCCCCAGCGCGCCTTCTGCTTCTCGCGCCTGCACGCCGGCCGGCTGCGCGCGGAGGGCCTGCGCGGCGAGGTCACGGTGCTGGAGGGCGAGTACGCGGGACCGCTCGAGCCGCGCGCGGTCTCCCCCGCCGAGCCGCACGTCGTGTTCGCCGCCAGGATGATCCCGGAGAAGCGCGCCCCGGCCGGCGTCGCGGGCGTGGTGGCGGCGCGCGCGTCGATCCCCGGCCTGCGCGCCACCTTCTTCGGCGACGGGCCCGAGCGCCAGGCGACGCTCGCCGCGATCGCGCGGGCGGGCGCCCGGGAGTACGTCTCCGCCCCCGGCTTCGTGGCCGCCGCCGAGGTCGACGAGGCGCTCGACAGCGCGCTGTGCATGCTGCTGCCCTCCCGCCGCGAGGGCTACGGGATGGTGGTCGTCGAGGCCGCCACCCACGGCACGCCCAGCATCGTCGTGGCCGACGACGACAACGCGGCGACCGAGCTGATCGAGGAGGGAGTCAACGGCTTCGTGGCCGCGAGCTGCGAGCCCGAGGCGATCGCGCGGGCGATCGCGCGCGTGCAAGGGGGAGGCATGGCGCTGCGCGAGAGCACCGCCGCGTGGTTCGCGCAGAACGCCCGGCGGCTGTCGCTGGAGAGCTCGCTGGAGACCGTGCTGGCGAGCTATGCGCGGCCGAGCGCCCGCGCGTAGCTGGCCAGCGTCAGCTCGGCCGTGCGCGCCCACGTGAACGTGTCCGCGCGCTCGCGCCCGCGCGCGGACAGCCGCTCGCGCAGCTCCCGATCGCCGAGCAGCCGCTCGATCGCGGTCGCGATCTCGGCCTCGTCGTGGGGGTCGAACAGGAGCGCCGCGTCGCCGGCGACCTCCGGCAGCGAGGACGCGTTCGAGCAGGCGACCGGCACGCCGCGGGCCATCGCCTCTAGCACCGGCAGCCCGAAGCCCTCGTACAGCGAGGGGAACACGAACGCGTGCGCGAGCGCCCACAGCCCCTCGAGCTCCTCGCCGGAGACCCACTCCAGGAAGCGCACGTCGGCGCCCACGCCGGCCTGCTGGGCGCGCTCGCGCAGCTCGCGCTCGTGCCAGGTCGGATAGCCGGGCAGCACGAGCAGCGGCCGGCGCTCCGGCGCGATCCGGCGCAGCGCGCCGATCAGCGCCGCGAGGTTCTTGTGCGGGCGCTTG
The DNA here is from genome assembly GCA_035939315.1 of Solirubrobacteraceae bacterium. Taxonomy (GTDB): domain Bacteria; phylum Actinomycetota; class Thermoleophilia; order Solirubrobacterales; family Solirubrobacteraceae; genus Palsa-744. The sequence continues at coordinate 4,673 of DASZFZ010000056.1, read as the reverse complement.
GCCGAGAGGCTGAGCAGCACCGGCCGCGCGCCGAGCTCGAAGCGGGCCCGCACCTCCTCCTGCGCCAGCGGCCGCTCGCGGCGCACGTTGCCCAGCCCGAGCGGCACGACGTCGATCCGCTCCGGGCGCACCCCGATCAGCCTCGTGAGGTCCTCGCGCGTGCTCTGCGAGTCGGCGATCACGCGGTCCGAGCGGCGTGCCCCCGCCGGCACGAGCACGCGCATGCCCTTGTCGCGCAGGCCCGCGTGGGCCTCGGGAAAGCGCGCGTAGATCAGGTCGTGGACGGTGACCACGCGCTTGAACGGCCCCCACACGGGCGCGGTGCTCGCGAGGCTGTGCACGAGCTGCACGCGCCCGCGGGCGGCCAGCGCCGGCAGCAGCGTCTGCTCGCCCAGCACCCATTGCACGCGGTCGCGCGCGTTGACGGGGACGGTCACGGCGGGCAGCAGCTCGCCCCAGGGCCCGTCCGCGGCGGCCGCGGCCTCGCGGTTGACGAACGCCGTGAAGCGCATCCCCGCGGGCGCCCGCGCCAGCAGCTCCGGGATCACCTCGCGCGCGGCGACCTCCATGCCGCCGGTCTCCCCGGGGACGAGGAAGATCAGGTTCAGGCCGACGTGCACCGGCGCGCTCATCGCCCCGAGGCGTGGAGCACGCGTTCGTAGACCTCGTTGGTGCCCTGCGCAGCCGCCTGCCAGCTGTAGCGGCGGGCGTGCGCCGGGCCCATCGCCGCGGCGCCGGCGTCCTGCATGGCGGCGCGAATCGCCTGTGCCGCGGAGGCTGGGTCGCGTGGATCGAAGTAGTGCGGGAGCTCGCCGCCGACCTCCCGCAGCACCGGCAGGTCGGAGGCCGCCACGGGGACGCCGTGCGCGAACGCCTCGAGCACGGGGATGCCGAAGCCCTCGCCGAGCGTGGGAAAGGCGGCGCACGCGCAGACGTCCCACAGGCCCTCCAGGTCGGCGTCGGGAACGTAGCCGACGAAGCGCACGCGCTCCTGCACGCCGAGCTCGCGCGCCAGCCGGCGCAGCGTCTGCTCGTAGGGCTCGGGGTGCCCGGCGAGCACCACGAGCACGTCGTCTGGCAGCAGGCGCGCGGCGCGGACCAGGAGCTCCTGGTTCTTGTGCGGGCGCTTGGCGGCGACGCACAGCACCACGCGCCCGGCGTCGAGCTCGTAGCGGTCGCGCACGAGCTCCGCCGGCGTGTGCTCGCCCGCCGGCGCGGGCGCGTAGCCGTGGGGCACCACCGCCAGGCGCGCGGGCGCGATGCCGAGCACCGAGCAGATCTGGCCGCGAGCCGCCTGCGTGGCGGTGATCAGCGCGTCGGCGCGACGTGCGCCGAGCTTGATCAGCGTCCCCATGCCGAAGGTGGTCAGCGGCCCGAAGGTGTCCGTCAGCAGGAAGGTGACGTCGTGCAGCGTCACGACCGAGCGCGCGCCTGCCCGTATCGGCGCGATGCTCGCGAGACTGTGCACGATCTGCGCCCCGGCGGCGCGAGCGGCGCGCGGCAGCTCGACCTGTTCGGCCCACTGGCGCCTCGCGCGCTGGCCGTCCTCGCAGTCGAAGGGCGCGATCGTCGCGAGCTCCCGCCAACCGTCGGCGTTCAGCGCCGCGGCCCCCGAGCGCGTCGTGGCGACCGTCAGGCGCAGGTCGGGGAAGCCGCCGGCGAGCGCCGGGACGAGGCCGCGCAGGTAGGTCTCGGGTCCGCCGGAGACGCCGGGGGCGAGATAGAGCGCGTTGAGCATGACGTGCTTGGGGGCAGGCAATGTGGGCTCGATGCTACGGTGCGGCGCCAGTGGGCTACTTCGACTGGCACGAGCGTCCGGGCTACTGGCGGGACATCACGCGCCACTTCGCGCCATCGGCGGACCTGCTGGACATCGGCTGCGGCACGGGCTGGCTGTCCGAGCACTTCTCCTCCTACACGGGCATCGACGGGTCCCCCGACGCGGTCCAGCTCGCCGCCGAGCGCGGCCGCCGGGTGATCCACGGCGATCTCGGCGAGCCGCTGCCGTTCGCCGCCGAGAGCTTCGACGCGATCGTGATCAAGGACGTGCTCGAGCACGTGGGCGATCCGGCCGCGGTGGTGCGCGAGGCGAGGCGGGTGCTGCGCCCCGGCGGCGCGCTGTTCGCCTCCTCGCCCGATGCCCAACGCTGGGTCTGGGACGACTACACGCACCGGCGGCCGTTCACGCGCCGCAGCTACCGGCGGCTGTTCATGGACCAGGGTTTCAGCGTGCAGCACGTCGGCTACGAGTCGGTGGCTCCGGGGGTTGGGGTGATCGCCGCGGCGACGCTGCGCAAGAGACGGCCGCGGCTGTTCGCGGCGCTCGCGCGAATGCCGTTTCATCGACGCAACGTGTGGGTGCTGGCACGACGCTGAGACCCCGCGCCGAGCCGCTCGAGCACGTCGAGCACGCGACGCGCCGTGTCGTCCCAGTCAAAGCGCCGGGCCTGCTCGAGCCCGGCGACGGCACAGCGTTCGCGCAGCCCGCGATCGCCGAGCAGCTCGGCCAGCGCCCGCCGGATGGCGGCGACGTCGCGCGGGTCGGCGTAGCGGGCCGCCTCGCCGCCCACCTCGGGCATGCTCGAGACGTTCGAGGTGAGCACGGCGGTGCCGCACTGCATCGCCTCGAGCACGGGGATGCCGAAGCCCTCGTACAGCGACGGGTAGCAGACGAGCTCGGCCTGCCGGTACAGGCACGGCAGCTCCTCGTCGGGGACGTAGCCGAGCGCGCGCACGAGCTCGCCGTGCCGCTGGATCGCCGCGAACGTGGCGTCGGTCTGCCAGCCGGCCGCGCCGGCGAGCACGAGCTGCCAGCCCGCGCGCACGTGCTCGGGCAGCCCGACGAACGCCTCGATCAGCCGCGGCAGGTTCTTGCGCGGCTCGAGCGTCCCGGTGGCGAGCACGTAGGGCCGGGTCAGGCGATGACGGTCGAGCACCTCCCGCTCGCCGGCGGCCGGCGTCGGCGAGAAGCGCGCGTCGGCCGCCGGATGCGCGACCGTGGTCCTACCCCGCGCGCCGGCGAAGCGCCGCTCGAGCTCCTCGCGCGTGCTCGCGGAGATCGCGATCAGGCGCTCGCACCGTCGCAGCGCGATCGGCAGCGTGGCGCGCTCCAGCAGGCTGCCGGCGGGGGTGCGCAGGCTGCGGTCGAACGGCGCGAGATCCCACACGATCGCCGCCCCCGGCAGCCGCCACGGCGCGGTGATCGCGTAGCTCGTGCAGGCCAGCGCGACATCGCTGGAACGCGACATGCCGCGGCCGACCACCAGCGGCCAGGCCAGCTCGCGCGCGCCGACGGTGCGCCAGCGGAAGCGTGCATCCAGCTCCGCGGCCGACCAGCGCTCGCGCGCGTAGAGGGCGAACTCGTGGTCGGCCGGCAGGCGCGAGAGCCCCCTGATCAACTCGCGAACGTAGCGGCCGCGTCCCGCCGGCACCTCCGCGGCGGCGCGCGCGTCGATCGCGATTCTCACGCGGCGAGCCTAGTGCAGGCAGGTATGTTGGCGCCGTGCCGGCCGCCACCCCGAACCGTCCTCGGCCCAAGGTGCTGGTTGTGCGCGGCCACCAGGCGAACCCGTGGGAGCTGCGCACGTGGGAGCAGCCGGCGCTCGCGGAGCGCTACGAGGTCGCCTACCTGCGCTCGGCGCGCGGCTGGTTCGACACGAGCTCGCTGCGGCTCGCGAGCCGCCGCGCGTGGACGATGCGCGACCTGTTGCCGCCGGGCAGGCTCGGCGATCTGGCCGTGCGGATACCCGGCGAGCGCTACCTGGCGCCGGCGAGGGCGTTCGCGGGGGCGGACATCGTGCACGCGCAGGAGCTCGGCTACTGGTACAGCATGCAGGCGGCCAGGCTCAAGCGCCGGCTCGGCTTTCGGCTGGTGCTGACGGTCTGGGAGACGATCCCGCTGCTCGGCGCCTACCGCAACGTGCGCACGCGCGCCTACCGCGAGCTGACGCTCACGCAGACCGATCTGTTCCTGGCCGCCACAGAGCGCGCGCGCAGCTCGCTGCTGCTCGAGGGCGCCCCGGAGGAGCGGATCCGCGTGCTCGCTCCGGGGGTCGCCGGCGAGCGCTTCGCCGCCGGGCGCGCCGCCGGCGACGGAGGTCCGCCGCTGATCCTCTCGCCCGGCCGCCTGGTGTGGGAGAAGGGGCACCAGGACGTGCTGCGCGCGCTCGCGCTGCTGCGTCGAGGGCTGCCGTCGGGCGCGCCGCTCGACGCGCGCCTGCTGATCGTCGGCGCGGGAGGCGAGGAGCGTCGGCTGCGGGCCTACGCCGAGGAGCTCGGGGTCGCCGACGCGGTCGAGCTGCGCGGCTTCATTCCGTATGAGCAGATGCCGCAGGTGTACGCGGGGTCCGCCTGCGTGGTGCTCGCGAGCCTGCCCGTGTGGTCGTGGGAGGAGCAGTTCGGCATGGTCATCGCCGAGGCGATGAGCGCCGGCGTGCCGATCGTCGCGAGCAGCTCGGGCGCGATCCCGGAGGTCGCCGGCGGCTACGCGAGCTACTTCAGCCCGGGTGACTGGCCGGGACTGGCCGCGCGCCTGCGCGAGACCCTGGGCGCGCGCGAGCGCCGGCCCGCGCCGGCTGCGGCGTCGGCCGCGGCCGACGCCGACGGCGATCCGGGGCCCGCCGAGCGCTACTCGACGCGGGCCGCCGCCGAGCGTCTGGCGCGCGCCTACGAGC
>DASZFZ010000055.1:0-18379 GCA_035939315.1 Solirubrobacteraceae bacterium | reverse complement strand
CGCCGACGCCGAGCGCGGTGGCTTCTTCTCGACCGCAGCCGACGGCGAAGCGCTGATCACGCGGCGCAAGGATCTGGAGGACTCGCCGATCCCCTCCGGCTCCTCGAGCGCCGCCGTCGGGCTGCTGCGCCTGGCCCAGCTGACCGGCGACGAGAGCTACGAACGCCACGCGCTGGGGGCGCTCGCGCTCGTCGCCGAGATCGCGCCGAAGCACCCCGCCGCGTTCGCGCACATGTTGCAGGCGCTGCACTGGCACCTCGCGCCGGCGCGGCCGATCGCCTGCGCGGTGCCCGGGACGCCCGGCTGAGGGCCTACAGGATCGACAGGTAGCGGTCGAGCTCCCACTGCGAGACCTGCACGCGGTAGTCGTCCCACTCCTGGCGCTTGATCTCGACGTAGCGGTTGAACATGTGCTCGCCGAGCGTGCGCAGCACGAGCTCTGACTCGGCCGTCAGCTCGATCGCCTCGCCGAGGCTCTCGGGCAGCTGCTCGACGCCGAGGCGCCGGCGCTCCTCCGCAGACAGGTGGTAGAGGTTCTTCTCCATCGGCTCGGGCAGCTCGTAGCCCTTCTCGATGCCCTCCAGGCCCGCCTGCAGCAGCACCGCGAACGTCAGGTAGGGGTTGCAGGCGGGGTCCGGGCAGCGCAGCTCCATGCGCGTGGCCTTCTCGCTGCCCGGGTGATACAGCGGCACGCGCACGAGCGCCGAGCGGTTGCGCCGCGACCAGGCGACGTACACGGGCGCCTCGAAGCCCGGCACCAGCCGCTTGTAGGAGTTGACCCACTGGGCGAAGATCGAGCAGATCTCGCGGGCGTGCTTGAGCTGCCCGGCGATGAACGCCTTGCCGACGTCCGAGAGGAAATACTGGTCGTCGGCGTCGTAGAACGCGTTCTTGCCGTCGCTGAACAGCGACTGGTGCGTGTGCATGCCCGAGCCGTTCTCGCCGAACAGCGGCTTGGGCATGAAGGTCGCGTGCCAGCCGTACTTCATCGCGATCTCCTTGACCGTGATGCGGTAGGTCATGCAGTCGTCGGCCATCTTCAGCGCGTCCGCGTAGCGCATGTCGATCTCGTGCTGGGAGGGGCCGACCTCGTGGTGGGTGTACTCGACGTGGATGCCCAGCTGCTCGAGCGCCAGCACGGTCTCGCGACGCACGTCGGAGCCCGCGTCGAGCGTCGTCAGGTCGAAGTAGCCGCCCTGGTCGAGCACCTCCGTCGAGCGCGAGTCTTTGAACAGGAAGTACTCGAGCTCGGGCCCGACGTTGAACGTGTCGAAGCCCATCTCCCTGGCGCGCTTGACGGCCCGGCGCAGCACGTGGCGGGGGTCGCCCTCGTACGGTGTTTTCTCCGGGGTGATCACGTCGCAGAACATGCGCCCCACCCCCTGCTCCTCCGGCCGCCACGGCAGCACCGCGAACGTGCTCGCGTCGGGCATCGCGATCATGTCGGACTCCTCGATCGCGTTGAAGCCGGTGATCGAGGAGCCGTCGAAGCCCATCCCCGCTTCGAACGCGTCGTCGAGCTCGTCCGCGTTGATCGAGAAGGACTTCAGCTGCCCCAGCACGTCCGTGAACCACAGGCGGATGAAGCGGATGTTGCGCTCGTGCACGAGCGCCTTGACGTCCTGCGCGGTCTTCGGCTCCTCTGCCATCTGCGCGGATCTTATTGGCGGCCCGGGCGGCCCGCTACCGACGCGTGGCTAAACACGGCGCGCTGGCCAAGCACCGCGCGTCTGAGCCGGTCGAGGGTCAAGTGTGGCAAGGACGCAACCGGACCGGGCGACACTCGCTGCGCTCGCATCCCCGAACCGGCCAGCGTGGCGTGCTTTGCACGCGAGCGACTGAGGACGCCGCCACGCGCCGGCCCTCGACCGGCTCAGTGGTGGCCGGCGACGGCGGCGACAAACTCCGCGACGTCTTCGGCTTCCTTGCCCTGGTAGAGCAGCGCCGGCATGTTGCCTTTGCCCTGGGCGGGGCCTTCGAGGATCGTGCTGAGCACGAACGCCTTGCGCTCTTCGAACGTCGGGACGGTCGGGACGAGCACGTCGAGGTCCGGGCCGATGCGCCCGACCGACTTGACCGCCGCCAGCGTGTGGCAGACGGTGCAGGTGTGGGCGAACAGTTCGCGGCCTTTGATCTCGTTCTTGGTCAGGTGCACGCCGACCACTTCGCTGGCCTCGTCCTTGCCGTTCTGCGCCAGCACGAGCGCCGGCACGACCAGCCCGAAGGCGAAGAACAGGACGACGGCCAGCGTGATCAGGCGCTGGGAGCTCTTGGATTCCCCGGCGGGCGCACTCATGGCCGGGGAAGATATCGGGTGGCGCCGCCGAACGGAGGCAGACCGGGCGAGGGGCCGGAGCGCTCGATGAGAGACCTCCCACGTTTAGGCGCGCTGAAGGCCCCGCGCTACCCTGGACACAGGCGTCGAGCGCGTCCTGCGGCGCGCTCGACGAGACCAGGTCGAGCAACGCGCCAGGGAGCGATCGCAACCACGCCATGTACATCCTCCGCCGGCTGCCCCTCTCCCGTCTGCTGCTCCTGTGCGCGCTCGTCCTCGCCATCGGCGTGTTGGCGACGGCGCTCGCCTTCGCGCTCGGCGCCGGACCGACGCCGCCGGCCAAGCCGCTCGCCCAGGCGATCCACGACGCGCTCGCCGGCGCCTCGGAGAAGCCCATCGAAGGCGTCAGCGCCAACATCACCTGGACCGACCACCTGCTCGAAGGCGCCAACCTCGCGAGCGGCGGGCAGTCCGGCGAACTGACCTCGAACCCGCTCGTCGCGGGCGCCTCCGGGCGGCTGTGGGCCGCCAAGGACGGGCGCCTGCGGATCGAGCTGCAGTCCCAGCAGGGCGACACCCAGATCATCTGGGACGGCCACACGCTGAGCGTGTACGACACCGCGACCAACACGGAGTACCGCTACACGCCGCCGCGGGGCGAAGCGCCGCCGCAGGGCGAAGCCTCCGGCGGGCCGCACGAAGGCGGCGATGAAGCCCCGAGCGTCGCCAAGATCGAAGAAGCGATCGCCCATCTGAGCCGCCATGCGCAGGTCTCGGGCGCGACGCCGACCGACGTCGGCGGCCAGCCCGCCTATACCGTGCGCCTCTCGCCCAGGGAAGGCGGCAGCCTGCTCGGCGGCGTCGAGCTGTCCTTCGACGCGAACCACGGCGACCCGCTGCGCGCCGCCGTCTACTCCACCGGCAGCGAAACGCCGGTGCTCGAACTGGCCGCGAGCGAAGTCTCCTACGGCCCGGTCCCGAGCTCCGTCTTCGAACTGAACCCGCCCGCCAACATCAAGGTGCGGGAAGTCGAGCTGGGGCACGGGTCGGGATCGCACTCCGGGCAAAGCACCGAAGCCGGCCACGGTGGCGAGAGGCCGCACATCACCAGCAGCGGGCACGGCCCCTCCACGATCGGCGTCGCCGAAGGCAAGGAACACGGCACGGGTGCGAGCGGCGCCCTCGACGGCCTGCCCAAGGTCACGATCGACGGCACCAGCGCGAGCGAGCTGCGTACCGAGCTCGGCACGATCCTCAGCTTCGAGCGCGGCGGCGTGCGCTACCTGCTGGGCGGCTTCGTCGCCCCGGCCGCCGTGGAAGCGGTGGCGAGAGGTCTGTAGCGACGTGAGCGACGAGGCGCCCCCGGTCAAGGCGCGGGGCCTGGTCAAGCGCTACAAGGACGTCCTCGCCGTCGACCACATCGACCTGAACGTCGGCGACGGCGACGTCTACGGCTTCCTCGGCCCCAACGGCGCCGGCAAGACCACCACGCTGCGCATGGCCCTGGGGCTGATCGCCCCCACCGAGGGCAGCGTCGAGCTGTTCGGCCGCGACCCGATGCGCGAGGGCGCCCGCGCGCTCCAGGGCGTCGCCGGCTTCGTCGAGGCGCCCCGCTTCTACCCCTACCTGACCGCCCGCAGGAACCTCGAGCTGCTGGCGGCGCTCGACGGCAACGGCGCCTCCGCGCGCATCGAGGAGGTGCTCGCGGCCGTCGAGCTGACCCCGCGCGCGCGCCACAAGGTGGGCGGCTACTCGCACGGCATGCGCCAGCGCCTGGGGATCGCCGCGGCGCTGCTGCGCCGCCCGCGCCTGCTGGTCCTCGACGAGCCCGCCACCGGCCTCGACCCAGCCGGGATGCGCGACATGCGCGAGCTGATCCACGGGCTCGCCGGCGAAGGCATCACCGTGCTGCTCTCCAGCCACCAGCTGCCCGAGGTCCAGGAGCTGTGCGACCGCGTCGCGATCGTCGAGAGCGGCCGCGTCGTCTACGAGGGCGCGCTCGCCGACCTGCGCCGCCAGGGCGGCGCCGGCTACCGCCTGCACAGCACCGACGACCGGCGCGCGCTCGAGGTGGCACGCACGCAGGCCGGCATCGAGCGGGCGAGCCTCGACGAGCACGGCGTCGCCTTCCAGGCGCTGGAGCGCGACGTCGGCGAGCTCTCGCTCGCGCTCGCCGCCGCGGGCGTGGGGACCCTCTCGCTGACCCCCGAGCTGGCGACGCTCGAGGATCTGTTCTTCAGGCTGACCGAGGGCCAGGGCGAACCGGACCTGGCCGGCGGCGGCGCGCCCCGCGACGGCGGCTCTCGCGCGGACGCCGTCGGCGCTGGCATTCGCGGCCTGGCCGAAACCGCCGGTGAGCTGCACGGGGAGGGCCGATGAGCGTGGCGAGCGCGGCCCCCGCGATCGCGACCCCCGAGCGCGCGCCGTACCGGCGCCCGCTGACGCTCGCGGTCTACCGCTGGGAGCTGCGCAAGCTGCTCTCCCAGGTCCGCACCTACCTCGGCCCCGCGCTGCTGACGCTGCTGATCGTCGTGTTCGTGGTGTTCGAGAGCCTGGACCGCCAGCACGGCCACCGCGACAACATCTTCGCGGCGCAGATCACCCAGTCGGGGCTCGCCACGCCGGTGCTGATGCTGCTGTTCATGTCCGGCTTCTTCCTGCCGGTGGTGGCCGCGCTCGTCGCCGGGGACATCTTCGCCAACGAGGACGGCAACGGGACGCTCAAGACGATCCTCACCCGCTCCGTCGACCGCGGCCAGGTGTTCGCCGCGAAGACCATGGCCGCCTTCACCTACGCCACCGTCGTCGTGCTGTTCACGGCTACCGTCGCCACGCTCGCGGGCATCGGCTCCTGGGGCTTTCACTCCGTCAGGACCTTCTCCGACACGGTCGTCTCGGGTCCCGAAGCGCTGCTGCTGGTGCTGGGGATCAACCTCGCCTACCTGATCCCCCTGTTCGCGATCGCCAGCATCGGTCTGATGCTCTCGGCCGCGACCCGCAACAGCGCCGGCGCCGTCGTCGGCACGATCGGCCTCGTGATCCTGCTGTTCATCGTCGCCCAGATCCCGGGCCTCGAAGGCATCCAGCCCTACCTGCTGACCGAACAGCTGCAGAACTGGCAGGGGCTGCTGCGCACGCCCACCGACTGGGCGCCGATCGCCCACTCGGCGTGGGTGTGCGCGCTCTACGGCGTGCCGGCGCTGGCCGCGGGCTACCTGGTGCTGCTGCGGCGGGACGTCGCGGGCGGCTAGCTAGCCCGACGCACCGGCGCCAACCGGCGTCCGGCTAGGACACCTCGGCCGGTGACTCCAGCACTGTCAGCTCGACGTCGCCCATCAGCCGGCGCGCCTCGCGCGCGTCGATCAGCCCCGCCCCCAGCCGCGCGGTCGAGTCGGCGCCGCAGGCGACGCCGAAGCGCAGACACTGGTCGGGCGGGCGGCCTTCGTAGCGCGCCGCCAGGTAGCCGGCGAGGAAGGCGTCGCCCGAGCCGCTTCTGGCGACCGGCTCGCGCGGCTCAATGTGCGCCCGCTTGAGCACCTTGTGGCCGTCCACCAGCACCTGCGCGTAGCAGCCGTCGGACATCGTCATGATCGCCTCGCGCGGGCCCAGCGCGGCGATCTCGCCGACGGCCAGCGAGCGCTCCTCGTCGCTGCCGAACTCGTGTCCCACGAGCTCCTCGGCCTCGAGCACGTTCGGCGAGACCACGTCCGGCTCGGCTCGCACGGCCTGGCGCAGCGGCTCGCCGTCGGTGTCGACCACGGTGATCACGTCCAGGCGCTCGAGGTCGCGGATCAGCGACGCGTACAGGTCGGGCTCCACGCCGCGGGGGAGCGAGCCGGCGAACACCACGATCGCCGCGCCGCGCGCCAGGTACACGAGCTTGTCGCGGAACAGCTCGACCTCCTGGCTGGAGACCGACGGCCCGCGTTCGTTGATCTCCGTCTGCTCGCCGCTGGTGGGGTCGAGCACGGAGGTGTTGGTGCGCGACTCCTCGCGGATGCGCACGAAGTCGTTGAGGATCGACTCCTGCGTGAGCTGCTCGACGATGTGCGTGCCGGTCGCGCCGCCCGCAAAGCCGGTTGCGATCACGGGCTGCCCGAGCGCCTTCAGCGAGCGGGCGATGTTCACGCCCTTGCCGCCCGCCATCGTGCGCTGATCGACCGTGCGATGACGCCGCCCGATCCTGAAGTTCGGCACCGCCAGCGACTTGTCGATCGCGGCATTCAGCGTGACCGTGATGATCATCCTGGCAGCCCTCTAGCTCTCCGGTGCGCCTCGGTGGCGACTCTCGCCGTCGAGCGCACGCCACACAGGCTAGCGGAAGCGCGAGAGCTCCCAGGCGGTCTCCCGCAGGCGCTCGGCCTCGGCGCGCGCGGCCCGCGCCGGCTCGCCGCCGTGAGCGCGGTGGGCATCGGCGATGCTGCGGGAGGCCGACACCAGCCCCGCGGCGCGGCCTGGCGCGAAGGCGGCCCCGAGCTCCTCCACGCGCCCCCCCTGGGCGCCGATCCCGGGCAGCAGGAAGGCGGCCCGTGGCATCAGCTCGCGCGCCCGCTCGATGTGACCCGGCTCGGTGGCGCCGACCACCGCGCCGACGTCGCTCAGCCCCTGCTCGCCCGTGCCCTCGACGCCCAGCTCGTCGACGAGCGCGGCGAGCGCCTCCCACACGGTCCCGCCATCCGCGAGCCGCAGGTCCTCGACGTCGGCCGCGCCGGGGTTGGAGGTGCGCACGAGCACCAGCACGCCGGTGCCCGCCGCGCGCGCCTGCTCGACGAACGGCGCGAGCGCGTCACGGCCCATCAGCGGGTTGACGGTCACGAGGTCGGCTCCGAGCCCGCCGACACGCCCGAGCGGCGTCTCGAGCCCGCCGCCGAGGGCGCTCGCATACGCACGCGCGGTGACGTCGATGTCGCCGCGCTTGCCGTCGGCGATCACCAGCAGCCCGAGGCCGCGCGCGTGCGCGCAGACGGCTTCGAGCGCCCCCCAGCCGGCCGACCCGAGCACCTCGAAGCGCGCGAGCTGGGGCTTGACCGCTACGCACGCCGGCGCCGCCGCGTCGAGCAGCGCGCGACAGTGCTCGAGCACGGCGGCGGCCACCGCCTGCACGGGCTCGAGGCCCTCGTTCGGCCCGCTCCCGCAGCCAGACCACAGCGCGGCCGGATCCGGGTCGAGCCCAAGCACGATCTGCGACTCGCGCTCGCCTACGCGAGCCGCCAGGATGTCGCCGAAGCGCGCTGCCGTGCTCAGCGGCCCTTCACCGCGCTCTTCAGGCCGCTGCCGGCCGTGAAGCGAGGCACTCGCGAAGCGGCTATCTGGATCCGCTCGCCGGTCCGCGGGTTGACCCCCACACGCGCGCCGCGCTCGCTCACGTGGAACTTGCCGAACCCCGAGACCGTCACCTCGCTACCCCTGCGCAGCGCGTCCTCGACAGTGGCGAGCACAGCGTCCACCGCGCGCGAGGCATCCTGCTTGGTCAGCTCGGCGCGATCCGCCACCTGGTCGACCAGCTCGGACTTTGTCACTTCACCCTCCTCGTTCGTGAAACGGTTGTTACGAAGCTAACACCGCGGGCGGACCTACCGGACCTGTCCGGCGGCGTGCCTCGTCGGCCCGATGGGCAAGAATACGACGATGGCGGTGGAGCGCATAGCGTGGTTCGTGACCGTCTTCGTGGCGCTGCTGACGGCGCTGCTGCTGGCGCTCTCCGGCTACACCGGCTATGCGGGCCTCGGCGTGGCGGTCGCGGCCTCGGCCGCGATCAACCTGCGCTAGGAGCTCGCGCCCGCGCCGGGATCGGCGGTGGCAAGCCACTCGGCGAGCGCGCGCGCGGCCCGGCCGCGATGGCTGAGCGCGTCCTTCTGCGCATCGGTCAGCTCGGCCGCCGTCGTCTGCGGCCGCTCCGCGGGCAGGAACACAGGGTCATAGCCGAAGCCCCGCCGGCCCTGGCGCCCAGCGGCCATGCGCCCCTTCCAGCGCCCCTCGAACAGACGCTCCTCGCCGCTCGCGGGCTCCACGTAGGCGATCGCGCACACGTATTCCAGGGCGCTGCCCGCGGGCGCCTCGCGTTCGAGCTTGCGCAGGTTCTCCTCGTCGCTGGCGTGCTCGCCCGCGTAGCGGGCCGAGCGCACGCCGGGCGCGCCGCCGAGCGCCGCGGCGGCGATCCCGGAGTCGTCGGCGATGCTCGGGCGCCCCGTCGCCCGCGCCGCCGCGCGCGCCTTGCCGAGCGCGTTCGCCGCGAACGTGTCTCCGTCCTCGGGCGGCAGCGTCACCTGCGCCGGCAGCGCGTCGAGCTCCCAGCCGGCCCCGCCGGCGCCCAGCAGGCGCTCGAGCTCCCGCCGCTTGTGCTCGTTGTGGGTCGCCAGCAGCAGCCTCACGAGGCGACGGCCGGATCCTGGGCGATCGCCCGCTGCTGAGCTTCGCGCAGCTGCGCGACTCCCCCGGCGGCGAGCGCCAGCAGCTCGTCGAGGTGGGCGCGGGAGAGCGGCGTGCGCTCGGCGGTGGCCTGCACCTCCACGAGGCCATCCTCGCCGCTCATCACCACGTTCGCGTCGACCTCCGCGCGCGAATCCTCCGAATAGTCGAGGTCCAGCAGCGCCGCGCCGTCGACGATGCCGCAGGACACGGCCGCGACCGTCCCGCTCAGCGGCAGGCGCTCGAGCCGCCCGTCTCGCTGCAGGCGCCGGCATGCCAGCGCGAGCGCCACGTAGGCGCCGGTGATCGACGCGCAGCGCGTCCCGCCGTCGGCCTGCAGCACGTCGCAGTCGAGATACAAGGTGCGTTCGCCGAGCGCCTCGAAGTCCACGATCACGCGCAACGAGCGCCCGATCAGCCGCTGGATCTCGACCGTGCGCCCGTCCTGGCGCCCGCGTGTGGCGTCGCGCTGCTTGCGCTCGCCCGTGGAGGCCGGCAGCATGCCGTACTCGGCCGTCACCCAGCCGCGGCCCCGGCCGGCCATCCAGCGCGGCACGCTCTCCTGGGCCGAGGCCGTGCAGATCACGCGCGTCTCGCCCATCGAGATCAGCGCCGATCCAGTCGCCGTGCGCACGAAGCCCGGCTCGATGCTGACGGGGCGCAGGCCGTCCTGCCCGCGGGCGTAGCTGCGCTGAGGCGATCCGCCGTGCATGGGCGCCATCATCTCAGAGCGCTACGGTCGGGAGGCTCGTGCGCGCCCTGGTGGTCTCCAACATGCTGCCCGACCCCGCACACCCCGAGCGGGGGCGCTTCGTGCGCGACCAGGTCGCCGCGCTGCGCGCGCTCGTCGGCGTCGAGGTCGAGCTGTACGAGTTCGCGCCCGGGCCGCCCGCGCTGGCGCGCGCGGCCGCCGCGCTGCGCCGCCGCCACCGCGAGCGCTTCGACGTCGTGCACGCCCACTTCGGGCTCACGGCCTGGCCGGCGTTCGCCGTCCCCGCGCGCGTGCGCGCGCTGACGCTCCACGGCAGCGACCTGCGCCACCCGCGCACCCGCCTGGCGACCGCCGCCGCGCTGCCCTTCGTCGACCTGCTGGCCACGGCCTCCGACGCGCTCGTGGCGGAGCTGCCGACGCGCCGCGCCCGCGCCCGCGCCGTGGCGCTGCCGTGCGGCGTCGACCTCGAGCGCTTCGCGCCGGTCGCCCGCGCGCAGGCGCGCAGCCGGCTCGGCCTGGAGACGGAGCGGCCGTTCGTGCTGTTCCCCGCCGATCGCGCGCGCGCCGAGAAGCGCTACGACCGCGCGCTCGCGCTGGCGCGCGCCGCGGACGTCGAGCTGCGCGCGCTCGGCGGCGTGGACCCGGAGCTCGTGCCGCTGTGGGTGAACGCCGCGAACGCCGTGCTGGTGACCTCCGAGCGGGAGGGCTTCGGCCTCGCCGCGCTGGAGGCGCTGGCCTGCGACGTGCCCGTGCTCGCCACCCCCGTGGGCGCGCATCCGAGCATGCTGGACGGCGTCGAGGGGACCCTCTGCGCGCCGTTCGAGCTGGCCGCCTGGCAAAGCGCGCTGGAGACGCACGTGCGCGCGGCCGACCCGCGCATCGAGGGGCGCGGGCGCGCCGAGCGCTACTCCACGCACGCGATGGCGGCGCGCGTCGCCGGCGCCTGGCGCGAAGCGCTCTCGCGATCCGCCCAAGATGCCGGGTAGCATGGACCGGGCGTGGAGCAAGCACCTGGCACGACCACGACGGGCGCGGGAGCGTCGAAGCCCGAGCAGGACAGGCCGGCGGACCTCGCCGTGGAGGGCGGGTCCGTGAGCCCGGCGCCGCCGCCGGCAGCGCCGGCGCAGACCCCCGAGGCCACGGCCTCGGGCGGGCCGCCGGCGCGTGCTCCCGAGCCGGCAACGACACTCGCCGTGCCCGCGGAGGACCCCGCCCAGGCAGCGGCCGAGGCGGGCGCGAGCGGCGCCCCGGCAGCACCCGCCGAGGCGCCTCAGGCTCCCGGCTTCAGGTCGCGTGGGCGTGCCCGCCGGCGCGCCCGCTTCCTGCGCAGGGCGCGCGAGCTCGCATATCGCGACCTCGGCGGCCTGGTCTTCAACCTGCACCGCTTCGGGCAGCGCAACGACCCGCTCGTGCTCGCCAAGCTGAACACGCTCGTCCACCTCGACGGCGAGCTGCGCGCCGTCGAAGCGCTGCTGCACGAGCGCCAGCCGCTCACCGTGCTGCGCGAAGCCGGCATCACGGCATGCCCGCGCTGCGCCGCGATCCACTCGAGCGAAGACAACTTCTGCCCGAACTGCGGCCTGCCGGTCGACCGCCACGTCGACCTGCCCGCCGGCTTCCAGTCGGGCGGCGCGCCTGTCGCCCAGGCGCCCACTCCGGCCGCCGCGACCGGCCAGCCGGCCACACCGCCGGCGCAGCCGCCGTCCGAGCCCGCGCCGCCGTCCGGGCCCGCGCCGCCGTCCGAGCCCGCGCCGGCGCGGGCCCCCGACGGCCCCACCGAGATCATCCGCCCGCAGACCGGCCTCCCATGAGCGCGCCCGGCGCCGCGCCGGCCGGCTCGGACGCGCCGGCGCTCGCCCCGGCGCCCACGCCGGCCGTGCGCGAGTCCTGCCCGCTGTGCGGCGCGACCCTCCACGCCGACCAGGAGTGGTGCCTGGCCTGCGGAGCGGCGGCCCGCACCCGCCTGGCCGCCTCGCCGCGCTGGCGGGGACTCGTGGTGGCGCTCGCGGTGCTCGTCGTCCTCTGCCTCGGCGTGCTCGCGGCCGCGCTCGTCGAGCTCGCCGGCGGCTCCGGCCCCGCCGCGCCCACCAGCACCCGAACTCTCACCACGACCGCGCCGGCGAGCGCGGCGGCTCCGGGCGCGAGCACGACGGTCCCCCCGCCGGCCGCGACCACCACGCCGCCCGCCGGCGGCACCGCCGGCGGGATCTCGACCCGAACCAGCGGCTGAGCCACGTCCGTCGGGCGGTTCGGCGGCGCGGAGGGATACGGTTCCGCGATGCCAGCCCTTCCCGGCGCGGGGTCGCGAGAGGTGGACGTCGCCGTGGTGGGCGCCGGGGCGGCGGGGCTCTACGCGGCGCTGTGCGCCGCCCGCGAGGGGGCGAGCGTGGTGCTGATCTCGGCGACCGCGCTCGCGCAGACCGCGAGCTACTGGGCGCAGGGCGGCCTGGCGGCGGCGCTCGCGCAGGACGACAGCTTCGAGCTGCACCTCCGCGACACCGAGCTCGCCGGGCGCGGCCTGGTGCGCCGATCGGCCGCCGAGACGCTCGTGCGCGAGGCGCCCGCGCGCGTGCGCGACCTGCAGGCGCTCGGCGTGCGCTTCGACGCCGACCGCTTCGGGCGGCTCGCGCTCGGCCTCGAGGGCGGGCACTCGGTCAGGCGGGTCGTGCACGCGGGCGGCAGCGCCACCGGCCGGCGCGTCGTGCGCCAGCTCTCGGCGCTGGCCGCGCGCGAGCCGCGCATCGAGGTCTACGAGCTGGCGCGCGCGCGGTCGCTGTGGTGCCCCGACGGGCGCTGCCGCGGCGTCGTCTGCGAGGACGGCCGCGCGGTCCTCGCGCGCGCGGTGATCGTCGCCACCGGCGGCGCGGCGGCGCTGTGGTCGCGCACCACCAACCCGCCCGGCTCACAGGGCGTGGGCCTGCTGCTCGCCCACGCGGCCGGCGCCGCGCTCGCCGACCTCGAGCTGCTGCAATTCCACCCGACCGCCGTGATCGGGCTGCCCGGGCGCGAAGGCTTCCTGATCACCGAGGCGATCCGCGGCGAGGGCGCGACGCTGCACGACAGCTCCGGCGAGCGTTTCGTCGACGAGCTGGCGCCCCGCGACGAGGTCTCACGGGCGATCCAGGAGCGCCTGACGGCGACCGGCGAGCGCTCGGTGGGGCTCGACATGCGCGCGATCGATCCCGCGCACTTCCCCAACGTGGTCGCGGCGCTGCGCGAGGCGGGCCTCGACCCGACGCGCGAGCTCGTGCCGGTGGCGCCCGCCGCCCACTACATGATGGGCGGCATCGTCGCCGACCTGCAGGCGCGCTCGACGGTGCCGGGCCTGTACGCGGTCGGCGAGTCCTCCTGCACGGGCCTGCACGGCGCCAACCGGCTCGCCTCCAACTCGCTCAGCGAGTGCTTCGTGTTCGCCGCGCGGGCGGTCGCGGACGTCCTCGCGCAGGCGCCCGCCGAGCCCCGCGAGCTGGACGAGCGCGAGCTCGAGCGGCTGCTCGAGATGCCGGCGCCGGCGAGCGCCGACCGCGCCGTGCGCGAGGCGCTGTGGCGGGACGCGGGCATCGTGCGCACACAGGCCGGGCTCGAACGGCTGCTGGGCAACCCGCATCCGCTCGCCGCCTCGATCGCTCGCTGCGCGCTGGCGCGCGGCGAGAGCCGCGGCGCGCACCTGCGCGCCGATCATCCCGAGCGCGACGCGGCGTTCGACCAGCGCCACGCGGTCCTCGACCGCGACGGCGAGCTCTCCTGGCAGACCTGGCGCTGAGCGGGCGCGCCCGGCCAGGAAGCTGCCGCGACAACGGGCTCGCGAGGTCGTCCGGCGCCGATCCGTAACGCCCGCGCGCGTGTTCGTGTCCTATAGGAAGGTCCACGGGTAGTTGGAGTCTCTAGGAATGGCGGGTGTGCTCCCAAGACAACGATCGAGCAGAAAGAGGGCGAGGAGTAGACACCATGTACCAGTTCAGTCGGGCCATCTACCGGGAGCTCGCGCCCCTGGTCGAAGCCCCACCGCCCGGAGCACAGCCGACCGCCAACCACACCGCCGTACTGCGCGCCTGCGAGGCCGTGATCACGCGTCTGGCGACAGACCGCCACTACTTCGCGCGTCCCGCGCGCACGCTGTTCCTCGACATCCGCAGCTACTTCCCGATGTCGGCCCAGAGCCACGTCCATCGCGTCGTCGACCGCTACATGGGCTACGCGCAGCTGTTCCTCGCCGAACACCCCCACGAGGGCTACACGGCGATGAGCGGCGCGCCGCCGCAGTGCCGCGCGACGACGCGCAAGGGCTCGGCCTGCCAGCGCACGCCGCTGCCGCACAACGGCTACTGCCCCTCCCACCAGCACCTCGCCGACACCGAGAACCGGGAGCTCGCCGCCGCGTAGTCTGCACACATGCTCCTGGGGGTGGACGTCGGCGGCACCTTCACCGACGCCGTCCTGCTGGACGCGGACGGCGCCGTCCACACCGCCAAGGTCCCCTCCACCCCCGCCGATCAGTCGCAGGCCGTGCTCGAGGCCGTGCGGCTGCTGCTGGCCGGCGCCGGCGCACGCGCCGGCGAGGTCGAGCGCTTCGCGCACGGCATGACGGTCGCGACCAACGCGCTGCTCGAGGGCCGCGCCGCGCGCACGGCGCTGCTGGCGACCGCCGGCTTCACCGACGTGATCGAGCTGGCGCGGCAGAGCCGCGCGCACCTGTACCGGCTGTGCGCGGCCGCGCCCGAGCCGCTCGTCCCCCGCGAGCTGCGCTTCGCGGTGCCCGAGCGGATCGCCCCTGAGGGCGTCGTGCGCGCGCTCGAGCCGGCCGCGGCCGAGGCGCTCGCCCAAGAGGTCGCGGCGGCCGCCCCACAGGCGGTCGCGGTGGCGCTGCTTCACTCCTACGCCGACGAGCGCCACGAGCGCCTGCTGGGCGAGCGGCTCGCACGGGCGCTGCCCGACACGCACGTGTCGCTGTCCTGCGAGACGGTCGGCACGTTCCGCGAGTACGAGCGCACGGCCACGACAGTGCTCGACGCGGCGCTCTCGCCGCTGCTCGCCGGGTACCTGCGGAGCCTGTGCGCCGACGCGCGCGAGCTCGGCCTGTGCGAGCCGCACGTGATGCAGTCCTCGGGCGGCCTGACCGAGGCGGCCCGGGCGGGCGCGCACGCGGCGCTCACGGTCCTCTCGGGGCCCGCCGGCGGCGTCGGCGGGGCGCTCGCGCTGGCGGCGCTCGCGGGCGAGCCGGACGTGCTGTGCTTCGACATGGGCGGCACCTCCTGCGACGTGTGCGCGATCGTCGACTCGCAGGTGCCCGAGACGGCCGAGCGCACGGTAGCGGGGCGCCCGCTGGCGCTGCCGGCGCTCGACATCCACACGGTCGGCGCGGGCGGCGGCTCGATCGCCTGGCGCGACGCCGGCGGCGCCCTGCGCGTGGGGCCGGCCTCGGCGGGCGCCGACCCGGGCCCCGCCTGCTACGGACGCGGCGGGACCCGGCCGACGGTCACCGACGCGAACCTGCTGCTCGGGCGGCTGCCCGCGGACTCCCCGCTGGCCGGCGGCCTGCGGCTCGACCGCGCGGCCGCCGAAGACGCGATCGCGCGCCTGGCGCGCGATCTCGATCTCGCGCCGCTGGCGTGCGCCGAGGGGATCGTGCGCGTCGCCGAGGCCGAGATGCTGGGCGCGCTGCGCGTGATGAGCGTCGAGCGGGGGATCGACCCGCGCGGCTTCGCGCTGATGCCCTTCGGCGGGGCCGGACCGCTGCACGCGGCGGCGATGGCGCGCGAGCTGGGCATCTCGCGCGTGCTCTGCCCGCGCGCCTGCGGCGTGCTGTGCGCGCTCGGGCTGGCCACCGCGGCGCCGCGCCGGGACGCGGCGCGGAGCGTGATGCTCAGCGGCGGGTCGCTCTCCGCCGAGCGCCTGGAGCGGGAGCGCGGCAGGCTCGTCGCCGAGGCCGCGGCGGCGATCGCGGGCACGCCGCAGCGGGTGCGCGTGCGCCACGAGCTGCGCTACCGCGGCCAGTCCTTCGAGCTGGCCGTCGAGGAGGAGCCGCTGGCGCGCCGGGGCCTCGAGCCCGACGCGCTGCGCGACGCCTTCGCCCGAGCCCACGAGCGTCGCTACGGCTACCGCGACGAGCACGCCCCGATCGAGCTCGTGACCATGCGCGCGTCGGTGTGGGGCGCGGCGCCGTCGCTGTGCTTGGCGCCCCCCGCCGCGGCGGAGCCCGCGGTCGAGGAGCGCGAGGTGGTCTTCGACGGCCGCGCGCTCACGACGCGCGTGATCCACGGCGAGCTCGCGCCGGGAACCGCGCTGCGCGGACCCGCGCTGTGCGCGCTGGCGCAGTCGACCCTGCTGGTGGCGCCGGGCTGGTCGGGGACCGTCGACGAGCACGGCACGATCCACCTGGTGTGCGATGGCGACTGAGCGCGTGCCGGGCGCCGGCCCGATCGAGCTGCAGGTGCTGACGGGGGCGCTGCGCGCGGCTTGCGAAGAGATGGGCGTGGTGCTGATCCGCGCGGCGCACTCGGCCAACATCAAGGAGCGCCGCGACGCCTCCACCGCCCTGTTCGACGCGCGCGGGGAGATGGTCATGCAGGCCGAGCACATCCCGGTGCACCTGGGGGCGATGCCCGCCGCGGTCGCCGCCGTGCTGGACGAGCGCCACCGCCCGGGGGTCTCGTGGATCCTCAACGACCCGTTCGCGGGCGGCACCCACCTGCCCGACATCACCGTGATCACGCCCGTGTTCGCCGGCGATGAAGGGCTGCTCGGGTTCGCCGCGAGCCGCGCCCACCACGCCGACGTGGGCGCCCGCGTGCCCGGCTCGATGCCGGCCGACAGCCGCACCCTCGAGGAGGAGGGCGTCGTGATCGCGCCGCGCCCGCTGGACGAGCGGACGGTCGAGGAGCTCGTCGCGCGCATGCGCCAGCCGCACGAGCGCCGGGCGGACCTGCGCGCGCAGCTGGCCGCCAACCGCGTGGGCGCGATGCGCATGGCCGAGCTGGCGGCACGCGTGGGGGCCGGGCGGCTGCACGAGGCGACCGCAGCGGTGCTCGACTACTCCGAGCGGCGCACGCGCGCCTGCCTCGCCGCCCTGGGCGACGGCGAGCGCCGGGCGTGCGACGTGCTCGAGGCCGCCGACGGCGACCTGCCGCTGCGGCTGCGCGCGCTCGTCGCGGGCGAGCGGCTGCTCCTGGACTTCACGGGCAGCGCGCCCCAGCACGAGGGCAACCTCAACTGCCCGCTGGCGGTGACCCGCTCGGCCTGCCTGTTCGCGGTGCGCGTGCTCAGCGACCCCGACATCCCCGCCTCCGCCGGCGCCTACCGGCCGATCGAGGTGCGCGCGCCGCTCGGCAGCCTGCTGAACGCGCGCCCGGGGGCGGCGGTGGCGGCCGGCAACGTCGAGACCTCCTCGCGCGTGGCCGACCTCGTGCTCGCGGCCTTCGGGCGCGCGCTCGGGCAGGGCACGATGAACAACCTGACGCTCGGCGCCGGCGAGCCGGCCGCGCCGGGCGGCTTCTCCTACTACGAGACGCTCGGCGGCGGGCAGGGCGCCTGTCCCGACGCCGACGGGCCGAGCGCGGTGCACGTGGCGATGAGCAACACGCTCAACACGCCCGTCGAGGCGCTCGAGCGGGAGTTCCCGCTGCGCGTGACCGAGTACTCGCTGCGCGCCGGCTCGGGCGGCGCTGGGCGCTTCCGCGGCGGCGAGGGCGTCGTGCGCGAGCTCGAAGCGCGCGCCGACATGACCTTCTCGCTGATCGCCGAGCGCCGCCGCCACGCGCCGCCGGGCGCCGACGGCGGCGCGCCCGGGGCGCGCGGGCGGGACACGCTCGACGGCCGCCCGCTGCCCGGCAAGCTGACCGGCACGCTGGCCGCCGGCCAGCGGCTGCGCATCGAAACGCCCGGTGGAGGAGGATACGGGCATGCCTGAGCGGATCGGCTTCCTGGGTCTCGGGATCATGGGCTCGCGCATGGCCGCCAACGTGGCGCGCGCCGGCTTCGAGCTGTCGGTGTGGACGCACACGCCCGGCAAGGCGGAGGGCTGGGCGCGCGAGCACGGCGCGAGCGCCTTCGCGACGCCCGCGCAGGTGGCCGAGCGCAGCGACGTCGTCCTCAGCATGGTGGTCGACGGCCCGCAGGTCGCCTCGGTCCTGCTCGGCGAGCACGGCGTGATAGAGGCCGCGCACGAGCGCCTGCTGTGCGTGGACATGTCGACGATCGGCCCGCTCGACGCCAGGCGCATCGGCGCCGCGCTCGGCGAGCGCGGCGTCGCGCTGCTCGACGCTCCCGTGACCGGCTCCTCGCCGCGCGCCGAGGACGGCACGCTGACGATCATGGCCGGCGGCGAGGCCGAGGACTTCGAGCGCGTGCGGCCGCTGCTCCAGGCGATGGGCGAGCTGATCGTGCACGTGGGCGCGCTCGGCCAGGGCCAGATGCTCAAGCTGATCAACAACTCGCTGGGCGCCGCCAACGCGGCGGCGCTCGCCGACGCGCTGCTGCTGGCGCGCGCGACCGGCGTCGACCTCGACGCGTTCGTGCAGGTCACCGCGGCCGGCTCGGGCGCCTCCGCGCAGCTGCAGCTGAAGTCGGGGCCGATGCGCGCGCACGACTACACGCCGCTGTTCAAGACGGCGCACCTGCTCAAGGACGTGCGTCTGTGCCTCCAGGAGGCCGAGAGCGCGGGGGTCCCATTCCCGTCGGCCGGCCTCGCCCGGGACATGCTCGCAGCAACCGTCGCCCGGGGCCACGGCGAGCAGGATTACGCGGCGATCATCGAGGCCGCGGAGGGCTTCGCGGGCCGGCGCCTGTGAGCGCCCCGCACCCTCCGAGCTCCCTGGCCGGACGACCAGACCGGGCCCGAAAAAACCGTAAGCGTTCAGTGGGTTGGGGGACATAATCCCGCCGCGTCGAACTTGGAGGGGTGGACCGCGTCGAGGCGGAGGCGATCTATGACCAGGGCCGCGAGGTCGTGGTGGCTGTCCTGCTGCGGATGGACGAGCAGATTCGCC
>DASZFZ010000054.1:0-51786 GCA_035939315.1 Solirubrobacteraceae bacterium | reverse complement strand
GGTGAGCGCGAGCAGGCCCTTCAGCGCCCAGAAGGACCCGGCCACCCCGAGCGGCACGACCGCGAAGGTGACCAGCGTGAACAGCGGCCCATACGGGCTCAGCAGCTCGTGCCAGTTGCTCAGCAGGAAGGTGGGATCGCTGTGCGGCTCGAGGATCGGGATCGTCGTGTACGGGTTGAGGTTGTAGAGAACCTCCATGCGCCCGTAGTTGATGTAGTTGAACAGGTCCGTCAACGCCAGCGGCGGCGAGAGCAGGAAGATCGCCTGCACCGCGAGGATCGCTCCGATCACCCAGCGCGCCGGCAGCACGCGGGTGCGCCGCAGCACGAGCGCGTAGGCGCAGTACATCGCCACGATCGAGCCCGAGAGCAGCCACTTGAGCGTCGTGCCGTTGTTGGTGAAGCCCGCCAGCAGCCCTCCCAGCGGACCGGCCATCCAGCGCGGGAAGTAGCCCGTATGGGTGGTCGGCGTGAGCCCGCTCGGGCGGTTCGCCGCGACGAGCACCAGCAGCAGGCTGAGCCCCACGATCGTCGCGAGCGAGAGCGCGCCGGCGAGCACGCCCGGCTCGGCGCCCGCGCGCGCGCGAACCCTCCCGCGTACGCGCGCCGGCGCCTTCGGCAGCCTCCGCGCGGTGGCGGTGCCCTGGAGAGGGATCGTGCTCGCGTCGCCCGGCATGCTCAGCGACGCCACGATATCCGAGTGGCCGGCATGGGGCGAAGGCAGGGTTCGGGAGCGTCCGTGCTCATACATGCC
Organism: Solirubrobacteraceae bacterium; assembly: GCA_035939315.1. Lineage (GTDB taxonomy): Bacteria > Actinomycetota > Thermoleophilia > Solirubrobacterales > Solirubrobacteraceae > Palsa-744. Next base: position 51,033 of record DASZFZ010000054.1, on the reverse strand, counting down.
GAGAGCCCGCCGGGGCGGGCTCTCGAAGTGTGCATGCGCTCGCGCGCTAAATGGCTGTGACGTTTACGGCCTTGGGACCCTTGTCGCCCTGCTCGGGGTCGTAGGAGACCTTCGCCCCCTCCTGCAGCGAGCGGTAACCATCCGAGTTGATGCCGGTGTGATGGACGAACAGATCCTTGTCGCCATCGTCAGGGGTGATGAACCCGAATCCCTTGTCGTCGCTGAACCACTTTACGGTGCCGGTTGGCATGGTGTGAATGTCCTCCACGGTTTGTGCGCGCTGCTCCGCGGAGGATGCTTCATGAAGCTTCGACCTGCGAGCGCTTGCACTACTTCGCCGGTCTTTTGTGTGCCGGCCATACGAGCACGACGGTAGCACGTCAAAGCGATGACGTGTTGTCCAAATGTTGCCAGCGCGGCGAATCGCAGAGCGCCCTCGCGGACGCGCGAGCTTCTAGGGTGACGCCCGTGGACGGACAGCCGCATCAGGGCGAACCCGACGGCGCCGAGCGGCCGGCCGAGCTGCGGCGGCTGGCGCCCGCCGGCGCTCCGGCCGGCGCGGTCGCGCTCGTCGAGGAGATGGCGCTGCGGGGGCGTCCGCCGCTACCCCCCGGACGCCCCCGCCTGATTCTCAACATGGTCAGCAGCGCCGACGGGCGCGCGACCCTGGCGGGCCGCTCGGGCCCGCTCAGCGGAGCCGCCGACAGGCAGATGTTCCACGCGCTGCGCGCCGCCGTCGACGCGGTGCTCGTGGGCGCCGCCACCGCGCGCGCGGAGCGCTACAAGCGACTGATCCCGGACGCCCGCGACCGGGAGCGCCGGCGCGCCCGCGGCCTGGCCGAGGAGCCGCTCGCGTGCATCGTCTCCGACCGCCTGGAGCTCGCCGGCGTGCCCCTGCTCGCCGAGCCCAACGCGCACGTCGCGATCCTCACGGCCTCGACCTCGAGCCTGCCCGAACGCGGCGCGAGCGCGTCCTCCCCCGGCGCCGGCGCGCCCGGCGCCGGCGCCCGCGTCGAGTACGTGCGCAGGACGCGCGGCGGCGCGCTCGACCTGCCCGCCGCCCTGCGCGAGCTGCGCGAGCGCTTCGGCGTCGAGCTCGTGCTGTGCGAGGGCGGCCCGCACCTGGCGCGCCAGCTGCTGGCCGGCGAGCTCGTCGACGAGCTGTTTCTGACGCTCTCGCCGCTGCTGGCCGGGGACGCGCCGGACGGCGAGCCCGTGTCGCGCATCCTCGCCGGCGGCGCGCTGGACCCGCCGCGCCGGCTCGGGCTCCTGCAGGCGCTGCGCGCGGACTCCGCGCTGCTGCTGCGCTACGAGGTGCTGGGCGTCTGAGAGCGCGTCTCGCGCGAGACGATCGACAGCAGTTCGCTCGCCAGCAACCGCCCCTGGGCGGCGACCCGCGGCGTCGCCGAGATCAGCACCACGACCTCCTCGCCGTCGAGCTCTTCGAGCGTGATCCGCGGGGCGTCGCGCAGCGGTGTCTGCAGCGACTTCTCGAGGATCTCCTGCAGGTCGCCGGGCGTCATGCCCGCGCGCAGCCGCGCGCGCAGGTTGACCGCCTCGGGCTCGCGCAGCGGCAGCACCGCCACGTTCAGGACCACGCTGTTGGGCACCATGATCGCGTCTTCGCCCGTCGAGAACGTCGTGTAGAGCAGGCCCAGCGAGCTGACCGTACCCTCGATCTGGCCCGCCAGGTTGCCTCCCTGCAGGCGCACCCGCTCGCCGACCCGGAACGGCCTCGCGCTCAGCAGCACCAGCCCGGCGATCAGGTTGCCGAACGTCTGCTGGGCCGCCAGCCCGAAGATCACCGCCGTGAAGGCCGTGCCCAGCGCCAGCGTGCGCGCTTCGATGCCCGCGACGCGCAGCGCCACGAGCAGCGCGATCACGATCGCCGCGAGGCGGATCAGAAAGCCGACGGTGCCCGCCGTCGCCGGCTCCAGGCGCCTGAACAGCCACGGCCCGAGCCCGCGCCCGACGTCGCGCGCGATCGCCCAGCCGAGGATCACCAGCGCCAGCACCGTGACCACCCGCACCGCCGCGTCGAGCGGTTCTTCGAGCACCATGTGCGCGGGCACGGCGCGCGTGGCCGCAACGTGGCGCCCCAGCAGGCTCACGCGGTCGTCGTAGAGCACGACGACCGCGACGAACAGCGGCAGCAGCACGAGCGCCTCCAGGCGGGCGCGTTTGACCACGCGCGGGCTGATCTGGCGCAGCAGGCCGACCTCCTGCCAGGCATGGCTGCGCGTCTCGAACATCTTCGGCGGCGTCCGCGGCACGGGCATGGCTGTCAATGATGGTGCATGGCCGCCCGCGATCCCGGGCGCCCGCGCCCGCGACCGGCTCGCGGGCGCCGGCGACGCGCCGCCCCGGCGGCCGCGGGGACGGCTACGTGGTCGTGTAGATCACCATCGCCAGCCCGAACACCAGGCAGTAGACGGCGAAGGGAATCAGCGTCCTGGTCTTGAAGTAGCGCACCAGGAAGGCGACCGTGAAGACCGCCACGATCGCCGCCGTGGCGCACGCCACGAGCGCCTGCCCGCGGATGCCGTCGCCGTTGTGGCCGAGCAGGTCGCCGACCTTGAAGATGCCGGCCGCGAGGATGATCGGCGTGGCCAGCAGGAAGGCGAAGCGCGCCGAGTCGCTGTGGTCCATGCCGCGCGCCAGCCCCGCGCCCATCGTCACGCCGTCGCGGCTGATGCCCGCCACCAGCGCCGTCGACTGGGCGACGCCGACGACGAGCGCCTCGCGGAACTCCAGCGTGTTCAGCTCGCGCGCGCCGACCAAGCCCTGCGGGCTCGGTGCCGGCTTGGCGCCCTCGCGCACCGCCAGTTCGCGCACCTGCGCGCGGCGGCGGAACAGCTCCGCGGCGAACAGCAGGCAGCCGTTGACCATCAGGAAGATCGCGGCGACCTCGGGCTTGGCCGTGAGCGTGCGCAGCTCGTGCTCGAGCGCCAGCCCGATGATCCCGGCGGGGATCGAGGCGACGACGATCAGCCACGCCAGCCGCTCCGTGGGCGTCTCGATCCGCCGCTTCGCCAGCGTGCGGAAGAACGCGCCCACGATCTGCACCCAGTCGCGCCAGAAGTAGGCCAGCAGCCCCAGGGCGCTGCCGACGTGCAGCGTCACGACCAGGGCCAGCCAGAACGATTCGTTCTGGGACTGCGCGTCGACCAGCTTGTTCCAGCCGAACAGCGTCGGGAACAGCACCGTGTGCCCGAGGCTCGAGATCGGGAACAGCTCGCTGACGCCCTGCAACGCACCGAGCACGATCGCCTGGAAGTAGCTGAGCGCCGAGGCGAGCGGGGTCGCCAGATGGACGAGCATCGGCGCGAGAGCTTATTGCGTGGCGCGGGCGCAGGCGTGAGAGGCCTCTCATAGGCTGCCTGTCGTGATCGGCCCGCAGGCGTCCGCCGAACCCCCGCGCGCCGGCGCGGCCACACCGTCGCTGCTGACGCTCGCGCGCGAGTGGGGGCGGATCGGCTGCATCGGCTTCGGCGGGCCGCCGGCGCACATCGCGCTGCTGCGCGAGCTGTGCGTCGAGCGCCGCGCGTGGCTCACGAGCCCGCAGTTCGAGCGCGCGATCGCCGCCACCAACCTGCTCCCCGGCCCCTCCTCGACGCAGCTGGCGATCTACTGCGCCTGGCGGCTGCGCGGCACGCGCGGCGCGCTGCTCGGCGGCCTTTGCTTCATCGTGCCCGGCCTCGCGGCGATCATCGCCCTCGCCGTCCTGTTCCTCGCCGGCTCGCCGCCGGCGTGGGCGCGCGCCGCCGGCGCCGGCGCGGGCGCCGCCGTGGCGGCCGTGGCGGTGAAGGCCGGGCTCGTCGTCGGGCTGCCGATCTGGGAGCAGGCCGCGAGGCCCGACCGGCGCGCGCGCGTGCTCGCATACGGCCTCGCCGGAGCGCTGGCCGCGGCGCTGCTGGGGGCGTGGCTGGTGCTCGTGCTGCTCGCCTGCGGCGCCGTCGAGCTCGCCCTGGAGCGGCGCTCGGGGTGGCCGCTGCTGGCCCTCGGCGCCAAGCCCGGCGGCCTCTGGGCGCTCGCCTGGACGGCCCTGAAGATCGGCGCGCTGGCGTTCGGCGGCGGCTTCGTGATCGTGCCGCTGATGCTGGCCGACGCGGTCGGCACCTACCACTGGATGTCCCACAGCCAGTTCCTGAACGCGGTCGCGCTCGGCCAGCTGACGCCGGGGCCCGTCGTGCAGACGGTCGCCGTCGTCGGCTATGCAGCCGCCGGGCTGCCCGGCGCGCTGCTGGCCGGCGCGGTCGCCTTCGCGCCCTCCTTCTCGTTCGTGCTGCTCGGCGGCGCGCGCTTCGAGCGGCTGCTGGGCGACCCACGCGTACGCGCCTTCCTGGCGGGCGCGGCGCCCGGCGCCGCGGGCGCGATCGTCGGCGCCGCCGTGCCGCTGGCGGGCGCGCTCGCCGAGGGCTGGCAGTACGCCGTGCTGGCCGGCGCCGCGGTCGTGCTGCTGGCGTTCCGCCGCGGGATCGTGACGACGCTGCTGCTGGCCGGCGGCGCGGGGCTGCTGGCGGCGCTCGCGGGGGCGCCGATCCCCGCCTGAGCGTCCGCGGGCGGGTCGCGCCGGCCCTCCCGACGCAGCCTCGGCCGGCAGCTCCCCGGAGACAGCGAAGGCGAACTTCACAAGCGCTTCACACGATCGTTCCTGCATGGTCACAAGAACCCGCTATTTGCGGGCGAATCTGTCAGCTATGAACAGTCGTGGAGCAGGCGTTTACGAGCAGTCCGCAGCGGGAAGCGCAAAGCCGGCGAGCCGCGTCGACATGCACTGCCACTCGACCGCCTCGCAGGTGTCGAAGCTCGGCGTGCAGCGCGCCGTCGGCCTGCCCGAGTGCGCGACCCCGCCGCGGGAGGTCTACGAGCTGGCCAAGCGCCGCGGCATGGACTTCGTGACGATCACCGATCACGACACGATCGACGGTGCGCTGGAGATCGCCGACGAGCCCGACGTGTTCGTCTCGGAGGAGCTGACGGCGCACTTCCGCGGCGAGCCCCAGGCGGTGCACGTGCTCTGCTACGGCGTCACCGTCGAGGACCACGAGTGGCTGCAGGCGCACAAGGGCGACATCGAGCTGTGCGCGGCCTACATGTTCGAGCGCGAGATCGTGTGCGCGCTCGCCCACCCCTACTACACCGTCGCGGCGCCGCTGACGGCGCGCCACCGCCGGCGCCTGGCGGAGCTGTTCGGCGTGTGGGAGACCCGCAACGGGGCTCGCGCGCGCGAGCTGAACCGGCCCGCCGCCACCTATGTGGCCACGCGCGACGGGATCGGCATCGGCGGCAGCGACGACCACGCGGGCGTCGACATCGGGCGCACCTACACCGAAGCGCCGCCCGCGCGCACGCCCGCCGAGTTCCTCGCGCACGTGCGCTCCGGCGAGGTGCTGGCCCGCGGCGCCCAGGGCAGCGCGGCCAAGTGGGCCCACGCCGCGATCGCGCTCGCCGCCCGCTCGCTCAAAGGCGTGCCCGGCGCCGAGCAGCAGCGGCCCGACCCGGCGCGCGTGATGACGATGGCCCGCCGGCTGCTGCGCGAGGGCGACGCGCGCCACGGCGCCGCCGCGGGCGACCTGACGCCCGCCGACGCCCGCTGCCTGCTGCGCGCGTGGCTGAGCGCGGTCGAGCTGGACGGCCTCGACGAGCGCGAGCTGCTCGCCTACATGCAGCAGGACGGCTTCCGCCACGACGACCTCTACCGGCGCGCCTGCCGGCTGCACGAGCGCAAGCTGCGGGCGGCCGTCGAGGCGGCGCTGGCCGCCGCCAGCGGCCAGGCCGAGGTGCTGAGCGCCGCCGAGGGGCTGTTCGAGGCCTGCATCGCCGCGATCCCCTACGCGCCCGCCAGCGCCTTCCTGGCCAGCGAGCAGGCGAAGCTCGCCGCGATCCCCGACTCGCCGCGCCTGTCCGGCGAGCGCGCACGGCTCGGCCAGCGCCGCGAGGACGGCGAGCGCCCGCGCGTGGCGATCCTCGCCGACGGCATCGGCTCGACCCACGGCGTGACGCGCACGATCGAGGAGATCCGCCAGCGTGGCGTGCCCGGCTTCGACGTCGAGGTCGTGGGCACCGACCCCGAGGTCGACCGGCGCCTGTCGGCCGTGGCCGAGATCGACGTCCCCTTCTATCCGGGCCTGCGCATCGGCGTGCCCAGCCTGCCGGCGGCCGTGCAGACGATCGCCGGGCCGGGCGGCGGCGGCTACGACGTGATCCACGTGTGCTCGCCGGGCCCCTCGGGGATCGCCGGCGCGCTGCTCGCGCGCGCCATGAACCTGCCGCTGGTCGGCAGCTACCACACCGAGCTGACCGCCTACGCGAGCGTACGCTCGGGCGACGAGCGCGTGACCAACGCGATGGCCCTGGCCGTCGGCGCCTTCTACGGCGCCTGCGATCTGGTGCTCTCCCCCAGCCCCGCCTCCGACGAGGCGCTGGCCGGGATCGGCATGGGCGCCGAGCGCGTGCTGCGCTGGGATCGCGGCGTCGACACCGGCCGCTTCGACCCCGCGCTGCGCGGGCCGCGCGCGGACGGCGAGCGCATCGAGGTCCTCTACTCGGGGCGCATCACGCGCGAGAAGGGCGTCGAGCTGCTCGCCGACGCCTTCCTGCGGGCGCACGCGCAGGAGCCGCGCCTGCACCTGACGCTCGCCGGCGGCGGCCCCGAGCAGGAGCGCCTGCGCGAGCGCCTGGGCGCGCACGCCACGTTCCTCGGCTGGCTCCAGGGCGACGAGCTCGCGCGCGCCTACGCGAGCGCCGACATCTTCCTGTTCCCGAGCGCCACCGACACCTTCGGCCAGGTGATCCTCGAGGCGCAGGCCAGCGGCGTGCCGGTGGTCGCGCTCGCCAAGGGCGGCCCGGCGTCGCTGATCGAGCACCGCGTCACGGGCCTGCTGTGCGAGCCCGACGCGGGCCAGCTCGCGGGCGCCGTGCTGGAGCTCGCGAGCGCGCCGCTGCTGCGCAAGCGGATCGCCGGCGCGGCGCTGCGGGGGGTCCGCCGGCGCACCTGGGAGCGCACGATGGCCCTGCTCGCGGCCGGCTACGAGCGCGCGCTCGCCTGGCACGAGCGCGGCGGCGCTCACGTGGGGGCCAGCGACCGGGCCGCCTGAGGGCGCCGTCGAGACAGCGATGGCCGCGATCGCCCCCAGACGCGAACGAGCGTCGGCCGAGCCCGCCGCCGTGGACGCCCGGCAGACGATCGCCGTGGCCCTGCACGGGATCGAGCCCGCCACCTTCGAGCGCTGCGCGCTGATCCGCGACTGGCTGGTGGACCACGGGGTCGACCGCGTGACGCTGCTGGTGATTCCCGCGCGCGACCTGCACCCCGTGGGCGAGCGCTGCCCCGAGATGGTGCGCTGGCTGGACGAGCGCCGGCGCGCCGGCGACTCGATCGCCCAGCACGGCTTCCAGCACGTCAGAACGCGGATGGGCGGCCCCGCCCGCTCGCTGCTGGCGCGGGCGCCCGGCGCCCGCGGCGGCGAGTTCGTCGGCCTCGACGACCAGGAGACGCGCAGCGCCGTGCACGCCGGCTGGCGCGTGCTGAAGCTGGCCGGGATCGAGCCCGACGGCTTCGTAGCGCCCGCCTATGCGTACACCCCGGCGCTGCGCGAGGCGCTCGCGCTCAAGTTCCGCTGGTGGGCGAGCCTGTTGCGCGTGCACCGCAACCGCGCGCAGCTCGGTCCCGTCAGCGGCGCGCACACCCCGGACTTCGCCGACGAGCAGCCGCGGGCCGGCGGCTTCGAGACCGCCGGCGGGCTCGCCCCGGCGTGGAGCCTCGCCACCGAGGGCCGCGTCTCGCGCGCGCTCTCGCCCTCGCTCGTGCGCGTCGGCTCGCTGCTGCCGACGAGCACGCTGCGCCTGGACCTGCACCCGAGCGACCTCCAGCACCCGCGGCACATGCTCGCGCTGGAGTGGGTGCTGCGGCGCTCCGCCGCGCGCCGCGTCGCGATCACCTATCGCGAGCTGGCCGGCGTGTGAGGCTCGGGCGCCCCGGGGGCGCCCGAGGATCGCGGAGCCGCGCCGATGACGGGCGCCCCGCGATCAGCGGGGCGTGGCGAGGATGTGCACGTACCACCGGGCCTCGCGCGGGCTCACCCCCGGCTCGCCCACCGTCGCGACCTCGTAGTCGTGCCCGTCGAGCACGTCCATGACCGCGTCGGCGGTGCCGTGCAGCTCGCACAGCAGGATCGGCCTGACCTGGCTCAGCAGCCTGGCCGCGCCCCGCAGCGCCGCCGCCTCCGCGCCCTCGACGTCCATCTTCACGAGCGCCGGCGCCGGATGCTCGGCGAGCTGCGCGTCGAAGGTCGAGACGGGCACCTCGATCTGCTCGACCAGCACCCTGCCGAGCCCGGGCTCGGCGCCCTCCTCGGCGCCGGCGCCGGCCGCCGGCAGCTCGGCGCCCTCCTCGACGCCCGCGCCGGCCGCCGGCCCGCCGCCCTCGCCGTGCCCGCGGTCGCCCTCGCCGTCGTGGCCGGCGAGCTTCGCCAGCGTCCGCGCGCGGTAGACGTCGAGCTTCGCGCTGCCGACCTCGTCGCTGAGCGCGACGCCCACGACCTCCACGTTGCCCATCTCGTTGAGCGCCAGGTTGCGGCGGATCGCCTCGCAGTTGGAGGGCAGCGGCTCGAAGGCCACCACCCGGCCCTCAGGGCCGACCAGGCGCGCCGCGATCAGCGTGAGAAAGCCCACGTTGGCGCCCACGTCCCACACGACCGAGCCGGGCTTGACATTAGCGGCCAGGAGCTCCTGGATCTCCGGCTCGCTGGTCCCGAGCGCGTAGCCGGGGTGCGTCCCGGCGGGGTCGAAGCGCAGGCCCCGGCCCTGGCCGCGCGCGATCGTCCGCGGCCGCTCGCGCAGCCGTTGCGAGGAGCGGCGGATCAGCGGCCCGAGGTAGCGACTGCTGTGCTGGCGCCCGATCCAGCGGATCACCGACGCGGGCAGCAGGTCGAGCGGCGCGTACCCCTCTCCTCGCTTGCCCGCCACCCGGCGAACCATATCGTTAACAGGCAGGCGGGTATGATCGCCCGGTGCTCTACGTAGCCACTGTTCACTACAAATCGCCGATGTGGATCGAGATCCAGATGCGGTATCTGCGCGAGCACATCTCGGTCCCGTTTCAGGTGTGGACCTCGCTCGAGGGAATCGATTCATCACATTCGGTTCACTTCGACCGGGTGGTCAAACAGGTGGGCCCGCACGCCGGCAAGCTGAACCATCTGGCGATGGAGATCTGTCACGAGGGCGAGGACGAGGACCTGTTGATGTTCCTCGACGGCGACGCCTTCCCGATCGCCGATCCGATGCCCGCGATCGCCGACGCGCTCGGCCGCGCGCCGCTGTTCGCCGTGCGCAGGGACGAGCACATGCACGACCCCCAGCCACACCCGTGCTTCTGCGTGACGACCGTCGGCACCTGGCGCAGGCTGCCCGGCGACTGGTCGATCGGCTACGCCTGGACGCCGCGCCCGGAGAGCCGCGGCTGGAGCGACGTCGGCGGCAACCTGCTGCGCCAGCTGGAGCTCACCGAAACCCCGTGGGTGGAGCTGCTGCGCTCGAACCCCACCGGCCTCGATCCGCTGTACTTCGCGATCTACGGCGAGATCGTCTACCACCACGGCTCGAGCTTCCGCCCGACGACGCTGAGCGGCGAGCACCATCTCGCGGGCGCCGCGCCGCGGCGTCTGCGCGTGCCCCGCGTGCCGCTTCTCGACCAGGCCGTGCGAGCACTGAACCGCCGCCGCTACGGCGCCTGGGAGCACCAGACGCTGCGGGCGCGCGGCGAGCTCTCACGCACGGTCTACGAGCGCATCAAGGCGCAGGACCCGCGCTGGCTCGAGGACATCAGGGGCCAGAGCGCGACCGCCCGCGAAGCGCACACGCTGAGCGCCTCGCGCGGGCAGTCCTGACGCCGCGCCGCCTCAGACGCCTTTGCCCAGCGGCTGGGCCTCGTACAGCGTCTCCGGGAGCATCCCGTGCAGCGTCCCCGAGGCGATCTTCAGCGCCGAGCGGTAGTAGGGATCGTTCTCCTGCAGGTACTCGCGCGTGTCGAACGCCATCAGCCGTCCGTCGAAGATCACCATCACCCGGTCGCAGGTGTCGAGCGTCGACATCCTGTGGGCGACGATCACGAGCGTGAGTTCGTGGCGCAGTCCCTCCAGCGATTCGCCGATCAACCGCTCCGAGTAGGGGTCGAGCGCGCTCGTTGGCTCGTCGAGCACGAGCACGTTCGGGCGCGCCGCGAGCGCGCGCGCCAGGCAGATGCGCTGCTGCTGGCCGCCGGACACCGCGTCCGCGCGCGGCCCGACGAGCGTGTCATAGCCCTTGGACCAGCCGACGACGTCGTCGTGAATGCGCGCCAGCCGCGCCGCCCGCTCGATCGACTCGTCGTCGATGTCGCGGTAGAAGCGGATGTTCTCGGCCACGGTCGCATGCAGCAGCCGCGGTTCCTGTGGCACATAGGAGACGAGCCGGTTCCAGTCGACGCGTTTGAAGTCTTTGATGTTCGTGCCGTTGACCAGGTAACGGCCCTCACGCGGGTCGCGCAGTTGCAGCAGCAGTTGCACCAGCGTCGACTTGCCGGCCCCCGAGGGCCCGATGATGCCGATCGTCTCGCCGGCGTCGATGGTGAAGTTGATATCGGTGAGAACCGGCGTGCCGGGGTTGTAGTGGAAGCCCACTTCCTCGAAGGACAGCGTCTGGATCGACGGCAGCTCGAGCGGCCCTTCCGGCGGCGCGCTTTCGAGATAGCGCAGCTCTTCGTTGCGCAGCCGTTCGATGAACGGCAGCGACTGCTGCAGGGACTGGTACCCGGATTGGATCGACTGACCGTTCTGGGAGGCGCGGAACAGCAGCAGGATCACGGCCCCGATCGAAGCCGGCTGGCTCGTGCCCACGTGGTAGAGCGCGAACAGCGCGAACATCAGCACGAGGTACAGCAGGCTCTGGTAGTAGCCCGGCACGAGCCTCGCAATCACCTGCGTGCGGTAGAAGAGCCCGCGGCAGACCTCCGCGAAGCCGCCCACGCGCTGGAACTGCGCCTCCCTGACCCCGAACACGTGTGACTCTTCGGCCAGGCGGTTGGCCTCGGCGATGCTGCCCGCGTAGGACACGAGCGCCTGGGAGAGTTCGCGGCTGCGCCGCGCGCCGAGCGAGCGCATCCCGCGCAGCACCCTGAACATGCCGACCGCGAGCACGAGCACGATGCCGGCCGCGGCGGGGCTCAGCACGATCGCCGAGGCCATCAGGATCAGGAAGGTGATGATCGTGTTGATGAGGCCGGTCGCCTGCAGCGCGCCTCCCACCGCCTGCGCCGTCTGGCTGGTCATGTTCTCCTGCAGCGTTCCCTCGCGGTCGCGCGACTGCACGTCCCAGGTGGCCTTGGTGAACGCCCTGAACACGCGCAGGCGCGTGGCTCGCTGCACGTCGGCGGAGATCTTGGCCGGCAGCGTCGAGGCCGGCCACAACAGGAAGAAGCGCAGCAGCGTCAGGCCGAAGCCCACGTACAGCAGCGCGGGCACGGACGCGTGGATGTGAAAGAAGGCGCTTTTGCCGGCGCCGGTGGTGGTGACGTGGTGGCCGTGTTTGACTTTCTTGCCCGGGGTGACGATGTCGGCCGCGACCTCCGCCAGGATCGCGATCACGCCGGTTTCCGCGAACGCGGAGACGATCGACAGCAGGCACAGCATGATGACGTACCGGCGCTGCTCGCCGATCAGCACGTCCAGGTGTTTCCACATCGCCCGCGGCGACGCGCTGTCGCTCGCGTGGGTCGCCGATCTCGCTCTCATCAATGCCCGTCCGTAGGCTTCACAGCGCGCCGGGCTGGTCCGTGCCCGGCGGGTGCGTGGCGCTGCTCCTTGTCAATGCTCGCGGAGGCCGACATCGCGCCAGAGTCTACCGGCTCGGATCGTGGGTTGACAAGGTGTCCGCCGGATGTTGCAGCTCCCAGCGGACCTCGAATCCGAGCAGCTCCGGGTCGGCCAGCATGCGCCTGAAGCCGTAGCTGAGGCTCGCCTCATAGCCCTGCACGGCCTCGCCCTTGGCGCGCGCCGCCCGCTCGTCCAGGCGCTCCACGAGCGCCGAGCGCAGCGGCGGCAGCTCGGGCACGCGCCCGAGGAACGACAGCCAGTACGCGTCGACGTCCCGGCTCGGTGCCGGCTCGCGCCCGTCGACCCACGACGGCCACCCGTGCAGCAGGCAATAGGGGGCCTCGGCGTAGAGCGCCACCGGCATGCCCGCGTGCAGCAGCATGCGCGCGTAGCGGCGCGTCAACTGATGATCCCGGTTGCCGCCGATGCCGGCCGGCGCGTACACGCGCGAGGCGCGCGGCACGACCGCGCACAGCTCGCCGTCGAGCGCCCGCAGGCTGTCGTCCCGCCGGCGCCCCTGCTCGTAGCCGGCGTCGAGCAGCGACAGGTTGACGGGGCTCCTGCCGGCGCCCGCGAGCGCCCGCTCGTCCTCGGCCATGCGCCGGCGCGCCCGCTCGGCGCGGTCGGCCACGCCGAGGACCAGCTCCCACGTGCCGGGCTCGCCGGCGGTCGGGATGCCGGCGAACACGTTGACCACGTTCAGCTCGCCCGGCCGGCCGAGCAGGCTCCAGCAGGACAGCGCGGCGTCGTCCCAGTGGGGCGAGAGCAGCAACTCGGGGGCGGACGCGTCCACCGACAGTCGCGGGCGCATGCCGCCGCCCTTCTCTGCGCCCCCGTCGCCCGGCCGCGCGCGGCGAGGCGGGACACCGGGAAGTCTGCGCAGGCGCCGCCCCATCATGGTGGGCGCTGGAGTATAGGAGCCGGCCACTTGACGGCGGTTTTCGGCCGGTAGACTCGCGGCGATGTCGGCCTCCGAGCACTCGCCGGTCGCGCCGGCCGCATCCGCCGAGCGCCGGCGGGCCGGGGGGCGCGTCCCGGACTTCTTCATCGCCGGCCAGCCCAAGTCGGGGACGACGGCGCTGTACGAGATGCTCAGGCGTCACCCGCAGATCTACATGCCCGAGCTCAAGGAGCCGCTGTTCTTCGCCAGCGACCTGCGTCCGGCGATCGCCAGGCGCCCGCGCGAGGCCGGCACGCGTCCCCCCTTTCCGGTCACCTACGAGGAATATCTCGAGCTGTTCGCGGCGGCCGCGCCCGAGCAGCGCGCGGGCGAGGCGACGCCGACCTACCTGCGCTCGCACGTCGCCGCCGGCGCGATCGCGCGGGTGCAGCCGGGCGCCCGCATCGTCGCGATCTTCAGGGAGCCGGCCAGCTTCCTGCGCTCGCTGCACCTCCAGTGGCTCCAGGAGCATCTCGAGAACGAGCCCGACCTGGAGAGGGCGATGGCGCGCGAGCAGGACCGGCGCGCCGGCAGGCTCGGCGCCGGCGAGCGCCCGCAGGCGCGCACGTTGCTGTACTCGGAGTTCGTCCGCTACGCCGAGCAGCTCGAGCGCTTCGCCGCCGTGTTCCCGCGCGAGCAGCTGCTCGTGCTGATCTACGACGACTTCAGGGCCGACAACCAGGCCGTCGTGCGCCAGGTGCTCCGTTTCCTCGAAGTCGACGACAGCCACCCGCTCGAGGAGCTGGAGGCCAACCCGACGATCGCGGCGCGCTCCGTGCGCCTGGAGCGGATGGTGCTGCGGGCGCAGTCCGGCCGGGGGGCGATCGCCGGCCCCGCGCGAGCGGCCGTGAAGGCGCTGACTCCGCGGGGCATGCGCAGGCGCGTATTCTACCCGCTGCGCAGGCGCCTGCTCTACCGCGACCCCGAGCCCGCCGACGAGGCGCTGACGGCGCGCCTGCGCCGCCGCTTCGAGCCGGAGGTGCAGGCCCTCGGCGAGTACATCGGCAGGGACCTGCTGGCGTTGTGGGGCTATCGCTCGCCCGGCTGATCCTTCGATGGCGCTCGTCCTCTTCCATCGCAACTTCCAGAAGCTGCAGGGCGGCCACCTGAAGGTCTTCCACTACTTCGAGCACGTGCGCAGCTCCCCGGCGCACGAGGCCCGCATCCGCTTCACGCCCGACACGGTGTGGGATCGCAGCAACCCGTGGCACTCCGTGCCCGAGGCGGTGCTCGGCGAGGGCGAGCAGCCACGCGCCGACGTGCAGTTCCTCGCGGGCAACGACTGGCGCCGGCTGGAGCCAGGCGCGCGCACGGACTCCCCCGTGCCGATCCTCAACCTGATCCAGTACATGCCGCGCATGCGCCACGTCGGCGCGCTCAACCAATTCCTCGTGCACCCCGCGATCCGGATCTGCGTGAGCCCCGAGATCCAGGAGGTGCTCGAACGCGCGGGCACCGTGCCCGGCCCGATCTTCACGATCCCGATCGGCCTCGACCTCGAGCTGCTGCCGCAGCCGCGCCCGGCCGAGCGGCGCGACCTCGACTGCGTCGTGCTGGCGATCAAGGACGTGCCGGCGGGGCGCAAGGTCGCCGCGCGGCTGCGCAAGGCCGGCCATCGGGTGATGCTCGTCGACGAGCCGATCCCGCGGGAGCAGCTGCTGGCCGCGATGGCCAGGGCGCGCGTGACGGTGCACCTGCCGGCGCTCGTCGAGGGCGCCTACCTGCCGGCGCTCGAGAGCATGGCGCTCGGGGCCGCCGTGGTGTGTCCCGACTGCGTCGGCAACCGCTCCTTCTGTCGCGACGGCGAGACCTGCCTGGTGCCGGAGCGCAACGAGCGGGCGATCGCGAAGGCGGCGCTGACGCTGCTCGCGGCCTCCCCGTCAGAGCTCGAGCCGATGCTCGCCGGCGCCCGCGAGGAGGCCCTGCGACGCACGCTGGCGCTGGAGCGCACGCGCTTCCTCGAGCTGGTCGATCGAGTCGAGGAGCTGTGGGCGGCCTGCTAGCGGCGCCCGCGGCGCTCAGCCGTTGCTAGTGGGAGCGGGCCCGGCGCAGCGCGTCGGCACGCCCGGCGTGCCCGGCAACGGCGGCGCGCACGATTTGATAGCTCAGCGTGGCGGAGACGCCGGCGAGGTGGTTGCGCCGCGCGCGCAGGACCACGCGGACGGTGGCCGTCCCCGCGATCCCGAAGGTGTGGGTGATCGCGTAGCCGCCGCCGGCGCCAACCGGGGCCGAGCCGAGCACGATCCAGCGTTCGGGGTCGTTCGCGCTCTCGCGCTCGAGCACCACGCGCGGGCCGGCTTCTTCGGGGCTGACGGTGCCGGTGAAGGTGACGGTGCTGCTGGTGGTGTTCGCACCGGCGCTGCTCGCCTGGGCGTTGGCGGCGACGCGTCCGCCGCCGGCGGTGAGCTCGGTGCCCGCGGCCGGCCCGGCGATCGTGACCAGGGGCGCCACGCGCACCCAGACGCGCTCGCTGCGCGCGCCCGGCACGGTGGCGTAGAAGTTGCTGTCGGCGTCCAGCGCTTCGGTGGAGAGATGGAAGGCGCCGTCGGCTTCGGTCGTGACCGTGCCGAGCGGGCTCGCGCCGGGAGTGCCCGCGACGTGCCCGTTGAGCGTGACCGTCTGTTCGGCCGCGCTGACCGTGGCCGGACAGCTGAGCGAGCCCGTCAGCGTGGCCGATTCGCCGGCGATCACCCGCCGGGCGCCGGCCTGGAGTTCGAGCTGGCAACCCAGATCGGCCGCGCCGAGACGGGCGCCGGCGGCCGCGGGCGCGAGCAGCGCCAGCGCGAGCGAGGCGGCGAGCGCGTGGCGGAGCTTGCGGGCCGAGGGATTGGCGCTCATGTGGTGCTAATCGGCAGGCGCCGCGCCGTGCTTTACGGCTTGCGAGGATTTAACGGCTTACGAACAGTTCCGGTTCGAAGGCCTTGACGGCGGGCAACGCCGTGTAGCCGATGTGCCCGAGCGAGAACAGCGACTCGATCGTGCTCAGCAGCGAGAAGTCGTCGTACTGTTCCTGGCTGGCGCTGCCCGCCTTCACGAACGGCGAGAGCAGCAGCGCGCCGACGACCCCGCCGCCGCGGGGGGCGCCGGTGAGCGTCTTGGTGGGGTCGTTGGGGAACAGCGGCTGACCGCAGCAGGAGCTCGAATCGGCGAACGCCCCGCTCGACGGAGCCTCATCGGTCGTGATCACCAGCAGCCCGTTTTCCTTGTATGCCTTCGAGCCGGTTATCTCGGGAACGACCTGTTCGAGGAAGGGGTCGATGTCGCCGGCGCCGGCGGGTGCGCCCGGGGTGCACGGCGTCGGGTTGCCGTCGTGACAGCGGTCCGGCGCGATGTAGGCGAAGCTCGGTGTGCGCTTGGCGTTCGCGAGGTCGGCCTTCAGCCCGGCGAGGCCGACGTCGTCGGCCGTGCACGAGGACGAGTCGACGATCGAGCCGAGGTACACGAACGGGTTGCGGAACGTCGCGTACGCTCCCGTGCTGGCGCTCTGTTCGGCGCTCGGGTCGACGGCGCCGAGCGCCGGGTGCTCGCAGGCGCCCGCCGTGCCGCCGGCTTCGTCGATCCCCTGGATGTAGGCGCGCCAGCTCAGGTGCTTTGCTTCGAGCTCGCCCGGAAGCGTCTTGGTCGTGCGCGGGTACACGCACCCGGAGCCCAGCACCGCTTCGTCGGGGCCTTCGCCGGTGGCCGTGACTTCCGTGTACTTGGGGCAGTTGGCGGCCGTTTCGGCGGTCGGCCCCTGGCCGCTCACCAGCGCCAGCTCGTTGGCGAGCTCCTCGTGGGCGACGGCGTGGTAGGCGGGCAGCAGCTCGCCCTTGTGGGCGAGCGTGGTCGTCAGGTAGCGGGCCGGCGAGCTGGGCCCGAAGACGGACGCGTAGGGCTCGTCGGAGAGCATGATCACGAACACGTGCTTGATCGCCGGGAGCTTCTTGTCGGGCGTGCCGGCCGGCGGTTCGCCGCCGCCGGAGGTCTGGCCTTCCCCGGAGCCCGGTTCGCCTTCGCCGCCCTGGCCCGCTTTGCTCGAGGTCTTGGTCGTCGACTTCGCGGGCGTCGTGGCCGGGGCCGGCGTGGGTTCGGGTTCGCTCGCCGGCTGCTCGGCGGGCGCTTCGGCGGTGGTCGAGGTCGACGCGGTCTGCGTGCCGCTGGACGGCGAGGACGGCACCACCAGCTTCAGCGCCGAGCGATCGGCGGCGTTCGCATCGCCCACGCGCGTGCTCGCGACGTGCCCCATCAGCACGCCGAAGCCGAGGAATGCGACCACGAGCAGCGCCGCGACGCGCGCCGGCGGCAGGCGCAGGCCCGTGCCGCTCTGCTGATCCCGCTCGGGTCGCCCTGGTGTCGGGGGAGGGGCGGTCGGGGGCGCGGCGGCAGTCGCGCCCGTGACGGCCGCCGTCGGGCTGTTGGCGCGCAGGCGTCCCAGCAGCGCCTGCAGCTGTGGTGGGGGCCCGCCCGCCCGCGCCCCGCACTTCAGGCAGTAGCGCTGGTCGTCGGCCAGTGGCGAGCCGCACTCGGCACAGTGCTGGGGGCGCTCGGCGGCGATCGTGGGCCTCTAATCGCCGAGGTCGCTCGCGCCGCTCGGCAGGCGCTCCATCAGCGTCGTGCCGCATTGCCAGCAGAACAGCGCGCCGCGGCTGTGCGGCGCGGCGCACTCCGGGCAGCTGCCCGCGACCCCGTCCTGCTCCATGCGCAGCAGGCGCTCCACCTCGGCGAGCTCGGCGTCGCGTTCCTGCAGGAGCGCCGCGCGGCGCACGAGCACGTCGAGCCGGAAGTGGTCGCGAATCGCCATCTCGTACGCGAGGCCGCCGAGATCCCAGTGCAGTTCCGTGACCTTCGCGGACAGCGCATCGCGCCTGCGCTCGAGCTCGGAGGCGCCCGCTTGGCGCGGGGTCGCGGGCGCTGGCTGCAACGGGGACGTGGGGGCGCTCTGAGCGCCGGGCGCATCGCCCGGCCCGAGCACCGCCGTCAGCGCCTCGGCCGGCGCCGGGTCCTGGGACCCGAACGGATCGCCGTCCCGGGTGTCGCGCAGGATCCCCATCGGGCTATCCGGTTTCGACGACGTCGGGGAGGTTCTTCGACTTCTGCTCGTAGCTCTTGCCTTTCGTGCCTTTGAGGCTGTTGAGCACCGACGCCGGCGCGGGGTTGCTCTCGCTGGAGCCCACTCCGCCGGAGGAGCTCGACGAGCCTTCGGCTTCTTTGCCGGAGCTCGCGGAGCCTTCGCCGTTGGCGACCCTGACCACCGTGGCCCCCGGGAAGCCCTTCTTCAGGCCGCCGAGCGCCTTCTCGGCTTCGGCGCGCTTGTGGTAGACGCCGGAGTAGATCACGTAGTTGCCGCTCGCCAGGCTGCTGAATTCTTCGGACTTGAGCGCGCCGACGGATTTCGCTCCCTTGGCGGTGGCCGCCGACTTGGCGGATTCGACGGAGCTGACCGAGGTGCCCGACTGGGGCAGCGTCTGCAGCTGAACCGTGTAACCGCTGGTCCCGGCCGGCCAGCTGCTCGTGAACGACGCTTCGACGGCCGCGCCGCTGGTCGGGGCGGAGCCCTGCTGGGCGACCGTGACCACCTGCGCCGGCGGCGTGGCCTGCTTGGCGTTGCCGGCACGGCCAATCAGGACGCCGACGCCCATCGCCAGCAGCAGCACGCCGACGCCGGCGATCAAGGTCAGAGTGTTGTTGCGCTGAGCCGGGGTGTGCGCGGGTCTCGAGGGCGGCGAGGGCGGGCCCTGGCTGGGCGGAGCGCCCGGCGTGGCCCCGGGACCGGAGGAGCGCTGGGCCTGGTGGCCGGGCGGCCCGCCGAACAGCAGGCTGCTCATCGGCACGCGCCGCTCGCCGCACTCCAGGCAGTAGCGCTGGTCGGAGGCGACCGGCGAGCCGCAGCCCGGGCAGACCGTCGCGCTGCCGACTGGGGCAGACGCCGCGCTTGCGATCGATTCGGTGGACAGGGTGGCTACCTTCGTGTCTGCATGGGCCGCGGCCGCTGGGGCTGCGCGCGTGTGGTGTGAGCTCTACACGTGCGGGAGCCCATATCCTCGGGCCGTCGCGGCGCGTCGGCGTGACGATTTTGTGAAGGCGCCGAAGATGGGGCTCTATGCGGCGACGCTGTCGCGAGCGAGCGAGCCGTCCGCCTCGCCGGCGCGCGCGGTCCCCCGCGAACCCGGCCGCACCGCGATCCGGACCGGCTCCGAAGCGTCGCGCGGCATGTCCGCCGCCGGCGCGCCGTCCGCGCGCGCCAGCTGCGCGTCGCCGGCGCGCGCGGACGCGCACAGACCCATGACCAGAGAGAGGACGGCGATCCAGGCGGCGATCAGGACCAGGACGATCATCGAGGGCTCCAGTCTCGGCTCGAGGGGACGATCATTCCTCATCAACTATATCAGATTTATCGCCAACCGGGTCGCCGGCTCCATGAGCGCGGGCGCCTGCGCCGGCGCATCACATGCGCAGGCCACCAGGACGGGCGGATCGGCGATCTCCCGCGGTAGGCTTCCATACTTGCATGCTCGGGCGCTTCGGGACTCGGGTGCGCTCGCGCGGGGCGGGAGATCCTCCCCCGGCGGCGCATCGAATGCCATCCACGCGGGTTAGCGGACATGGGCTCCACGCTCGCGTGGCGCGGCCGCGTGGCCGATTTCGAGCTCGAGCACTACGAGAACACGGAGGAACTCGCATATGACCAGCTTTACGACCAGGCAGGCGCGCGGCTTCACGGCACTCGCCCTCGCCGTCCTCGCCGTCGCCTGCACACCCGGCGCATCGGTCGCCGCGGGCGGTTCCTCGGGCTCGGGCGAAGAAAAGCCGGTCGTCACCACGGGTCCCGCGCACGCGCTCGGCTCCCTGACCGAGCTGACGGGCACGATCAACACCCACGGCGTGCAGACCTCGTGGCACTTCGACTACGGCCCCACGAGCGCCTACGGCTCGGCCTCGAAAACCGAAGAAATCAAAAGCGGCGCGACCGCGGTCACGCACGTCACGGCGCTCGTGTCGGGCGTGCCGCAGGGCGACAACTACCGCCTCGTGGCGACGCCCGCCGGCGGCGCCCCGGTCGAAGGCAAGAACCGCGTGTTCACGGTCAAGGTCAAGTCCACCAAGAGCAAGATCGAGCTGCCCAAGACCTTCCAGCCGACGATCGTCGGCGGCACGTTCGTGCTCAGCGGCACGCTCACCGGCACCGGCAACGCCAACCGCGCGGTCGTGCTGCAGGCGAGCCCCTACCCGTATCGCACCGCCTACGCCAACGTCCAGGAAGTCCACACGAGCACGCTCGGCGGCTTCTCCTTCACGGTGCGCGACCTCACGGCCTCGACCCGCTACCGGGTCGCCACCGTCGCCACGCCGACCGCGCCGCCGCTGTTCAGCGAGATCCTCACGCAGCTCGTCGAGGTGCGCGTGACGCTGCACGCGCAGACCAGCAGGCACGCGAAGGGCATCGTGCGCCTGTTCGGCACCGTCTCCCCCGCCGAGGTGGGCGCGCACGTCTTCGTGCAGCTCGAACAGACGCCCAAGGCCAAGCAGCCGCGCAGCGAGAAACTGGAAAAGACGCCGCGCGAAGAAGTGGAACGCGCGCCGCGCTTCGCCACGCGCTTCAGCACCGTCGTCAAGCGCGCGACGAAAACGATCTCGCGCTTCAGCATCGTCGTGAACGTCAAGGACAGCGGCAACTACCGCGCGTTCGTGGCCGTTCCGGCCGGCCCGCTGGCCTCGGGCGAGAGCGAAACCGTGGCGCTGCGCGCCGCCCCCAAGAAGAAGAAACGCCACTGACGCCCGCGGGCGAGGGCGCCCAGGGCGTGCGTCGTCTGCCCCTGCCGCGGCGCCCCCCGGCGCGCTGCTCCGGCCGGCTCAGCGGAAGCGCTCGGGCGAGATCAAGCCTCGCTCGAGCAGCAGCGCGATCACGCGCTCGACCTCTTCCTCGACCGTTTCCCTGAAGCTGCCCAGCACCAGGTCGGGAGCTGCGGGCGCCTCGTAGGGGGCGCCCACGCCGGTCATGCCCGACAGCTCGCCCGCGCGGGCGCGCGCGTACAGGCCCTTCGGGTCGCGCTGCTCGCACAGCTCGAGCGGCGCGTCGACGAACACCTCCAGGAAGCCGAGCTCGTCGGCCGCGTGCAGCGTCGCCGCCGCTTCGCGGTCGGCCGCGTACGGGCTCACCAGGCTCACCAGCGCGATCGTCCCCGACTCCGCGAGCAGCCTGGCCACGTGCGCGGTGCGCCGCACGTTCTCGCGGCGCGCCTGCTCGTCGAAGCCGAGGTCGCCGTTGAGGCCGTGACGCAGGTTGTCGCCGTCGAGCAGGAACGCCGGCTGGCCGGCGGCGAGCATGCGCTCCTCGACGGCCGCCGCGACCGTCGACTTGCCCGCGCCCGGCAGGCCCGTGAACCACAGCGTCGCGCCGCCGTGCCCGATCGCCTGCCAGCGCTGCGTGCGCGTCACGCGCGCGCCCTGCCAGCGCACGTTGGGGCTGCGCTCGGTTTTCTCCGCGGCGTCCGGCCCGGCGGCCTCCTCGACCTCCGTGTCGAGGATCACGCCGGCCGCCACCGTGTCGTTGGTCGCCTCGTCGATCACGATCAGGCTGCCGGTCACGCGGTTGCGCCGGTAGGAGTCGAACACCAGCGGCGCGCTCAGCTCCATGTGCACGCGCGCCAGGTCGTTGAGCTCGAGCGTCTGGATGCTCGAGTCGCGGCGCAGCGTCTCGACGTCGATCCGGTAGCGCACGTCGATCTTGCCGACCATCGCGGTGCGCGTCGTGTGCTTGACCAGGTAGCGCCGGCTCGGCGAGAGCGGCTGTTCTGACATCCAGCACAGCTGGCACTCGAAGCGGTTCGCCACCGTCGGCTGGTTCTGGGCGCGCACGATCATCGAGCCGCGGCTGACGTCGATGTCGTCGGCCAGGCGCAGCGCGACGGACATCGGCGCGAACGCCTCCTCGATCTCCCCCTCGTAGGTGTCGATGCCCGCGACCGTCGTGTGCTGGCCGCCGGGCAGCACCACGACCTCGTCGCCGGCGCGCACGATGCCGCCGGCGAGCTGGCCGGCGTAGGCGCGGTAGTCGTTGACGCTCGAGGCGGGCGGGCGGATAACCCACTGCACGGGGAAGCGCACGTCGATCAGGTTGCGGTCGGAGGCGATGTGCACGTGCTCGAGGTGGTAGAGCAGCGGCGGGCCCTGATACCACGGCATCGCCTGCGAGCGCTCGACGACGTTGTCGCCGAGCAGCGCCGAGATCGGGATGAACGTCACGTCGGGCAGCTCCAGGCGCGCCGCGAACGCGTCGAACTCCTCGACGATCTCGTCGAACACCGTCTCGTCGAAGCTCACGAGGTCCATCTTGTTGACGCACACGACCACGTGCGGGATGCCGAGAAGCGAGCTGATGAAGGCGTGGCGCTTGGACTGCGCGAGCACGCCCTTGCGCGCGTCCACCAGCACGATCGCCAGGTCCGCGGTCGAGGCGCCGGTGACCATGTTGCGCGTGTACTGCTCGTGGCCGGGCGTGTCGGCGATGATGAAGCGCCGCTGCGCGGTGGCGAAGTAGCGGTAGGCGACATCGATCGTGATGCCCTGCTCGCGCTCGGCGCGCAGCCCGTCGGTCAGCAGCGACAGGTCGACGAACTCGTGGCCCATCTGCCGGCTGGTCTGCTCGACGTGCGCGAGCTGGTCGGCCAGCACCTGCTTGGAGTCGTACAGCAGCCTGCCGATCAGCGTGCTCTTGCCGTCGTCGACCGAGCCCGCCGTGGCGAAGCGCAGCAGGTCCGCCGGGCGCTCGGACAGGCGCCGGAAGACCTCGCTCGAGCTATCGCGGGCGCCCGCCGTCGTGAGCGCCCCGTTGCTGTGCGCGTTGCCGTTCATGACGGCCCCGCGGGGCAGGTTCTCCTCGCCCGAGCTCATCAGAAGTACCCCTTCCGCTTGCGATCCTCCATCGCCGCCTCGGTCACGCGGTCGTCGGCCCGCGTCTGGCCGCGCTCGGTCACCTCGGTGGCGGCGATCTCGGCGACCACCTCGGCGAGCGTCGCCGCCTCGGACTCGACCGCGCCGGTGCAGCTCATGTCGCCGACCGTGCGGTAGCGCACGCGCGCCGTGAACGGCTGCTCGCCCTCGATCAGCGGCACGAACGGGTTGACCGCGTAGAGCATGCCGTCGCGGGCGAACACCTCGCGCTCGTGCGCGAAGTAGATCGAGGGCACCTCCAGCTCCTCCTCGGCTATGTACTGCCACACGTCGAGCTCCGTCCAGTTGGAGAGCGGAAACACACGCACGTGCTCCCCTTTGCGGATACGCCCATTGTAAAGGCTCCACACCTCCGGCCGCTGTTTCTGCGGCTCCCACTGGCCGAACTGGTCGCGGAAGGACAGGATCCGCTCCTTGGCCCGCGCGCGCTCCTCGTCGCGGCGCGCGCCGCCGAAGGCCGCGTCGAAGCCGTGCTCGGCGATCGCGTCCAGCAGCGTGACCGTCTGCAGCGCGTTGCGCGAGGCCCGCGGCCCGGTCTCCTCGACCACGCGCCCAGCGCGGATCGAGTCCTCGACCGAGGCCACGATCAGGCGCTCGCCGAGCTCGGCCACGCGCCGGTCGCGGTACTCGATCGCCTCCGGGAAGTTGTGGCCGGTGTCGACGTGCATCAGCGGGAACGGGAAGGGCGCCGGGCGGAACGCCTTCTCGGCCAGCCGCACGAGCACGATCGAGTCCTTGCCGCCGCTGAACAGCAGCACCGGCCGCTCGAACTCGGCGGCCGCCTCGCGCATCACGTGCACGGCCTCCGCCTCGAGCGTACGCAGATGTGAGAGATGATAGGTGGCTGGCATCCTTGCTGTGGGCTGAAGATCAGCGCCCGAGCTTATCCCCTGGGGCCTGGCAGTTGTGAACTTTAGGCTCACCCCGCCCGATGTCAAGGTCGGCGTGTCCTCTTGTCAAGACCGGGCGCGCGCGCCGGGGCCTCGCGCGAGCGCCCGCTCGTACACCGCCAGCGTGTCCGCGACGTGCCGCTGCACCGTGAACTCGCGCTCGACCCGCGCGCGTCCGGCGCGGCCCAGCGCGGCGCCCCCGTCCTCGCGCGCGGCGAGCTCGACGATCGCCCGCGCCCACGCGCCCGGCTCGCGCGGCGGCGCCAGGCGGCCCTCGCGGCCGTCCCGCACGATCTCCGCCGGCCCGCCGACGTTCGTGGCGATCACCGGGACTTCCAGCGCCATCGCCTCGATCAGCGCGCGCCCGAACGGCTCCTCCCAGGAGGGCAGCAGCAGCGCGTCCAGCGCGCGCACGAGCTCGGGCACGTCCTCGCGCTCGCCCAGCCACGAGATGTGCTCCGCCACTCCCGCCGCCGCCGCGCGCCGATGCAGACCCTCGAGGTAGGCGCGGTTGTCGAAGCGCGTGGCCCGCGCCGTGAACTTGGCCGAGCCGATCACGAGCAGGTGCGCGTCGAGGCCCTGCGCGCGCACCAGCGCCAGCGCCTCGATCGCGGTGTCCTGGCCCTTCCAGGGGCTCAGCTGGCCGACGACGCCCAGCAGCAGCCCGCTCGCGCCGGCCGGGCCGAGCGCCGCGCGCGCCGCCCGCCGGTCCAGGCGCTGCGGGTCGAACCGCGCCAGGTCGACGGGGTTGTAGAGCACCTCCAGGCGCGCCCCGGGCGCCATCGCGCGCACCGACTCGGCCGTGTAGCGCGAGTTGGCGATCACGCTCGTCGCGCTCGCGCCGATCAGCCGCAGGGTCGCCACGCTGAGCGCCCCCGGCGGCAGGCAGTCGCGCACGTGCACGACCGTCGCCTGCTCCAGCCGCGCGAGCGCCAGCACGATCCCGGCGCGGATCGAGTTCGCGTGCACGACCTCGGCGCGGTGGCGGCGGGCGAGCCGGCGCACCTGCAGCGCCGCCACGCTCAGCTCCGCGAGCGCGCGCGGCGTGTGCAGCGGATGCAGCCGCAGGCTGCCGGCCGTGCCCGCGACCGCGGCCGTCGGCACGCCCAGCTCTGCGACCGCCTGCTGCAGGCGTCCCGGCGGGCTCGCCACGAGCGGCGCGAGATCCGCCGGCAGCCCGCCCAGCAGGCTGAGCAGCGAGCGCTCGGCGCCGCTGATGACCTCCGTGTGGTTCACGTATAGAACCCTCACGCGAGAGCCCACCCCGAGCTCACGTCGAGGGCCGCGTCGCGACCCGCTCGGCGCCGCGGCGCTCGAGCGCCTCGAACAGCGCCCCTTCGACGCGCTCGGCGACCAGCGGCCAGGCGAGGCTGCGCGCGTGCTCCGCGCCGGCGCGGCCGAGCCGCTGCGCGAGCTCGCGGTCGAGCAGCAGGCGCACGATCGCGTCCGCCACCGCCTGCGGGTTGGTCGGGTCCACCAGCAGGCCCGTCTGCCCGTCCAGGACGGCGTCGAGCGCCCCGCCGACGGCCCC
This sequence comes from Solirubrobacteraceae bacterium, assembly GCA_035939315.1. Lineage (GTDB taxonomy): Bacteria > Actinomycetota > Thermoleophilia > Solirubrobacterales > Solirubrobacteraceae > Palsa-744. The sequence goes on along the minus strand of DASZFZ010000054.1, from coordinate 25,887 downwards.
GGCGACGACCGGCTTGCCGTGCGCGCCCGCCTCCAGGAAGGCGATCCCGAACCCCTCCCCCGCGAGCTTGCCGCCGGGCAGCCGGCTCGGCATCGCCAGGAGGTCGGCGCGAGCCAGCCAGCCGTCGCGCTGCTCGTCCTCGAGCGCGCCGAGGAAGCGCACGCAGTCGGCCACGCCCTGCTCGCGCGCCATCCGTTCCAGCTCGGGCCGCAGCGGGCCCTCGCCGATCACCGCCCACTGGACGTCCGGCACGCGCGCCCGCACGGCCGGCAGCGCCCGCACGAGCACGTCGTGGCCCTTGTAGCTGTCGCGCAGCCGCGCGACGGTCACGAACGTCGGGCGGCCGTCGCCCTGCGCGGCGGGCGCGGGGCCGTCCGCCGTGCGCTCGGGGCCGTCCGCCGTGCGCCCGGAACGCTCCGGCGGCAGGTCCACGCCCGGCGAGATCAGGCGCAGCCGCGCCGGGCTCGCGCCGGTCGCCGCGACCAGCCCGGCGGTGTACCTGCTCACGGCGATCACGACGTCGGCGCGGGCCGCGGCGAAGGCCGCGAGCCGCGGTTTGCCGCCGATCTCCTGGGCGTGGAAGACCTGCACCGTGGGGGCGCCGAGCAGCGAGCGGATCAGCACGGCCGCCGGGCTGGCGATGAGGTGCAGGTTGAGCGTCACGTGCGGGCGGAAGCGCAGCGCGGCGAGCACGCCCGCGAGGTTCAGCTGAGCGCCCCGAGCCGGAGGCGAGCCGCCGCGGGAGCGCACGCGGCGGACGTCGACCGATTCGCCCGCGTCGAACTCCCTCGCCCCCGGGCAGTCGAGCGCCAGCACCCGCGTCTGAAAGCCGCCGATGTCGCAGGCGAGCCGGTGCGCCATCAGCTGGATGCCGCCGTGCGAAGGCGGGTAGTCGGGCGTCAGGAGCAGCAGGCGCGGACGCTCCCCGGCGCGCTGCGCCCGCCGCGCCGCGGCATCGCCGGGAGCGCCGCCGGGGGAGCTTGACGGCGCCCCACCGTTGGGTTCCCCCGTGTCGCTCATGGCGATCAACATAGCCTGATCCACGCACCCCGACACTAAGATGACGGCGATGGAGCAGCGCCCCTGCCGATGATCGCGGGCCACGGTCCAAGCGCCCCCAGGAACGCGCTCGCATGGCTGCTCGCGGCGGCCCTCGCCGGCGCGCTCGCCGGGTGCGGCGCGCGGGCCCATACGCCCGCCGCCGCTCACACCAACGCGACCGACGGCGCCGGCGAATCCAGTGAAGAAGCCGCCGAACGCCGCGAAGAATCCGAACAGCAGCACGAAGAAGCCAGCGAACTCGCGCGCAACCGCGAACTGCTCTCGCAGATCGAAGCCAAGAAGGCCGAAGAAACCGCCGAAGCCAACGCCAAGCGGCGTGAAAAGGCAGCCGAACTGAAGGCCAAGAAGCGCGAAGCGCAATCGCGCGCGGCGGCCGAGCGGCGTGTGAAGGCGGCCGAAGCGAAGGCCAAGAAGCGCGAAGAAGAAGCGCGCGCCGCCGAAAAGAAGCAGACCGAAGAACTCACACGCAAACGCGCCCGCGAACGTGAAAAAGCGACCGGTCCCGCGAGCCCCTCGACGCCGACGCCGACAACCCCGACGACCTCCACCGGCGCCGCGACCGCGCCCGCCCCCGCCGGCCAGGGCCAGGGCGAAGGCTGAACGAGCCTCGCCGGCTCGCGTCCCGTCGCGGTCCAGGTCCTAAAGTAAGCACGATGCTGACCCGTCTGCTTCATCCCAGGGCCTCCGTGCTGCGGCTCCTGCTCACGCTGGCGCTCGCCCTCGGCTGCGCCGGCGCACTCGTCGGCTGCGGCAGCGGCGGCGGCGGCCAGGGGGGCGGCGGCGCCTCCGCCGAAGCCGGCGAAGAATCGGGGACCAGCACCGAAGCCGGCCCCGAAGCCGGCGTGGAAGCCGAAATCAAGAAGCAGGAAGCCGAAGCCAAGAAGCGCGAGGCCGCGCTGCGGGCGGAGATCGCCAAGAAGCGAGCCGAACTCGCCAAATCAGGCGAATCCAGCAAGACCAAGACGGGCAAGGCCAAGGGCAAACGCAAGACGGGCAAAGGCAAGTCGAAATCGTCCAGCAAGAAGAAGACCACCAAACCGAGCTCCAAGAGCAAATCTCAAAGCAAGCCTCAGCACGGCGAAAAAGGCGCCGGCGGCAAAGAAACGGCCGCCGAAGAAGCGGCGCGCAAACAGTTCGCCCGCGAAGAAGCCGAAGAAGTCGCCAAGCTGCACAAGCTCGAAAAACAGGAAGCCGCCAAGGGCAAATAGCCGCGGCCGTCGCCGGCTGGCGGGGGCCGGGCCGGCTAGCGCGACTGCCCGCGGGGGACCGCGAGCCAGTTCACGATCGCGCCGGCCGACGCGAACGCCTGGCGCGTGAACGGGCCTTCCCCGGTGATCGAGAAGACCTCGTAGCCGATCTCGTCGAGCAACTCCCACAGCGACCCCGAGTCCGCGCCGTACAGCGCCGCGGCGCTCGGCACGTGCTCGAAGATCACCAGCGGGCGCGCGGCGCCGAGCAGCGCCCGCCCTCCTTCGAGCACCCCCAGCTCGGCGCCCTCCACGTCGATCTTCACGACCGCCGGGCGCGTGCCCGCGAGCTCCGCGTCGAGCGTCGAGACCTCGACGGTGATGTACTCGGGATCGCCGCGCGTGTCGCTGATCTCGGGCTGGCGGCGCAGCCCGCTCCAGCCGTCGAGCTGGCGGAAATGGCAGAACTCGGCGCTTTCGGGCTTCGCGCCGAGCGCCTTGCAGCGGCATTCGACCTGCGGGAACGCGCGCGCCACCTCCGCCGCGAGCGCCGGGATCGGCTCGAACGCGACGTGCTCGGCGCGCGGCGCCACCCGCACCGCGTGCGCCAGCACCTGCCCGCGGTTCGTGCCCACGTCGACATAGCGGCCGTCCGTGCGCAGGCTGGCCGCGAGCACCGCCGCGATCCCGACCTCCTCGCGCTGGGACTCGCGCGCGGTCGCGTTGACCGCCGCCAGCAACTCGGGTCGGCCGGTGCGGCGCGAGACCGCGCCGACCACTCGCGTGAGCGCGCGCAACGCTAGACCTCGCTCGAGAGCCCCGCGCGCGCCGCCGGAGGCGGCATGCGATCCCCGCGGTCGCGCCCGGCGCCCGCGGCGATCACTCGGTCGGCGTCGCGCATGCCGGCGAGCATACGCATGCTCACGCGGGCGAAGCTCGCCGGGTCGCGCGTGCGCGCCGCCGCCGCCAGCACGTGGCGGACCGTCAGCGCGAGGCGCCGGCGCAACGCCCGGTGCACGGGCGCGAAGGCCGGCGAGCGCAGCATCACCAGCAGGATCGCGATCTGCGGCCGCGCCATCTCGACCTGCTTGCGCGGGTCCGCCCACGTGGTCGTCAGCATCGTGGGCGAGAAGCGATACCAGCCGAGCCGCTCGGCGAGATACACGGCCGCGTTGCCGGCGCGACACGCCCCGACCGCGAGGAAGTAGTCCCACATGTCGGCGCCGGCGCCGATCAGCAGCGGATCGAGCGCCTCGCGGCGCACGAGCGCGAACGAGGAGGCCGCGACCGCCTTGCGCAGCAGCGCCGCCTCGTACAGCGCGCCGTCGCACAGCAGGCCGTCCGCCAGCCCCGCGCGACCGAAGCGCCGGCTCTGCTCGAGCGAACGCCGCTCGTCGCGCTCGCCGTCGGCGAGCATGATGCCGTGGTCGCAGAACGCGAAGCGCGCCCGCGGCTGCGCCTCGAGCGCCGCCACCGTCCGCTCCAGGAAGCGCGGCTCCCACACGTCGTCGTGGTTGAGCGTCGTGACGAGCTCCCCCCGCGATGCCTCGATGCCGTGCACCACGCTGCCGGCCGGCCCGAGGTTGCGCTCGTGGCGGATGAAGCGCAGAGGCAGCTCGGGTGAAAAAACCGTCACACTTTCGAGCGGCTCGCGCGAGCAGTCGTCGATGACCACGATCTCCTGCGGCGCCAGCGTCTGACGCGCGACGCTCTCGAGCGTTTCGGAGAGCATCCGCGGCTGGTTATAAGCCGGAATTACAACAGAGACCAGCGACACGCGGTGAGTCTATCAGTCAGCCTCCGGTGGGCTATTGTGGGCTGATGGCCGGCGACGAGCACCCTTCCGATGGCACCTGTGAGGGCGTGCACGCCGTGCGATCGGTCGCGCTTCTGACACCGGTGTGGGGCCGCAGCGGCGGCGTCGCGACACATGTCAAAGCCAGTGCGACAGCGCTCGCCGCGCACGGCATCGACGTTCACGTGCTTGCCGCCAGGATTCACTCCGACGTCCCGGTCGCGGGTGTCACCCTTCACGATCGGCCCGACCTGCTGAATCCTCGCGCGCCGCTGCCGGCGCGTCTGGGCGCAGCGATTTCAGTGCAACCCGATGTGTTCCACATTCACCAGGTCGACGACCTGGAGATGACGCGTGCGCTGCGCCAGAGCGCGCCCGTGGTGACGAGCGCGCACGGCTATCCGGGCTGCACCTCGGGGGTGCACTACTTCGCCCCCGGCGAGGAGTGCCCGCGCGCGCACGGCCCCGGCTGCATCCCCAACCTGATCGCCCGCGGCTGCGCCCACACCCGCCACCGCAAAACGCTGCCGCTGAAGTACCTCAACGTGAGTCGCGGGCTGGCGGCGCTGGCGGCCTGCGACCTCGCGGTCTCCTACTCCGCCACGATCGACCGGCACCTGGCGGCCAACGGGCTGCGCCGCCGCGCGATCGTCCCCCTGTTCCCCACGCTGGAGCCAGGCGAGCCGCCGGGCGCCCCGGCGCGGCAGCGGGTGCTGTTCGCCGGGCGCGTGGAGCCCGCCAAGGGCGTCGACGTGCTGCTGCGGGCGGCCGGCCGGCTCGACTGCGAGCTCGTGATCTGCGGCGAGGGCCGCCAGCTGCCGGCGATGCGGGCGCTCGCTGAGCGCCTCGGGCTGCGGGGGCGCGTGCGCTTCGCCGGCTGGCTCGAGCCGGCGCAGCTCGCGCTCGAGCTCGCGGCCGCCACGGTCGTCGCGGTGCCCTCGCTGTGGCCCGAGCCGTTCGGGCTCGTCGGCATCGAGGCGCTCGCGCTCGGGCGCCCGGTCGTCGCGAGCGCGACCGGCGGGATCGGCGACTGGCTCACGGACGACGTCGGCGTGGGCGTGCGCCCGGGCGACGCCGACGAGCTCGCCGCGGCGCTGCGCGCGCTGCTGGAGGATCCCGACCGCGGGCGCGAGATGGGCGCCGCCGGGCGGCGGCTCGTGGCCGAGCGCTTCTCGCCCGAGCGCCACGTCCAGCGGCTGCTGGAGGCCTACCGCGAGGCCCGCTCGGCCTGGGGCGCGCAGGCGCCGGCGGCGCTCACCCGTGGCGCGGGCTGAGCGCCTCGTCGAGCAGCGCCCGCACGGCGCCGGCGCTCGCCGCGAGCGACATCTCGCGCTCCGCGAATGCCCGGCCGCGCGCGCCCAGGGCGGCGCGCTCGGCGCGATCCCCCAGGAGATCCGCGAGCGCGTCCGCGAGCGCTGCCGGCGTCGGCCGCACGACCTCGGCGGCGTGCTCCCGCGCCAGCGCGCGCCACGCGCGCGGCCCGTCGATCGCCACCAGCGGCGCCCCCGACGCGAGCGAGGCCGCCAGCGTCGTCTTGCGCGATGACGGACCCGAGGCGTCCGCGAACACCAGCGCGTCGCAGCCAGCGAGCGCATCCGAGAGCTCCTGCGCCGGCAGCGACCCGGAGAAGGAAAGCTGCTCGGCAACGCCGCGCTCGCGCGCCGCCGCGGACCACGCCTCGCCCGCGGCCGAGGCGGCCCCGGGCGCGCCCAGCAGCGTCAGGCGCGCCGCCACGCCGCGCTCGCGCAGCTCGCGCAGCGCGTCGAGCACGAGCGTCCGGGCCGCGCTCTCATAGGAGTAGCCGAAGATCCCGAGCAGCGGGCCGCCGTCCGCGGCGGGCAGGCCGCGCGACCGCGCCGGCCGGCTGGGGGGCGGGATCGTCGCGAACACGGGCGCGAGCAGCACGCGCCGCCGCGGCAGCCAGCGTCGCGAGCACAGCCAGCTCGCGCGGAAGTCCGCGGTCACGATCGCCCCCGCGCACAGCGCCATCAGCGGGCGCAGCGCCACGCGCTGGCTGCTCGCCCACAGCACGCCGCGCGGGCCGCCGGGGCCGAACGGGTAGGCGAGCTCGTGCATGAACGCCAGCACGGGCACGCGCGCGCGGCGCAGCGGCGCGAGCGCCGCCGGCACGAACACGGGCAGGCCCCTGTGCGAGTAGGAGAAGACCGAGTAGTGCAGGAGGATCGCGTCGGGGCGCTCGGCGGCGAGCTCGGCGGCGAGCCCCCGCGTCCAGCCGCCGATCTCGGCGTGCGAGGCGGCCAGCGAGCGCTGCTCGCGGCGCAGCCAGTGCAGCGAGCAGCCGACGCCTTCGCGCTCGAGCTGCGCGGCCAGCAGCGCGGCGTGGTCGCGCACCCCGCAGGTGGCGTTCAGCGACACGCCCACGACCGCGAGCCTGACCGCGGTCTCTGACGTTGACGGCGAGGAGGCGGCGGGCGCGAGCGCGCTATCCACCGAAGATCTCTCCCCGGTATGCCGCCTCGAGCGCCTGCGTGAGCGCGTCGAGATCGCCCGTGGGCAGGATCAGGCCGTCGCGCTCGCTCTCGATCAGCTCCTTCATGCCCGTGTCCTCGCTGACGAGCAGAGGCACCCCGCACGCCAGCGCCTCGGCGGGCGCGTAGGCGAAGCCGTCCTCGTAGGCGGCGTGCACGCACACGCGCGCGCCCTGCACGTAGGCGAGCGGGTCGCCCGGGCGCACGTGGATGCGCTCGTCGCGGGCGCACGCCGCTTCGACGAAGTTGCGCATCTCGCGCGTTTTCCAGCCGCCGACGAGCACCAGGCGCAGGTCGGGCTGGGGCAGCCGCGAGAACGCGTCGAGCAGCAGCGGCACGCCCTTGTGCACGAGCAGGCTGCCGACGTAGACGACGTCGAACGTCGACGCCGGGTTCGCGCGCTCGGCCGGCGCGTAGCGCGGGTCGGGCGTCAGCGGGAAGAACGCCAGGCGCTCGTCGGCGAAGCCCCGCTCGGCGAAGGACTCGCGGATGTAGCCGGAGGAGACGAGGATGCGATCGGCCAGCGCGTACTCGCGCTCGTTGCGGCGCACGATCTGGGTCGCCCAGGGCCGTTCGATCGGGTACTGCCGGAAGGCGCGCGCGTGACGCTCGACGACGCGGCGGATGTGGGAGTTGGCCGAGACCAGCGAGAGCGAGCGAAAGCCGGCGCCGCGGGCCGCGCGGAACTGCGTGAGCGCTGTGCCGTTAAAGGCGATGAGATGCTCGCCCTGGCGAACCTCCTTGGCCGCGCGGAAGTCGAAGCGGGCGCTGCTGACGCGCGCGCGCGCCGCGGTCGACTGGCGCAGCAGCGGGTTCAGCGGCCTGAGCAGCTTGAAGCGGTCGAAGCGCTGGGCGGCGCCGCTCTCGCCGTCGGGGTTGCCGATGCGCTGTGCCGGCGCCCCGGCGCGCTCGAGCGCCTCGAGGATCTCCTGCACGTGGCGCCCGATGCCGCCCCGGCCCGGGGGCGCCTGGCAGGAGACGACCGTCTGACCGCGGGGCACCGCCTGCTCCTGCGCACGCATCGCCCGCTCCCGCCAGCCCGCGTCCAGCGGGCTCGCGCGCGTCCAGCCCGACACGTCAGCCGAGCTTGTCGTAGCCCCACTCGGCCACGAGGTCGCGATCGATGTAGCCGCTGAGCGCCTCCACCTCCGGCTTGAAGCGGCGGCGCAGCTCGAGCGCGAGCTTCTCGCTGGGCCCCTGGGGCTTGGCGTAGACGACTCGCCGCCGGAGCATCCGCGAGGTCTGTTTGCGCGCGTTGTCGGTCGTGAGCGCGCTGATCGAGACGCGCGCCACGCGCGACCACGGCCGGTCGGCCGCGTACAGCGAGCGGATCGCGCCGTCCAGGCGCCGTGCGCGCACGCGCGTGTTCGTGGGCATCCGCTCCATCGCCTCCACCGGCACCGTGTCGTCGACCTCCAGGAAGCGCAGCACGCGGCGCACCGTCGCCTCGTTGTCGGCCCGGAAGTCGTCGTAGATCAGCACCAGCAGCTGCTCCTTGGGGAACTGCGCGTGGTAGCGGCGCAGCTGCTCGACGTATTCGAGATGGTCGCTGTAGAGCAGCGCCTGCGGCCAGTAGCAGTCGCCGATGCCACCCTGCCCCCGGCGCCTGGCGGGCTCGAGCGCGAGCGCGCGGCCCAGGTCGCCCTCGCGCTCCACGTGGTGCAGCAGCAGGTGGTTGTGCAGCGAGCCCAGGAAGCTCACCGGCTCGCGCAGGATCGCGATCATGCGCGCGTCGGGCTGGATCTCGGCGATGTTGCGAGCCGCCTCGCGCGACCACAGGTACATCGGCGAGCCCTCGCCGGCGCGCTGGTCGGGGCCCGCCCCGTCGAACAGCGCGAGGTATTCCTCGAGCGTCTCGGGCACGATCGTGCGCCCGGGCGGGTTCGGGTAGCGCAGGTCGCTGGCCAGGAAGCGCGGCTCCTTCAGCCGCGGCAGGTAGATCTGCGGGTGGCGCCCCAACATCGCGTACAGCGCGGTCGTGCCGCACTTGTGATGGCCGAGGATGAAGAAGTCGGGGATGCGCGGCGGCTCACTCGACGCTGTCATATCCCCACAGTGTGACCAGGTCACGATCGAGGTACTCGCTGAGCGCCGCGACCTCCGGCTTGAAGCGCCGGCGCAGCTCGCGCATGAAGCGCTCGTCCGCCGGCGGCGGCGCGCCGTAGACGGCGCGCTTGCGCAGCGGGTGCAGCACCTCGTTGCGCAGCCGCTGGCTGGTCAGGGAGACGATCGCGCGTTTGGCCGCGCGCCCGAGCGGGTGCTCGCCGCGGCGCACGCCGCGCACCAGCGACTGCAGCGGCACCGAGCGGACGGCCACCGTGGGGTTGGCGTGCATCGTCTGCAGCGCGACCGTCTCGTCGACCTCCAGGAAGCGCAGCACGCGGCGCACCGTCGTCTCGTTGTCGGCCCGGAAGTCGTCGTAGATCAGCACCAGCACCCGCTCGACGCCGAACGTCTCGCGGTAGCGGCGCAGCTGCTCGACGTAGCGCACGCGCTCGGAGTAGAACAGGCAGCGCGGCCACACCGAGCGGCGCGGGATGCGCCGGCCCTGCCGGCGCGCGTCCTCCAGCGCCATCGCCTTGCGGAAGTTGCGCTGCGTCTCGTGGCCGTTCTGGGAGAGCTGCAGGTGCAGCGAGCGCAGGAAGTCGGCCGGCTCGCGCAGGATCGCCACGATCCGCGCGTCCGGCTGGGCCGCGGCGATCCGCGCGGGTGCGCTCGGCGACCACAGGTAGTGCGTGGAGGCCTCCCCCACCCGCTGCCCGTCGCCCGCCTCCTGAAAGAGTGAAAGGTATTCCTCGAAGCTTTCCGAGCGCGTGCCCGTCTGGTCGAGCGCCGTCCAGCGCCGGCCCGAGGTCCGCTTCGGCTGCGGGTTGTCGACCGCGAAGTAGTAGGGCTCCTTCACCGACGGCATGAAGATCTCCGGGTGAAGCTTCAGCATTTCGTACAGCGCCGTGGTCCCGCACTTGGCGTGCCCGACGATGAAGAAGTCCGGCACCCTTCGCTGCACCCCACGCTCGGCCGAGGCTTGATCAGCCGATACCGTCATATTCCCAAAGCGTAACAAGGTCCCGATCGAGGTAATCGGCGAGCGCGTGCACCTCGGGCGCGAAGCGCCGGCGCAGCTCGAGCATCAGCTGCTCGTCCACCGGCGGGGGCTCGGCGCGCACGACGTGGCGCAGCGTCAGCCGCTGGGCGTCGCGGCGCAGCGCGCGCGGCGTGAGCGTCTTCACGCCCGCCTTGACGGCGCGCGAGAGCGGCCCGCGACCGACGGTCACGGCGTGCAGCATCTCGTCGAGCGCCAGCGAGCGCATGCGCACCGTCGGGTTGGCCTGCACGACCTCGACCGGGTGCGCGTCGGCGATCCCGAGAAAGCGCTGCACGCGGCGCACGGTCGCCTCGTTCTCGCGCTTGAAGTCGTCGTAGATCAGCACCAGCACCCGCTCGGCGCCGAACGCCTCGCGGTAGCGGCGCAGCTGCTCGACATAGCGCACGTACCGCGAGTAATGCAGCAGCTGGGGCAGGTGCGAGCGCTCCGGCACGTGCCTGCCCTGGCGGCGCTCGTCCTCCAGCGCCAGCGCCCTGCGCAGGTCTTTCTCCCACTCGATGTGGTCCTGCACGAGCTGCAGGTGCAGCGAGCGCAGGAAGTCCGCGGGCTCGCGCAGGATCGCGACGATCCGCGCCTGCGGCTGCACGGCGGCGATGCCCTGCGCGGCGACCGCCGACCACAGGTAGGCGCTCGAGGCCTCGCCCACCAGCTGGCCGGGCGCGGCCGCGCTGAACAGCGACAGGTAGGCATCGAGCGTCGCGGGCGGCATGCCGGCCATCGGCGGCTTGAAGCGCGGCCACGCGTCGGTGCAGAAGAACCACGGCTCCTTGTTGTCGGGCATGTGGATCTGGGGGTGGCGGCGCAGCATCTCGTACAGCGCGGTGGTGCCGCTCTTGGGGTGCCCGACGATGAAGAAGTCCGGCACCCGCGGCGGCCCGCTGGACGCCGTGCGCGCCGGCTGCGACTCAAGCGAGCCGGTCATAGCCCCACAGGCCCACGAGGTCACGGCCCAGGTACTCGCTCGCCGCCGCGACCTCCGGCGCGAAGCGGCGTCGCAGCTCGAGCATCAGCCGCTCGTCGGGCGCGGCGGGCTCGGTGAACAGCACGTTGCGCTGGGTCGCGTGCAGCGCGCGCCGGCGCGCGCCGGTGGGCGTCACGCGCTTGAGCGCCCGCTTGACGGCCAGCGAGACCGGCCCGCGCCCGACCGACACGGCGTGGACCAGCTCGTGCAGGCGCTGGGAGCGCACCGCCACCGTCGGGTTGGCCGTCACGCTCTGCACCGCCACCGTGTCGTCGACCTCCAGGAAGCGCATCACCGCCCGCAGCGTCGCCTCGTTGTCGCGCCTGAAGTCCTCGTAGATCAGCACCAGCACCCGCTCGCGCCCGAGCAGCTCGTGAAAGCGGCGCAGCTGCTCGACGTAGCGGACGTGCTCGGAGTACAGCAGCGTCCGCGGCCAGTACGTGTAAGGGGGGATCTCGCGCCCCTCGCGCCTGGCGTCCTCCAGCGCGAGCGCCTTGGCGAAGTCGCCCTCGGTCTCGACGTAGGACTCGACGAACTGCATGTGCAGCGAGCGCAGGAAGCTCGCGGGCTCGCGCAGGATCGCGACCACGCGCGCCTGCGGTGAGATGCGCGCGATCGCGCCGGCGGCGGTGCGCGACCACAGGTACAGCGGCGAGACCTCGCCGATGCGCTGGCCGGCGCCGGCGCGCGCGAACAGCGCGAGGTACTCCTCGTCGTCGGCGGCGAGCCCTTCCGGGCGCGGCGGCGGACGGTCGTGCAGCTCGCGCGCCAGATACCAGGGCTCCTTGGCCTCGGGCAGGAATATCTGCGGGTGGCGACGCAGCATCTCGTGCAGCGCGGTCGTGCCGCTCTTGGCGTGCCCGACGACGAAGAACTCCGGCGCGCGCGGCGGCTGCGCACGCGCGCCGTCCCCCGCCGGGGCGCTCACCGGCGGCGAGCCAACCCGGCGAGCGGCGCTCCGGCTCACGACATCCCCGCTCCCGCGAGCGCGAGCGGCCTGGCGCGCGGCGTCTCGGCGCCGCGGAGCGCTTCGCGGCCGGGTCCGAGGAACCAGTAGGAGGCCGTGCCGGCGAAGAACCACAGGAACGGGCCGAACGCCTCGCTGGCCAGCGTCGGGCCGTAGAAGCCCATCACGGTCATCGCGATGAACGACGACAGCAGCGCCGTCATGTACAGCAGCAGCTCGGTATCTCGGATGCGCTTCAGCCGCGGCAGCGACAGCCACAGCAGCCGGATCGTGAAGCCGATCGAGACGAGCAGACCGAACACCCCGAGTTCGTCGGCGAGGAAGTTGTACTGCGTCTCGGCGTCGGGGTTGTGGGTTTCGCCGGATTCGCTGTTCCCCGACAGCCCGCCGAAGCCGGCGGCGGCGCCCGCGATGCCCAGGCCGAACCCGAACGGCTCCTTGGTGAGCTGGTTGGGGATGCGCGTCAGCCCCGGCAGCTTGTTGTCGCTGTGGCCGCCCTTGACGATGCTTTCATAGCGCGAGAAGGTGCTCGAGCCGACCAGGCTCACGAACAGCACGCCGGCCGGGATCGCGAGCACGAGCACGCAGCCGATCGCCGCCAGCGGGCGCAGCGCGACGCGCGGGCCGCGCGGCAGGAGCATCCACAGGCTGAGCCCGCCGAACGCGAGCACGGCCGTGATCGCCCCCACCAGCTGCAATCGCCCAAGCCCCGTCGCGGTGGCCATCATCGCCCCGAAGCACAGCAGCAGCGCGGCCCAGCGCTTGCGGCGCCTGAACGCGAACAGCGCGAGCGTCGCCGGCAGCGCGAGCACGCCGAGCCCGCCGCCGAAGCCCGCGTCGGTGCCGAGCGCGGGCGGGCGCACCCTGGCTTCCCCTTCGCTCTTGTAGGTGCGCCCCCCGAAGCCCTTGGCGCCGAGTGCGATTTCCTCATAGCCCGGGCCCCAGGCGGCGAGCTGCTGGGGCGACAGCCGCGTCTGGTACGCGCCGACGATGCCGTTGGCGAGCGCCAGCACGCCGAGCAGCAGGAAGAACCGGCGAAAGCGTGCCTTCGAGCGCATCAGCGCGTAGCCGAAGAAGAAGAACGGCACCCACTCCAGCAGCTGCCTGAAGCCTCCCAGCGTCTTGGTGAGCCCGTGCGTGTTCGGGTTGAAGGCCTCGGTCAGGACGACCGCGACGTACACGAACACCCACGCCGAGAGCGGCGGCAGGGGGATGCGCTCGCGCTTGGTGAACAGCCGCGCGAGCGCCCCGGCGGAGATGGCGGCGATCAGCACGTCGCGGACCGCCGAGACGGCTTCGTGGCCGCCGATGCCCAGCTTGACCGGGCCGTCGAGCAGGCCCAGGTAGAGGGCCACCGAGAGCATCGTCAGCTCGTAGCGGGGGCTCGACATCAGGCCGACGATCGCGAGGACCCCGATCGCGATGCCGACCAGCAGCAGCGTGTTCGGCGAGCTCACCTCGACGCTGATCGCGAGCGCCACCACGAGCGGCGCCACGCCGGCCGCGAGGATCTGCAGGAGCCCGCGCGTGCGGCGGCTGGAGACGAGCGGATGCGCGCCTGCGCCCGCGCCCGAGAGGCGTGCGGGCGCGGCGCTCATCGGTCGCTGAGCTTGCGCCGCCCGCCGCGCACGGTGGGCGCCCACACGAAGCCGTAGCGCTCGATGTCCTTGCGCGGCACGCAGTTGCCGACCGCGCCGAGCACCGGGGCGCTGGCCGTGCGTCCCAGCAGCTGCGCCAGGCGCAGCGCCGAGACGCGCCGTGTGTGGCCGATGCGCGTGACCACCACGATGCCGTCGACGAGCCCGAGCAGCGGCATCGCGTCGCTGACTTCGAGCGGCGGCGGCGCGTCGATCAGCACGTAGTCGTACTCCTCGGCGAGCGAGCGCAGCAGCTCGCGCATGCCCTCGCTTTCCAGCAGCGCCGGCGGGTTGGCGACTTCGCCGCCGCCGACGAGCGCCGAGATAGAGCCCTGGCCGGCGGGCTCGACCGCGGTCGAGACGCTCGCGGGATCCGCGAGCGGCTCGCTGCGCGCCGCCGCCGGGCTCGACGCGGGCACTGGCTGCATCGCCGCGGTCAGCGGCACGGCGCCGGCGAGCACGTCGGCGAGGCCGCGCGGGGCCTCGACGTCGAGCAGGCGCGCCTGCGCCGGGCGGCGGAAGTCGGCGTCGATCACCGCGACCCGCTGACCGCCCTCGCTCTGCACCCGCGCGAGGTTGGCGATCAGCGAGGACTTGCCGTCGCCGGCGTCGGCGCTGATGAACAGGATCACCCGTGGTCCGCTCGGGCGGGCGCCGTCGATCGTGTGCCCGAGGTGCAGCGTCGTCTGCAGGCGGCGCAGCGGCTCGAGCAGCTGCTTGGCGGGGGCGCGGCGGCCGTCGGGGCGCTTGACCGGCGCCCGGACCGACGGCAGCGCCACCAGGATCTCGGTGCCGAAGACGCCTTCGACCTCGGACAGCGTGCGCAGGCGCCGGTCCATGCGGCTGAGCGCGTAGGCGGCGACCGAGGCGAGCAGCAGGCCGAGCACGAAGCCGAAGATCGCGTTCTTTTTCGGGGCGGGCGAGGTCGGCGCGAGCGCCGGTTTGGCGGGGCTGACCTGCTCCACGCCCGCGAACGTCGACAGCGAGGATTCGAGCTCGCCGATCTTGTTCTGTAGGTTGGCGGCCTGCAGCGTCGAGGCGCTGCCCGAGGATTTGCCGCTCTTGCTCTTGGCCGCCGACAGCGAGGTCAGTTCGAGCGTCGTCAGCTGCTGGCGATCGTTGTTGATCTCGGTTTTGACGTTGCGCAGGTAGTTCGCGCGCTCGCGGGCGATGTACACCCGGGCGATCGTGTTGGCGAGGTCGGCGGCCGCGCGCGGGCTGTGCGCGGTCGTGGCGATCGTGATGAAGTCGGCGCTGGTGCTCGCCTTGATCTTGGACTTGCCGCGCGCCGCGAGCCGGTTGTGCTCGGCGTGCAGCCGCTTTTTCACGACTTCGCTGATCAGCGGCGAGTTCAGCACCCCGACCTGGTTCTGCAGAGCCCTCGCGCTGAGCCCGCTCTTGGACGAGCCGTTGGCCTGCTGTTCAGAGGTGCCGCCGAGATACAGCTGGGTCGAGGCGCTGTAGGTCGGCGTCTCGCGCTTGTAGTACTCGTAGGTCGCCGCCGCGACGAGGATCGCCACGACGAGGATCAGCCACTTGCGTTTCCACAGCGGATCGAAGAGGCTGGCAGCGTCGGTGGGTGACTCGTTCATCGACTTGGGTCCATCCATGGCCGGAACCCAGCCATCGTAGAGCTTGTAGTCCTAAAAGGGTAGGGCTCGCCAAGGGTAGCGGCGATCGGCCCACGCAGCGCAACCCCGGCTGCAACGATCCGCCGATGCCGAAGCGAAGCGTCCTGATCGTCAGCCACCCCTCCGTCGTCAGCGTCAACCAGGAGGTCTACCGCGAGCTGCGCCGGCGCGGCTGGACGGTGACGATCGTGCTGCCGAGCCGCTGGCGGCACTCCTACGCGCCCGGCCCCGTGCGCCCGCAGGTGCTCGCGGGCATGGAGGATGCGCTGCGGCCCACGCCGGTGCTGTTCGCCGGACAACCCCAGCGGCACCTGTACCTCGTGCGCGCCCGCGCGCTGGCGCGTGGGCTGGCGCCCGACGTGGCCTTCGTCGAGGCCGAGCCGTTCTCGCTGCCGGCCGCCCAGTGGAGCTTCGCGCTCGCGCCGCTGCGCGTCCCCTTCGGCGTGCAGTGCTACGAGAACATCGACCGCGGCCTGCCGGCGCCCGTGCGCGCGCTGCGCGGCCACGTGCTGCGCCGGGCCGCGTTCGTCGCCGCCCGCTCGCGCACCGCGGGCGAGCTCGCGCGCCGCTGGGGCGCGCGCGGCGAGATCGGCCTGGCCCCGCCGGCGGTCCCGGCCTGGCCGGAGGCGCCCGCGCCCGGCGGCGCCGCCGAGCGGCCGTTCACGGTCGGCTACGCCGGGCGCCTGGTGCCCAGCAAGGGACTGGCCGACCTGCTCGCGGCGGCGCGCGCGCTCGCCGCCCCGGTGGAGCTCGTGCTGATCGGCGACGGCGAGATGCGCGGCGAGCTCGAGGGCCAGCCGGTGCCGGGCTCGCGCGTGCGCGTCCTGGACGGGCTCACGCACGCCGAGATGGCCAGCGGCTACGCGCAGGTGGACGTGATCGTGCTGCCCTCGCGCACGACGGCGAGCTGGAAGGA
The DNA here is from genome assembly GCA_035939315.1 of Solirubrobacteraceae bacterium. Taxonomy (GTDB): domain Bacteria; phylum Actinomycetota; class Thermoleophilia; order Solirubrobacterales; family Solirubrobacteraceae; genus Palsa-744. Next base: position 10,136 of record DASZFZ010000054.1, on the reverse strand, counting down.
GCAGTTCGGGCGGGTGATCGTCGAGGCGTTGTGGTGCGGCGTCCCCGTCGTCGGCTCGGACTCCGGCGAGATCCCGTGGCTGATCGAGCTAACCGGCGGCGGGCTGGTCTTCGCCGAGGGCGACCGCGACGCCCTCGCCGCCGCGCTCACGCGCCTGCGCGACGCGCCCGAGCTGCGCGCGAGCCTGGCCGCGAAAGGTCGTGCCGCGGTCGAGCGGATGTTCTCGCTGCCGGCCGCCACCGACGCGCTCGAACGGCTGCTGCTGGGCGCGCTCGGGGAGGCTCCGCCGCGGCCGGCCGAGGCGCTCCCGGACCCCGCGGGCTGACCGGCGTAAAGCCCTATCTCGCGCCGAGACGCTGGTAGAGCTCGTGGTGACGGGCCACCATCCGCTCGCTGCTGAACTCGAGCGCCGACGCGCGGGCGGCCGCCCCGAGCCGGGCGCGCAGCTGTGGGTCGGCGCCCAGCTCGCGCAGCCGCGCGGCGATCTCGTCGGGGTCGCGTCCGATCAGATAGCCGTTCTCGCCGTCGCGCACGAGCTCGCGCACGCCGCTGACGGGCGCCGCGAGGATCGGCAGCGCGCTCGCGGCCGCCTCGAAGGTGACCAGCGAGAAGGTCTCGTAGCTGGAGGGCAGCACGAACGCGTCGGCGGCCTGGTAGACGGTCGGCACGTCCGTGCTGACCCCGAGCCAGCGCACGCGCTCCTCGACGCCCAGCGAGCGCGCGAGCGCGGCGTAGCACTCCTGGTCACCCGAACCAGCGACCATGAGAATCCACTCATCGGCGCCCGCCAGCGCGCGGATCGCCGGCTCGAGGCCCTTGCGCTCCCACTCGCTGCCGACGAACGCCGCGACCAGCGCACGCTCGGGGATCCGCCCCGAGGCGCGCAGCGCACGCGCCTGCGCGACCCGCGTGCCGGGGGCGAACGCGCCGGTGTCGATGCCGTTGTGGATCGTCAGCACCCGCGATGCGAGGTCCGGGAAGTACCTGCGCACCTCCTCGGCGACGCCGTCCGAGACGCACACGATCGCCCTGGCGCGCGCCGTCCTGAAGCACAGCCGCTCGCCGAGGCGCTTGAGCACGCCGGCCGCCCGCACCTGCGCGCGGAACAGCGGCGTCGAGCGGCTCGGGTTGGCCGGGCCGACCTGGTGGCAGTAGTGCACCGCAACCACGTCGACGCGGTTCAGCACGATCGCGCCGGTCGCCTGCACGACGCCGCGGCGGTGGCGGCGCACGGCCAGCGAGCCGGCGAGCAGGAACCAGGGGTAGGCGAGCAGGAACGGCCGGCCCGGCGCGCGGACCCGGTGAAAAACGACGCCCGCCTGTGCTGGCAAGCCGCAGGTGCGGCCGATCACGGTGACGCTGTGGCCGAGTCGACGCAGGCCGAGCAGCAGGTCGGTGAGCTGGCGCTCCATGCCGCCGACCGCGCCGATGTCGTGGGCGACGATCGTCACCTCGACGCTCGGCTCGCGCGGGTGCGGCTCGTGCTCGGTCTCGTTCTCGAATGGCATGCGCGCCCCGCGCCACCGGCGGGCAGCGCAAGCCTAGCCGGCCCACGAGCCCCGGCCGCGAACCTCTAGAGTGCGCGCAGCGCCATGAGCCAGATCGCCCAGCGACCGCCCTCTCTGCTGATGCGCGCGTACCGCTTCGTCAACCGTCCGTACTACTGGTACCGGCCGGCCCAGCTCGCCCAGCGCCTGCGCGCGGGCGCCGAGGCCAACGGCGCCCCCTCGCTCGTGCAGGCCGCGTGGGGCTCGCGGCTGCACTGCTTCCCCGACCCGCTGGGGCGCGCGGTGGCGCGCACCGGCGTGTACGACCTGCCGGTCGCCGAGACGCTCGCGCGCCTGGCCGACCCAGGCGAGACGGCGATCGACGCCGGCGCCAACGTCGGCCTGATGTCAAACCTGCTCGCGCACGCCGTCGGCGCCACCGGCCGGGTCGTCTGCTTCGAGCCGCACCCCCTGATCTTCCAGACGCTGGCGCGCAACGTCGCGAGCTGGAAGGGCGCCGCGGGGCTCGCGGCGATCGACGCCCGGCAGGCGGCGGTGTCCTCGGCCGTGGGCACGCTGCCGCTGGCGATCGACCCGTCGACCTTCGCCGAGAACAAGGGCACCGCCTCGCTCGAGCACAGCGACCCGGCGCACGCGACCGACGTGCGGACCGTCTCGCTGGACAGCCAGTTCTCCGAGCCGGTCGGGGTGCTCAAGCTCGACGTCGAGATGCACGAGCTCGCGGCGCTGCAGGGCGCGCGCGAGCTGCTCGAGCGCAGGCTGATCCGCGACATCGTCTTCGAGGAGCACGAGCCGCCGCCGACGCCCGTGACCTTGCTGCTCGAGTCCCACGGCTACACGGTGATGGGCGTGCGCCAGGGGATCACCGGGCCGATCCTGTCGGCGCCCGAGCAGGCCTACAGCCAGAAGCTGTGGGACCCGCCGGCGCTGCTGGCCACCAGCGAGCCCGAGCGCGCGCGGGCGCGGCTGGGCGGGCGCGGCTGGGTGGCGCTGCGCGCGGGCCTCGGCAGGCGCGAGGCGCGCGCGTGAGCGGCGCCCGCGACTTCGCCGACCAGGTCGACTCGGCCGGCGCCTCGATGCAGGAGATCCTCGACGCCGCGCTCGCGGCGGCCCGGCCCGAGCCCGGCCTGACGTGGCTCGACGTCGGCTGCGGGCGCGGCGACCTGCTGCGCCTGATCAGGGACCGCTGGCAGCCCGCCGCGCTGTACGGGATCGACCCGATCGACTGGCTGGCCGAGGACCTGCGCGGGGACGTCGAGCTCCACACGGTCGCCGCCGAGGAAGCCGAGCGGCTGCCCGCCGTCGACCGGGTGCTGCTGGTGGAGGCGATCGAGCACCTCGAGGCGCCCTGGAGCACGCTGCGCGGCGCCGCGCGGCTGGTCGAGCCGGGCGGGCGGATCGTCGTCTCGACGCCCAACGTGGCGACGCTGCGCAACCGCCTGGAGCTGAGCGTGCGCGGCAACCTCACGGCCTTCCGGCCGGGCTACGAGCCGCACGTCTCGCCGGCGCTGCCGCACGTCACCGAGCGGATCCTCGCCGAGGAGGGGCTCGCGGTCGAGCCGCGGCGCTACGCGGGCGCCGACGTGATCTCGCTCACCGGCGGGCGCGCGTGGCCCGAGGCGCTGCGCCGGCGCTACCCGCGGCTGACGTCGGTCTCGGTGCTCGTGCTCGCCTCGCGCCCCTGAACGACCTCCTCGAAGCGGGCGAAGAAGCGGCGGCGCATGGCCGCGTCGGTGTACTCGCGCGCGTACTCCTCGCGCCCCGCCGCACCCAGCCGCTCGCGCAGCTCGCGCGAGGCCAGCAGCGGCGCGAGCGCGTCGGCGAGCGCCCGCGGCTCGCCGGAGCGCGCGAGCATGCCCGTGCGCCCGTGCTCGACGAACTCCGCCGGGCCGCCCGAGTCGACCGCCACGACCGCGACGCCCCTGGCCATGCCCTCGAGGATCACGATCCCGAACGGCTCGGGGTCAGAGGCGTTGACGAGCACGTCCATGCACTGCACGTACGGGCCCGCGTCCGGGACCTCGCCGGTCATCGTGACGTGCCCGCCGAGGCCCAGCCGCTCGGCGAGCGCCGGCAGCGAGGCCGCGTACTCGGGCGAGAGCCCGCCCGAGTCGCCGCCGACGATCAGCAGGTGCGCCGGCAGGCCGCGCTCGCGCAGGATCGCCTGGGCCCGCAGCAGCCGGTCCTGGCCCTTCCACGGTTGCAGCCGTCCCACGAGGCCGACGATCGGCACGTCGCTCGGCAGCTCCAGCTCCGCCGGCGGCGAGCCCTGCGCCGGCGGGGGCGAGCCGGCGGCGATCGCGAACGTGCGCCGCGCCGGGAACAGCCGCCGCTGCGCCTCCACGGCCGCCCCCGAGTAGCAGGCGATCGCGCGCGCCGGCAGCAGCGTCGCGACGCGGTCGATCCAGTTGCCGTCGGGGATCATCTGCTGCCACCAGGCCAGCCTCCCGCCCATCCCCGCGAGCAGCGCGGCGGGCGCGCCGTACAGGTGGGTCTTGGCCGCCCAGTCGAGCACCAAATCAGGCTGGCGCGCGCGCAGCAGGCGCGCGAGCCGCACGACCGTCGCGGCGTACCGGTGAACGTCGCGCAGGCGGCCCGCGGGCAGCACCCACACGCGAAAGCCGGCCGCGGTGAGCTCCTCGGGCCACGGGCCTGGCTCGAGGAACACCAGCTCGAGCTCGTGCGGGCTCTCGCCGGCGCCGTCGAGCACCGCCTGCAGCATCGCCTCGGCGCCGCCCAGCCGCCGGCCCCACGGCACCGTTACGAGGATCCTCACGCGCCGTCTCCTATGCGCGCCGCGGGCCGAGTACCGTCTCGGGCATGAGCCAAGCATATACACGCATCTCAACCCCGACCCCGAGCCCGAACGGCGCGGGCGGGGACCCGCGCGTGGTGCTGGCGCACGACTACCTGCTCGTGATGCGCGGCGCCGAGCGCAGCTTCGCGGCGATCGCCGAGCTCTACCCGCAGGCGCCGATCCTGACGCTGCTCTACGACGAGCAGGGCACGGACGGGCGCTTCGCGGGCCGGCGGCTGAGCACCTCGCCGCTGGAGCGGCTGGGGGTGGGCCAGGACGGCTTCAGGCGCCTCTTGCCGCTGTACCCATGGGCCGTCGAACGCCTGCGCGTGCCGGCCGGCACGGACGTGCTGATCAGCAGCAGCAGCGCGTTCGCGCACGGCGTGCGCGCGCCCGCCGGCAGCGTGCACGTGTGCTACTGCTACACGCCCTTCCGCTACGCCTGGTACGAGCAGGCGCGGGCGCTCGCCGAGACGCCGCCGGCGCTGCGCCCCGCGCTGCGCCTGGCGCTGGCGCGGATCCGCCGCTGGGACCTGCGGGCCAGCCGCCGCGTCGACTCCTACGTCGCGATCTCCGAGCTCAGCCGGGAGCGCATCAAGCGCTACTACGGGCGCGAGGCGGCGATCGTCCACCCGCCCGTCGAGACGCACCGCTTCGCCCCCGGCAACCCCGGCGAGAAGCTCCTGGTGGTCTCGGAGATCGTGCGCCACAAGCGCCTGGACGTGGCGCTTGAGGCGGCGCGGCGCGCGCGCGCGCCGATCCAGGTCGTCGGCTCCGGGCCCGAGCACGCGGCGCTCGCCGAGGCCTACCCCGAGGCGGAGTTCCTCGGCCGCGCGGGCGACGAGCAACTGGCCGAGCTGTACGCGAGCGCGCGCGCGGTGCTCGTGCCGAGCATGGAGGAGTTCGGGATCGCCGCCGTCGAGGCCCAGGCGGCCGGGCGGCCGGTGATCGCGGCGGCGGCCGGCGGGGCGCTCGAGACGGTGCTCGACGGCGTCACCGGCCGGCTTGCGCGGCTCGACGACGCCGAGTCCTTCCGCCAGGCGATCGAAGACCTCGACGGGCTCGACTTCGACCCGGCGCGGGCGGTCGCCAACGCCGAGCGCTTCTCCGTCGCCGCCTTCCAGCGGGCGCTAGCGGCGCACGTCGCGGAGAAGCTCGCGGCACGCGACGCGGCGAGGGCCTGACAGCTGTACACGGTCGGGTAGGGTGCGCTGCGATGCCCGCGCCCAGACCGCTGCACATCGCGTGGCTGGGGCCCGCCCCGCGCGCGGGCGGCGGCGTCCCGGGGGTCGCCGAGGAGCTGATCCACGGGCTGGCGGCGCGCGGGCACCGGATCGACTGCTTCTTCCCGTCCTCGGGGCAGGAGGTCCCCGAGCGGATCGCGGCACAGCCGAACGTGCGCTTTCACTGGGGCACCGCGAGCTTCCGCTGGGGGCGCTGGTACAGCCGCACGCGCTTCACCGCGCTGGCCAGCGGCATGCTGCTGCGGGCGCTCGCCTCGGTGCGCCTGCGCGGGCAGATCGTGCGCGGGCACGAGCAGGACCCCTACGACGTGATCTACCAGTTCTCGGCGATCGAGAGCCCGGCGGTGCCGCCGCGGCTGACGCGCGGGGTGCCGCTCGTGATCCACCCCGAGACCCACAGCGCGGGGGAGCTGCGCTCGCTGATCGCCGAGCGCGCGCTGGCGCTGCGCTGCTCCTCGCGCGCGCGCTTCGCGATGGTCGCCGCGATCATGCTCGCGCGCTCGCTCGTACAGCGCGGGCGCATCCGCCGGGCGCGCCTGCTGGTGTGCATCAGCGGCGTGTTCGGCGACCACATGGTGCGCGACTACGGCTTCCCGCGCGAGCGCACCGTGGTGGTGCCCAACCCGGTGCGCCTCGAGCGCTTCCCGCTCGTCGAGAAACCGCTCGGCGAGCCGCCGGTGGTGCTGGTGCTGGGCAGGATCGCGGCGCGCAAGGGAATCGAGAGCGTGGTCGCGCTCGCCCGCATCCTGCGGGCGCGGGGCGTGCCGGTGCACATCCGCATCGTCGGCGGCCCGAGCCTGTGGTCGGACTACACGCCGCTGCTCGCGGACCTGCCGAGCGAGAACGCCGAGTACGTGGGCGCGCTCGACGGCGCGGAGATCCCGGGCGAGCTGGCCCGCGCCGACGTGCTGTTGCAGGCGAGCTCGTACGAGCCGTTCGCGCTGACGGTGGCCGAGGCGCTCGCCTCGGGCGTGCCGGTGCTGGGCACCAGCGAGGTCGGCGCGATCGAAAACGTGGCGCGCACGGTCACGGTCGAGGTCGCGCCCGGGGACGCCGAGGCGATGGCCGACGGGGTCGTCGAGCTGCTCGCGCGCGTGCGCGCCGAGCCCGTGGCGATGCGCGAGGCGGCCCGGGCGCAGGCGCAGCGGCTGTTCGCCCCGGAGGTCGTCTGCGGGCTCGTCGCCGACGCGCTGGAGCGGCTCGTGGGCGAAGCTAGCTGAACTGCGCGAGCCAGTCCGCGTCGCCGCGGCGGATCTGGTCGTAGATCCGCCTGGACTGCTCGAGGTGTCGCTTTTCCACGGCGGCTTCCCAGCGGCGGAAGCGCACGTGGTCGAGCGCGCTGGCGACCCCGCCGAGCAGCCCGGCGCGGGGCATGCCCAGCGGCTGGGGGGCGAGCGCGCGGTGCGCGGGGCTCAGTTCGCCGGTGCGAAAGCCCGCGCCGTGGTGGTAGACGACCCCGCCGTAGATGCCGAAGTACAGCGGGTCGAGGTCGCGGCGGTTGGAGCGCAGCACCTGCACCCACGGCTGTCCCGCCAGCTCCAGCCGGCGCAGCAGGTTCGCGCCCACGTCGGTGGTGCGCTGGCCGCGCGCGCCCGGCCACATCGGTCCGGCGGTCCAGTCGCCCGGCAGCGTGCGCCAGAAGCCGGCGGTCGTGACGCAGAAGCTCGGGTGCGGCTGGGGCTCCTCGACGTTCTCGGCGCGGCGTACGGCCACGAGCGGCGCGCGCGCGAGCGCGTCTTGGATCAGCGGCATCGGGTCGGCGATCGGGAAGGCGTCGCCGTCGAGGAACATCAGCAGGTCCCCGGGCTCGGCCTCGTGGCAGATCTCGTTCGCGAGATGGTTGAGCTTGGCGGCGTGCAGCCCGCCCTGCTCCAGCACCCGGTCGAAGTGGGAGGCGTAGGCGGGGTCGATGCCCTGCAGCGAGGTCCACGTGCGATACGGCACGGGGAGGTGCTCGCGCAGGTGGCGCGTCTGGATCTCGATCCACTGTGGCGAGGCGTAGTGGACGGTGGCGACGTGCAGCACGCGGGCGCGGCCTACCTTCGCGGGAGCCGCGCGCGGAGGGCGCCGAGCAGGCCGGCGCGCAGGCGCCCCGCGTCCATCACCGAGGACAGCAGCAGCTCGGCGCCGCCCCTGGCGCGCTGCCCGTTGACGAAGTGGGCGGCGCCGCGCCTGTAGTAGTACATGCCGGTGGTGTGCCGGCGGCGCCTGAAGCGCTCGCGCGCGGGCTCGGCGGCGAGCTGCGCGGCGAACTCGCGCGCGCCGATCGGCTGCTGCCCGTGCAGGCGCCTGCGCTGGTTCTCGGCGACCCTCCAGGCGCCTCGCTGTTTGTCCCAGAAGAGATCCATCTGCATCGAGCCGGCGCGCTTTCGATAGTAGACGAGCGGCTCGGGCACGTTCACGACGACCCCCTGCTCGGCCATGCGCCCGAAGAAGTCGAACTCGTCGGCGGCGCCGTAGTCGGTCGAGTAGCGCCCGGCGGCCTCGTAGGCGGCGCGCGGGAACAGCACCGAGGAGTGGATCACGAAGAACAGGCCGGCCGTGCGCCTGAGCTCGTCGTAGTCGGCCTCGCTGACGGGGCCCATCACGGCCCTGGAGATGACCCTCTTGGCGTCGTTCATGTTGTAGCCATAGGTGCCGAGCATGGCGATCGGCTTGCCCCGCCAGGCGCCCAGGAACTCGAGCTGGCGCTCGAGCTTCTCGGCGGCCCAGACGTCGTCGGAGTCGCACTCGGCGATCCACTCGCCGAGCGACGCCGCGATGCCCTCGTTGCGCGCCGCGACGACGCCGGCGTGCCCGGCCAGGCGCACGTAGCGCACCGGCAGCCGGTGCTCGTGGCGGGCCGCGAAGTCCGCGACGAAGCGGTCGGTGCCGTCCTCGGAGCCGTCGTCGCAGACGACGATCTCGCCGGGCCGGCGGGTCTGCGCGACGATCGCCTCGAGCGCGTCGCCGAGGCGCCCGGCGTCGTTGTAGGTCGGCACCACCACCGAGATCGACTCCGGCCGCGGGACGGCCGCGGGCTCAGCCGAGCGAGTCATAGCCCCACAGGGTCACGAGGTCTCGGTCGAGGTACTCGCTCAGCTCCTGCACCTGCCCTTTGAAGCGGCGGCGCAGCTCGAGCATCAGCTGCTCGTCGCGCTCGGGCGGCGCCGCGTACATGACGCGGTTGCGGATCGCCACGGCGCGCTCGCGCGTGAGCCCGGGCGGAGCGAGCCTTCTCGCGGCCCTCTGGACGGCTCGGGGCAGCGCGCCGTCGCCCGAGGCCAGGGCGTGCGCGAGCGTGTGCAGGCGCTGGGAGCGGATGCCGACCGTTGGGTTGGCTTCTTTGACCTGCACGGGCTGGGCGTCGTCAACCCCGAGGAAGCGCTGCACGCGGCGCACGACGGCCTCGTTGTCGGCGCGGTAGTCGTCGTAGATCAGCACGAGCACCTGCTCGGCCGGGAAGCGCTCGTGAAAGCGGCGCAGCTGCTCGACGTAGCACACGTAGTCGGAGTAGAGCGTGCCGCGCGGCCCCCAGAAGGCGTAGGCGGGCAGCTGGCGGCCGGCGCGTCGCGCCGGCTCGAGCGCGAGCGCGCGGCGCAGGTCCTTCTCCGGCTCCATGTAGATCTGCACGAACTGCAGGTGCAGCGAGTGCAGGAAGCTCGCCGGCTCGCGCAGGATCGCGATGATCCTCGCCTCGGGCCTGACCTCGGCGATGCGGGCGGCGGCGGTGTGCGACCACAGGTAGGGGGCGGAGGCCTCGCCGGCGAGCTGCTCGGGGGACGCGCCCGCGAACAGCGCCATGTACTCCTCGAGCGTCGCCGGGGTCACGCCGAACGTCCGCGGGGTGGCCGCCGGCGGGCGCAGCTCGTCCGCGAGGAAGTACGGCTCCTTGTTCTCGGGCATGTATATCTGGGGATGGCCCTTGAGCATGCTCCACAGGGCCGTGGTGCCGCTCTTGGGGTGCCCGACGATGAAGAAGTCGGGCGCCCGCCCACGCGCGGTGAGCGCGGGGCTGGCCTGCTCACTGGGCGCGGTCATCTGCAGCGCCGATTCTCGCATGTGCTCTTGCCACCCGTCCGACATCCAAAGGTCAGAATCGAGGCCCGCGCCGGACGTTTGTTCGAATCGGCGGCGGGCAATAAAGGTCGAGGGGATGGCGTCCGATAACACTGACAGCCTGCGACCCCTCGAAAGCGAGCGCGGCTCGCAGGCTCCCCACCGCCGAGATGATCTTCCTTCTCATCCCCATCGTCTGGCTCGCGCTCGCGGCGTTCGTGGTGGTGCTGTGCCGGATGGCCGCCCGCGGCGACGACGCGCTGGTCGCGGCCAGCCTGCGACCGGAGCCTCCGGTTCACCGCCGCGTCCCGCTCGCCAGCCGCCGCGCCTTCAGGCGCCCGGACGCCTTCGGGCGCTCGGGGAGCCACAGGCTTGCCGCGCGCGGCTAGTACGAGCCGGGGTCCGTCGTCCTTAGAGTCCTTTGCGTCCGAGGACGTGGGGGATGGTGCGTAGGAGGATCTTGACGTCGGTCCAGAGGGACCAGTTGGCGACGTAGAGGTAGTCGATCGCGACCATCTCCCTGAGGGGCACGCGGGAGGGGCCGAGGAT
>DASZFZ010000053.1:0-3279 GCA_035939315.1 Solirubrobacteraceae bacterium | reverse complement strand
TGCCCGCGCTGCGCCGCGATCCACGGCAGCGAGGACCGATACTGCCCCAACTGCGGCCTGCCGATGGGGCGCCACGCAGACCTGCCGATCGCGGGCGCGCCGGCCGGGGCGCCGGACGGGGTCCCGCCCGCAGTCGCGCCTACCGGGCGCCCGCCCCAGGCCACGCCGGCGCCGATGCCGACGCAGCCGCCCGCGCCGTCGCCGCAGCCCTCGCCCGCGGCGCAGCCCGTCGCGGCGAACCCCGCCACGCGGCGCCACCCGATCGCCTCTCCCGAGCCCGCGGCTCCAGGACGTTCCCCTGCGCCGCCGCCGCGCACTCAGCCGGGCGCGCCTGTGGGCGCGGGCGGTCCCTCACGCCCTGAAGAAGCGACGGAGATCATCCGCCCCCAGGGCGACTCCTCGTGAGCGCACCCGCACCCGCGGCCCAGCAGCCGGCTGCCGGCGCCTCCCCGCACGCCGCCCCCCCGAGCGACGCCTGCCCGCTGTGCGGCTCGCCACTCGCGCCCGACCAGGAGTGGTGCCTTCACTGCGGGGCAGCGGCACGCACGCGTCTTGCCGCCGCGCCGAACTGGCGAGCGCCGCTGATCGCGGTCGCAACGGTGGCCGCGATCGCGCTGGCGGTGCTGGCGGTTGCGCTCGTGAAGCTCGCGGGAGACTCCGGCCCGGCGCCGGCGCCGGTCACGCTGACCGTCACGACGCCGGCGAGCGCGCCGCCCGCCGCGACCGTTCCGGGCGTCGCCACGACGCCGGCCACCCCTGGGGCGAGCACGACGCCCGGCGTGGCCACGACCCCCGGGACCGCCACCACCCCCGGGACCGCCACCACCCCCGGGGCGGCCACCGCCCCCGGCGGCGGCACCCCGACGTCCTCGGCCGCCGTCAAAGCCGCGAAACGCCAGGAACGCCTGCAGCGCCGCCTGGAAGCCGCCCGGCGCCGCGCGGCTGCACAGCGCTAGACGCGTCGCTGCGGGTACGGTTGCGTCGATGCCGGTGGCGAGGACGCACGACGCCGACGTGGCCGTGGTCGGCGCGGGCGCAGCGGGGCTGTATGCGGCGCTGTGCGCGGCGGCCGAGGGCGCGAACGTGACGCTGGTCTCGGCGACGCCGCTCGCCCAAACCGCCAGCTACTGGGCACAGGGCGGGCTCGCGGCGGCGCTGGCTGCCGACGACAGCTTCGAGCTGCACCTGCGCGACACCGAACGCGCGGGCCGCGGGCTCGTGCGCCGCTCGGCGGCGGAGGTGCTGGTGCGGGAGGCGCCGGACCGGGTCGGCGACCTGCAGGCCCTCGGGGTGCGCTTCGACGCCGACCGCTTCGGAGGACTCGCGCTGGGGCTCGAGGGCGGACACTCCGTCCGGCGCGTGGTGCACGCGGGAGGAAGCGCAACGGGGCGCCGGGTCGTGCGCCAGCTCTCTGCGCTCGTTGCCGCCGACCCCCGGATCACCGTGCTCGAGGGCGCGCGGGCGAGGGCGCTGTGGGTGCACGAGGGCTCCTGCCGGGGCCTCGTCTGCGACGGGCAGATCGTGCTCGCCCCCGCCGTGCTCCTCAGCACCGGAGGTGCGGCGGCGCTGTGGGAGCGATCCACCAACCCTCCCGGCTCACAGGGCGTGGGGATGCTGCTCGCGCACGAGGCCGGCGCGGCGCTCGCGGATCTCGAGCTGATGCAGTTCCACCCGACGGCCGTGATCGGCGTCCCCGGACGCGAGGGGTTCCTCGTCACCGAGGCGATCCGTGGCGAGGGCGCGACGCTCCACGACGAGCGCGGCGAGCGCTTCGTGGACGAGCTGGCCCCCCGCGACGAAGTCGCGCGGGCGATCCAGGAGCTGCTTGACCGGACCGGTGCGAGCTCGGTGGGCCTCGACATGCGCGCGATCGACCCGGCCAGGTTCCCGAACGTGTTCTCCGCGCTACGCGAGGCGGGCGTCGACCCGGCCGGCGAGCTGGTGCCGGTGGCGCCGGCGGCGCACTACATGATGGGCGGCATCGTCACCGACCTCGACGGGCAGTCGACGGTGCCCGGGCTCTACGCGGTCGGCGAGGCATCCTGCACGGGGCTGCACGGCGCCAACCGGCTCGCCTCGAACTCGCTGAGCGAGTGCTTCGTGTTCGCGCGGCGCGCGATCTCGCGTGCCCTTGCGGACACCGCAAGCGCGATCCAGCGGCCCGGGGAGGCGGACGCCGAGCGGCTCTCGGCCACGCCTGAGCTGATGCCGGCGAGCCCCGAGACGCGTGCCGCGCTCTGGCGCGACGCCGGCATCTTCCGTGCCCGCGAGAGCCTCGAACGCCTGGCCGCGGATCCGCACCCGCTGGCGCGCCTGATCGCACGCTGCGCGCTGGCCCGCACCGAGAGCCGCGGCGCCCACCTGCGCTCGGACCATCCGGCCACCGAGGAGTCCTTCGAGCTCCGGCACGCGGTCGTCTCCGCCGACGAGCTCGACTGGCAGAGCTGGATCTGAGCGAACCCGCTCCTCGAAAGGGGGCCGGCCGGCGCTACATGCCCGCCTCCGCGGGCTTGACGGTTCGCGCATAGGTGCTCCCGCGGCGCGGCCGGGTGCTCCGAAACCTAAAAGATCCGCCGTTCGGCCTTTATGTCAGCTCCTTTACGGCCTTGGCAGTGTTGGCGCTGGATGAAAGGAGTTTCAGACGTTGGAGTCTGATGGGAATGGCGGGCGTGCTCCAAGGAGACATTTGATCGACAGAGAGGTTCAGGAGCAGTAGCCATGTATCAGTTCAGTCGGGCCATCTACCGGGAGCTCGCGCCTCAGATCCTGGAGCCGGCGCCTGGGGCCCCGGCGTGCAGCAACCACGAAGCGGTTCTTCGCGCCTGCGAGGCCGTCATCACGCGCATGGCGATCGATCGCCACTATTTCGCGCGTCCGGAGCGCACGCTCTTCTACGACGTCCGCGGCTTCTTCCCGATGTCGGCGCAGGCGCGAGTGCACATCGTCGTAGACCGGTATCTCGGTCTCGCCCAGCAGTTCCTCGAAGCTCACCCGCATGAGGGATACACGGCGGTCAGCGGCGCGCCCCCGCGCTGTCGCGCGACCACCCGCAAAGGCTCTGCCTGCCAGCGCACGCCGCTCGCACGCAACGGCTACTGCCCCTCGCACCAACACCTGGCGGACACCGAGGACCGCGAGCTCGCTGCGGCCTAGACCCGGCCGCCGCGGATCTTCGACCGCCCCGCGGCCGCCCGCCGCGGGGCGCCGGCGCCCCGCGGCGAGGCCGGCACGGAGCGCCGGCCGACCCGATCCCCATCCCCGGCATCGAGCGCCGCCCCT
>DASZFZ010000052.1:0-23223 GCA_035939315.1 Solirubrobacteraceae bacterium | reverse complement strand
GGAACGCGCCGGGATCCTGCACAGATGGCTCGCGTCGCTGCCCGCCGGAGCCACCGCGCCGTTCACACCCACCGCCGCGCTCGCCGACTCGGAGCTGCCGCTGTGCATGGGCTGGCCGGCGAGCCCACCCGCGCCGCCGTCGCCGACGGGGGTCTCGGCGACCCCCACGTTGATCCTCTCCGGCGACGACGACCTGCGTACCCCCTACGAACAGGTGCTGGCGAACATGGGCCGCTACAGCGACGCGCAGCTGCTGCGGGTCCCCGACGACGGCCACTCGACCGTCACCACCGACACGACCGGCTGCGCGCGGCACGCGATGATCGAGTTCATCGCCGTGGGGGGCGCCCCTGCGTCGTGCGCGCCCTCCGGCGAAGCACAGGCACTGCCGTTGCCGCCGGCGTCGCTCGCGCAGCTCGCGCCCGCCGCGTCGCGGTCGCGCACGGCGGGGCGGGTCGCAGCCGCGGCGGCGATGACGATCGAGGACGTGCTCGGACAGACTGGCGGCGCCGGCGGAGGGCTGCGCGGCGGCTACTGGGAACTCACCGGGCTCGAGCTCGGGCTCGGGCTGAGCCCGACCGGCGTCGCGCTGCACGGGGTCATCGACGTGCCCGGCGTGAAGCTCAGCGGCACGATCCACATCCGCGCGGGAGCAGAGGCGCTCCCCGAGATCACCGGCCGTCTGCTCGTGCGCGGGCGCCTCGACGGCAGGCTGGAGCTGCACATGCGCACGCTGACCGGCCGCATCGGCGGCGCGCCGGTACGCGCGCGTCTCGCGGCCTTCTAGCGTCTCGCGCCCTCAGCCCGCGAGCAGCGGCAGCAGCGCCTGCAGCTTGACCTCGGTCTCGGCCAGCTCGGCGGCCGGGTCGGAGTCGCGCACGATGCCGTTGCCGGCGTAGCAGCGCGCGACGTTCTCGCGCAGCAGCGCGCAGCGCAGCGCGACGCAGAACTCGCCGTCGCCGGTGGCGTCGGTCCAGCCGACGGGGCCGGTGTACCAGCCGCGGTCGAAGCCCTCCAGCGCGGGGATCAGCGGCGTGGCGTCCTGGCGCGGCTCGCCGCCGACGGCGGGCGTCGGGTGCATCAGCTCGGCCAGCTCGAGCGCGTCCATCGGCGCGGCCAGCTGGGCGCGGATCGGCGTGGCGAGGTGCTGGATGTTGGCGATCTGCGCGATCTCGGGCTCGGGGGCGGCGGCGACCCAGACGGCGTGGGGGCGCAGCATGCGCTCGATGCGCCGGGCGACGATCGCGTGCTCCTCGCGGTAGCTGGGGTCGCGCAGCAGCCGCTCGCCGAGGTGCGCGTCGACGGCGGGGTCGGCGCTGCGGCGGGTCGAGCCGGCGAGCGCGAGCGTGCTCACGCGGTGGCCCTCGCGGCGCACGAGCAGCTCGGGGCTGGCGGCCACGAGCGTCGCGTCGCCGCGGCCGACGCACAGCACGAAGCACGACGGGAACTCCTCGCGCAGCACGCCGAAGACGGCGGCCGGGTCATAGATGGGAGCCCCCCCGCCCGCGTGCACCTGCACCTCGCGCGCGAGCACGATCTTGCGCAGCCGGCCGTCGGCGATCAGCTCGGTGGCGCGCGCCACCGCCTGCTCGTAGTGCTCGGGCGGCATCGCGCTGACGACCTCGAAGCGACCGGTGGGCGCCGGGTCCAGCAGCGGCAGCGGCGCGGTGCGCAGCTCGGCCAGGCGCTGCTCCAGGCGCGCCAGCAGCTGCTCGGGGACGTCGTCGGGCGAGGCGAGCGCGGCCAGCGTCATGCGCACGCGCAGCCGCCCCCGCCGTTCGCTGCGGACGAAGGCGACCTCGGGCACGGTCAGCGATGCCGGCTCGAAGCCCCGCCAGTGCGGTGAGGCGCCGCCGTGGGGCGCGAAGGCGAAGCCGCCGACGGCGAGCGCGCCGCCGCCGGCGGGCTCGTCCGCGGAGCCTCCCACGGCGGCCGCGGCCAGCGCGCGCCAGCGGTCGGAGACGGTCGCGAAGCGATCCTCGCCGTCGGCCTGCAGCGAGGTGGCCTCGCCGAGCGCGGCGAGCGCCGCGCGTCCCCTGTCGGGCTGCTCGAACAGGAACCAGCGCTCGCCCGCGCGCCGCGAGGCGCACACGACGGCGGCGGGATCGACCCGCGGGTCGAGCGGCAGCGAGATCGTCGCGAGCACCTGCTCGCCCGCGCGGCGCGCGCGCTTGACCGCGAGCGCGAGCCGGGCGGCCAGGCGTTCGCGGCCGCCCTCGCCGAGCGTGTGGCCGCGGTTGCCGGCGCGGGTCAGGCCCGCGATCACGTCTCGGTGCGCCCGCGGGAGATCGCGATCTCGCCGGTGCGCATCATCTCGATCAGCCCGAAGGGCCGCACCATCGTCTCGAACGCCTCGATCTTCTCGGTGGTGCCGGTGACCTCGATGATGATCGCGCGTTTGGTCACGTCGACCACCTTGCCGCGGAAGATCTCGGCGATCTGCATCAGCTCGCCGCGCTGGGCGCCGTCGGCGGAGACCTTGAACAGGGCGAGCTCGCGGGCGACCGTTTCGCCCGGCTCCAGATCGCGGATCTTCAGCACGTTGATGAGCTTGTGCAGCTGCTTGGTGACCTGGTCGATCGGGTGCACCGCCCCGTCGACCGTGAGCGTCACGCGCGAGACGTGCTCGTCCTCGGTCGGGCCGACGGTCAGCGTGTCGATGTTGAAGCCGCGCCTGGCGAACAGGCCGGCGATCCGCGTCAGCACGCCGGACTTGTTTTCGACGAGGATCGAGAGCACGTGCTTGCGCCCCGTGCGCAGGTTCGCGGCCGCCTCCAGCTCCTCGAGGCTGAGCGGCACCTTGGTCCCCGGCTCCCCCATGACGGTCACCTGACCCTCTCTTGGTCGTGGATCTCGGGACCGACCATGTCGCGGGCGGCCGAGCCGGCGGGGATCATCGGGTAGGTGTTCTCCTCGCGCGTGACCCGCACGTCGACCAGCACGGGGCCGTCGGTGGCGATCGCGCGCTTCATGTCCGCGACCAGCGTGCTCTTGTCGGTGAGGCGCATGCCGGTCGCGCCGTAGGCCTCGGCGAGCTTGACGAAGTCGGGGAACTCGCCCATGTCGACCTGGCTGTATTTGCCGTCCCAGAACAGCTCCTGCCACTGGCGCACCATCCCGAGATAGCCGTTGTTCATGATGAACACCTTGATCGGGATGCCGTTCTGGGCGCAGGTGGCGAGCTCCTGCATGTTCATCTGCACCGAGCCGTCGCCGGCCACGCAGCAGACCAGGCGCTCGGGGCAGCCGACGGCTGCCCCCATCGCGGCCGGCAGGCCGAAGCCCATCGTGCCGAGGCCGCCCGAGTTGATCCAGCGGCGCGGCTCGGGGAAGTCGTAGTACTGGGCGGCCCACATCTGGTGCTGGCCGACGTCGCTGGTGACGATCGCCTCGCCGCCGGTGGCCTCCCACAGCGCCTGGATCATGTACTGCGGCTTGATCTCCTCGTCGGCGCTGTCGTCGTAGAACAGCGGGTACTTGGAGCGCCAGCCTTCGATCCTGTTCCACCACGCCTCCAGGCGGCCGGGGTCGGCGCCGATCGCGCGGTACTCGATCACGAGCTTGGCGAGCACGTTCTTGGCGTCGCCGACGATCGGGATGTGCGCCGGCACGTTCTTGGAGATCTCGGCCGGGTCGACGTCGATGTGGATGAACTTGGCGCGCGGCGCGAACTCCGAGAGCTTGCCCGTGATGCGGTCGTCGAAGCGCGCGCCGACCGCGCAGATCAGGTCGGCCTCGTCCATCGCGTAGTTGGCGGCGCGCGTGCCGTGCATGCCGAGCATCCCCAGCCACTGCGGGTCGGGCTCCCAGCCGGCCTCGCCCGCGACGCTCGCCGGGTAGGCCCCGAGCGCCATCAGCGTGCACGTCACCGGGAAGCGGTCGCTGCGCGCGAACTCGCGCAGCTCCGCGGAGGCGTTCGCGTTGACGACGCCGCCGCCGGCGTAGATGACCGGGCGCTGGGCCGAGGCGAGCGCCTTGGCGGCCTGGCGGATCTGCTTCTGGTTGCCCTCGACCTTCGGCTGGTAGCCGGGCAGGCGCAGGTCGGTGACGGGCTCGTAGTCGATCTCGGCGCGGGACAGGTCCTGAGGTATGTCCACCAGCACGGGGCCCGGGCGGCCGCTGCGGGCGATGTGGAAGGCCTCGTGGATCGCTCTCGGCAGCTCCGAGGGGTGCTGGATCATGAACGAGTGCTTGACGATCGGCATCGTGATGCCGATCGTGTCGGCCTCCTGGAAGCCGTCGGTGCCAAGCAGCTCGGTGCGCACCTGGCCGGTGATGAACACGCACGGCACGGAGTCCATCATCGCGTCGGTGATCGGCGTGATCAGGTTGGTGGCCCCCGGGCCGCTGGTCGCGAACGCGACGCCGACCTTGCCGGTGGCCTTGGCGTAGCCCTCGGCCGCGTGGCCGCCGCCGGCCTCGTGGCGCACGAGGATGTGGCGGATGCCGCCGTTCACGAAGGCGTCGTAGGTGGGCAGGTTGGCGCCCCCGGGCAGGCCGAAGACGACGTCGACGCCCTCCGCCTTAAGACATTCCATCAACGCATCCACTGCGCGCATCTCGCCGACCTCCTTCCAACCACTCGAGGGAAAAAGCCAGTGTACCAGCGGGTTTAATGCGCGCCCAGGCGGTCTGACGCCGGTCCGCGGCCGTCAGGAGGAGCCGATGCCGACGCCGATGGCCAGAACGATCGCGCCGCCGACGGTCACCACCAGCAGCGAGGAGCGCATCGAGACGTCCAGGAAGCGGTTGCGCACCCAGGCGATCGCGAACAGCTCGACGGCGACGACGATGCCGGCGACGAGCAGCGCTTTGTGGACGTCGGAGATCAGGAAGGGAAGCGTGTGGAAGATGCCGCCGAGCGTGGTCATTCCGCCGGTGATGCCGCCGCGCACGAGCGCGGAGCCGCGGCCGGTCTGTTCGCCGGTGTCCGAGAGCGCCTCCGACCAGCCCATGCTGACGCCGGCGCCGAGGGCGGTGGAGAAGCCGACGAGCAGCGCGGTGTGGGAGCTCGAGGCGATCGCGGCGGCGAAGATCGGGGCCAGCGAGGAGACGGTGCCGTCGATCATGCCGACGAGCGCCGGCTGCACGACGCGCAGCACGAAGTCGCGCTCGTCGGCGAAGCCGGCGCGGTGGATCGCGCGCGCGAGCGGGCTCTCGCGGCTCGCGATCGCTGTCTTGGTCGTGCTGCTCACCCCGCCAGCGTATGCCAGCGGGCGGCTTAGGCCACCCGAATCCGGCTTAGGCAAGCCGAAGTAGCGGGCGGGCGCAGGCGGGCCTCGCCGCGTGGCCCGCGGCCGCGGGGGGCGCGCTCAGGGGGTCGGCGGCACAGGGACCCGCTCGTAGGATTCGGGCGTGATCGCGATCTCGGGAAACTCGAGCTCGGTGCCGCAGCGCGTGCACAGCGCGTCGTAGATCTTCGTGACGCGCCCGCAATTCGGGCACTGGCGGCGCAGCTCGTCGCGCTCGAAGCGGTAGGCGATCGCGGTGACCAGGCCGACGAAGGGGACGGCGCCGGAGATCAGGAACCACAGCCAGAAGGAGCTGCCCTTGTACTTGCCGACGATGCCGCCGGAGATCCCGAAGCAGACGGCGATGACCACATACGCCATGGGGCGCCGCTCAGAGCAGGATGCGCAGAGCCCAGATGATCGCGACGATCGCGAGGATCACGGCGACGGTGCCGGCGATCGCGATCGCGATGCCGATCACGATCTTCAGCAGCACGTAGCCGGCGATCAGCACGACGAGCCCGGCGAGAACGGTCTTTCCGATCGAGCGGGACGTGGACGTTGCCGAGGACTCGTTCATCGTAGTCACGATGGTAGCGCGGCTGGACAGGAACCGCTACCCCTGCCCAGCCGCGCCGCCACGGCGCCGGCCGAGGGAAGCCGGCGCTGGTCGCTGCGGAGGGATCACTACATGCGACCCAGCCGACCAAGCTCGCCGGCGATCCTTGCCGTCGCAAGATCGACAGTGCTGACTGCCCCCCGTCGACGCCCCGCACCCTGCCCCACGCTCGAAAGCTGGTAGCGGCGGATACGCGGTCCCCGAGGCGAGACATCCACCGGTTCCTCGGGCAGCAGGATGAACCGCCGAGGAGATGAAACGCTTGCTGTGGCTGCCGAACGGTTCATGGCCAGCATATTGGCGCGCGGGCGCCCGCTTGCCTTTGGCCGCCGGTCCAAAATGTGGGCCGGCGCGCTATCTCAGACGCCGAGCTGCTCGTGCACGAGCCGCGCTACCTCGGTGCCGTCGGCGCGCCCGCGCGTCTCGCGCATCACGTGGCCGACGATCGGGCCGATCGCCTTGGCGTTGCCTTCGCGCACGCGCTGGGCGGCGTCGGCGTTGGCCTCCAGGGCGCCGGCCACGATCGCGGCGAGCTCGTCGCCGCCGCCGATCGCGGCGAGGCCCTGGGCCTCGACGATCGCGCGCGGGCGGCCGCCGTCGGCGACGAGCGCGTCGAGCACCTGGCGAGCGGCGCCGACGCTGATCTCCTTGGCGGCGACCATGGCGACGAGCTCGGCCATGGCGGCGGCGCTCACGCGCGAGCGCGCGGGGTCGGGCTCCCCGTCGCGGGAGGATGCGGCGGCGGAGTCCCGGTCGTCCCCGTCGGCGGCGCCGGCGGCGTCGGCGAGCCGCATGGCGAGCTCGCCGGAGATCCAGTTGGCGAGCGTCTGGGCGGGCAGCGAAGGTCCCGCCTCCCCGGCGCCGGCGCCGGCGGCGAGCGCGGCCTCGAAGAAGTCGCCCAGCTCGGCGCGGAAGGCGAGCAGCTGGGCGCTCTCGGCGCTCAGCCCGAGCTCGCGCTCGAAGCGGGCGGCGCGGTCGGCCGGCAGCTCGACGAGCGCCGCGCGGGCGTCCGCGAGCATGCGCTCGTCGATGCTCACGGGCACGAGGTCGGGCTCGGGGAAGTAGCGGTAGTCGTGCGCCTCCTCCTTGGAGCGCAGCGAGGTGATGCGACCGGAGGCGGGATCGTAGTGGAGGGTCTCCTGCACGACCTGGCCGCCGCCCGCGAGGATCTTCCGCTGGCGGGCGATCTCGGCCTGGATGCCGCGTTCGATGAAGCGGAAGGAGTTCATGTTCTTCAGCTCCGTCTTGACGCCCAGGGTGTCGCTGCCGGCGGGGCGCAGGGAGATGTTGGCGTCGCAGCGCAGCGAGCCCTCCTCCATGTTCACGTCGCTGACGCCGAGCTGGCGCAGGGTGGCGCGCAGCAGCTTCAGCCATTCGGAGGCCTGCTCGGCGCTGCGCAGGTCGGGTTCGGTGACGATCTCGGCGAGCGGCGTGCCGCCGCGGTTGAAGTCGACGATCGAGGCGTCCGAGCCGTGGATGCGTCCGCTGGCGCCGACGTGGATCAGCTTGGCGGCGTCCTCCTCGAGGTGCACGCGGTGGATGCGCACATCGCCGAGGCGCCCGCCGCTGCACAGTGGCTCGTCGTACTGGGAGATCTGGTAGCCCTTGGGCAGGTCGGGATAGAAGTAGTTCTTGCGGTGGAAGATCGAGCGCGGCGCGAGCTCGCAGCCGAGCGCGAGGCCGATCACGAGGCCGAGGTGCACGGCCCTGGCGTTGGCGACCGGCAGGCTGCCGGGCAGCCCCAGGCACACCGGGCAGGTGCGCGTGTTGGCGGGCTCGCCGAAGGACAGCTCGCAGACGCAGAACATCTGCGTGACGGTCGCGAGCTGCACGTGGATCTCCAGGCCGATGACCGGCTCGAGAGATTCGTCTTTAGAGGGGCCGCCTGGCGGCGGCTGGGCGGGTTCGCGGGCTGGCTCAGACATGGGCGGCGGTCGTGTCGAAGCCGATCGCCCGCTCCAGGGCGTAGGCGGCGGCGAGCAGCTTGTTCTCGCTGAAGGCCGGACCGGCCAGCTGCAGGCCGACGGGGAGGCCGCGAGCGCCGACGCCGTCGCTCGCGTCGCTCAGCCCGCAGGGGATCGAGATGGCGGGGATGCCGGCGAGCGACATCGGCACGGTGCAGTAGTCGTTGAGGTACATCGCCAGCGGGTCGCCGGTCTTCTCGCCGAGCGCGAAGGCGACGGTCGGGGCGGTCGGCGTGAGGATCAGGTCGACCTGCGCGAAGGCGGCGCGGAAGTCCTCGGCGATCTTCGTGCGCACGCGCTGGGCGCGGCCGTAGTAGGCGTCGTAGTAGCCGGAGGAGAGCGCGTAGGTGCCGAGCATCACGCGGCGCTTGACCTCGGGGCCGAAGCCGTCGTGGCGGGTGGCGGTGTACATCTCGAGCAGGTCGGCGCCGTCGCCGCCGGCGCGCAGCCCGTAGCGCACGCCGTCGAAGCGCGCGAGGTTCGAGGAGGCCTCGGCGGGGGCGAGCACGTAGTAGGCCGACAGCGCGTGCGGCGCGTGCGGCAGGCTGACCTCCTGGATGCTCGCGCCGAGCCCCTCGGCGAGCTCGAGCGCGGCGCGGAAGGCCGCCAGCACGCCCTCCTGGATGCCCTCGCCGGCGAGCTCGTCGGGCACGCCGATGCGCAGCCCCTGAAGGCGCTCGGCGCTCGGCAGCTCGATCGGCTCGGGGAAGGCAAGCGAGGTCGCGTCGCGGGGGTCGCGGGCGACCATGTGGCGCAGCATCAGCGCGGCGTCGGTGACGTCGCGCGTCAGCGGCCCGGCCTGGTCCAGCGAGGAGGCGAAGGCGATCATGCCGTAGCGCGATACCGAGCCGTAGGTGGGTTTGAGCCCGACGATCCCGCACAGGGCGGCGGGCTGGCGAATCGAGCCGCCGGTGTCGGTGCCGAGCGCCCACGGGGCCAGGCCGGCGGCCACGGCCGCCGCGCTGCCGCCGGAGGAGCCGCCGGGGACGCGGCCGCGGTCCCACGGGTTGAGCGTCGGGCCGAACGCGGAGTTCTCGGTGGAGGAGCCCATCGCGAACTCGTCCTGGTTGGTCTTGGCGAGCAGGCTCGCGCCGGCCTCGGACAGCCTGCCGACGACGCTAGCGGTGTACGGCGGCAGGTAGCCCTCGAGGATGCGCGAGCCCGACTGGCTGGGCACGCCCTCGGTGCAGAACAGGTCCTTGACGGCGAGCGGCACGCCGCCCAGCGGCGCGGTGGGCGCGCCGGCGTCGGCGGGCGCGCGCTCGGCGACCCAGGTGAAGCAGTTCAGGCCCTCCCCCCCGGCCTCCCGGTCGGCGGCGGCGCGCGCCCGGTATGCCTCGAACAGCTCGCCGGGCGAGAGCGCGCCCCGGGCGATCTCCTCGGCCGCCTGCGCGGCGCTCAGCTCGATCACGCCCGCCACGGCTAGGCCTGCGGGCTGGGGACGAGGAAGCCGTCGTCGCTGACCGCCGGCGCCTGCGCGAGCGCGACCTCGCGCGCCAGGCACGGCTGCGGCTCGTCGGCGCGCAGCGCATCGGTCACCTCGACCACGTGCGAGGTCGGCGCGACCGCGTCGAGGTCCAGCTCGGCGATCTTGGCGATGTGGTCGAGCACCGCCGAGAGCTCGCGCGCCATCGGCTCGATCTCATCCTCGGCGAGCGCCAGGCGGGCGAGCCGGGCGACGTGCAGAACCTCCTCGCGGGCGATCACAGGGCCGCATTCTAGGGCCGCCCGCTCAGGGGCGCGGGCGCGGCTCGGGGCTCGCCGGTTTGTACAGCGAGGGCCGTTCGTCGCGCAGCGCCAGCCACGCGCCCGCGAGGATCGCGAGCGCGGCCGCGAGCGCCAGCCAGGCGCCGACGCAGACCTGGGTCGCGTGGTCGGGCCGCTCGATCACCCGCACGACGGCGGCGATCGTGGCGAGCAGGCCCAGCAGCACGCACCACACGGCGGTCGAGACCGGCAGCGCGGCGCTGCGCTCGGTCAGCGCGCTCGCGACCATCGCGAGCGCGGCGCAGAGCGCGGCGAGCAGCAGCACGACGCCCGGCCCGAAGGTGTTCCAGGCGTCGAGGTCGCCGGTCGGCCCTTCGTACCAGCGCTCGAACAGCGAGACGATCCCGCAGATCGTGCCCGCGAGCGCGAGCAGCTCGCCTGCGCGCAGCTGGCGCGGGTTCACGCGAGCCCCTCCTCGACGTCCGCGAGCAGCTCGTGTAGGCGCGCGTGGTAGCGCGCGGCCTGCAGCGTGTTGCGCAGCAGCAGCGCGATCGTCATCGGCCCGACGCCGCCGGGCACCGGGGTGATCGCCGAGGCGACCTCGGCGGCCGCGGCGAAGTCCACGTCGCCGACCAGGCCGCTCTTGTTGCCGGCCTCCTCGGGGCTGAGGCGGTTCATGCCCACGTCGATCACGACCGCGCCGGGGCGCACGAAGTCCCGGCGCACCAGCCGCGCGCGGCCGACCGCCACGATCAGCACCTCGGCGCGGGCGCACACCTCGCGCAGGTCGCGGGTGCGCGAGTGGCACACGGTCACGGTCGCGTCGCGCGCCAGCAGCAGCTGCGCCATCGGCTTGCCGAACAGGTTCGAGCGCCCGACCACGACGGCCTCGGCGCCGCTCAGCTCGACGCCGGTCTCGGCCAGCAGCTCCATCACGCCGAGCGGCGTGCACGGGCGCAGGCCGGGGCGTCCGAGCGAGAGCAGGCCGGCGTTGACGGGCGTGAGCCCGTCGACGTCCTTGTCTGGGCTGATGATCCCGGTGAGCGCGGGGCCGTCGAGGTGGCCGGGCACCGGCAGCTGCAACAGGATGCCGCTGACGGCGCGGTCGGCGTTGAGCCGTTCGAGCTCCTCGGCTACCTCCTCGAAGGTCGCGTTCGCCGGCAGCCGCCGGTCGAAGGGCGTCATCCCGACCTCGGCGCAGGCGCGCTGCTTGCCGCCGACGTAGACCGCCGAGGCGGGATCCTCGCCGACCAGCACCGTCGCGAGGCCCGGCGTCTGGCCGGTCTCGCGCTTGAACGCGTCGACCTCCGCGGCGACGCCGGCGCGCACGCGCGCCGCGATCTGCTTGCCGTCGATGATCGTGGCACTCATTGGTATTTGCGAATGCTATGCATTCACACGGCATGCACACGTCGGCGCACCCGGCGCACAGGTCCGCTCAGCGGTGGCTGACGGGCGCGTACTCGGCCATCAGCTTGCGCTCCGAGCCGTCGCCGGCGAAGCGCACGACGATCACACCACCCGGCTCGACGGCCGTGACGACGCCCTCGCCGAAGGCCGCGTGCACGACGTCCTCGCCGAGACGGAACGCGGCCGCCGCGGCGTAGGCCTGATCCTGGGTGCCTGCGCGCGCCGACGCCCACGCGCCCGCCATCGCGCCCGCGCCGTCGCCGCGCGAGCTGGCGCCGTGCCCGATGCGCCCGCCCGCCACCGCGAAGCTCGAGGAGACAGAGCTCGCGCGAAACACGCTCTCCAGCGGCTCGTCCACGAGCTCCGCCGGGATCTCGTCGAGGAAGCGGCTGCGCAGGCCGTAGCTCTGCGCCCCGAACACGGCCCGCCGGCGCGCGTGCGTGAGGTACAGCTGGCGCATGGCGCGGGTGATGCCGACGTAGAACAGGCGCCGCTCCTCCTCGAGGCCCCCCTCCTCGATCGCGCGCGAGTGCGGGAACACGCCGTCCTCCATGCCGGCGACGAACACGACCGGGTACTCCAGGCCCTTGGCGTTGTGCAGCGTCATCAGCGTGATCAGCCCCTCGTCGCTGCGCGTGTCGGCGTCGGCGACGAGCGCGACCTCTTGCAGGAACTGGTCGAGCGTGCCCTCGCCTTCGGACGCGCGGGCGTCGAACTCGCGGCCCACCTCGACGAGCTGCTCCAGGTTCTCGATCCTGCCCTGCGCCTCGATCGTCCGCTCGGCCTCCAGCGCCTCGACGTAGCCGGTCTGGGCCAGCAGGGCCTCCAGCAGCTCCGCGACCGACACGGCGCGCGGGCGTCCGCCGTCCGGCTCGGGCCGGGCGAGCGTCGTCTGCGCCGCCTGCTCGGGCACGGGCGTCCCCACCGGCGGCATGCCGGCGCGCTCGCGCAGCTCCTCCATCGTGTCCATGAAGCGCCGCAGCGCCTTGATGGCCGCCGCCCCGAGGCCGGGGACCTGCTCGGGGCGCGCGGCGGCCTCCCACACGCTCACGCCCTGCGAGGCGCCGTGCGCGAGCACCCGCGCGAGCGAGGTCTGGCCGATGCCGCGTCTGGGCGAGTTGACCACGCGCGTGAAGCTCACGACGTCGGCGGGATTGGCGAGCAGCGACAGGTAGGCGATCGCGTCCTTGATCTCGGCGCGTTCGTAGAACTTGGTGCCGCCGATCACCTGGTAGTCGATCTCGCTGCGCACGAGCGCGTCCTCGATCACCCGCGACATCGCGTTGGTGCGGTAGAGCACGGCGATCTCGGCGCGTCCCACCTGCTCCTCGTCGAGCAGCCGCTGGATCTCGCCGACGATGAAGCGCGCCTCGGCGTGCTCGTCCTCGAAGGCGCGGGCGCGGATCTTCGCCCCCTCGCCCAGCTCGCTCCACAGGCGCTTGGCGATGCCGCCGCGGTTGTTGGCGATCACCGCGTTGGCCGCCGACAGGATCGTCTGCGTCGAGCGGTAGTTCTGCTCGAGCTTGACCACGCGCGCGTCCGGGAAGTCGTCCTGGAAGTCGAGGATGTTGCGTATGTCCGCCTGCCGGAAGCTGTAGATCGATTGGGAGTCGTCGCCGACGACCGCCAGGTTGCGGTGCCCTATCGGCCCCGAGTAGGTCGGGCGCGCGTCCTCGGCCACCTGCTCACCGCCGCGCCGCGGCGCGCGGCCGCCGCCGACGAGCAGTTGCAGCAGCCGGTACTGCGCGTGGTTGGTGTCCTGGTACTCGTCGACGAGCACGTGCCGGAAGGTCTCGCGGTAGCGCTCGCGCACCTCCTCGTAGAGCTCGAGCACGTTGACCGTGCGAAACAGCAGGTCGTCGAAGTCCATCGCGTTCGCGCGATGCAGGTCGCGCTCGTAGATGTCGTAGACGTCCGCGACCATCTCCTCGAACTGCGAGCCGACCGCCTGGCGGTAGGCGGCGGCGTCCACCAGGCGGTTCTTGGCGGCCGAGATCTGGTTGTGCAGCGCCGCCGGCGTGTAGCGCTTGGGGTCCACGCCGACGGCGTCGGCCGAGCGCTTGGTCAGCCGCCGCGCGTCGGCCTGGTCGTAGATCGTGAACTGGCGCGTGTAGCCGAGGCGCTGCGCCTCGGCGCGCAGGATGCGCGCGCAGGCCGAGTGGAAGGTCATCACCCACATCCCGCGCGTGCCGTGTCCGAGCAGCCGCTCGACGCGCTCGCGCATCTCCGCGGCCGCCTTGTTGGTGAAGGTGATCGCGAGGATCTCCCCAGCCTGCGCCTGGTCGGTGTAGATCAGGAAGGCGATCCGGTGGGTGAGCACGCGCGTCTTGCCGCTGCCCGCGCCGGCGAGGATCAGCAGCGGCCCCTCGCCGTGCGTGACCGCCTCGCGCTGGGGCTCGTTGAGGTCCTCGAGCAGCTCCCGCAGGTGCTCGGCGTGGGGGTTCGCGGCCATCGAAACCCCAGCATAGATGCGCGCTCGGCCGGTCAGCCGCCGGCGGGGTTGCGCCCGCGCACGGTGCGCAGCGGCGTCACCTGGGCCGGCGCCTGCGCGTGCTCGTCGGGGCGCTCGGCCAGCTGGCGTTCGAGCGCGACGATGCGGCTCGACAGCGCCTGGATCGCCTCGGCGATCGGGTCGGGCAGGTGGATCCAGTCGGCGTCCGGGCCCTCCACGCGCCGGCCGTCGACGCGCACCGGGTGACCGGGGTTGCCGACGACCGTCGAGTTCGCGGGCACGTCGGTGATGACCACGCTGTTGGCGCCGATCTTGGCGCCGTGGCCGACCGTGATCGGCCCGAGCAGCTTGGCGCCCGAGCCGATCGTCACGTTGTCCTGGACAGTCGGGTGGCGCTTGCCGGTCGCAAAGCCGGTGCCCCCGAGCGTGACGCCCTGGTAGAGCGTCACGTCGTTGCCGATGTCGGCCGTCTCGCCGATCACGACGCCGACGCCGTGGTCGATGAACAGCCCGCGACCGATCCTCGCCGCCGGATGGATCTCGATGCCGGTGAGCGCGCGCGTGAGCATCGAGATCAGGCGCGGCAGCAGCGGCACGCCGGCCTGGTACATGGCGTGCGCCACGCGATAGGCCAGCAGCGCGTGGATGCCGGGCCAGGCCGCGAGGATCTCCGCCGGGGAGACGCCGCGCGCGGCCGGGTCGCGTTCGCGCGCCGCGCGCACGTCACAGCGGACCTCGCGCACCACTCGTGCGGCCCTGCCGAAACCGGCCATCTCGAAAGCGTAGCGCGCAATCCAGGCGATCGTTGACCGTGCAACCGAATTGTTGATCAGGGCGCGAAGAACGCCTGCGAGATGTAGCGCTCGCCCGAGTCGGGCATGATCACCACGATCCGCTTGCCCTTCGATTCCGGGCGCGCCGCGACCCGCAGCGCGCCCCACAGCGCGGCGCCGCAGGAGATGCCCGCGAGCAGGCCGAGGCGTTTGGCGCAGCTCCAGGCCGTGTGGATCGCGTCCTCGTCGCTGACCTGGATCACCTCGTCGAGCAGCTCGCGGTTGAGCACGGGCGGCACGAAGCCCGCGCCGATCCCCTGGATGCGGTGCGGCCCCACGCGCCCCCCCGAGAGCACCGCCGAGCTGCGCGGCTCGACCGCCACGACGCGCAGCTTCGGGTTGGCGTGCTCGCGCAGGTACTCGCCGGTGCCCGTGATCGTCCCGCCCGTGCCGACGCCCGCCACGAGCACGTCCACGCGCCCGTCGAGCGCCCGCTCGATCTCCGGGCCGGTGGTCCGCCGGTGCGCCTCGGGGTTGGCGGGGTTGGAGAACTGGTCGGGCAGGAACACGTCGTCCGCGCGCGCCATCGCCTTGGCCGCCGCGACCGCCTCGTCCATGCCGCCGAGCGACTCGGTGATCTGCACGCGCGCCCCGTACAGCCGCAGCAACGCCTCGCGCTCGCGGCTCATGCCCTGCGGCAGGGTCAGCACCAGGTCATAGCCCTTGGCGGCGCACACGAAGGCGAGCGCGATGCCGGTGTTGCCGCTCGTCGCCTCGACGATCGTCGAGCGGCCCGGCTCGATCCGCCCTTCGGACTCGGCCGCCTCGATCATCGCCACGCCGATGCGGTCCTTGACGCTGCCGCCGGGGTTGGACGCCTCGAGCTTGGCGAACAGCTCGACTCCGCCCTCGGCGCCCGCGCCGCCCTCGAGCATCTGCTGGATCGCGACCAACGGCGTGCCGCCAACCAATTCGGCAATGTTGATCGGAATTCGTGCCATCCGGGCACGAGAATAGTAGGGCGCGGCCGGCGCGCGCCTGCGGGGCCCCCGTCGAGCGCGCCGTCTGCTGAGGCTTGTGCTTCGGCTTGACGGCGCGCTGACGCGCGAGGCGCACGCTCGAGCTGTGGGCGATACGCGGCGAGGGCGTGCTTCTGAGGATCAGCAGGCTGGCCTTTAGGTGACCGTGGCCCGCGGCCAGCAGCGCGCGCCCGAAGGCGTTCAGCTTCACCTTCAACAGCTCGCTCTTGCCGGCCGCGATCACGAAGTTGGCGGTGCCGATCTGCTTGGTCTTGGTCTTCGCGTGCCGACCCTTGCCGGCCTTCACCTTGACGCTCAGCGTCACGTGCCCGCGACAGCTGGCCGTGCCCGTGCTGCGCAGTCGCAGCACGGCCGCGTGACCGGCGGCTTGCACGGCGATCCGGCTGCTCGTCAGCGCCACCCCACAGCTGGCCTTGACGATCGGGCCGGCGGCCAGCACCTGGACGTTGCCCTGCGAAGCGGAGGGACCGCTGGTGCCCAGCGGGGGTTCGGGTGTGGGGGTGCCGGTTCCGCCGCTGCCGTTTCCGCCGCCGTTGCCTCCGCCGCCGCCGCCGTTGCCGCCGCCTCCGTGCGTGCCGGTCGTTTCGCCTTCGCCGGAGTAGGTGAATTCGTCGGCGGCCCTGGCTTCGCTCGTGCCGAACGGCGTCGTGACGCGGATCGCGACCTTGCCGCTGGCTTCGGCCGGCGGCGAGAACGCCGTGATCCATTCCAGTTCGCCTTCGACGTGAGCCTTGAAGCTCGCTGCCTTAGTCGCACCGAACGTCACTTCGGTGGCGCCCGCGAGGTGCTGACCGAAGATCGTGACCTCCGTGCCGCCGCCGTTCGGGCCGCTGCTCGGCTTGATCGAGCTGATCGCCGGGCCGTCGCCGAACACGAAGGACTCGCCCTCGCTCTTGCGTTCACCCGGCGCGCCGATCAACTGCACGAGGCCTTCGGGCGTCGTCGCGACGCTCTTGCCGAAGCGCCCGAGGCCCTTCTCCGAGAAGCCGCCCTGCAGCTGCTTGAGCTGGCTCCAGTCGGAGCCTTCGCGACCGTAGAGGTAAGCGGTGCCGCGCATGTCGCGGAAGAACGGAGCGCCGATCACCGCTCCGTCGCCGCTGCCCAGCAGCGCGACGCTGTAGCCGAACTCGGCTCCCGATTCGCCATTTGCGCCGCCACGCGAGATCGTCGCCTGCGCTTCGTATGTGCTCGATTCGGACCCGCGCTCGAACACCCACGCCTGCCCGTCGCGCGGCGTGCCTTCCACGCCTTCGGCCAGCGGCGCGCCGACGAGCGCGGTGGCCCCGTCTTCGGAGAGCGCCACGCTGTAGCCGAAGTGTCCAGCTCCGTGCTCTTCGTCGCCGAACAGTGGCGCTTCGTTGCGTTGCCATTCCGAAGAAGCTGGCGCCTTGCGTTCGAAGATCCACGCGGAGCCGATGAACCTCGAGCTGGCGGGCGAGCCGACGAGCGCGACTTCGCCGTTGCTCGACAGCGCCACGGACTCGCCGAAGTGTTCGCGTTCACCGATCGCGCCGCCGCCTTCGAACGGGGCTGTCTGCGCCTTCCATTCCGAGCCGGCGAGCTGGTAGATCCAGGCGTGGCCCTCGTTGAAGCGCTCGCCCGGCGCGCCGACGAGGGCGGTCTCGCCGTCGGCCGACAGCGCCACGCTGTGTCCGAAGTGGCCGCCGGCGATCGGCGTGGGACTCACCAGTTCGGTGCCCTGCCAGCTTTCACCCGAGCGCGTGAACACCCATGCCGCGCCGGCGTCCGGCTGTTCGCCGCCTTCGTTTTCCTCGGGCTGCAGCGGCGCCCCGACCAGCAGCTCCTGGCCGTTGGCGGAGATCGCCACGCTGCGCCCGAAGCCGCATTCGTCTTCTTCGCTCGCTTCGTCGGCTTCGTCGCACTGACCCGCTTCGCCGCCGCCGGAGCCGCTTGTGGACCCTGGCATCAACAGCTGTTCGCCTTCGCTGAATTCACGTTCCCCTTCACCCCTGGTGAACACCCAGATCGAGCCGCCCCCGGCTTCCCCCTGGGGCGCGCCGACGACGGCGGTCGTGCCGTTGGCCGAGAGCGCGACGCTCAGACCGGCGCGTTCGCCGGGGACGCCCTTCTGTTTGAGGATTCGTTCTGCGATTTCCACATCGGGGTTGACGGTGAACGGGTCGACGTGCAGCGGGAAGCGCGCGCCGCGCGCGTTCACCTGAACTTGCAGGCCTCCCGGTGTGAGCGCGAGCCGGCTCGGCAGCAGCCTGCCGGCGGCGTCGCGCACGCGCAGATCGCCGTAGCGAAGCGTGCTCCCGGCGGCGCTGAAGCGAACGCTCTGCCCGTGTTCCGCGAGCGTCGCGCGGGCGTTGCCCGACAGCGACATCGCGAGCGTGACCGAGCCGGTCCGGAGCTGGCCGGCGGGCTTGGCGAGCGTGAAGCCCTGCTCGACGCCGAACGGCCCGTTGACATACCAGGCCTGCACGCCCGCGCTCGTGTAGGTAGCGCGGTTGGCCGCGCGCGTCAGGCGCTGGTCGCGCGCGGGCAGCCAGTCCTCGCCGTAGCGCACACCCCGCAGGCCGATTCCCAGGCTGAGCCCGCGCGTGTGCAGGGTGACGCCGCCGGCCGTGGCGAGCACCCCCAGATGCTGGGATCCATTGGCTGCCTGGAACCCGCCCGGAGCGGGCCGGAAGTGAAAGGCCGGGTCGCTCGCGCCGGCGTTCGCCGACAGCGACGCCCGCGCTTCGGGCGACAGGCGCGCGAGCGCGCCGCTGCCTGCACCGAGAGTTGCAGAGGAGCCGTGCCCGAGCGCGCGCAGGCCGAGGACCAGCGCCGGCGTGAGCAGCAGCGAGGCCAGCGCGGCAAGCGCGAGCGTCCGCGGCGCCATGCGCCCGCGGGCAAAGATCGCAATACGTCCCGTCATTGAAAGCTCCCCCAGGAATTGACCAGCGCGCCTTGCCGGCTCCAGTTCACGCAACCCTCCATAGTCGCCATTCTCCGACCCGGCTAAAAGAGCGCACAGGCCGATCCGTCTCGTCTCCAGGATTACATCTGCTTGACGAAGGCTACACGTGTGCCACGAGAAGTCAACACCGGAGCGGATTCTTGGCCGGTTGACCAGCTAACCCGTGTTCCTTTTGGTCAAATGTGGTACATGCTCGCGCCGGCCTCGCGCAGCTCGCGCTCGAGCACGTCGGCGATCGTCGTGTGCGCCAAAACGGCGCGCGCGGCCTCGGACGCGTCCGCGAACACGCCCTCCGCGTCGCGCCCCAGCGGCCCGTCGAGCAGTTCGACGATCTCGAGCACCGTCACGGTCTCAGGCGCGCGCGCGAACCTGTAGCCCCCCTTGACGCCCCGCTGCGAGCTGACGATCCCGCCCCGGCGCAGCACCGCGAACAGCTGCTCCAGGAACTGCACGGGCATCTCGCGCCGGCGCGCGAGCTCCCCGATCGGCACCGGCTCGGCGCTCGCGCTGCGCGCCAGCTCCGCCAGCGCCAGCACCGCATAGGGCGACTTGCTGGTGATCGAGATCACACGGCGATGCTACGCAACCAGCCTCTCAGACGGCCAGTGGCCGTCTCAGAGCCAGCCGCGCTCGGTGGCGATCAACACCGCCTGGGCGCGGTCGACGGCGCCGAGCTTGCCGTAGATGTTGTGCAGGTGGGTGCGCACCGTGCTCGTGGAGAGCGTCAGCTCGTGGGCGATCTGCTTGTAGACCTTGCCTTCGGCCAGGCGCTGGAGCACGCCGAGCTCGCGCCCGGAGAGCGGGCACGGGTCGACGTGGCGCTGGCGCTGGGCGGCAGAGCCGGGCAGTTCGTAGAGCACCCGCCGCAGCTCGTCCGGGCCGAGCCCGACGGCGCGCGCCGTGTTCAGCATCTCCGTCGGCGAGACGCGCCCGCCCTGCTCGTAGTGGGCGAGCATGTCTGCCAGGCGGATGAAGGCGGCCTCGCCTTCGGCGTCGGGATGGTGGTGGCGCTCGATCGGCGCGGCCAGCGAGGTCGGCAGGCCCCAGCGGCGGACCAGCACGCCGCCGACCAGCGCGTGGTCGACGCCGAGCTCGCGGCGCTCCTGGTGGATGCGTTCCTCCGGGGTGCGCGCGCCGCGGTGCACCTGCGAGGGATAGCCGGGGTAGGCGTGCAGCAGCACCAGCTTGCCGACGTCGTGCAGCAGGCTCGTGACGGTCAGGCGGTCGCGGTTCTCATAGCCGACCTCCGAGGCGATGCGGTCGGCGGCGTGCTGGGTGGCGAGCGCGTGCAGCCGGAAGCGCTCGGGCGCCGCGTCCCACACGCTCGCGCGCTCGAAGAAGTCGAAGGTGCGCATGCGGTTGGCGACCGCCTGCACGGTCTGGGGGCTCAGGACCTCCACGGCGCCGACTGCGGTGTCGACGCGGGCGCGGCCGTCCTGGGCGCGGTTGGCCAGGCGCAGAACGGCGATGCTGAGCGCGACGTCGGACTCGACCGCCGCGACCACGTCGGCGGTCGCGACGTGGTCTTTGGAGATCACGGCCAGCAGCCGGTCGCGCGACTCGGCCAGCGCGGGGAACGCCTCGAGCGCCTCGAAGGCGAGCGTCAGGCGACGGCCGTGGCCCTCGTTCTGGTGGCGCTCGCCGGTGCCCGCGACGGCGCCCGCGCGCCGCTGCAGCTGGGGGGATGTGTTAGCGCTCGAACTGGTCAACTTCCTCGCCGGCGCGCCTTTGCGCGCCGCGCTGGACTCCGGTTTCTTGGCTGTCGTGAGC
This sequence comes from Solirubrobacteraceae bacterium, assembly GCA_035939315.1. GTDB lineage: Bacteria > Actinomycetota > Thermoleophilia > Solirubrobacterales > Solirubrobacteraceae > Palsa-744. The sequence continues at coordinate 3,331 of DASZFZ010000052.1, read as the reverse complement.
TTCCTTGCTGGGACCGGCTTTCGGGCCGGCTTCGTTGCCGCGGCGGTTGCCTGCATGCGATGACTTCCCCTTCCTTGGGTTTCGCCGATGTACGAGCCGGTGAATCCGACGTCGCTGTCCGTATCGGCATCCGCGGCGCGGGAATTTAGGGTTTTGCTGCCCGTTCGGAGGAGCCGTCAAGCAAAGCCGCCCGCATGTGCAAACGGTTTTGCGCCCCGGACGGGGCCGATCTCGCCGCTCAGGCCGGCTCGAGCGCCCGCTCGATGCGCCCGAGCGTCTCGTCGCGGCCGAGCAGCGCGACGCTCTCGAAGATCCCGGGCGAGACGGTGCCGCCGGTGAGCGCCACCCGCAGCGGCTGGTAGACCTCGCGGGGCTTGGCTCCGCGGCGCTCGATCACCGCGGCCAGCGCCTGCTGGATCGCCGCCTCGTCGAAGCCCTCGCTGGCCCCGAGCGCGGCGGCGACCTCGGCGAGCGCCGCGCGCCCCTGCTCGTCCAGCCAGCGCTCGCGCGCGGACCCGTCCTCTGCCGGCCCGTCGAGCAGGGCGCCGGCCAGCGGCCAGAAGTCGGCGAGCGTCTGCATTTTCTCCTGGCTGATGCGCGCGAGCGGCTCGAGGCCCCGCCGGCCCGTGAACGCTTCGAGGCGCCTGGCGAGCTCGGGCACCGGCAGCTCGCGGATGTACAGCCCGTTCAGCCAGCGCAGCTTGACCTCGTCGAAGCGCGCGGGGTTGCGGCTGACGCGCTCGAGCGTGAAGCGCTCGATCAGCTCGGCGGTCGAGAGCACGGTCGCGTCGTCGCCGGCGCCCCAACCGAGCAGCGCCAGGTAGTTGCGCACGGCCTCGGGCAGGTAGCCGCGCTCGCGCAGCTCCTGCACGGATGCGGCCCCGTGGCGCTTGGATAGCTTCTTGCCGTCCGGGCCGTGCAGCAGCGGCAGGTGCGCGTACAGCGGCAGCGTCACCTCGGCGCCGTGCTCGGCGGTGAAGCCGGCCTGCCTGAGCGCCTCGAGCACCAGCAGCTGCTTCGGCGTGTTGGAGAGGTGGTCCTCGCCGCGCACGACGTGCGTGATGCCCGCGTCGAGGTCGTCGATCGCGACCGCGAAGTTGTAGAGCACGGAGCCGTCGGCGCGCGCGATCACGGGGTCGTCGAGGTGCACGTGCTCGAAGCTCGTCTCGCCGCGGATCACGTCGTGTACGACGGTCGCGCCGTCGTCGGGGACGTGCAGGCGCACCGCGCCCTCCGACGGGTTGCCCTCCTGCTCCCTGCCGCGGTAGCCGCGGTTGGCGCCGTAGAGCTCCTTGAAGGCCTTCACGTCGGCGGCGGTCGCGTTCGAGTGGTAGGCGTGGCCGGAGGCGAGCAGCGCCCGCAGCGCCTGCTGGTGGCGCTCGCCGCGCGCGGTCTGCATGATCGGCCCCTCGTCCCAGTCGAGCTCTAGCCAGGCGAGCGCGTCGAGGATCTGCTCGATGTTCTCGGGCGTGGAGCGCTCGCGGTCGGTGTCCTCGATGCGCAGCACCAGCGAGCCGCCGCTGTGGCGCGCGAGCAGCCAGTTGAACAGCGCGGTGCGGGCGCCGCCGATGTGCAGCGCGCCGGTCGGGGATGGTGCGAAGCGAACCCTCATAGGATGCGCCGAATGCTATTCGCAGCCGCCCGCCGGCACGCGCCGTGCTGATCGGCGCCCACGTCTCCCCCGCCGGCGGCCTGCCCAAGGCCGTCGAGCGAGGGCTCGAGCGCGGCTGCCGCGCGATCCAGATCTTCAACCAGTCGCCGCGCACGTGGCGCGCGGGCGCCTACGGCGACGAGGACGTGGCGGCCTTTCGCGAGGCGCTCGCCGCCAGCCCGATCGACGCGGTGCTGATCCACGCGGTCTACCTGCTCAACTGCGCCAGCGAGGATCCGGACATCCGCGAGAAATCGCTCGCGTCTCTGACTAACTCGCTGCGCGTCGGTCGCGCGATCGGCGCGCGCGCCGTCGTGCTGCACCCCGGCTCGGCCAAGACCGGCGAGGTCGGCGCGGCGATCGAGCGCGCAGCCGCCACGATCGCCCGGGCGCTCACGGACAGCGAGGGCTGCGAGCTACACCTGGAGAACACGGCCGGCGCGGGCGGCACGCTCGGGCGCTCCTTCGAGGAGCTCGCGCGGCTGCTCGAGCTGGCCGGCGGCGGGCCGCGCCTGGGCGTGTGCCTGGACTCCTGCCACCTGCTGGCCTCGGGCTATGACGTCCGCACGCCCGCCGGCATGGGCCGGGTGCTGCGCGAGGCGACCGGCGCGCTGGGCCGCGGCCGGGTGCGCTCGCTGCACCTCAACGACTCGCAGACCCCGCTCGGCTCGAACCGCGACCGCCACGCGAACCTCGGCCGCGGCGAGCTCGGCGAGCGAGGCTGCATGGCGTTCCTGTCGGCGCCCGGCCTGCAGCGGCTGCCGTGCGTGCTGGAGACCCCGGGCGAGAACCGCGGCGGGCCCTCGCGCGAGGAAGTCGCGTTCGCCGGGCAGCTGCGCGAGCGGGGTCTCGCCTCGCGCCGGCGCAAACGCCGGGCCGCGAGCGCCTAGCCGGCGAACGCGGCGGCGGGCACGGCCGCGAGCGGCCGCCGCGGCTGGCCGGCCGGCCGCGGTTCCGCCGATGCGTCGGCGGGCTCGGCGGCGGGCGTCGCGCGCGCCTGCGCGACCACGTGTTCGAGCTCCGCCAGCAGCGTCGGGATGTGGCGGACGCGGTAGCCCTCCCCCAGGCGCACCGTGCGTTTGCTGCCGTCGCTGTGGTCGATGTCCACGTACACGGGCGCCGGGCCCGGGTTCTCCTCGATCGCCTGCTTGAGCTCGTCGATCGTGCCCGCGCACAGCTCGGAGGCGATCAGCCGCAGCTTCACCGGCTGGGCGAGCGCGGCCGCCTCGCGGTCGGCGGCGCGCGCCTGCGCGCGCGCCCGCTCGATCTCCTCCCCGGTCGGGGCGAAGCGTTCGACCGACTGCACCACCAGGCAGGTCTTGCCGGCTTCCTTGTGGTCGACACGGCCCTTGACGAGCACGATCTCGTCGGTCACGAGCGCCGCCTCGTGCTCGGCCAGCGCCTTGCCAAACACGAGCACCTCGACCGCGCCGGAGAGATCGTCGAGCGTCGCGAACATCATCTGATCGCCGTTGCGGGTCCGGATCCGCTTGGCCTCGACGATGATGCCCCCGACGGTGACGCTCTCCTTGTCACGCCGCTCCGGGAGGGCGCTGAGCGGGCAGTCCACACGGGCGCGCATCGCCTCGCGCAACGGCTTGAGCGGGTGGGCGGAAACGAACAAGCCGATCGCTTCCTTCTCGGCCGCCAGCAGCTGCGCCTGGTCGAACTCCTCCGCCG
>DASZFZ010000051.1:0-119856 GCA_035939315.1 Solirubrobacteraceae bacterium | reverse complement strand
AGAACCCTTCCCGGCCTCAGAGAGCGCATCCTTCAACGCTTCCTCACCCTCGCCGCCGCGATCACCCTCAACCACCAACTCGCCCGACCCAGCCGCGCACTCGTCAACTACTGCGCCTAACCCCCGTGGAATCAACCATCTAGGCGGCGATAGCGCGCTCGACGTACACGCCCGGACCACTCGGCGCGGGCGGCGTTTCGCCGTGTTCACGCATCACGTCGAGATGACCAACAAGCGCCTCGCGCATGTTCTCGACGCATCCGTCGATCGTGGCGCCCGTGGCGGCACAACCAGGCACGTCCGGCGACCAGGCCGAGTAGTTGGCGGGCGGCTCGCCCTCGACGAGGATCAGGTAGCGCTCGACCTCGCTCATCGTCGCAGCCCCGCCTGGCGGAGAATGCTGGCCTGGGTCTTCGGATGCAACTCGTCCTGGGGGTGTCCCGCTATCGTCACCGTTCCTCGCTTCTCTGGGTGGCGGTAATGACGGTGGCTACCCCTCTGTCGAGAGCGTCGCCAGCCGTCCGCTTCTATGAGCTTGATTATCGCTCGAACCTTCACTCAGTTGAAGCTAGGCGTCGCCTGGGATGGGACGCTCGGCCGCTGCGACAATCCCTCGCCGTGATCCGCCGCCTGCTCGACATCGTGGTGTCCGCGTCGGTGCTCGCGCTGAGCGCGCCGGTGCTGGCGCTGGCGGCGCTCGCGATCCGGCTGGAGAGCAGGGGCCCGGTGATCTACCGCCAGCGCCGCAGCGGGCTGCACGGCCGCGAGTTCGACGTGCTGAAGCTGCGCACGATGGTCGACGGCGCCGAGCACATCGGGGCGGGCCTGCGCGTCGACGCCGGCGACGCGCGGATCACGCGCGTCGGGGCGTTCCTGCGCAGGACCTCGCTCGACGAGCTGCCGAACCTGCTGAACGTGCTGCGCGGGGAGATGTCGCTGATCGGGCCGCGGCCGACGCTGCCGGCGCAGGTCGCCCAGTACACGGAGCGCCAGCGGGGGCGCCTGGAGATCAAGCCGGGGATCACGGGCTGGGCGCAGGTCAACGGGCGCGCGTCGCTGCCGTGGTCGGAGCGGATCGAGCTCGACCTGTACTACATCGAGCACCGCTCGCTGGCGCTGGACCTGGAGATCCTGCGGCGCACGCCGGCGATGGTGCTGGGCGGCTCGGGCCTCTACAAGGGCCCGGCGGGCGGCTGGGAGGGCAAGCTGTGAGCCCGCCGGCCGTGCTGCTGACGGGCGTCGGCAAGCGCTATGACATCGTCTCGTGCTTCGCCGCGCTCACGCACACGGTCGCGGCCGACCCCTCGCCGCTGGCGCCCGCCCAGTACGCGGCCCACGCGCGCGCCGCGGTGCCGCTGGTCGACGAGCCCGACTACGTGCCCGCCCTGCAGGCCCTGTGCGAGCAGCACGGCGTCGGCGTCGTGCTGCCGTTGACCGATTTGGATATAGAGATATTGGCTGGCGCGCTGGAGGACCGGCGGCTGCCGGCGCTCGTGCCGCCGGCCGCGGTGGCCCGCGCGACCTACGACAAGTACGAGACGCACCTGCTGCTCGAGCGCCACGGGCTGCCCTCGCCGCCGACGGTCCTGCCGGCGCAGGCGGACCTCGAGCAGCTCGACTACCCGGTCATGGTCAAGCCGCGTCGCGGCTCGGGGGCGCGCTCGATCCACCTCGCCCACAACCCCGAGCAGGCGCGCGTGTTCATCGACTACGTGGAGAACGCGCCCGTATGCGAGCGCCCGCTGGGCCTGCCCCGCCCAGAGCCGGTGATGGTGCAGCGCGCGATGGGCGGGCCGGAGTTGTCCATCGACTGCCTGGGAGACCGGGCCGGGCGTTGCCTGAACGCGATCCCGCGCACGATGCTGGAGTCGCGGGGAGGCGAGTCGATCAAGGGGCGGGTCGTGGCGGACCGCGAGCTGATCGAGCTCGGCCGCCGCGTGATGGAGGCGCTGCGCGTCGCCGGGCCGGCGACGATCCAGGTGTTCCGCGACCCGCAGATCGGGATCGGCATCACCGACGTCAACACGCGCTTCGGCGGCGCCTTCCCGGCGCCCGCGTACGCCGCGCTGCCGGGGCGCTCATACCCCGAGCTGATCGTGCGCATGGCGGCCGGCGAGACGATCGAGCCGCACGTGGGCGAGTTCGAGGCGGGCACGACGTTCACGCGCTACTACTGGCAGCTGGAGCTCGACGCCGGCATGCGACCCACCGGCCGCCAGATCGTGCGGGGCTAGAATCGGGGAGATGGCCAGCTCGCTAGTCGACTCGCCGTCCGCTGGGCAGGCGGAGCCGGAGGCTCTCCAGGCGCCCGACGGGACGCACGCCGAGGGCGCGCGGCAGAGCGCCGCCGCCACGCCGGCGTCGGCCGATGGCGGCGCGGCGAGCGCGCGGCCCGCCGTCGCGCGGCCCTGCAAGAAGTGCGGCGCGCCGCTGCTCGAAGGCCAGGACTGGTGCCTGCAGTGCGGCGCCGGCGCGCCGGGGAGCCTCGGCGGCGCCGGCTGGCGAGGGCTCGTGGCTGTGCTCGGCGCGGTGCTCGTGCTGGTGCTCGGCGCCGGCGCCGCCGCGTATGCGGCGCTCAGCAAAGGATCGGCCAAGCCGACGGTGCTGACGAAGGTCGTCGCGCAGGCGCCGGCGCCCGTGACGAGCACGCCCGCGACCCCGCCGCCTACCACGCCGGGGACGCCGGCGAAGACGCCGAAGGCCGCGAAAGGGCTGCCGGGGCTCGGGAGCGGCAAACCCCCGAAGATCCCGCTCGACGCGGTCACGCCGAAGGCCTCCGAAAAAGTCACGACGACGCCGGCGGGCAACAGTCCGACGACACCGACGACGCCCACCAAACCGGCCTCCACGCCGCCGGCGGGCGAAACGCCCGAAGAAAACCAGCAGGCGGCGATCCTGCTGGACACCGACGCGGCCAAGACCTACGACCCCTACGGATATCCGGCGAGCTGGTTCGGCGACCCCAGCCTGGCGATCGACGGCGACACCGCGACGGCGTGGACCGCGCAGATCGACCCGGCGACCGCGCCGAAGCTGGCCGAGGGCCTGCTGATCGACCTCAAGTCCGAGCAGCGGGTCTCGGTGCTGCAACTGGTCACCTCGACGCCGGGGATGACGGTGCAGGTCTACGGCACCGCCGCGCGCACCGCGCCCACGTCGATCACCGATCCCGCCTGGGTGCCGCTGAGCGCGCCCAGGCTCGCCAAGAAGCGCACCCTGCGGCTGGCGCTGCGCGACTCCAAGAAGACGTTCTCGTTCGTCGTCCTGTGGATCAGCGGCGCGCCGAAGTCCGCGATCGGCACGCCCGAAGCGCCGGGGCACGTGGCGGTCAACGAACTCGAACTCTTCCCGACCAGGTAGCGCGGGCCGGCGCGCAGCGCTCGCCGCCGGCGAGCGTCAGCTCGTGGTGCTCCCGCGGGACGCCCGTTTGGCCGGCGCGCGTTTGGCCGCCGGGCGTCTCTTCGCGGGCGCGCGCCGCTGACGCGCGCTGCTGGGGCCGGCCCAGGTCTCCTCGACGAACGCGGCGATCTCCTCGGTCAGCCGCTCGGGCTGCAGGCGCAGCTCGACGAGCGACTCGGCCTTCAGCAGGCGCCCGTTGGGCAGCTCGTGGACGAGCATGTCGGCGTCGGAGAAGGGGTGGACGGGGTCGCGCGGGTGGCCGAGCACGAGCGTCGGCGTCGTGAACGTGCTGCGCTCGCTGCGCGGCGGCGCGATGCGCCCGAAGAACAGGCCCTGCAGCAGCGCGCCGCTCGGGCCGGGATCCTGGCGGACGAGGTCGAGCACGACGTTGCCGTAGTGGGGCAGCGCGCGGCGCGGCACGGCGCGGGTGACGCGCGCGAGCAGCTTCATCGCGGGCTCGCCGAAGGTGAGCGCCACCAGCAGCGGGGTGAACGTCAGCGCGCTCCAAAGCAGGCCGTTGTCGAGCACCGGCATCTCGATCACCATGCCGCGCAGGCGCTCGGGCCGGCTGGCGGCGAGCTCGAGCGCGACGTTGGCGCCGAGCGAGGTGCCCATCACGACGGCCTGCTCGATCTTCAGGTGGTCCATCAGGGCGACGACCTGGGTGGCGTAGGCGGCCATCGAGTAGCGCCACATGTCGCGGGGGCGGTCCGAGCGGCCGTGGCCCAGCAGGTCGACCGTGATCACGCGGTTGCCGTGCGCCGCCAGCGCTTCGGCCAGCGGCTTGTGCATCTCCTGGGAGAGCAGCAGGCCGTGCAGCAGGATCAGCGCGCGCCCGTTCGCCGGGGCGCTCCTGGCGGTGCGCCCGCGCACGCCCCCGGCCGTCACCGCCGCGGGGCCGCCCCCGAACTCGGTGTAGGCGATGCGCTGGCCGTCGACCTTGAAGAACGGCATGACCGCACACTACTACGGGGATCGAGGCGCGCCGGGGCGTCCGCCCGCGCCGTCCGCCGCGCCGGGGCGGGCGACTGGCTGGCTGGCCAAAGCGCTAGCCTCGTGGTCGACAGCCTGCCGTAGTGCAACTGAGGAGGAGACCATGGCAAAGCAACCCCGGGTCCTCGCGGGCGAGACCGCGGCCATCACGGGCGCCGCGCGCGGCATCGGGCGCGCCACGGCCGTCGCGCTCATGCGCCAGGGCATGCGCGTGGCGATCGGCGACGTCGACGCCGAGGCGGCGCGGGCGGCCGCCGCCGAGCTCGGTCCGAGCGCCGTGGCGCTCGAGCTGGACGTCACCGACCGCGACTCCTTCCGGGCGTTCCTGGACGGGGCCGAGGAGCAGCTGGGCCCGCTGGACGTGCTCGTCAACAACGCCGGGATCATGCAGGTCGGGCGCTTTATCGACGAGGACGACGTGACGGCGAGGCGCATGGTCGACATCAACCTGCACGGCGTGATCCTCGGCACCAAGCTGGCGCTCGAGCGCATGCTCCCGCGCGACCGCGGCCACATCGTGAACATCTCCTCGCAGGCGGGCAAGTTCGGCGCGCCCGGCGGTGCCACCTACTCGGCGACCAAGCACGCGGTCGTGGGCCTGACCGAGGCGGTGCGCGGCGAGCTGCGGCTGATGGGCGCGCACGTCGACGTGAGCTACGTGATGCCGTTCGTGGTCAACACCGAGCTCGGCTCGGGGCTCGGGCAGGCGCGCGGCATGAGCAGCCTCGAGCCGGCCGACGTCGCGGAGGCGATCGTCGAGGCGCTGCGCACGGGCATCGTCGACGTGTGGGTGCCGAAGTCGGCCAAGCGCACGAACGCGCTCGGCACGCTGCTGCCGCGGCGGATGGCGGAGGGCATGGCGCGCGCGATGCGCGCCGACCGCGTGCTCGCCGGCGCCGACGCCGACCTGCGCCGCGGCTACGAACTGCGCGCGTCGCACTCGGAGCCGGGCCTCGAGGCGGCGCCCGAGCGCCAGCGGATCACGGCCGGCGACTGACGCGGCGGGCCGCGCCGCGCCGCGGCGCCGCGCCGCGCTGCGCCGCCGGCAACGGGCCGTCAGCCCGCGGTCAGCCACTCGGCGATCAGCTCGCCGATCAGCGGCCCCTGGTCCTCCTGCAGGAAATGGCTGGCGTCCTCGATCGGACGCGGCGGCTCGACGCCGATCGACTCGGCGAAGCGCTCGCCGGTGGCGGGCGGCAGCACGGGGTCGGAGTCGCCCCACAGCATCAGCGTCGGGCGGCGGTCCTCGCGCAGCGCGTCGAGCACGCGCTGGCCCGCCGCCGCGCCGGGCGCGTCGGGCGTGCGCGGGATCATCAGCGGGAAGGCCCGCGCGCCGGCCTTCGAGCTGGCGCTCGGGAACGGCGCGTCGTAGGCGGCGATCACCTCGTCGCCCGGGTCCGTCTTGCAGGCGCCGCGCACGAGGAAGCCGACGGGCAGGTCCTCGGTGCGCTCGACGAAGTCGCGGAAGGCGGTCCACGCGTCGCTCATCCTCTGGTGGCCCGTGAACAGGCCCGTGTCGAGGATCACCAGCCGGTCGACGCGCTCGCGCTGCTCGACCGCCAGGCGCAGCCCGATCGGGCCGCCCCAGTCGTGCACGACGGCGGTGGCGCCGCGCACGTCGAGGTCCTCCAGCAGCGTCCCGGCGAGCTCGCAGTGGCGGTCGTAGCTGTAGAAGTCGACGTCGGTCGGCTTGTCCGAGCGCCCGAAGCCGACGAGGTCGGGCGCCAGACAGCGAAAGCCCGCGTCGCGCACCGGCGGGATCACCTTGCGCCACAGGTACGACCAGGTCGGCTCGCCGTGGAAGAACACCACCGGCGGCCCCTCGCCCTCGTCGAGGTGCGCCAGGCGCAGGCCCTGCGCCTCGCGGTAGTGGGGCGCGAACGGAAAATCCGGGAGTCCCTCGAGCGCCTCCTCCGGCGTGCGCAGCGCCTCGCTCATCGCGCCGGCCAGCATAACCGCTTGCCCATCGACTACGCTCGACCAATGCGCCGCGCGGGGACCTCGGCCCGATGAAGCTGTACGTGTGCTGGGGGACCTTCCCCTCGCCGCGACCCGGCGGGCACCCGTGCGCCAACGCCTACCACGCGCTCCAGGGGGCGGGCCACGAGCCGGAGCTGATCAAGACCTACGGCTGGGCGCTGCTGCCGGGCGTGTTCAATCAGACGCCCGGACGGCGCGCGGTCCAGGAGCTGACGGGGAACCGCTGGGTGCCCACGCTGGTGCTCGACGACGGGACCGTGATCGACGGCTCCCAGGCGATCGTCGAGTGGGCGCGCGAGAACCCGGCGTAGCTCTGGCTGTAGACGCCGGCGGCCGGCCGGCCACGTCGTCCCGGCGCGGCGCCCCGGCGCTCGGCCAGCAGCCGGTCCGAGTCCTCGTCGGCCAGCGCGGCGGCGCGGCCGAGCGCGAGAGCGAGCAGCGCGACGAACCCCACCACACCCAGCGTCGAGGCGATAATGACGATCACGAAGACGGCCCCATTCCGCTCCTCCGATCAGCTCCCGCAGCGAGACTCGCACACCGTCCGGACGGCGGTCCACCCCCTGCATACGAAGACTGCGCTAACTGCGTAAGTTTCTGCGTCTCGGGGGCGAGTCCTTCCCCTCAGGCCCACATCCGACAGAAAGCGAACCGCCCATGGACTTCCTTGCCAGGCTCGACGAGACCCGCGCCGCGATCAACGTGCTCGAGCACCCGTTCTACCAGCGCTGGAGCGCCGGCGAGCTGAGCGCCGCCGAGCTAGACCGCTACGCCGGCGAGTACCGCCACGCGGTGATCGCGCTCGCGCGCGCCTCCCGGCAGGCTGCCGAGCAGGCCGCGGCGGCGCCGCCTGGCGCGACGGCGGCGGCGCACGGCGAGGAGCTGCTCGAGCACGCGCGCGAGGAGGCCGCGCACGTGGCCATGTGGGAGCAGTTCGAGCGCGCGGTCGCGCGCGAGGCCGAGGGCGGGCGGGGCTCCTCGCCCGAGCCGAGCGCGCAGACGCGCGCGTGCGCGCAGGCGTGGAGCGCGGGCGAGGACCTGCTCGAGAACCTGGCGGTGCTGTACGCGATCGAGGCCGGCCAGCCGGCGATCTCGGCGACCAAGCTCGCGGGGCTGGCCGAGCACTACGGCCTGTGCGAGGAGGGCCCGGCGACGGAGTACTTCCGCGTGCACGAGCGGCTCGACGTCGAGCACGCGCGCCAGGCGCGCGAGCTGATCGGCCGGCTGCTGGCGGAGGCCGCGGATCCGCAGGAGCAGGCCGAGCGGATGCTCGCGCGCGCCCGCGACGCGCTGCACGGCAACTGGCTGCTGCTCGACGGCGTCGAAGCGGCTTAGCGCAGCCGCCACGCGAACAGCACGGCGGCCACCGAGGTCGCGAGGTTGAGGCTCGATACGCCGGCGCGCATGGGGATGCTCACGCGCGCGTCGGCGGCCGCGAGCAGCTGCTCGCTCAGGCCGCGGCGCTCGGTGCCGAAGGCGAGCACGGCGCGCGGCGGCAGCGTGGCCGGCTCGAGCGGCTCGCCGTCGGGGTCGAGCGCGAGCAGCGGGCGGGCGGACGCCGAGAGCGCCTCGAGCCGCTCGACGCGCGCGACGGGCACGGCGAAGTGCAGCCCGGCGGCGCCGCGCAGCGCGTCGGGGTGCCAGGGGTCGTGGCTGCCGGTGCACAGCACGCCCGCGGCGTCGGCGGCCGCGGCCACGCGCACGCACGCGCCGATGTTGCCGAGGTCGCGCGGGTCCTCCAGCGCCACCACGGGCGCCTCGCGCGCGTCGGCGAGCACGGCCGCGGGGTCGACCGCGGGGCGCTCGGCCAGCGCCATCGCGCCGGTCGCGGGCGTCAGCGGGGCGAGCTGCGCGAAGACCGCGGCGTCGACCTCCTGGGCGAGCTCGCGCAGGCGGGCGAGGATGTCCGGCGCGAGCGTCTCGGCGAGGCGTTCGAGCGCGCCCAGGTCGGGCGTGGCCACGATCGAGGCGCGCGCGCCGAAGCGCAGCGCGTGCTTGAGCGGGTGCAGCCCTTCGAGCACCGCGAGCGCGGGGTCGCGCCGCGCTCGCCCGAAGCGCGGGATCAGCGATCCGTCCTGCATCCAGTGCGCGACTCCACGATCCGTACGCGATGATCGCAGGCCCGGCCTGCGCGCCGCGAGCCCGAGCTAGAGTGGGCGCGAGCACGATGAAGCTGGAGGGCATCCACCACATCAGCGCGATCACCGGCGACGCGCGCGCCAACGTCGAGTTCTACACGGGCGTGCTCGGCCTGCGCATGGTCAAGCGCACGGTCAACCAGGACGAACCGCGGATGTATCACCTGTTCTACGGCGACGAGCACGGCTCGCCGGGGATGGACCTGACGTTCTTCGAGTACCGAGGCGCCACGCGCGGCCTCGCGGGCGCCGGCATGGTGCACAGGATCGTCTGGCGCGTGGGCTCCGGCGCGGCGCTCGAGTTCTGGGAGAAGCGGCTCGCCGAGCACGGCGTGCGCGCGGAGCTGAGCGGCGGCAGCCTGCGGTTCGCCGACCCCGAGGGCCTCGAGCACGAGTTCGTGGTCGCGAGCGTCTCCGATGAGCCGCTGAGCGCGCGCTCGCCGGAGATCCCCGACGAGCACGCGCTGCAGGGCTTCGAGGGCGTGCGCGCCTACAGCAGCCAGCCGGTGCGCAGCGAGCGGCTGCTCGGCGAGGCGCTAGGCTTCTCGCGAGGAGAGGGGGAGCACTGGGAGGTGCGGGGCGAGAGCCGGGGCAGCTTCTACGCCTACGATCCCGCCCCGCCCGAGATCCACCGCAGGCAGGGCGCCGGCACCGTCCACCACGTCGCCTTCGCCGCCACCATGCAGGACATCGAGGTGTGGCGCGAGCGGGTGCTCGAGACGGGCGCGCGGCCGACGCCGCTGATCGAGCGCTTCTACTTCAAATCCGTGTACTTCGTCGAGCCCAGCGGCGTGCTGTTCGAGCTGGCGACGATCGGGCCGGGCTTCGCGGTCGACGAGGACGAGGCGCATCTCGGCGAGGGCCTGTCGCTGCCGCCGCCCTTCGAGCCGCTGCGCGCGCAGCTGGAGACGGAGCTCACGCCGCTGCCCTACCCGCCGGCGTGGCGGGCCGCCGCGGTCTCCGAGTAGACGCCCGGCGAGCCCGTCGCGGCTGCCGGCGTGCGACGGCCGGACGCCCGGGCCGAGCCGGCCGCGTCAGGCGGCCGCGTGCCGGCGCGAGCGCGGCGAGCGGCGCGCGAGCACCGTCCCCCAGTCGCCGTCCTCGATGCGGCCCGGGTGGGTCTGCTCGATGAACGCGCGCAGCTCGCGCGCGACGCCGTCGGGGTCTTCGAGGTGCGGGAAGTGGGCGGCGTCGGGCAGCGTGGCGAAGTAGCTGTGCGGGATCGCCTCGTGCGCGCGGCGGCCGTGCTCGATCGGGATCGTGTGGTCGCGCTCGCCCCACATGATCAGCGTGGGCATCGTCTCGAGCAGGTACAGCCGGTCGTTGGCGTTCACGCGCTGGCCGTGGACGTCGATGACGGAGCGCAGCGTGTGCAGGAACGCGCCGCGCGCGTCGGCGGTCTCGAGCGGGCGCAGGGCGCGCGCGATCGCCTGCAGGTGCACGCCGCTCGAAAGGCCGCGCTCGCGCATGCGCGAGCCGGCGCCCCTGAGCGCCGCCAGCAGGCGCGGCTGGATCGTCAGCGACAGCAGGCCGGAGACGCCGGGCAGCGCGGCGCTGCGCAGCAGCGGGCTGACCTCGTGGCCGAGGCCGCCGCTGGAGATCAGCACGAGCCGCTCGACGCGCTGGGGGAACTGGTAGAAGAACTGCATCGCGACGCCGCCGCCGAGCGAGTGGCCGACGATGCTCGCGCGCTCGACGCCGATCGCCGCGAGCAGGTCGCGGATGCTCGCGGCGTGGGCGCCGAGCGAGTAGTCGCCGCGCGGCGCGGCCGAGTCGCCGTGGCCGATCAGGTCGGGCGCGATCACGGTGTGCTCGCGCGCGAGGTCGAGCGCGACGCGCTGCCAGTGGCTCGAGGAGTTGAGCATCCCGTGGATCAGGACGACCGCGGGTCCGCTGCCGGCGATCCGGTAGATCACGCGGCGCCCGTGCAGCTCCATCTCCCACTCCTCGAACTGGGTGCTGGGGGCCGGCACGGGCGCCACGCGCGCTCGCCGCGGCTTTCCGGCGCCGCGCTCGCCGCTCGGCTCCCCTGTGCTCCGCCTGAGTATCAGCGCGCCACCTCCCGTCGCACCCTAGCAAGGGTCATACTCGCCTCAGCACGTGCTGCGCCTGATCACGATCCCCATCAGCCACTACTGCGAGAAGGCGCGCTGGGCGCTGGAGCGCGCGCAGCTGGAGTACCGCGAGGAGCGCCACGTGCAGGTCGTCCACCGGCTGGCCGCGCGCCGCGCCGGCGGGGGGCTGACGGTGCCGGTGCTGGTGACCCCGGATGGGGCGCTCGGCGAGTCCGAGCAGATCCTCGAATGGGTCGACCGGCGCCTGGAGCCCGAGCGGCGCCTGTTCCCCGAGGAGCCCGGCGAGCGCCGCGCGGTCGACGAGCTGTGCCGGCGCTTCGACGCGCGCCTCGGGCCGAGCGGGCGGCGGCTGATGTACGTGCACATGCTCGGGCAGCGCGAGCTGCTGCTGCGCTTCAACAACCAGGGCGTGCCGGCCTGGGAGGATCGCGTGCTGCGCTGGGGCTGGCCGCTGGCGGTCGCGGTCGTGGCGCGCGTGCTCGACATCCGCCCGGGGATCGAGCTGCACGACGAGGCGGTCGTGTTCCGCGAGCTCGACTTCGTCGCCGAGCTGCTGGCGGACGGCCGCCCGTACCTGTGCGGGGAGCGCTTCGGCGCCGCCGACCTGACGTTCGCGGCGCTGTCCGCGGCGGTCGTCGTGCCGGCGCGGTACGGCGTCACGTTGCCCCAGACCGACGTCATGCCGGCGGCGACGGCGGCGCTCGTGGGCCGCGCGCGCGAGCACCCGGCCGGCCGCTTCGCGCTCGAGCTGATCGACCGGCACCGGCCCCTCGCCGCGGCGCAGCCCGTGCCGGTCGCCTAGCGTCGATCCCGCTCCCCCGTTAGAGCTCGCCGGCGAGATCGCCCCACAGGCGGGTGTTGCGCCTGCCGGTGCGCCGCGCGCGGCGCCGGGCCCGCTCGCGCTCGTCGAGCGCCTCGTCGCCGGCGTCGAGCCGCTCGTCCACGTCGGCGTGGGCGTCGTCGGGCTCGGCCCACTCGCGCAGGCAGTAGGAGGCGGAGGCGAAGCGCCGGCAGGCGCGCGCCAGCTGCTCGGCCAGCTCGAGCCACGCGTCCGAGCGCGCCGGCGGGTCCGCTTCGAGCAGTCGCAGGGCCCGCTTGAGCTGCTCGCGCAGCTCGTCGTGGAAGCGGTCGAGCTCCTGGCCGGCGAGCAGGCGCGCCAGTCGCCAGGTCCGGTGCTGCGGGGACTCGGGCAGGGCCGGCGCCTGCCCGCCGGCGCGCGCCGCTTCGCTCAGGCGGGCGCGGCCGGCCTCGGTGGGCGCCCACGTGGACACGCCGTGCCGGCTGCCCTCGACGACCAGCCGCTCGGCTGAGAGCGCCCGCAGGCGGTCGCCCGCGTGGCGGGCCGCGCGGGAACGCCGGCGCAGGCCGAGATGGTCGTGGACGCTCCACACGGGCACCGCGCGCTGCCCGATAGGGTCGTGGCGGACGGCGCGCTCGAGCGCCGCGAGGATCAGCTCGTCGGCCGGCTGGGCAGGGTCTGGCTGTGGCATCTCGCCTCCTCTGGTTGGCGGCGCCAGGTGCTCGCGGGCTCGACGTCGGCCGTGCCCGGCACGCCCTGCGGCGGGCTGTGCGAGACAATCGGCTGGCATCGAGGCTGAGCAACTCGGTGCCGGGCCCGGGGTGTTGGCGCACCGCCGGGCCGCTTTGATCGGTACGCAGGCGAGGCTAGCCCCGGAGCCGGGTCGGCAGAAGCGAAATTGCTAGAAAGATCCAGTGTTGGCACACCCTGTAAGCAGAGCTGACACATTCGCGGTGGCGTGATGGCGGCGGGCGCTCCCGATCCGCAGGAGCGCACGCCCTACCTCGACGCGCTCTGCGAGTACGCCGAGCGCCAGCCCGCCCGCCTGCACGTGCCCGGCCACAAGGGCGGCCTGGGCGCCGACCCCGGGCTGCTGCGCGCGTTCGGCGAGCGCGCGGTCAGCCTCGACATCCCCGCGCTCACCTACGGGATCGACGTCGGCGTCGAGCCGAGCCCGTTCGAGCAGGCCCAGCGGCTCGCGGCCGCGGCGTGGGGCGCGCGGCGCACGTGGTTCCTGATCAACGGCGCCTCCCAGGGCAACCTGGCCGCCGGGCTCGCGCTCGCGCACCACGGCGAGGAGGTGGTGGTCCAGCGCAACGCCCACTCGAGCACGATCGACGCGCTGGTGCTCTCCGGCATGCGCCCGACGTTCGCCGCGCCGGAGCTCGACGCGGAGCTGGGGATCGCGCACTGCCTGACCGGCGAGGGCCTCGAGCGCGCGCTGGCGGCGGCGCCGCGCGCGGTTGCGGCGTGGGTCGTCTCGCCCACCTACTTCGGCGCCGTCGCGGACGTCGCGGCGCTCGCCGAGGTGGCGCACGCGCGCGGGCTGCCGCTGGTCGTCGACGAGGCGTGGGGGGCGCACCTGGCCTTCCACGAGGAGCTGCCCACGCACGCGCTGGCGCTCGGCGCCGACCTGGTGATCTCCAGCACGCACAAGATCGTCGGCAGCCTCACGCAGTCGGCGATGCTGCACCTCGGCGATCGGTCCCGGCTGATCGGCGAGGACGTGGTAGATCGTGCGGTCACGCTGACCGAGTCCACCAGCCCCAACTCGCTGCTCGCCGGCTCGCTGGACGCGGCGCGCCGCCAGGCGGCCGTGCACGGGCGCGAGCTGCTGAGCGCCACGATGGGCGCGCTCGAGGCGGCGCGCGAGCAGATCCGCGCGATCGACGGGCTGGACGTGCTCGACGAGCGCCTCGCCGGGCGCCCGGGCGTGTTCGCCTACGACCCGCTGCGCCTGGCGGTGGACGTGCGCGGCGTGGCCGCCAGCGGCTACGAGCTCGCGCCGATGCTGCGGGAGATCGACGACATCAACCTCGAGCTGTACGCGCAGAACGTGCTCGTGGCGGTGTTCGGGATGGGCGAGCGGGGGCTGCCGGAGGCCGGCCGCCTGGTGGCGGCGCTGCGCACGGCGGCCGAGCGCGTGGGGCTCGACCCGAGCGGCGGCGGCGAGCGCTTCGCGCCGCCGCCGCCGTGGGGCGAGCTCGCGATGACCCCCCGCGAGGCCTACCTCGGGCGCCAGGAGGTGGTGGCCGCCGAGCGGGCCGTGGGCAGGATCGCCGCCGAGTCGCTCGCGACCTACCCGCCCGGGGTGCCCAACGTGCTGCCCGGCGAGCGCCTGACCGCGCAGACGCTCGCCTACATCCAGCAGACGCTCGAGCAGGGCGGCAGCGTGCGCGGCGCCAGCGACCGGCTGCTTGAGACCGTGCGCGTGGTCGTCGAGTCACCCGCTGGCGCGGGCGGCGCGCGCGGGCCCGAGTGAGCAGCGGCCCTCGCGGCATTCGCGCTCGATGCGGCCCGCTGAGAGCGTCTGCATCAGGCCGACGGCCCAGCAGGTGGGGCAGCCGCGCAGCGCGAGCATGCCCGCCGGCACGAGCGCCAGAGCCGCCGGCCCGGCGCTGCCCAGCAGCGCGAGCGCGGCGGCGATCAGGGCGAAGCCGAGCGCGCCGCGCGCGAGGTGGCGGGCGGGCGAGCGGCTCGCCAGCGGGCTCGGTTTCGTTGCTGTCGTTCGCATCGCTCGTTCGCTCTCGATCTTGGGGTCTGACCTTCCTACGCGCGCGGCGGTGCGCCGGATCAGCGAGTAGCGTTAGCCGCCGATGCTGATCGCGACGACGAACGACCTGCCCGGCTACCAGATCGACGAGGTGCTGGGCGAGGTGTTCGGTTTGACGGTGCGCTCGCGCAACCTCGGCTCGCAGATCGGCGCCGGCCTGAAGTCGCTCGTCGGGGGCGAGCTCAGAGGCATGACGAAGATGCTCGCGAGCGGGCGCCAGGACGCGATCGACAGGCTGGTCGCGGAGGCCGAGGCGAAAGGCGCCGACGCGATCCTCGCGTTCCGCTTCGACACCTCCGAGCTCGGCTCTGTGTGGACCGAGATCTGCGCCTACGGCACGGCCGTGAAGGCGCGCCGGACCACCTGAGCGGCCTGGCGCGCCCACGCGGCGCGCGCGTCTGCCGCTAGGTCGCGAGGTTGTATTTGGAGCCGGATTTCACGGACATGCTCGTGGATCCGGTCAGCGTCGCTTCGGCGCCGAAGAACTTGAACGTGGTGGAGTGTTCGACCGTCGAGCCTCTTCTGTTTTCGAAGTAGGAGTGCTGGCTCGTGGCTTCGAGCTCGTGCGTCTGGGCTTCTTCGTCGAACGTCGTTTCGCCGGTGGCTTTGACGAACTTGTAGATCAGGCCGGTGCCGGTGATTTCGACGGTCGATTCACGGGTGAAGCATCTGCTGCCGCCGATCACGAAGCTCGCGAACACTTCGCCTTCCTTTGGTTTGAACACGAGCCCGTCCGCTCCCGAGGCCAGTTCTTCGCCTTCCGCCGCCGCTTTGGACAGGTACACGCCGGTGCCCACGAGCGCCTTCGTGACGAAGCCGTCGCCCGCGACTTCGCACTGGGAGTCCACGGTCGCGACCTCGCAGCCGCTGAACGCGATCCTGCCTTCCGCGCTGCCCGGCGTCGGCGCGTTCGTGCCGATCAGTTTCATGCTCGAGAGACTGGCCGAGTTGCACTCGAGCTCGATCGGGACGTCGATGTCGATGGTCGCTTTCAGCAGCTGGGTGCCGCCTTCTCCGGTCACGTTCGTGGTTTCGCCTTCGGCGAGCGCTCTCCCGTTGACTTTCCAGCCGAGGTTGCCTTCGGATCTCGCGAGGGCGACCGACGCGAACGCCAGCCCGAGCGCGACCACCGCCACGAGGGCCGCGAGGATTCGCCTGCCTGCCATGAGTAGCTCCAATCCGGCGAACGCGCGCGTCCACCTGTCGAAATTCTCTCAGTAGCCCGACGGTCTAACACGCGCTGTGCCGGGTGCGCAAGCGGCGCCGGCGGCGCGCCCCGGCGGGTTGGCGGGGGCTGCGCCGCGGTGTCTTTGACTCGCCCTGTGTCAGGATGCGAGCGGGATGGCGCGCGCTGGCGAGGAGCTGTTCAACCCGCTCAGCGGCGAGTGGATCGTCTTCCGCCTGACGGCTGAGGAAACCGGCGGCGAGCTGCTGGAGATGGAGAGCCGCTGGACGCTGCCCGGGCGTCGCGCCCCCGCACACGTCCACCCGGGGATGCAGGAGCGCTGGCAGATCCTCGCCGGCACGGCGGGCTTCCGCGTCGGCGACGTGGAGCGCACCGCGGCGGCCGGGGAGGCCGTGATCGCGCCGGCCGGCGTCGCGCACGTGGCCTGGAACGCGGGCGAGGCGCCGGTGCGCCTGCTCATCCAGATGCGCCCGGCGCTGCGTTGGGAGGCGTTCGTCGAGCGGCTGTTCGTGCTCGCCCGCGACGCGCACGCGGCCGGACTGCGGGCGCCGGACGCGGCGAGCGTAGGGGAGCTGCTGCTGGAGTTCCCGCACGAGATCGCGCTCGAGCCGGCCGGCGGCTGAACGCGCGCGGACAGACCCTCTGCAGCTCGGCTGTGCGCCCAACGCGGGGCGTGAGCGCCGTGCGACGGTCGACCATGGACCTAGCCGGACTTGAACCGGCGACCTCCTGGGTGCGATCCAGGCGCTCTCCCAACTGAGCTATAGGCCCAACGAACCAGTGCCGGCGAGCGTCGCCGGCTGGACACGAGAAGTTTAGACGCCGGCGGGGGCCGGGGCCGGGCCAGTATCGTTTGGGGGCGCGATGGGGTTGCTCGACGAGGCCATACGCGAACACCTGGAGCTGAAGCGGTTGCGCGGCGCCGACCCGGGGGCGGTCGCGCGCGAGGAGCGCGAGGCGCTGGCGCCGATGCTGCCGGTCGAGCCGGCGCAGGCCGCCGAGGATGAGGGGAGCGGGGAGCCCGCGCTGCCGGTGCACGGGGACCTGGACGGTGGCGGGGCCGTCGCCGGCCCGATCGACCTTGCCGAGCCCGAGCCCGAGCCCGAGCCCGAGCCGGTGCCGGCGGCATACGACGAGCTGGAGGGGCGCCCGCCCAGCGTAGATCCCGAGCCCGTTCCGGCGGCGCCTCACGGCGCCGCGCCGGGCCAGCCGTCGCTGCTCGGCGAGGAGACGGCGGAGCTCGACATGCAGGCGGCGATGGACGAGCTCGCGGGCGACGGGGACGGCGGCGGGCCGCGCGAGCAGGCGCCGGGCCAGGAGCGGCTGTCGTTCGAGTAGGCGGCCAGGGCCAAGGTCGCTGATTTCGGGTTGAGAAGGGCCAAAAGTGGGCAGCCAGATGGCATGCCGCTCGTTGCCCGCGCGCCAGACATGGCGGTGGCGCTGGCGCTCGATCCGTTCGCGCCGCGTGCCGCTCGCCATCACGTCGCCCAAGTCGACAAACCGTCGCCCGACCTGCGCAACACGGTGCTGCTGCTCGTCAGCGACCTGGTGTCGGGCGCGGTCGAAGCGTCGCTGGCGGGCTCGCTCGAGCTGCGCGTGTGGATGCCCAGCGACCTCGTCCGCGTGGAGCTCGAAGGCCCGGCGGACGCGATCGAGCACGCGCCGCGCCACCCGCAGGGCTACATCGCGCTGCTCCTAGACGAGCTGGCCGACCGCTGGGAGCTGGAGCACGCCGACGGAGACGGCACCGCGCTGATCTGGTTCGAGATCGACCGCAGGGCCTTGCCGGCGCCGCTCAACGGGCACGCCTGAGGCGATAGCGATCCGGCGGCTGCACAGATACGGCGGAATTGGGCGCGATCTGGCGGGATTTGGACAGCGAAATGGGGCTGCCCAAACGGCAGGCGGCTACGCGAGCGCGACCCTCAGGTCTTCCGGGCTTGCCTTCGCTGGGAGCTCCAGTAGAAGCTCCAGGGGACGGCTGGGCGACTCCTGCGGCGGCGCCACTCGATATGGCTCGATCGCGCCGACCACATAGCGGCGCTGCTCGAAGCCGCCTGCGACCTCGACGCGCAGGCGCGCGTTTGTCGGGGCCAAGGACGCGCTACTCGTCGCGCTACATCCACGGCTCTGCGGATCGGCGAGGCGCTTGCGCTGCGCTAGCGAGACGCGGACCTCGCGCTCGACTCGACGCCTGATGCGCTCGTGTTCGCCTACGTCATGGCGCAGCTCGGCCACACCACGCAGTCTCGCGCTCACGATCTGCGCCCGCGGCAAATGGATCGAACCGACGGTGAGCCCGAGCGCCTGAATGCCTTGTCGAGAGCCATCAACGGGCAGCAGCGACGATCTCGAGCACGCGCGCGACGGACGCGGCCACGGACGGCGCAGTTCGAGAATCGGCTCTGCAGTACGTATATTGGGGAGTCGAGGGGCCATAGCTCAGCTGGGAGAGCGCCTGCTTTGCAAGCAGGAGGTCACCGGTTCGATCCCGGTTGGCTCCACTGGTGAACTCCCTGCAAAGTGGCGCTTTTTGGGCCGACTGCGCAGGCGCTTAGGACGCTCGTTAGGGCCGCTGTCGAGGGCTTTGGTCCCATTGGTGGTCCCAAACCTGTGGCTATTGTCACGAGCGGAGCGCGAGGCCGGCCGCTCGGCGTGCGTGCGTGCGTCGCTGATGAGCCGGTCAAAGCGCGCTCCGTTGTCGCGCTTGGCGCGCTGCTGCATCTGTGCGTAGACGTCGAGGGTCATCTTCGAGTCGGCGTGTCCGACCTGGTCCATCACGAACTTGATGTCCCATTCGTAGGCCACCAGCGCGATCGAGATGTAGGTGCGGCGCAGCGTGTGGGGGGTCGTGTGCGGCAGCGGCGGCAGGCCCTCGGCGACGCGCTTGGCGGACGCCAACCTGGCGGCATCGCGGACGATCTGCTCGACTCGCCCGTACTCCATCCGCTTGCCGCCCAGGTTCGGCACGAGGTAGCCCTCGGGCCCTGTCGGATGGCCCGTGCGGCGCAGGCGGTCGATGTGCGCGCTGACCGTGTGGGCGAGGTCAGGGCTCATCTGCACCTCGCGGATGCCGGTCTCGGTCTTCGAGTCGGGGATGCGAAAGCGCGCGCCGGCGGGGTCGTGCAGGCGCACGTGCCCGAGCTTGATGTCGCACAGCTCGCTCGCGCGCGGGCCGCCGTAGCCGAGGATCTCCACGATCGCCCGCCGGCCGACGTAGCCGCGCCCGACCTTCAGGCCGAGGCGCTTGAGGTGGTGGCTGACGGTCGACTTGGCGAGCCCCAGCTGTGCGGCGATCTGTTTGGGCGAGCGGCCCTGGCCAAAGAGCTGGGCGACCATCGCGGCGCTGAGCCCCAGCTCGATCGGCGCGAGCTCCTGGGTGAGTGAGACGTCCTGCTCGCTGGCGGCGTCGATCAGCGCGGCGAGCTCGTCCATCTCCAGGAACGTCCGCTTGGGCTTGGGCACGTGTACGCGCATGCGCTTGCCGCGGGCGGGGTTGTGGGCGATGTAGCGGTCCTCGACCGCGTCGTCCAGGATCGCCGCGAGCTTGTCGAGCACTTTGCGGATCGAGCCTGCGGACAGCGCCACCGCGGGCTTGCCCTGCCTGTCGCGGATCTCGGCGCCGGCCGCGATCGTCTCGCGCAGCTCCCGCGCCTGCTGGAGCTTGTGGGCCTTGAACGCCAGGCACAGGTCGGCGTCGATCTCGTCGAGGCGGTAGTCGGCGAAGAACGGCAGCAGATGGCACTCGATCTGCCAGCGGTACTGCTTCTGTGTGTTCGCGCTGATCGGCTTGGCGCCGAGCACCCCGTCGATCTTTGCCTGCAGCCACTGCGAGGAGTACTCACGGAACGTCGGCATCGCACTGACGGCGACCGGCTTTGCCGGCGTCCTCTTCGTGGGTGCGACCCAGACGCCCGCCTTGACCCGGGCGAGGATGTTCTCGAGCTCGACGGCGGCGGTGCGCTGGTTCCAGGCGCCCCCGCAGCCGCAGCCGCACGCGCGCCGCTCGTGCAGGCGCACCGTTTCGCGTTTGCCGTGCGCGCGGAAGCGCAGACGGAAGCACAGCGTGCCGTCTCCGAGTGTCTCGGGCGTGATCGTGCCTGTCGCCGGGCGCGCCATCAGCCGACCCCGAGCCGTGCACGGGCGCAGGCGCGGCGGTGGTAGCCGCGGATCCCGCGGGCGTATGGGTCGCGCGCCTCGAGCAGCGGCGCGTCGGCGGTGTAGGGCGCAGGGCGTTGGGGTGCACGGCGCGTGCGTGTCGGCGTGGCCGGTGTGTGGCGTTGGTGTTGTTCGAGGGCTTGGGTGGCGGTGTTGGGGTCGAAGCGGATGCGGGCCTTGGGGCTGTTGCTGGTGCGGATCGCGCCGAGTTGGTCGGCGTGTTCGTAGACCCAGGCGGGGTTGAGGTTGAGGTGGTGGGCGAGCTGCTTGACGGTCATCAGCGGGGTGGCGTGTGCGGCGGGGGCGCGGGGTTGGTCGTGGCGCAGGAGTTGTGCGACGCGCTCGGCGATCTGGTCGATGGTGTCGGGTGTGAGCTCGACGGCGATGCGCCGGGCGGCGGCGGCGAGCCCGCGCTGGCGGGTGGTGGTTGTGGTCATTGCTGGTCTCCTTGGCGGGTGGGGTGTTCGTGGAGGCGGGCGATGCGGGGCTTGGTGTAGGGGTGGGTGGCGCGGGAGAAGCGCATCGCGCGGATCGGCCGCTCGAAGGGGAGCGAGTCGAGGGTGAGCGATTGCGCGAGGGCGTGTGCTTGTCCGAGCTGGGCGGCGTAGTCGTCGGCGGCGAACTCGCGTGAGCGCCAGTAGGCCTCCCAGGCGTTGGCGGTGAGCGTGAGAACGGCCTGCCCGGAGGCGAACCAGGCAAGGCCGCGGAACGCAAGCGACCACAGCGGCCGCACGGCGGGGGTGTCCATGGGCTTGAGCAGCAGCAGGTTCAGGGCGCTTGTCAGGTGCGCGTCGCTTGTGCGCAGGTGCCCCAGCTCGTGGGCGATCACAGCGGCTGCGTGCGGGCTCTCCAAGAGGCCGCGGGTGACGCGCAGCGAGGAGGCGTAGGCGGAGGCGTTGCGGTCGGGGTCTTCGGCTACGAACCAGTGCCGGGGTGGGCGCAGCTCGGGGTCGGCTTCCTGCAGCTCGGCGAAGGCCTCCTGGAAGGCTTCGCGCTCGTCTTGCTCGGGTGCCCGCCCGCCGCTACTGATCTCCCACCAGCGCCCGTCGATCGGCGCGATCAGCGGCGGGCAGGTCACGCTGAGCAGCGAGAGGACGAGCGGCGCGAACGCGACGACGGTCGCGACCAGGTTGACCGGGATCGACCAGCCCGTCAACAGGCCGACGATCCACAGCAGGACGGTCGTGATGATCGCACGGGCGGCGGCGCCGGCCAGCTGGCCGGCGAGCGTGAGCGCATACAGCACCAGACCGGGTGATTGTGAGCCCCATAAGCGTGCAGTGTCGATCCCCGAGCCCATAGGTCCATCTGCTTAACCGACGCCGGTGAGATACCAGGACTGTTTTTCGTTGCGGGCTTCTCCGTCCTTCTTCATCGTGGAGAGCAGCGTCCTGACGCTCCCGGGAGGGACGCCGAGCGCGTCGGCGACCTGCAGGCTGCGCGACCCCGGGTGCGCTTCCAGATAGGCCCGCAGCTGGCCGCGGTTGAGGACCTTCGCGTTGGGGCTGCGCCCGCCATACAGGGCGGCTTCGGCGGCACGCAGCCGCCTGATCCGCATATCGACCTCCTGGCGCTCCCTGGTTGCCTGTTTGAGTTCCGCGCGGATCTGGCGCACCGCGCCGAGACCCGCCGGCCTACGCGACGGCAAGGCCGCATCCCAGACTGAACATGATTGTCATGTATGCGAGAGTAATGTAAGGTATGGGACATGTCAAGGCGCACGCCAGGTCGATCGTGGGGGCCCTCGCATCAGCACATGGACCCGCCCTTCAGGCGCCGGCACCCATTCGCGGCGGTCCTGTTCGGTATCCCGCTCCTGTTGTTCGGGCTCGAGTTCGTGCGCCTCGCGCTCGGGTTCAGCGGCTCGGCCTCTGGGTTGTTCGCGTGGGTCATCGGGGCGGCGCTCGTGCTCGCCGTCGCGCGCTTCGGGCTGCCGCTGCTCGTGGGCGCGGTCTCGATCCAGCGCCGTCCGCCAGTGCGCGCACCGGCCGGGGCGGGCGCGCTGGGTCCCCGCACCACCGCGCCCGGGCGCGTGCCCGGCGTGAGCGCCGCCGCGCGCGCCCGCGAAGCCAGCGCGCGCCTCGGCGCTGGCGCGTACCTCGGCGTGGACGAGTACGGGGCCTGGCTGACCGCGGACTCCGAGAGCGCGGTGCTGGTGCTCGGGCCGCCGCGCAGCGGGAAGACCAGCGCCGTGATGATCCCCGCGCTGATGGCCAGCTGCGGGCCGGCGCTGTCCACCTCCACCAAGCCCGACGTGATGCGCGCGACCCTCCCCGCACGCGCGGAGATCGGCCAGGCGTGGCTGTTCGACCCGGCAGGCAGCGAGAACGCCGAGGACCTGCCGGCAGGCGTGCGCCGCCTGTGCTGGTCCCCGGTCGCCGCCGCCACAGCGTGGGATGAGGCGCTCGTGACCGCCCGCGCGATGACCGCCGCGACCAACCCCGGGGCCGGGACGACCAACGAGACCCATTGGGCAGAGCGCGCCGGCGCGCTGCTCGCCCCCCTGCTCTACGCCGCCCACCAGACCGGGCAGACGATCACCGAGGTGCTCGCCTGGACGCTACGCCAAGACCTTGCGGCCGCCCAGGCGATCCTCGCCGACAGCGACACTCCTGTCGCGGGGGATGTGCTCGCGGGGATCGAGCGCACCGACCAGCGCGAGCGCTCGAGCATCTTCTCCGCGACCGCCGGGGTGCTCGCCGCCTACAACGCCGACGCCGCCCGCGCCCAAGCCTCGAACCCCAACTTCGATCCCGCCCGCTTCACCGCCTCCACCGACACGATCTACATCACCGCCCCCGAGCACAAGCAAGCCCTCTGCGCCCCGCTGATCGTCGGCATGCTCGAGCAGATCCGCCACGCCGCCTACCAGCACGCCCGCACCCACCCCGCCAGCGGCCCGCCGATGCTGTGGGCGCTGGACGAGCTCGCGAACACCGCCCCCGTCCACGACCTAACCGCGCTGATCTCCCAAGCCGGCGGCCAGAACCTCCAGGTCCTCGCCGGCCTGCAAGACCTCTCCCAAGCCCGCGCCCGCTGGGGCGAGCACCAAGCCGACGCAATGCTCTCCCTCTTTCAAACCAAGCTGATCCTCCCAGGCATCCACGACCCCCGCACCCTCGAAGCGATCTCCCTCGCCCTCGGCGAATACGACCGCCAGACCGTCACCCACACCCTCGGCCACGCAGAACCCCAAGAGTGGCTCACCCGCCCCACCCACACAGACACCGTCAGCTACCAAACCCAACGCCAACGCACCCTCACACCCGGCGAAATTGCACACCAGCCCCCCGGACACGCGCTACTGCTCCAAGGCGCCAACTGGAACACCCTCCAGCTGACGCCCTGGCACGGCAGTGAACCCTGGCGGCGAATCGCCCAACAGTGACGGCACAGACGCCGCCGAATAGTCGCCGCACGCGCCTTGCCAAGCGGACTATGCTCGCGGCATCGCGACGCGCAACGATGATTGGCCTGGACCCATCGGCATCGGTCATTGTGTGTGCGTGATGAGCGCCGCGATTCGCTCTGCCATTTCGTCGACAGATTCTCGACTGCGATCCATCGCGACATGGTCGGCGAGGTTCGGTGAGTAGGCTCGGACGTCCTTCGGCTTGACATCGCTCCAGATTGGAATGATTCTCGATCGACCGTCGGCCTCGCGGTTGGTCAACGCGCTGAGCTCCTTCCGCGGCCATGTACGCGCGAGGAACGCCGGCGACAGAACGACCAGGCTATAACGGCTTCGTGAAAGCCCGTCTGCGATCCTGCCCGTCAGGCTATCCCCTGGGCGTAGTTCATCCTCGGCCCACCACACGGAGACGCCTCTCTCGCGCAGCGCTCGGGCAAGGTCTGCGGCGAAGTCGCGATCAGCGCCAGCGTAGGAAAGGAACACATCGAAGGATGTTGGCACGGATCGGTCCGCTTCCAGTGCACGATCAAACACGTCGAGCTGTGACCGCACACGTCTCGTCTTCCCCAACGAGACGCCGGTCGCGATTATCGTTGCAGTGGTGCCCGCCACGGCGGCCGCGGTCGCCCAGACGGACAATGTCACCGCCATGACGATCACGGCAGCGTCTCCGCCCGCTCGGCGACCAAGACGCAGCCCACGCTCGTGAGTAGTGCAAGCACAAATACGACCACCGACCCCACTGCGATCGTGTGGTAATCGAGCCGGGAGCCGTCGCGAATGCCAGCGGCAACGTCGGCAAACCAAGTGGCGGCGCTAAGGAGCACGACTCCAGCCGAACATCCAACCCAGAGACGGGTGGTCTTCAACTGCTGATCGTGCGTCGAGAACAGTTCAGCTAGACCCGCACCAATCACGGCAGTCGAAACGAGAAAAAGTTCACCGTGGCGCAGAAGCGCTACGAATCCAAGATGCTCCCCGCGCGACACAGTGCCGATGGCACCTAGCATGATCGGGAACAATGCCACAAGCACGGAAAAGAACAGCCACCTGCCTACTCGAAACATTTGCACCCTCAGGCCGAATTTCCGGGCATTCTACGTATCCGACTGGACGGTCGTGTGCCGACGCCCGGGGCAGCGACGCTCGGCTAACAGAGCCTGGGCGCCTGCAGCCAATGTGGGCCTGCGCTATGGGAGACGTCAGGCCGGTGGCGGGTGTCGCCCTCGGCCCGCCGGACGTATTTGCGCCAACTTTGTAACATCGCTGGCCTTTCACCCCTCCGCCATGTAGCCTCGTCTCAAACACCAAGTTGGCCCCCGCGCAGTTGCAGCTGCCGGGGGCCGTGGCACGGAAAGAAAGGACCTTCCCATGCTGGATCAGCCTAGTGCGCCGGCCGTCGGCCGGCCAAGCGACGCGGCGTTCGTCGTGCTCGCGTGTCTGCTCGACCTGACCCACACCGGGCCGTGGTCGCTCGGCGAGCTCTCCCGCCAGGTCGGGTGCGAGCTCGCGGCCGGCGGCGCGGTCGCGAGCCTGCGCGCCGCGGGCCTCGCGCACCGCGGCGGCGAGTTCGTGTGGGCGAGCGTCGCCGCGAGCCGCTTCAGCGAGCTGCTGCGCGAGTAGCCGCGGCGGGCGGCAAAGCAGCACGAGAACCCGCAGCACGATCCCGATCAACTAGTGCCCCCGCACCGCCGAAGACGGCCGGGGGCGTGGCACCGAGAGTTCCAGCTCCCGGCACCCAGGCAGCCTAGCCGCCACCCGTGGCGCCCGGGCCTGCCCTATCAGCCCCCGCTGGCTCTCGGGGCCTCCGACCAACCAGGAGGAACCCGAGATGAGCAAGACCGAGAGCCCGATCACCGACGAGCTCGTCCTCGCCGCGGTCGACCGCGCCGAGCGCCACTCCACCAAGCCCGAGCGCGGGGTGCCGGAGTGGACGATCTTCGAGCATCTGCACGTAAGGAAGCGCACCGCCCAGGCCCGCGAAGTCCGCGTGCGCCTGAACGCATTGGAGTCCGAGGGCTCGATCGAGCGCGCCCGCCGTCACGGCCTGGCCGTGCACGCGCTCACCGCCGCCGGCGCCAAGCGCCTGTCCGACGCTCGCGCCGAGGGGCTGGCGCCCGCGCTGCCGGACTCCCCGCAGCGCCGCGCCTGGCGCAGCGCGCGGAGCGCCGCGGCGCGGGAGATCGAGCGCTTCGCCAGCGAGCTGCGCGACGCGCTCGCCGACGCCAGCGGCCTGCTCGAGGCCGACCCGCCGGCCGGCTCGGACGCATGGCTCGAGACCGCCGAGCGGCTGGGATTCCAGTGCCGGCGGCTCGCGTCGGCGAGCTATTGCCTGCGCGAGTGGCAGGAGCCCGACGACGAGCGCGCCGACGTCGACGAGCACACGGACCCCGCCGACGAGCGCCTGCCCGAGAACGAGCAGCTCCGCCGCCGCGCACGCCGCACGGGCCGTCGCAACACGAGGCTCTGGACCTGAGTGCGCGCCTATCGCAGCGTGAACGGCTCGCTGGTGATCCGCTCGTGGCTGCCGCGCCCGCTGATCAGCGTGAGCGTGTAGCTGCCCGGTCGCACCCGGCGTACGGGCGCCAGCCGCAAGCTCATGCCGCCGTGCGTGACGCGGGCGGTGCCGGCCGCGTACACGACGCCGCGACGCGAGAGCGTCGCCTGCGCGGCCAGGCCCGCGGCCGTGAACTTGACGGCGCCGGAGACGAGCCTCGCGGTGCAGCGCTGCTTGCCCTTGAGGGTCTTGCACGTCACGAGCTCGATCTTGCCGGCCGGCCCCGGGGGACCCTGGGCGCCGGCCGGTCCGGCCGGTCCCTGGGCCCCGTTGGTGCCTCTTTCGCCGACGGGTCCGACGCCGCCGGCCTTGCCTTCGATCCCGGCTCCTTCTCTGCCCGCCGGGCCTTCTTTCCCGGCGGTGCCTTCCTTGCCCGCCTTCAAGAACACGGCGGTGACTTCGCTCGCCGCGGTAACGTCCACGGTGCAGGTCGTCGCCGAGGCTTTTTTGCAGCCGATCCAGCCGGCAAATTCGTAGCCCGCGCCGGCTCCGGCCACCGTCAGCGTCACTTCGCCTTCGAGCTCATAGGCGCATTCTTCGGACGAGCATTTGATCGCGGCGGGTGTCAGCGTGACTTCGCCTTCGCCGGTGAGGAACACGGTGAGCGGAAAGAGCGGCGGGGCGAACGCGGTGACCTCGCCCGCCGCGTCGGCGGTCACGCACAGCGAGCTTGACGCGCACGACACGCTGGTGAGGTGTTTGCCGAGCGCGAGCTGTTCGGTCCACGCCGCGCCGCCGTCGCTGGAGACGAAGACGGCGCCTGTGCTGTCCACGGCGACGCACATGAAGCCTTCGGTGCAGGTGATCGCGGTCAGGTCGCTCGCGCCGTCGAGGTGGTGCTTTGACACGGTCGCTTCGCCGCTGCCGTTGATCGTGAGGTCGAGCAGGTTGCCTTCGCCGTCGACGGCGAAGCACGATGTGCGCGACGTGCACGCGATGCCGTGCAGCGCGGTCGTTCCGTCGATATTCGTCGCCTCCCAGCCTTTGCCTGAGAGATTCGTGATCTTAGCTTCGCTGTTGGCGATGAAAACGTTCCCTTTGCTGTCCACGACCGCGCAGAACGACGAGGTGAAACAGTCGACGCCGGTCATCCTGTCCACGCCGAGTTCCACGACTTCCTCCGGGAACCATTCTTCGGAGGCGGGCCTGGTCGTCTCGTCGATGAAGTCCTCTGACTGGGCCGAGACGCACAGGTATGTCGAAGCGCACGAGATGGCGTTCGTGCCGTATACCGGTTCGCGCGCTATGCTCCACGCGCCGCCCAGCGTGCTCGCGTAGTACAGGCTGCCGCCGGTGCCGGGTTCCCCGGCGTGGCCTGCGGCGATCGTGCACAGCGAGGTCGCGGGGCACGCCACAGCCTCGCTCGGTTCGCTGCCGGCCGGGCCGGCCCAAGGTGTCCAGGTGGCCGGGGAGCTCGCGCTGACGTCTGTCGAGTACAGCGCGTTGCCTTTGCTGTCGCTGACCACGCAATCGGTTGTCCCCGGCACGCACGAGACGGCGTTCAGGCTGTTGGGGGAGTCGATCGACTGCGTATGGCTCGGGGTAAGCGCGGCGAGCGCGCTCGCGTCGCCGACGGTACACGCCAGCGCGCACAGCGACCCGCACAGGGCGACGGCCCTACGACGTGAGACTGCGACTCTTCTCGGCACGACGAGCCCCCCTTTGACGAGCCTCCAACCGCGAGGCGTGGCTGACACGCACGCGCGAAGACTACCAGCCAGCACCATCAAAATAAACGATGACAGGAACTCAAAGCCGGCGGCCCGATGGCTGGCGCGCGGTCCAGCGGCGCCGCTGATGCGCTCGCCACCGCTCGCCCTCGAGCGTCCTCGACCTCCGCCACGAGCTCGGCGAGGCTGACGCCCAGCACGCGGACGATGCGTGTGACGGTCGTCCACAGTGGTGTTGCCCGCCCTCGCTCGATCCGGGCGAGCGCGCCGGTCGTGATGCCGGCCTCGTACGCGACGTGTTCCTGCGTCTGGCCGCTCGCCCGTCGCAGCCGGCGTAGCGCGTCGGCGAGCGCCTGATCCGGGGGCTCGTGTCTAGCGGCTAGGGACATAAGCTTCGGCATTGCTCCAGCCCCCGCATCGGCAGCGACCAACGGCCCCTGAACACCTTTGACCAGACACCGTGATCGTTCTCCAAAGCTCACGTCTGGCCGCCAGCCCCCGCGTTCGGCCCGTGTTGTCGACTTCGGGACATAGAGGTTTCTATCTCTTGACTGTGAGCCCGCGGGCGGCTCGGGCACGATTGGCCAGGCGGTATGCCGATCTCCACGTGGGCGCCACGGCGTCGAACCCTCGAGGACTCCGTGCTGGCGCGGTTCGACGACGCGGTCGATCGGGCCCGCACGGCGATGCTTGTCGCCGGCGCTCGGGCGGAATCGTGGGTCGACCGCGTCCGGGCCGCGCTGTTCGCGCTGCTGTCGTTCCTCGACCAGGACCCGGACCGCGCCCGCTTGCTGCTCCTCGGCTCGCTCGCGGGCGACGCGCAGATCAGGGTTCGTCGCGCTCGCCTCCTCCACGAGCTCGCGGATGCGCTCGAGCGGGGACGCCCTGCGCCGGTCGCGGACGCGCTCGGGGCCCCGTTCGGGCCGGATGCCCTCGTCGCGGGCGTCGCGTCGATCCTGCAGGCGCGGGTCCTCGAGGACCCGCCACCGCCGCTGGGTCAGCTCGGCGGGTCGCTGATGGCCATGATCGTGCTGCCGCAGCTCGGGGTCGACGCGGCGCGCGCGGAGCTCGTGCGCGGCGCGCGGGATGCCTCCTAGCCGCGGTGCGCCTGCTGTGCGCTGCGCAGCTGCCGCTCGATGAAGGCGTTCGCGTCCTTGACCCCGAGGAACGGCGTCAGCCACAGATGCGCGATGTACCCGAGCATCCCGGCGATCTGCGGGTCGCCGGCCACCCGGGCGCGCATGTAGATCAGCTCGAACACGCTCGCGACGATCGCTTCCATCGCCACCTGCGAGGGCGGCTCGCGCGGGCCCGTGTGCAGCAGCCCTTCCTGCAGGAAGAACAGGAACGCCGTGTGGCTGTCCTCGATTCGCTGGATCGGTCCCGGCCCGACCGCATTGGCCTCCACGAACCCGACGTGCGCGACCAGCGGGTTCTCCTGCAGGAACTGCGTGAGCGCGCGGCCCGCCTCCCAGCTTCGTTGCGGCCAAGCCTGCTCCGCGAAGAACGCCCGCAGGGTGACGTCGATCACCTGCTGGAAGCCCAGCTCGTGCACGGCGGCGAGCGTTTCCTGCTTGTCGGCGAAGTGCCGGTAGAAGGTGCCGGCGTTGACCCGGGCGAGCTTCTGGATGTCCGCGACCGTCGCGGCGTTGTAGCCCTTCGCCGCCGCCACGCGCGCCGCCGCCCACATGATCCGCAGGCGGTGGTTCTCTGCCACCTCGCTCCCGCTCGCGCGCACGCGCCCTGGCGGGAACACGGTCGGCATCTGCTGCACCGGGACCGCGGGTAGGTGCCGCGAGCGCTCGGGCACGGGGCCCGGTGTGGCTGTGCCCCAGCGCCTGCGCCCAGCGGGCGCCTCGTACGCGCTCAGCCACCCGAGCAGCTCCCCGGCGAGCTTCGACACCGGCGCCTGCCCGCGGCGCTGGCGCATCGCGACCATCCGGTAGATCGCACCCAGCGCCACGCGGCAGTCGATGTCCGCGAGTGGCGTCCCCGGCTTGGCGTCGGCCTGCGCCCGCTCGATCTGGGCTGCGATGCGCGCGATCCCCTCGTCGCGGGCGTCCAGTGCTAGGCGCCCGCCGCTCGTCGAGTCGGCCATCAGGAAGCGCGCCCGCTCGCCGTGGGCGCTCGCGAACTCGAGCACGCTCGTCACGGCGGCCGGCAGCGCTTCGCTGGGCTTGCGGTCTGCGAGCGCGTCCTCGACCGCGGCCAGCAGCTCCCCCTGCACGTCCTCGATCGCGGCCAGGAAGCACGCGTCCCGGTCGGCGAAGTAGTCATAGAAGGTGGGCCGCGACACGCCGGCCGCGGCGATCACCGCCGCGATGCTCGCGCCCACGTAGCCGCGGCGGCGGCTCGCCTCCACCATCCCTTCGAGCAGCCGCTCTCGCTGGGTGCGCTTGCGTGCGTTCGGTCTCATTCGTGTCTGCAGGCGCTGCCGCACGGGCCGCATACGCACGCGCAACGGTACCCGACTTGACATCCCAGGAGGGTTCACTGCGGTCGTGTCTAGGCGTGGGCTCGCGCCCGCGGCTCTGTGCGTGCGTGCACGATGCCCCGGTGGGCTGCGTTTCTTTAGACGTTTATCGGAACGTTTGGGGCAGATCGCGGCGCCCTCACAAGACACTTTTATCTGTTGGCATTTCGTTTCTATAGCGGAAATACGCGATCTTTTGTTGACAAACCGAGCCGGCGCCAGCTAGATTTCTCAGCGATGTTTATTGAGCTGCCGGACATCGATCCGCGCAACAGGCGCGCGACTCGAAGACACCCTTGACGCCCGTACGCGACCGTGCGCCCGTTCGTCCGCGAACGCGCGCGGCCATCGCCGTCGCGCGCGAGCGCCAGGCCGCGTTCCAGCGCCAGCGCGTGCTGGGTGCAGCGCTGGCGCTCGTCTGCGGCCAGGGGTTCGATCGTATGTCCGTCACGGCGATAGTCGAGCGCGCGGGGGTCTCGCGCAAGACCTTCTACGACCTCTTCGGCGATCTCGAGGGCTGTCGCATCGCCTTGATCGAGGACTGCATCGCCGAGATCGCCGCGGTCGTGGTGCCGGCGTATGAAGCCTCGGCGGACTGGCCGGCGCGGCTGCGGGAGGCGCTGCTCGCGCTGCTCGGGTTCTTCGAACGCGAGCGCGACGTCGGCGCGATCGTCGCCGCCTATCTGCGCGGCGCATTGCCGGGCCGTGCGCAATCGCGCGCACGCGTGCTGGAGCTCCTTTGCGCCGCGATCGAGGAGGGACGCCCGCAGGACGGGCCGGCGACCGAGCCTCCGCGGCTGGCGGGCGAGTTCGTGCTCGGTGGCGTGATTGCGGTGATCGAGGCCCACCTGCGCACACCGGAGCGCCCGTTGCTGGCGCTCCTGAATCCGCTGATGTGGATGATCGTGATGCCATACCGCGGCTCGCGTGCGGCGCGGCGCGAGCTGACAGGGACTGTGCCCAGCTGCCCGCCCTCGGAGGCCGTCCGCGTGCCCGATCCCCTGCGCGGCCTTGCCATCCGTCTCACCTACCGGACGGTGAGCGTGCTGCAGTCGATCGCGCACGCACCGGGTGTCAGCAACGTCGAGGTCTGCGAACGCGCGGGAATCGCAGACCAGGGTCAGGCATCCAAGCTTCTCAGGCGTTTGGCGCGTCTCGGTTTGGCCGAGAACCAGGGTGGCGGCCAGCACGGTGGCGGCTCCAACGCGTGGTATCTGAGCGCCAAGGGCGAGCAGCTGGTCGCGGCGATCGAGCGCAGGCCGCTGCCGAGTGCCGACACCCGCGTGTCCATCCCTCCCCGCGTGCGCTCGCGCACCCACAGGGCAGCCAATGGACGGTGAGCGCTGCGCCCGGCGTTTGCATCGGCGCCTGGTCGTACCGCCTGTCAAGCTGGGCATCGTGGTGCGCCACTGCCTGCATGGGTGCCGCCACCGCGGGCTCCCGTCGTGCAGCGCACCCCTCGATCTGCGCACTACGGGGATCGCGGACTGGCCCTTCCGCGCCCCGCGGCGCCCGCCGCGCTGCCCGTCGGCGCGCTGTGGCTGGGCCGTGCGGCCGCAGCGTGGGTGGTGGTTCTAGGCGCGCCTTGAGCTGGCTGTGTGCGAGCGCGCACCGCGCAACGGCCAGCCGGGCCAATTTCATGTGCACTAATTCAGGAGAAGATCTCCGACTCGTGCTTGCTGGCGCGTAAGATACAAACGTCAGGTTAGTTTTTACACAAGTCTCACGGGCGCCTGATGCTGCCTGTGCGATCGCAGTCTGCGAGCAGTTCGCCCGAGCCCGGTCGCTGGTCGGCGAGGCATATGCAAGCGCGGCCACTTGGCGAGAGGGAGTCCGCGCGGCGCTGGCCACGATCCTCGAGCTGATCGACAGCGAGCCCGCGTTGGCATGGTTGTGCATCGCTGAGACGCACGCGGCGGGCGAGGTCGTGCGTGCGCGCCTGGAGGTGCGGAGGGACCTTGCGCAGGGGATTGACCGCGGCCGTCTGCAGGCCGGCGCGGGCGCGCCGCCGCCGGTCACGGCCGAAGGCATCGTCGGCGGGATCGCCGAGATCCTGCACGCGCGGCTGCTGGCCCGACACACAGGGCAGCCGCAGGTCGAGGACCTGCTCGCCCCCTTGATGAGCATGATCGTGCTGCCATACCTCGGCGCACGCGCCGCGACCCGCGAGTTCACGGTGCGCGCCGCGAAGACTCGGCGAGCAGCCCGCCTCACCCAGGTCTCGGCGCCCAGCCCAGCCGCCGCGAGACGCGCTCGGCTGTGACGGCGAGCGCTTTGCGCCACGCGATCAGGTCTTGCACATCTGTCGCTCCGCCATAGGCGGCCACGCTCACCGCGGCCACTACGTCGTCCACTTCGTTTCGCACGGCGGCGGCGATCGCGCACGTGCCGGGGCCGCTCTCTTCGTCGTCTACCGCTAGCGCCGCTCTGCGCACGCGCGCGAGTTGTGCGCGCAGCTCGCGCGCGTCGGTGATCGTCTTCGGGCCGAGCTTGCGCAGGTCTGTCTCCGCGATCCGTTTGAGCTGCTGGTCGCTGGACAGGTGGGCCAGCAGCACCTTGCCCATGCTGGTGCAGTAGGCGGGGATGCGTGCGCCGTTCTCGACCCCGACCTCGGCACTGCCCCGAGGTCCGGCCGTCGGAGTGGCACAGGCCAGCCGCAGCACCTCGGGGCCGTCGAGCACGCCCAGCTCGACCGTGTGGTCGCTGCGCCGGGCGAGCGTCTCGAGCTCGGGGCGGGCGTGTCTGCACAGCCCCATCGCGCCGAGGGTGCCCATGCCCAGGTCGATCGCGCCGAGATCGAGTCGGTACTTGCGCGAGGGGTCGCGCCTGAGGTAGCCCTGTGCGACGAGCGTGCTGACGTACCGGTATGTGGTCGGGCGGCTGATGCCGAGCATCCCGGCGATCTCGGCGATCCCGAGCAGTGGACGCTCTGGTGTGAAGCAGTCGAGGATCGCCAGGCCGCGCTGCAGCGAGCGCGAGTAGCGTGGCTGCGGTCGTCTTGGAAGGGGCCGCGCTGGACCCCCCTCGTCATCCCCCACGTGCGGCCTAGTGCGCGAGCCCGGCCATGCCTGGGCCGCGGCTGGTCCCTTCGAGCTCTGCGCGCAGGGTGGCGCCTGCGCCATGGAGCGGCTCACCCAGCTCCTCGACGAGTGCGGGTGCGTCGATCGCGTCCGCGGGCACGGTGATTTCGATCGCGCATCGCGTCTGGGCCTGCGCGTGCACGGCGGTTGCGAGCCCCAGCGCGTTCTCGCGCAGGCCACCGCGGTCGAGCGTCGGCCTGCCCGCATTCGCGGGCGCTTTCATCCCACCGTCGGCCCCGTCCGGAGCAGCCAGCAGGGCTCGACCGGCCGCGCTGCGGCCAGCCGGTCTGCGCGAGCCCGTGCCCAGCCCTTTCTCCAGCTCGTACTGGCCCCGCTCGAAGCCGCACAGGCGTCGCAGGTAGAGCACCTCGGCGCCGTCGAGCACCGCCAGGCTCACGGTCCGCCCGGTCTCCTCGCGCAGCGCGCGGAGGATCGGGACCGCGGCCCGCGTGAACTTCAGCGTCGCCAGCAGCGTCGCGCCCGGATCGGCCGCGCGACGGGCGAGCATGTAGCGGCGCATCGGGGCCTGCTCCAGGTAGCCCAGTTCCAGGCACGTCGACGCGTAGCGGTGCGCGGTCGGGCGGCTGAGGTTCATCAGCTCTGCCAGTTCGGCGATCCCGCGGACGGGCTGCTCGGCGGTGAACAGCCTCAGCATGCCCAGCCCGTAGATCAGCGAGCGCGACGTGGGGGTGTCGGCGGGGCTGGACATGCCATGCGGATACTGTCTCCCCGACCCTGCGCCCGGCTAGTTTCACGAAACGTCAACGGCTGGTCGCGTAGTCGTTGCCAGCCTCGCCGGCCGGCTGTGTGCAGCTAGGCAGACCGCTGCCCGTAGGCCAGCCGCCACAGCCGCAGCACCGGCAGCAACGTCCTCACCAGCGGCCCGCCGGCTCGCGCCAGCTCTCGCGTGCCGGCGCGCATGGCGGGCGTGCGCACGCTGTCCTTGGAGAGGTAGAAGGCGATCATGCAGGCCGCGACCAGCCAGTGGCGCGGGCCGTCCGACAGCGCGCGGGCGCTGTGGCGCGAGCGGCGTACGAGCTCGCCGACGCGCGCGACCGCCTGCTGCGTGTCGGGGTAGTGGGCGATGTAGCTGTGGTCGCCGTGCGCCCGGTCCTCGGCGATGTCGCCGTAGCTGTCGAGCATCGCCCCGGCGGGCGCGATCCACCGCAGATAGGCGTCGTAGGTCGCTTGCGCCGCCTGTTCTACGTGCGCGCTGTGCCGGGGCTCCGCCGCCAGCGCCAGCATCGCCAGCACCGTCAGCCACGCGCTCGCTCCCGCGGCCCGCTCGAACCAGCTCGCCGCGCCCGTCTCGTCGGCGAGCGTGGGCCAGTGCGAGCCGACCCACTCGGTCAGCCGCCGCTCGCGCAGCGCGGGGTCGGGCTCGTGGTTGTGGGCGAGCACCCGCGAGAGCGCGGCGGCGCGCGCGATGTGCGGCTTGACCGCCTCGTACGAGGGGAGCTCCGCGCAGCCCGCGCGGCAGCTGTGCACGAGCGCCAGCAGGTAGCCGCCGTCTCGGCCGCAGTGATGAAAGCGGTAGTAGTCGCGGAGCGGAGCATCTGGATCGAGCGCGTCTTCGAGCGCGAGGTGCAGCTGTTGTCCGTTGGCGATGCCCCGACCGGCGCCGCGCTCGCTGACGCAGTCCAGGTAGTCGGCCAGCACCTCGTAGGCCACGAGCACGCCCAGCAGATTCGCGTTGCGCTTGTCGGGCAGCGTCCAGAACAGCGCCGCGCCGTTGATGTTTCCGCGCTTTCGCGCGAGCGCCGAGAGCGCGTCGGCCCGCAGGTCGGCGTCGGGGATCGCGCCCGCCAGGGCGCGCCACATCGCGACCTCCCGCGAGACCTGGCGCAGGCCCCAGAGCAGCTCGCGCGCGAGCGCTCGCGTCACGGTGGCGGCGGTGCTCATGCCGGGTTCACGCTCGCCCTCACCCGCGCCGCGAGGTAGCCGGGGGCGGCGACCATCGTCGCCGCGGCCACGCTCACCAGCGCGATGCTCAACAACGCCACGGGCACTCCCACCGAGAATACGACGGGGAAGCCGGTCACGCGCGCCAGCGCGTGGCTGAGCAGCACCTGGCCATACAGGCCGAACAGGGCGCCGATCGAGCAGCCGGCGCCGAGCAGCAGCGCGCTCTCGTATAGCAGCGCCCGCCACAGCACGCCGCGCCGGTAGCCCTGGCGCTTGAGGTAGGCCAGCCGCGGCCGGCGCTGCCAGATCATCGCGCCCATCGCGCCGGCCATCGCGAGCGCCGCCGCGATCAGCACGAGCGCCGCGATCTGCGACAGTCGCGACAGGCCCTGGCGGCTGCTGGCCCGCCACTGCGCTTCGCGCTGGCGGGCGGTCTGCACGGTCAGGCCCGAATGCTCCCCGAGCGCCCGGCGGATCTCGGCAGCTCCCTCGGCAGGCGAGACCCCCGCGGCCAGCGAGATGTTGTAGGCGCTCGCCTGGGCGCTGCCCCATGCGCGGGCGTAGTCGCTCGAGCTCATGAAGATCGCGCCGGGCGGCCAGCCGACGTTGGTGCTGAGCGCCGCCACGCGAAAGCGGCTGG
Organism: Solirubrobacteraceae bacterium; assembly: GCA_035939315.1. Classification (GTDB taxonomy): domain Bacteria; phylum Actinomycetota; class Thermoleophilia; order Solirubrobacterales; family Solirubrobacteraceae; genus Palsa-744. The sequence continues at coordinate 84,618 of DASZFZ010000051.1, read as the reverse complement.
GGATCGGGCTTGGCAGCAGGAGCGAGTCGCCGATGCGCAGGTGGCGTTCCTCGGCGATCGCCCGCGAGATGACCACCCACCCACCCGCGCGCAGGCGCTCGTTGGCGAGCGCGAGGTCGCCCTCCAGCAGTTGGCTGGCGGGGATCGGCGCGGGCGAGCTGGCGGGTGGCGCGATCACCCACGTCTTGCGCTCGCCGATGTCCAGGAAGCCGCCGCGGTAGACGGCCAGCGAGCGCACGTCCGCCAGCGCCGCCAGGCGCGCGGCGGCGCTCGGCGCGAACGGTGTCGTGCCCAGCGTGTTGGCGCTACCGGTGACCGAGACCCACACGTCGGTCACGCGGTTCATGTCCCTGGCGGTGCGGTCCAGGCCCGCCTGCAGGTTGGCGTGCGCGCCCTGGATCGCGACGCTCCCGAACACCGCGACCGCCCCGGTGGCGGCGATCGCGAGCGAGCGCGTGCGCATCGCGGGCGTGCGCAGCTCGATCACCGCCAGGCGCATCGCCGCGGAGCCGAGCGCCCGCGACGCGCGCGCGAAGATCGCGACGATCGCGCCCAACAGCGGCGCCAGTAGCGCGAGCAGCGCCACCACCAGCAGCACGCTGCCGAGGATCGCGCTGGCGGGGGCGAAGGCGAGGATCGCCGTGGTGGCGGCCAGGCAGGCGAGACCCCCGCCCACACGCGCCGACGCTGCTCGCCGGATTGCGCCGGGGGCGCTGGGCTGGGTGGCGCCGGGCCGGCGCAGCGGCCGCGCCAGCTCGCCGCGCAGGGGCGCGAGCACGCCGACGCACGCGGCCAGCATGCCGGCGGCGAGCGCCAGCGCCACGCTCTGCCAGCCCACGACACGCTGCGATCCGACCGGGAACGCGTAGGACAGGTAGCCGGCGTTGGTGTGAAACAGCGCCAGCGAGAGCCCGTCGCCGATCGCCAGGCCGAGCGCGCAGCCGAGCGCGCCGAGGATCAGGGCGTCGAACAGCAGCGTGTTGACGGTCATCCAGCGCGTCGCTCCGTGGCGGCGCAGTTCGGCGATCAGGTTGCGCCGCAGCTGGGCGGTGATCAGCATCGCGTTGAACGCGAACATGAAGCCGACCAGCGCGCTGATCGCCGAGAACAGTTCGGCGGCCTGGTTGGCGGGCCCGGCCGCCTTGGCGAACAGCGTGCTGTCGAAGTTGGCCGGCTCCACGTTCAGCCGCCCGGCGGCCAGGCGCACGAGCGCGGCCCGCACCTGCGCCTCGCGGCCGGGCTGGGTGCGCACGAAGATCCGCGTGACGCGCCCGATGCTCCCGCTGAGTTGTTCGGCGTAGCCGACGGGGGCGATCGCGACGGGGCTGTTGACCAGGCCGCCGATGTCGCCTTCCTGCAGCGTGGCGCCGAGCAGCGTGCTCGTGACGTGCGTGCCGACCTGGATTTCGATCGGCAAGAGCGACTCGGCGCCGATCGCCTTGGCGACCGGCGCGGGCAGTCCCAGCTCGCTCTGGTGGGCGAGCTGTTCGGCCGAGAAGTGGCGCAGCAGCGGCCCGCCGGCGTGCGCGAACTGCGGGTCGGTGCCGAGCAGGTCTACCGACTCGCGCCCGCGCGGGCCGATCACGTCGGCCTGCTGCTCGAGCACCGGCAGCGCCTGCGCGACCCCGGGTAGGTGCTGCACGACGCCCAGCAGGCGCTTGTCGAACCCCTGCGGGCTGCGCGCCTGCAGCTGTAGCTGCATGTCGCCGACGACGCCGCGGGTGAGCTGCGCGACCGAGCTGTTGAGGCTCGTGCTCGCCACCTGGGAGGCGAACAGCAGGGCCACGCCGACCGCCAGCCCGAGGACCGCCAGCAGCTCCTGCACGAGCACGATCCGCACGCGCAGGCGGGCGCGGTAGATGCGCAGGATGCTCGACAGCGCCATCGGCGTCGCTCGTCCGGGCGTTCGCCCCTCAGCCCGCGCGGGCGTCCAACGCCGCGTGCTCGGGCCGGTGGACGCCGAGGCGCCCGTCGCGGAGCTCGAGCACGCGGTCGGCGAACGCCGTTGCCTGCGGGTCGTGCGTGGCCAGCAGCATCGCCACGCCGCGCTCCTTGCAGACCTCTCGCAGCAGCTCTAGCACTTCGTGGCTGCGCTGCGTGTCGAGGCTGCCGGTGGGCTCGTCGGCGAGGATCAGCTTCGGCTCGGTCGAGAGCGCGAGCGCGATCATCAGCCGCTGGCGCTCGCCCATCGATAGCTGCTCTGCGCGGTGATGCAGGCGCTCGCCCAGCCCGAGGCGCTCGAGCAGCGGGCGCACGTGCGCCTCCGCGCCGCGGCGTTCGCACAGCCACAGCTTCAGGGCGGCGTTCTCGATCACGCGTGCGCCGGCCAGCAGCTGGGCGTCCTGGGAGACGAGCCCGAGCTCGCGCAGCCGGTAGCGGGCGGCGTCCTCTTCGGAGAGCGCGGAGATCTCGCGGCCGTCCACGAGCACCGCGCCGCTGTCGGGTCGTAGCAGCGCGCCGATCAGCATCAACAGCGTCGACTTGCCCGAGCCGCTCGGGCCATAGAGCGCCAGCAGCTCGCCGCCTTCGAGCTTCATCGAGACGCCGTCGACCGCGTGGATCGGCTCGCCCTCTCCCACCCGGAAGTGCTTGACGAGCTCGCGCAGCTCCAGCACTAGCCCGTGCTGCCGCGCCCGAGATCGCGCTGCGGCGTGGCGTGGCCGGGGAACTCGATCACGTTGCCGCCGGGCGCCGCGGGGCCCTGCGTGAGCGTGCCGCCTGAGAGGGTCATGATGCGATCGGACCATAGCGCCGCCTGCGCGTCGGAGAGGGCCATCAGGATTCCCGTTCGCGATTCGCGGCTGATGCGGCGCAGGAGGCTTGTCAGCGCGTCTGTCTCGCGGATGCCGAGCGCGTCGGTTATGTCGTCGATGAGCAGCAGCGCGGGCTCGGCGGCGATCGCCTGGGCGGTCTCGACCAGCGCGCGCTCCCAGTCGCTGAGGTCCTCCCAGCGCTGCTCCTCGCAGCCGGCCGCGCCGACCCGCTCGAGCGCGCAGCGCGCCTGCCGGTAGACGGTCTTCCTGGCGCCGCGCGCGCGCTCCCGGCGCTTGCCCACGAGCAGCGGCATCGCGACGTAGTCGAGCATCCGCACCCGCATCCCCGGGCCGCTCCTGCCGGCCCACGCGATCTGCCCGCCGAGCAGCCGCGAGAGCTCTCCGTCGGAGAGCCCGGTCAGATCCCGGCCGGCGAAGCGAACCGCGCCTTCGTCGGCGCTCTCCATGCCGGCGGCGATCCGCAGCAGCGTGGTCTTGCCGCCGCCGCGCATGCCGAGCACGGACACGATCTCGCCGGCGTGCAGCTCGAGGCTGACGTCGCGCAGCACGCACAGCTCCTGCGGGCCGCGCCGGTAGCGCTTGCTCACGCCGGTCAGCTGGAGCAGCGCGCCTGTGCCCTCCGGGGTGCTCACCCGGCCCGCCGCTCTTCCCGTCCGCGTCGGTGCTGCTCGAGCGCCCGCCGCTCGGCCTCCGCGCGCAGTTCCTCGAGGTAGACGCGCAGCCGCCCCATCCGGGCGATGCGCCCGCCCCAGAAGGCGGCTTCTCCGTGCGCGACGCCGCGGTCCATCAGCGTCGACCACTCCTGCTCGGCGACCGGGCGCAGGGCGCCGGCGCGCTGCTCGGCGAGCATCCGCTCGCGGATGCTGTCGAGCTGGGCGATGCAGGCGAGCTCCTCGGCGTGGACGACGTCGATCAGCCGCGGCAGATCGCGCGGCTCGCACAGCGCGATCTTGGCGTGCAGCTCCTCGCGCGCGACCGGGGCGCTCGTGGACGAGCGCACCCACTCGCGGAAGTGCTCGACGCCCGCGGGCGTCGCCTCGTAGATGGCCGCCTGTCCGTCCCGCTCGGCTCCCGTGGCGCGCACGTAGCCGTCCTTCTCGAGTCTGCGCACGGCGCTGTAGGCGGTCGAGTAGCTGAACTGCGCGGAGCCGAAGCGAGCCTCCAGGCGTCGCTCCAGGCTGAAGCGGTGGTCGGGCTGCTCGATCACTAGGCCGAGCACCGCCTCCCCCGCCGACAGCCCCTTGACACGAGCGCGCGACATCGTCTCAGACGTTACATTACGGGCAGAGGGGCGTCCAGGGAAGAATTTCACCTGTACTAATTTCGGGGCCCCTGACCGTGGTGACCGGTGGGGGGCTGGAGGCCGTCGGCGTGGAGCTCGTCCTCGAGCAGGTCGAGAACCTTGTCGAGGACCTCCCTGGCACGATCGCCGCTGAACTGGGCGAGGCCAAGGGTGATGGCCTTCCGGTGCGGCCTGAGTGGGTCGGGGGCCTCCTTGTCTAGCGTTCCGGCAGCGGCGATCCAGATGCTTTCGAAGGCGAGCGAGGATTGCTCGGCGATGCGATCGAAGTCGGCGTCATAGTGCAGTACCCCGAGTTCGTGGGCGGCGGCGATCGCTGCACGAGGTAATCCTGGTGTGGGAGGCGGTGGAAGCCGGCGGCATGTCGCGCGAGCTCGGCTTGGGCTTCAAGCGCGGCGCCAACGACGGTCTCCGACAGCTCCAGCGGCCTGAGTGCCTCGAGCTCGTCTCTCAGCTCTGCGTGCTCGCGGGCGTTGCGCGCGCTGTAGAGGACCTCGAACTCGAGGATCGGCGAGCGATAGAGGTTTCCTTCCTCGAGCGCCTGCAGCCAGTCGGCACGCACGATCTCGTTGCCGCCGCGCTGAAACGCGGAGTTGTCGACGACGAGCGCCTTGCCCTTGAACGCCGAGCTCACCCGCGCTGCCACTGCGCGGAGGCCTCGCGCAGTGCCGCGTAGTCCAGGCCCTCGGGCCGGCGGAAACGGTCGGCTAGGCGTTTTGCGGCCGCACGCCTGCGTTGCTCGTAATCTTCTTCCGCTTGGCTTGCCTGCGCGAGCGCCTCCTCGCCCCTGCTGACGAGCGCCGCGAGGATCTTTGAGTCTGAGGTTCCAGGCGGGAAGCTGCGCCGAGTCCGCCGGAGTGCGACCTCGACCTTCTCGTCACTGGTGATGGTGTAGCGCCGCTTCTTCGTCGGCATTCCTGGAATGTAGCACTAAGTGCGGCACCTTTACCGGCTGCTAACGGTCATCTGCGCTCGGCGTCCAGGTTTCATCTGCACTAATTCCCGCCCGGCCTATCGTGTTGTCCGAGATGTCCCGATCTAGACTCGCGCGCATCGTGGGACGCTGGGTGTCTGCATGTCTAGTGCTGCTGTTGGCCTTGGCGGCGCCGGCCGCGGCCGGCGCGGGACCGCCGCTGACGAACGTCAACGAGTACGGCTCGCTGTCTTTGGAACACAGCAAGGGTGCCACGATCGACGAGCACGGCCGCGGCTCGGGCACGTTCGACTGCAGCGTCTACATCCAGCTCACGCTGTCGGGGACGCTCGTGAGCGCCCACTACTCCGCCTACCCGCCCGGTGGCTCGATCGTGGGGCTCGCGAGTGCGCACATCCACACGGCGACCCAGAAGTTCGCGTACTTCAGCGGCACGATCACGCTCGACAGCGGCACCGGCAGCTACGTACACGCCTCGGGCACGGCGAGCTTCCAGGGGACGATCAGCCGCAGCACCTACGCGATGAGCGTCCGCGTCGCGGGTCGCCTGCGGCTGTGATGAGCGCCCGGATGCGCTTGCTCCTCGGCGCCGCCGCGATCTGCTCCAGCTGTCTCGGTGGCGCCTTGGCCTCCGGCACCGCGGCGCCCGCTTCTGCCGCGACGAGCGCCACTCTCCACGTTGGCCTGAGCCCCGAGCGCCTGGGCGCGAGCACGACGATGTTCTTCGACTTCATCCTGGCGGCGCCCGGATCGCCCCTGCCGCCCGCGCTGACGACCCTCGACGTGCGGCTTCCCCCCGGCATGGGGGTCGACACCGCCGGCCTTGCCACGTGCCGTGCGGCCCAGCTCGCGCGCGGTCCCCAGGGCTGCTCGCGCGACGCCGAGGTCGGCACCGGCAGCGTCAGCGTGGAGGTTCCCCTCGGCAACGTGATCCGGCCGGAGATCGCTGCGCTCACGGTCTTCAACGGCGCGCGCCAGGACGGCCGCACGACCCTGCTGTTCCACGCGGTCGGTCGCCTGCCGATCGCCACGCAGCTCGTCTTCCCCGGGGTGATAGTCCCGGGCGCCGCGGGCCAGACGATCGAAGCCTCGATCCCCCTGATCCCGACCCTCCCCGAACAGCCCGACGCGGCGATCGTCGCGATGAGCTCCACCCTGGGGACGCGCGAGCTCCGCTACTACCGCGGCCGGGCGCGCATCTGGCCCAAGGGCGCGACGCTGCCCGCTCGCTGTCCCGCGGGCGGCTTCCCGTTCACCGCCGACTTCGCCTTCAACGACCACAGCGCGGCGTCCGCCGCCGCGACCGTCGCATGCCCTCGCCGTTAGTTTCACAAAACTAGGCAGCGGGCCGCACCCCCGAGAAGATCGCACCGGACTGTCACAGGATCAAGCAGTAGGGGACGGCTACGGCCGCGGAGGAGGAGCGAGGTGGGAGCCACATGAGACACGCCCGGGTGCGTTGGATGCGCAGTGATTATTTCACTGGGCCTAATTCGTCCGGTTTCCAGCGTGTTTGCCCGGTGTTTCCCCCTAGACTCGGTCACGCAGGCATGGGGGTGTCTGCGACGCAGGGGTCGCCCGACGAACAGGAGAGGGATCGAGAGCTATGAGGCGTGTAGTGAGCTGGGCGTCGGGGAGCGCGACATCATCAGCGACATCTGTGGCGGCTCCGTCGATGGCGACGCGGTGCCCGCGGTTCTCGCCGTCAAAGACCAGGGTCAGCGGAGCGCTGATCCTGGTGGCGCTCGCCTTCACCGCCCCTGTCTTGGCCTTCACTGCCAGCCCCGCTATGGGCTCTGAAGCTTCTTGCGCTGGGCTGAAAGAACCGTTTCGCGCGCAGGAGGAAAAAGTCCGGGTCGAAACGGGCTCTACCCGTCTGTCGGACTGTCGCGCGTATGAGCTGGTCAGCCCTGCGAACAAGAACGGCGCCCTCCTAGGCGGACTATTCGCACGCCACCCCAGCCCGATCGTCTCCACGGAAGGAACGGCTGTGATCACGCCGAGCGATCAGTGTTTTGCCGGACCGAAGTCGTGTGTGGCCTATCGGCTGACCCAGGGCCAGCCGTATAAGCTCTCACGCACCAACCAGGGATGGGTGACTGAACCGCTCGCGCCCTCCGCTGAAGAATTTGAAACGAGCAGCCCGTGGAGCGTGAACCCGAACACGGGCATGTCGGTGTTCAGCTCCCCCGCCTACCCGGGAGGGCCCGATGACTTCTACGGCCGTGAACCCGGCGGGCACATCTTCGCGATCGGGCCACTCGGCGAACCCAAACCAGGCAACGGCAAGCTCCAGGCAAATGCGTCGGATATTGCTCCGGTGGGCGTATTTTCGACGAATGATCTCAGCCATGTGGTTTACGAAACCGAAGGCTCTCTGTGGTCCTTCGACCAGAGCGAACATGTATCAGTGTATGAGTATGCCGGCTCTGGCAATCAAGTACCATTGCTAGTGGGTGTTCAAGGTCCAGAGGGAAGCGACGAACTGATCAGCACATGTCACACGGTACTTGGCTCGAACTCGACCGCGACTCGCGGTGAGGCGGTGTCCGAAGATGGGCACATGGTGTATTTCACGGCGTTCAGTGCCCCCGCTGGCGCCTGTCCTGCGCCTCTGCATGCTCCCGAGGTCACCAGTCTGTATATGCGAGTTGATGGGGAATTAGCAGATGCGCACACGGTGTTGATTTCAGCCCCCACCTCGAAAGGTTGTGAAATTGCTGAATGCGTCGAAAACACCACGACTGAAGCACGCTTTCGCGAAGCCACGTTCGAAGGTGCGGCGAGTGATGGATCACGAGTGTTCTTCACGGATGCTCAGCAGCTCACAAACGGTGCGAGTGAGTCGGATGGCGAATCTGGCAACGGGTGTAACACGGTTGAAGGTCCTGGTGGTTGCAATTTGTACGTGTCGGTGTGTGCGGAGCCGTGTGGTTCGCCTGGGGAAGCGCCTAATCCAACTGGCCGTGAACTTATTGATGTGTCTGAAGGGGCGAAGGGGTCTGGTGGGCCGAGGGTGCAGGGTGTGATGGCGGTGTCCGCGGATGGTTCGCATGTATATTTTGTGGCGAAGGGCGTGTTGACTGGAGGGGAAGAGAATCAGGAACACGAGATGGCAGAAAGCGAAGCGGATAATCTCTATGTGTGGGCCGATGGGCGCGTGAGGTTCGTCACACAGTTGTCTGCCTCAGACAACCAGGAACGTCAGTGGGTGTTCAAGGACAACATGTTGGCTAATGTGACACCCGATGGCGAATTCTTGGTGTTTACTGACGATCGAGCGTTGACCGCTGATGACACGCGGCCGGAAGGGGAAGCTGCGGCGCAGGTGTTCGAGTATGACGCAGGCACCGACTCATTGAAGCGGATCTCGATCGGCGAGAACGGCTATAACGACAACGGGAATGACGAAACCGGAAATGCGTTCATTGAGTCTTCGAATCGCGGGGGAACGCTCGACGGACTTCTTCCGGTGGGTCGGGATCCGTCCGTGTCGGCTAATGGTGAATTAGTGTTTTTTGAAAGCCCGATCGCGCTTGCGCCGGGAGCATTGGGAGATGTCTCGATTGGTAGCGGTAAATTTGCTGAGAATGTGTATGAGTATGAGCGTGGCCAGGTGTATTTGATCTCGGACGGACACGATACGACTCCGTCGTCGTTTGTAGCGGAAGGCGAAAGTAGCTCGCCGACGGAATTGTTGGGTGTGGGTGCGTCTGGCGCGAACGTGATCTTCTCGACCTTCGATCAGCTCGTGCCGGAAGACACGGACACGCTCCGCGACTATTACGACGCGCATGTGTGCAGCGAAGCGGAACCGTGCATCGCCCCCAAGCCTGCCCCGGCGACGTGCAGCGGGGAAGCCTGCCAGGGCGCCCCCGGCGCTCCGCCGGCGTTTGCGCTGCCCGGCAGCGCCAGCCTGGCGAGCACGTCGGGCAACCTCACACCAGCCACAGGGCCCGCGCCGCGACCGAAGACGGCCGCCCAGATCAGAGCCGAAAAGCTCAGCAAGGCCCTGAAGCAATGCAGGAAGGACAGGCGGCGCAGCAGGCGGCAAAGCTGCGAAAGACAGGCTAGAAAGCGGTTTGGGATGGCAAAGTCAGCGAGAAATGTCCGCGACGACCGGAAGGCGAGCCGATGACCATCAAGAGGACCTCCTTCGCGGTGTTGCGCGCCCGTATCGTCGCGCTGCTCGTTGCCGCCGTGGCTCTCGGGATCGCCTCGGCCTCGGCCTCGGCCGCGACCGCCTCGCCGCACCTGGCGCTCCACACCCTCGCGCTGCCGACACATTTTTCCTCCGGCGACGACGGGGAATGCTTGAATGAAGGTACGGGCGGGTTGCCGCAAACGGTGCCCTCGTGCGATAGCTATCAGGTGGCGATCACGAATTCGAGCTCCGTTCCCACGGCCGCGTCGATCGTCGCGACCGACACGCTGCCGGCGGGCATGAGCGTCGTCGGCGTCGACCTGTTTTGGTCGGAAAACGGCCTGAAAGTGAAACTGCCGGTCGGCACGAGCGCGGGATGGGAACTGTTCCCGGTAAACAGGGAAGGGGAACCCACATCGCTGTGTGTGACCAAAAGCGCCCCAGTGCGAGTGTCGTGTGAATTCCCACCGGAAGTGGGAGTGCTGCACCCCGATCAGCGTTTGCAGATGGACGTGTATGTGACCGTAGACGAAGGCGCAGTCGCAGGCGAAAACCAGGTGACCGTGTCCGAAGGAGGCGTGGAGGTCGCCTCGGAATCCGAGGAAGCTGTGATCGACTCTACTTCGCCGCCGTTCGGCGTTAATGAGTTCGTCTCGGAAATTCAGGGTGCGGGCGGAGCTGGAGACACGCAGGCTGGCGATCATCCGTTTGGGCTTGCGACAAGGATCGACTTCGACTCGGCGATGCAGGTGACGACCGAAAACAAACTGGAGGTCACGGCCGTCGATCAGCCAAGGGATGTGGTGGTGGATCTGCCGCTGGGGTTTGTCGGGAGCGCCGTCGCCACCCCGAAGTGCACGTTCGGCCAGTTGCAGTCTCTTTCGGAACCGTGTCCGATAGGCACGGCCGTCGGGTTTCTTTCGACCGAGCCGCACGGGTTAATCGGAACGCAATCCGGTGTCTATAGCATGATTCCCGAATACGGTGCCGCCGCCCAGTTCGGCGTCAGAGATCTGCTGCACAACACGCACGTGATCGACGCGGGTGTGGTGCCGACCCCGTCCGGGTACGTCGTCCAGGTGGTCGCGCACGAAGTGCCGCAGACCGCGCTGGCGAGCATCATCACGAGTTTCTACGGTAACCCGCCCGCCCGGCAGGAAGAAGCGGAGAAGCTGGAAGGCAAAACCGTCGCTCCCACCACGCCGACGAGCCTGTTCACGAACCCGGCCGACTGTTCTGGGACACCTCTGAAGACGACCGTCTACACGGACTCCTGGCAGCACCCGGGGGCCTTCGAAGCCGACGGCAGCCCCGACGTCGAAGGCCCCGGCTGGGCCTCCAAGACGGTCGAATGGCCCGCGGTCACGGGCTGCGACAAGCTCCACTTCGACCCCTCGCTCGCGCTCGCACCCGAATCCGAACACCGCGGCGCGGACGAACCGGCGGGCTACGAAGCGGTGCTGACGCTGCCGCAGTCAGAGAAGCCGGGGACGCTCGCGACGCCGCCGTTGAAGACCGCCGTCGTGACGCTGCCCGCGGGCGTCTCGATCTCCCCGTCCGCCGCGAACGGGCTCGCAGGCTGTCAGGAATCGGGGACGGAAGGGATCGACCTCTCGAGCCCCGCCCGCGGCGCCTGCCCTGCCGGCTCGAAAGTCGGGACGATCGAAGCGAGCACGCCGCTGCTCGAAGAACGCCTCACCGGCAGCGTGTTCGTCGCGCAGCCCACGTGCGGCGGCGCGGGCCAGGAACAATGCAGCGAAGCGCTCGCCGAAGAAGGCAAGGTGTTCGCGATCTACCTCGAAGTCGGCAGCGACGAACGCGGGGTGCACGTCAAGCTGCGCGGCAAGGTCGAAGTCGGCGGCGACGGCGAATACAGCCGCTCGCACGGCCTCGCGCCCGGGCAGATCCGCACGAGCTTCGTCGAAACGCCCCAGTTCCCCGTCGGCGAACTGAAGCTGCGCTTCGACGGCGGCCAGCGCGCGCCGCTGGCCAACCCGCAGTCCTGCGGCACCTTCACGACCGACGCGAGCCTCGAACCGTGGTCGGCGCCCCAGTCGGGCCCCGCCGCGCTCGCGCGACCGTCCTTCGAAATCTCCGGCGCTTGTGCCGACGGGTTCGCACCGAGTTTCACCGCCGGCACCACCAACCCGCAGGCCGGCGCGTACAGCGCTTTCACGACCACGTTCGGCCGGCAGGACGGCGAACAGGACCTCTCCGGCGTGACGGTCGACCTGCCGCCCGGGCTGCTCGCGAAGGTCGCCGGCGTCCCGCGGTGCGCGGAAGCGCAGGCGAACGCCGGGACGTGCTCCGCGGCCTCGCAGATCGGGATGGCCACGGGCGTGGCCGGCTCGGGCACCGCGCCGCTCTACCAGTCCGGGCCGGTGTATCTCACCGGCCCATATCGTGGCGCGCCGTTCGGGCTCTCGGTGGTCGTGCCGGCGAACGCGGGCCCCTACCACCTCGGCAACATCGTCGAGCGCGCCGCGATCTCGGTCAACTCGACGACGGCTGCCGTGACCGTCACGGCCGACCCGCTGCCGCAGAGCATCGACGGGGTGCCGATACGTCTGAAAACCGTCAACGTCACCGTCGGCACGAACGATGGGTTCACGCTGAACGCGACCGACTGCTCGCCCTCCAGCGTAGGCGCCACGCTTTCTGGCACACACGGCGGCACGGCCCAACTCGCCTCCGCCTACGAGCCGAGCGGCTGCGCGAGCATGAAATTCGCGCCGGTGTTCTCGGCATCGACGATGGGCAAGGCCAGCAAAGCGGGCGGCGCCTCGCTCGATGTGAAGGTCGCCTACCCGACCGGGCCGGCCGGCAGCTACGCGAACATCAAATCGGTCAAGGTCGACCTGCCCAAGCAGCTGCCCTCATACCTGCCGACGCTACAGAAGGCGTGCCTGGCGGCGACCTTCGCGGCGAACCCGGCGAGCTGCCCGGCGAGCTCGGTCGTCGGCACCGCGACCGCTGCGACGCCGCTCCTGAACGCGCCGTTGAGCGGTCCCGCGTACATCGTCAGCCACGCCGGCGAAGCCTTCCCGAGCCTCGAGATCGTGCTGCAGGGCGAAGGCATCACGCTCGTCCTGACGGGCACCACGGACATCAAACACGGGATCACGAGCAACACCTTCACCACGATCCCCGACGCGCCGGTCACGAGCTTCGAGCTGAAGCTCCCCACCGGCAAGAACCACATCCTCGCGACCGACATCCCCGAAAAGGACTACTTCAACCTCTGCGGGCAGACGCTGAACATGCCGACCTCGATCACCGCACAGAACGGCGCCGTCATCAAACAGACCACGAAGATCGCGATCCTCGGCTGCCCGAAAGCGCACAAGGCAAAGGCGGCCAAACACGCCACCAAGGCGTCCAAGTCAAACCGGAAGGGTGAGTGAGATGCGCTGTCGGCTGAGCCTGCTGGACGGTCGGGACCGTCGGTCCCGACCTCGAGTCCGCCACACCAGAGGCGCGTCCGCGCTGCTTCTCGGCGTCTGCGTGACGTGCGTGTTCGCGGTCGTCGCCCCGGCATTGGCGGCGGCGCCGGAAACCCCGCAGCTCGAACTGAGCTCCCGCAGTGCCACGCAAGCAAGCCTGCGTGGCGTGCTCAGCCCCGGCGCCCCGGGTGAAGCGGGGGTCTACGAACTCCTGTACAGGAAGTCCGCAACGGAATGCAGGGGCGAAAGCCAATCGGCGCAGGGCCTGGCCCTGGAAGTGCAGGGACAGGAAGTCCTCGAAACGCTCACCGGCCTCGAATCCGGCGCCCAGTACACCGTCTGCCTGCGCGTCGAAAGCAGCGCCACCCACGAAGAAGCGCTGAGCGCGCCCGTGACCTTCACGCTGCCGCCCCAGGCCCCCGAAGTCGCGGTGCAAGCGCCCGTGCACGCGACCACCGCGGCATTTCAGGGCGTGCTCGATCCGCTGGGCCCGAGCAGGCCCGGGACCTACGAATTCCTCTACAGGAAGTCGAAAACGGAATGCAAGGGCGAAAGCAGGGCGCCCGCGTCCCCGGCGATCAGCGTCGGTGCGGCGCACGAAGAGGTCCTGGAAACGGTGACGGGGCTGAAAGCGAACACCGAATACACCGTCTGCCTCCTCGCCCGCAACGGCACCGCCGGCGAAGAAGCGGTCGGTCCTGCCGTGACGTTCACGACCGCGCTGCCCCCCGAAACACCGGAAAAAGTGGAACTCGCGCAAGCGACGGCCACGAGCCTGACGCTCGAAGGTGTGCTGAACCCTAAAGCGGCGGGCAACGCGGGCAGCTACGAATTCCTCTACAAAGCCATCGCCGGCGGGGCGGGCTGCAAAGGCGAAGGCTCGGTGCGCGGGACCGCAGCCGGCGCAAGGGCGGAAACCGCGCAAGCCGAAGCCAGCGGTCTCCAGCCGCACGCGCAATACGCGGTCTGCCTGCTCGCCCACAACGAAGCGGGCGAAGCGTCTGCGCCGAGCCCGTCGAAGATCTTCGAAACGCTGCCGGCGCCCCCCGTGATCGCCGGCGAGACTGCCTCCGAAGTCAAATCGAGCGAAGCGACGCTCCAGGCGCAGATCAACCCGGACAACGAGGAAACGAACTACACCTTCGAATACTCGACGAAGGAAACCGCCGGCAAGCTCGAAGGCACGATCGTCAAAGTGCCGGGCGCGGCAGCCCTCTCGGGCTACCCCGAAAAGCCGGCAGCCGTCACACTGAGCGCTCTGAACGCCGGCGAAACCTACTACTACCGCGTCGTCGCCGAAAACGCACAGAGCCGCAAAGAACCGACACCCGCGGAAGCGCCCGTGCAGTCGTTTACGACCGTCCCCACGCCGTCCACTGTCGAAGTCAGCTCGATCACAGCGACCTTCGCGCAGTTCCGCGGCCATCTGGCTCCGCTGAATCCCGAGCAGACCACCGACTACCAGTTCGACTACAAGCTCGGCAGCGCCGGATGCGCCGGAGAAAGCAGCACCCCGGCACGGGAAGCCGGCACGGGCCCGGGCACGGAAGTCACCGCGAGCGAAGGCGCCGGGGCGCTACAGCCGGACGCCGAGTACACGGTCTGTCTGGTCACTCGCAACGCCTCCGGCTCGGACGAAGGCCCGCCGGTTCATTTCGAGACCTTGCCCGCGCCATTGAGCGTCGTTGGTCAGAGCGTGTCTGGGGTGACAGCCAGTGAAGCGACGCTCGAAGCACAGATCAACCCGAACAACGAGAAGACGTCCTACGCCTTCGAATACGCGACCAACGAAGCCATGACCGACGCGACCACGGTCGGAGCCGGGACGCTCGAAGGCTACGGTGCCCAGGCCGTGAGCACACAGCTGAGCGGCCTGCAATCGGGTGAAGCCTACTACTACCGCATCGTCGCGGAAAACGAAACGAGCACGGCCGAAGGCCGCCCGGTGACGGGCGCGGTCTCGCACTTCGCCGCGCTCGGCGCGCCCCGCGTCACGACCACAGAAGCCCAGAGCGTCACGAGCTCGAGCGCAGAGCTCGCCGGCGCGATCAGTCCCGCCGGGCTGCTCACCACTTACCACTTCATCTACGTGCCCGCTGGCGCGTACGAGCCGGGATCGCCCGAACCCTACGCACGGGGCATGAGCACCCCGGAAGGCGCCGTCAACCCCGGCGGGCCCCTCCAGTCCTCCGTCTACGCCTCCGCCGAAGAACTGCGGCCCGGCGAAACCTACGACTACACGATCGTCGCGAGCAACGAACAGGGCGGTCCCGTGACCGGCCCCAACGAGACGTTCACGACCTCCCCGCTGGCCACGCCCGCGCCACCGGTCGCGCCACCCGGCGAAGAAACGACGCCACCCGCGCCGACGCCCCCGGCATCGCTCCCGCTCCTGTCCTACGAATCGATCGCCCAGCTCGACGCGCGCGAAGCGCAGGAAGACAAGGGCATCCCGAGCCCACGCGCCTCCGGGCCGCTGACCAAGGCCCAGAAGCTCTCCAAAGCGCTGAGAGCGTGCCACGCGAAGAAAGGCAAGAAGCGCAGCGCCTGTGAAGCGGCCGCACGCAAGAAGTACGGGCCGGCCAGGAAACGGAAGCGGTGACGATCATGAGCCTGACTGCACACGCCGCCGGCCCTGGGACGGGAGTGCGCCAGGGTCGAGTTCGACCGCGCCAGCTTGTCGGAGTGGCTTCAATATCCGCGTTGCTCGCGGCGCTGCTCCTGTGCGTGGCCCTTCCGACCTCTGCCCGGGCCGCCGAAGCTTCTTGCGCTGGGTTGAAGGAACCGTTTCGCCAGCAGGAGGAAAAAGTCCGGGTCGAAACGGGCTCCACCCGTCTCCCGGACTGTCGCGCGTACGAGCTGGTCAGCCCGCCGAATAAGAACGGGGCACTGTTGGGCGGCCTGTTCTCGCGCCATAACCCTCCGATTGTCGCTACCGATGGGACGAAAGTGATTGCGCCGAGTGATCAGTGTTTTTCGGGGCCGAAGTCGTGTGTGGCCTACCGGCTGACGGAGGGCGAGCCGTATGAGTTCACCCGCACTAGCCAGGGATGGGTCACGGAACCACTGGCACCGCCCATCGATGAATTCGAAACGGATAGCTACTGGGCTGTCGACCCGAACACGGGGACGGCTCTGTTCAGCGCGCCAGCGTACCCGGAAGGGCCTGATGATTTTTATGGTCGTGAACCGGACGGGCATTTTTTCGCGATCGGGCCACTCGGTGAACCCAAACCCGGCAACGGCACGGAACAGGCCAACGCATCCGACATCACTCCGTCAGGTGTGTTCGCGACAGGTGATCTCCGCCATGTCGTTTACGAAACGGAGAATAGGCTTTGGGAATTCGACAAGAGCCAGCAGTCCGGCCTCTACGAGTTTGCCGGTGAAGAGAACGTCGCGCCGGACCTCGTCGGCGTTCAAGGCGGCGAGGGCAGCCACGGTCTGGTCAGTGAATGCAGCACCGTGCTCGGCGGCCTGGAAAGCCCCACGCGTGGCGAGGCGCTCTCGGAAAATGGTCACGTTGTGTACTTTTTGGCGGCAGGACACGCCAATGGAAGATGCCCCGAAAAAGACACGGCGCCGCCGATCACGGGACTATATGCACGGATCGATGGTGAATCGCCAGAAGCGCACACCGTTCTGATCTCGGGGCCAGCGACAACCGGGTGCACGACAAGTGAATGCATCGCCGACACGACGACGGAAGCAGATTTCCGTGAACCAAATTTCGAAGGGGCATCTAGTGATGGTTCGCGGGTGTTCTTTACGGACACTCAGCAGCTTACTAATGGTGCGAGCGAGTCAGAAGGGAACCCTGCCGGAGAAGGTTGTAATGGCAATTCAGAGGCGGGTGGCTGTAATTTGTACATGTCCATATGTGCGGAACCGTGCGGCTCGCCTCAAGAAGCACCGGATCCTGGTGCACGTGAATTGGTAGACGTGTCGGAAGGTGCTAAGGAATTGGGTGGCCCGAGAGTCCAGGGTGTAATGGCGGTATCCGCGGATGGATCGCACGTGTATTTTGTGGCCAAGGGTGTGTTGACTGGTGGCGAAGAAAACCAGGAACACGAAGTTGCGGAAAACGAATCAGATAATCTGTATGTCTACGAGGATAAGCGTGTCCACTTCATCACGCGTCTGGCTGCATCAGACAATCAAGAACGGCAGTGGCAGTTTCAGAACAACATGATCTCGAATGTTACGGCCGACGGTGAGTTCTTTCTGTTTACAGATGATCGGGCATTGACAGCTGATGACACACGGCCGGAAGGGGAAGTCGCGGCACAGGTGTTTGAGTACGATGCCGGGACCGGTTCTTTGAAACGGGTCTCTGTCGGTGAGAACGGCTTTGACGACAACGGTAATGATGGGACAGGCAATGCCTACATCCTACCCGCGCGACGCGGCGGTTCGAATGACGGCATCGTCTCAGGCACACGCAGCCCGTCACTATCGGAAAATGGGGAATTAGTGTTTTTTGAAAGTCCGGTTGCGCTGGTGCCGGGTGCGCTTGCTGACGTGTCGATCGGCGAAGGTAGGTTGGCTGAGAACATCTATGAGTATGAGCGTGGACAGGTGTATTTGATTTCTGACGGTGCGGACACGACACCATCGCCGGTCGTGGCAGAAAGCGAAAGCAGGGCTCCGACGGAACTGGTTGGTGTGGGTGTGTCTAGTGCTGATGTGGTGTTTTCGACCTTCGATCAGCTCGTGCCCGAAGACACGGACACGCTCCGCGACTACTACGACGCGCATGTGTGTAGCGAAGCGGAACCGTGCATCGCCCCCAAGCCTGCCCCGGCGACGTGCAGCGGGGAAGGCTGCCAGGGCGCCCCCGGCGCTTCGCCGGCGTTCGCGCTGCCCGGTAGCACCAGCCTGGTGGGCATCTCGGGCAACCTCACACCAGCCACAGGGCCCGCGCCGCGACCGAAGACGGCCGCCCAGATCAGAGCCGAAAAGCTCGGCAAAGCCCTGAAGCAATGCAGAAAGGACAGGCAACGCAGCAAGCGGCGAGCTTGCGAAAAGGCTGCCAGAGGAAGATACGGGCCAGCTAAAGCGGGCAAGACGGGCCGACGCGCGAAGGGGTGAGGTCGAGTGAAGGCGCGATGGCCGGGCTTGCCACGGACGCTCGTGCGGCGGTGGCGCAGCGGTTGCGCGCTCGCATAGAGGAGCTCGCCGATGCGGTCCTCGCACGGGTTCGCGGCGCGGGGTTCGATCGCACGGGTGACGAGGACGCGCAGTACCGTGCGGGCTTGCGAGGGGCCGTAGCGGCCGCGATCGAGTATGGCCTGTGTGGGATCGAGTGCGGGCACGGCGATCCGGGGCCCGTCCCGGCGAGCCTGGCCGAGCAGGCGCGGCGCGCCGCCCGTTTGAGCGTCCCCCTGGATACGGTCCTGCGCAGGTACGTCGTGGGTAGCGCGGTGCTGGCGGAGTTCGTCTTGGAGGAGGGCAGCCGTGGCGAGCTTCCCGGGGAGCGCGAGGCGCTGCGCGAGGCGCTCCGCGCTCAGGCGTCCGTGCTCGATCATGTGCTGCAAACGGTTACATCCGAGTACTCCGAGGAGCTCGAGACGACGAAGCACTCGCCCGAGCGCCGCCGCCGTGAGCGGGTGCACAAGCTGCTCACGGGCGCCACGCTCGAGCAATCTCAGCTGATGGGCTACGACCTTGCCGGATGGCATCTCGGCGTGATCGCCGTCGGTAGGGGCGCTGAGCATCTCGTCGGCAAGCTGGCGGCAGCAGTCGATCGCCAGGCCTTGAGTGTCCTGCAGGGCGAGAGCACCGTGTGGGCCTGGCTCGGGGCCAACGAGCACTTCGCGTTCGCCAACCTCGAGCGGGTTTTCACCGGCGCTGTCCCGCCCGAAGACACGATGCTGGCCCTCGGCGAGGTCGCGCCCGGCCTGCACGGGTGGCGCTTGACCCACCAGCAGGCGCAGGCGGCGCTCGCGGTCGCGCTGCGGCGACCGCGAGCACTCACCAGATACGCCGACGTCGCGCTGCTCGCCGCCGCGCTCAAGGACGAAGCATTGGCGCAAGCGCTGATGCAAGTCTTCGTCAGGCCGCTGGACCGCTCGCGCAACGGCGGTCGCGTGCTGCGCCAAACGTTGCGTGCCTATCTGGAGGCGGAGCGTAGCGTGTCCTCTGCCTCGGCCGCCCTCGGCGTGGCCCGCAAGACGATCGAAAATCGCTTGCGCACGATCGAAGAACGGCTGAACCGAACGCTGCATCCATGCCCCCCCGAGCTGGAGGTGGCGCTCGAGCTCGACGAGCTGAACTCGAAGCTGGGCTCGCCACAGGTCGGATTGCTAACGACGTTACCGACAGACGAACACAGGCCATCACAGGGCGAAATTGCGTAGCAAACTGCGCACATCGCGAGGGTTGCTCTAGTCAGATTGCCCCTGGCACGAGTGCGATAGCGGATGTTATTGATTGTCTGACCAGGCAATCGCCGGCGCTCGGGAGAGACGAGAGCAACAGCACCCCGGCGACGGACGACACGAAGGAGTTGTACCTGATGAAACAGACAGGCAGAACGATGTTGGCCGCGCTCGTGGCGGTGTTCGCATTGGGGGCGCTCGGCTCCGCGTCGGCCTCCGCCGCGCTACCGGAATTCGTGCCGGGCACCGGCGAAAAACTACCGGCGACGCTTGAAGGCTCGCTTTCAAGTGCGGAATCCTCGTTCAAGAATGAAACGGGCGTAAGAGCATTTGGTTGTACTGGCGCCAAGTTCAAAGGAGAAGTCACCGGCGCGAAAGCGGCCTCGCTGACGCTGGAACTGGAAGGCTGTCGCACTGAAGCCTCGTCCACGTGTCACAGTGCCGGTGCGGCAGAAGGGCACGTGGTCGTCTCCGGGGCCGCTGCGCTCGACTACATCAGCAAAGCGACGAAACGCGTGGGGCTCGTCCTGAAACTAAACGAGGTCGAAGTTTCTTGTGGAGGCGTGGAATACGCGCTGATTCGGGGCAGCGTAGTGGTGCCGGTGACCCCGATCAACACAAAAACCAGCAAAGTCGATCTCGTCATCAAAACAGTGAGTGGCAAACAGGAAGTCTCCAGCTACGAAAACGAAAAAGGCGAAGTCAAGACAGTGAAGCTGGAAATGGCCATCCCGGCGTGGGAAAACGTCACGTTCGAAGTGGGCCAGGAAATCAAACTCGCGTCGAGCAAGCCGCTGACGATCGACGCGTAGAGCGTCTGCATAGGTAAAAGTGATCGAGAAGGCGATGGGCTCGCGCCGGCGCGCGCCGAGCCCATCGCCTTTGGCTTGGTGGTGCGTGCGGGGCTCGTGCCCGTGTACAATCCGTCTATGCCCGCCAAGTGGGTAGCCTGCCTCGTATCGCTCGTGGCTACGATGGCGTCGGTCAGCGTCGCAGATGCATCGGCGGCCGCGAGTCTCGCCCCGAGCTTGACGCTACGCGCCCTCGCGGTCCCTTCTCACTTCTCCGCGGCGGACAACGCGGAATGCCTGGCAGCGAGCGGCGACGGGGGAGTGCCGCCGTGCGACGGCTATCAGGTGACGCTCACCAACTCGGGCACGAGCGTGGTCGCTGGCCCGCTCACGCTCACGGATACGCTCCCGGCTGGGCTGAGCGTGCGTTCGGTCGCTCTGTTTTGGGCTGAAAATCGTCTGCGCTCCACGCTTCCCGTGGAAACCAGCGCCGGCTGGCCTCTGTTCCCCGAAGAACGGGAAGGCAAGCCGACTTCGCTGTGTGAGACCAGCGCGCTGCCGACGCGTGTGACCTGCGAATTTCCGCCGCAGGTCGGGACACTGAGGCCGGACCAGCGTTTGCAGATGGACGTTTACGTGACCGTGACAGAAGGCGCGGACAGCGGTGAAGTGAGCTCCGTCAGCGTGCTCGAAGCCGGCGCCGCCGTGGCGGACGAGAGCGTCGCGGACGTGCTCAGCGCGATCCCGCCGGCGTTCGGTCCGAGTGGATTGTTCTCCGAACTGGAGGGCGCGGGCGGGCGCAGCGCTATCCCTGCCGGCTCTCATCCGTATGGGCTTGCTGCGGGGCTCGACCTCGACAGCAGGATGGGCGTCACCGAGGAAAACACGTTGGAGGCGGCGAGCGTGGATCAGCTGCGGGACCTCGTGGTCGATCTCCCGTTGGGGATCGTGGGCAATCCGTCCGCGACCGCCAAGTGCACGTTTGGGCAGCTGCAGTCGCTGTCGGAGCCATGCCCTCTGGACACCTTGGTGGGTCACATCTCGAGCGATCCCCATGGGTTATCGGCGGTGAACGCTGCTGTATATAACATGGTGCCCGAACACGGGGTTGCAGCCGAGTTCGGCTATGCCGACCTGCTTCACGGCACGCACGCGATCGTCGCGGGCGTCGCGCCGACGCCGGCGGGCTATGTGCTGCGCGCGATCGCGCGCGAAGTGCCGCAGGTCGCGCTGACCGACCTGCTGGCGAGCGTCTACGGGGACCCGGCGGCCCAGCAGCAGGAAATCGCCCGACTGGAAGGCGAGGAGCCGCTCACCGCCACGCCGAGCGCGATGCTCACGAGTCCCTCTGACTGCTCCGGGGAATCCCTGAAGACGACGGTGCACGTCGATTCGTGGCAGCAGCCGGGCACGTTCAACCCGGACGGCACCCCGAACGTCGAAGAACCCGGCTCACACGGCTGGGTGTCGCTGACGAGCGAAGCGCCGCCGGTGTCCGGCTGTGACGCCCTGCGCTTCGCCCCCGACGGGTTCAGCGTGCAGCCAGAAACGAGCGCCGCCGACAGCCCGACGGGGCTGAGCGTCGACCTGAGGGTTCCCCAGTCCGGGTCAGAGCGCCCGGAAGTCCTCGCCACCCCGCCGCTGCGCGACGCGGTCGTCAGCCTGCCCGCGGGCTTGGCTATCAACCTGTCGGCGGCGGGCGGTCTGCAGGCGTGCTCGGAGGCGCAGATCGGCTGGCTCGGCCCCGACGGGCCGCACGGCGAAGTCCTGCCCAACCGGGGCCTCACGAACTTCACCGAGGCCGCGCCGACGTGCCCGGAAGCGTCCAAGGTGGGGACCGTCGAAGTCGAAACCCCGATGCTCGAAGGTCCGCTCGAAGGCGCGGTGTATCTCGCCTCCCAGTATGAAAACCCCTTCGGCACGCCTGGACACCCCGGCGGCTCGCTGCTCGCGGGCTATGTCGTGATCGAGGACCCGGCGCGCGGGATCGTGGTCAAGCTCGCGGGGAACATCGCCCTCGACCAAGCCACCGGGCAGGTCACGGGCACCTTCGATGAAGACCCCCAGCTGCCGTTCAGCGACCTGAAGCTGCGCTTCTCCGGCGGTCCGCGGGCGAAGCTCGTGACCCCGGAAGGCTGCGGGACGTTCACGACCTCGAGCGTGCTGACGCCCTGGTCGGCACCGCAATCCGGTCCGCCGGCGACCCCGTCCAGCTCGTTCGCGATCGCCTCCGGCGCCGGTGGCGCCGCGTGCCCGTCGGGCGGCGCTCCGTTCGCGCCGGCCTTCACGGCGGGCACCACCAGCAGCCAGGCCGGAGCGACCAGCCCGTTCACGCTGGTGCTCTCGCGTCAGGACTCAGAACAGGACGTGTCGGCGTTCGCGCTCACGACGCCGCCCGGCCTGCTGCCCGCTCTCGGCGGTGTCCCGACGTGCCCGGAAGCGCAGGCGGGGCGGGGCGAATGCCCGGCGGCGTCACAGCTCGGGAGCGCCACGGTCGCGGCGGGCGCCGGCAGCGACCCGCTGTACCTCGGCGGGACCGTCTACCTCACCGGGCCCTACGACGGGGCGCCATATGGCCTGGCGATCGTGGTGCCGGCGCGCACGGGCCCGTTCGACCTGGGCAACGTGGTCATCCGCGCGACGGTCTCGGTCGACCCGGCGACCCTGGCGTTGACGATCGCGACCGGCCGGCTGCCGCAGCTGATCGACGGCATCCCGCTGCGGCTGCGGACGGTGTACGTCGACATCGACCGGCCGGGTTTCTTCTCGAACCCGACCAACTGCGCGCCGCTTGCGCTGACGGCGACCGTCACCGGCGCCCAGGGCGCCAGTGCGCCGGAGTCAAGCCCGTTCCAGGCGGTGAACTGTGCGACCTTGAAGTTCGCGCCGCGGCTGACGGCCGTAACCCGTGCCAACGGCGAATTCAGCGGGCACGGCGCGAGCCTGCACATGGCGATCGCCAGTCCGGCGGGCCAGGCGAACCTGCGCTCGCTGAAGCTGGACCTTCCCCGGCGGCTGCCGGCGAGGCTCGAAACGATCCAGCAGGCGTGTCGGCAAAGCGTGTTCGACGCAAACCCTGCGGCCTGTCCGGCCGCGTCGGTGGTCGGCGCGGCGAGCGTGCGGACCCCGGTGCTGGCCGGCACGCTCGCCGGCCCCGTCTACCTCGTCGCCAAGAGCGCCGCGGGCGCCGCGCACGCCGGCGAGTCGCGCGCCGAACGCGAAGAAGCGGCGTTCCCCGACCTCGTGCTGGTGCTGCAGGGGCCGGGCATCAGGGTCGACCTGACCGGCGGGCTGTTCGTGAGCAAGGCGAACGTCACGTCGGTGACGTTCCGCTCGCTCCCGGACGTCCCGATCCGCCGCCTGGAACTGGTCCTCCCCGAGGGCCACCGTTCGATCCTGGTCGCCGGCGCGCGCCTCTGCGGGAAGCGGCCGCTGAGAATGCTCACGGCGATCGCCGCGCAGAACGGCGCCCGGCTGAAACCGACCGTCGCGGTGGCCGTGGAAGGCTGCGGCAAGCGCAGGCGGCCGAGCATTGAGCGCCGCTGACGCGGGTCCGCCCTGCGGGCGAGCTGGGCGTCGGTCAGCTTTGGGTGCGCTGGAGCCAGCGCTCGAGCAGCGGGTCGACGATCGCGAAGCGCCCGTCGATGCGTGTCACGTCGCCGTCGTAGATCAGGGCTCTAGTGGCTTGCTGGGCGGCGCTCTTCTCCAGGGCGAACGCGAGCAGGGTCGTTTTGCTGTAGAGGCTCTGGGGGCTGTTGGCCAGCGCGGCCAGGACGCGGCGTTGGGCGGGCGCCGAGCCGAGGTCCAGCCAGGTTCGCTCGAAGCGCTCCCTGGTCTCGCGCTCGACGGCGTCGAGCGCGGCCTGGTAGGTCTCCTCGTCGGCGATCTGTCCGCGGTCGGTGTGCTCCCACAGATGGTGGGCGAGCAGCATCGCTCGCTGGGGGTGCCCGCGCGCGAGCGCCAGCAGCAGCTCGAGCGCCGCTCCGGGGTCACGACCGCTCTGGTCGAAGCGCGCTCCGATGTACTCGGCCAGATCGCCGTCGTCGAGCGGGCCGACCGGGATCGGCCGCGCCTGGTCGAACAGGGGGCGGCCCTTGCGGTTGAACAGCTCGTCGAGCATCCCGGGCTCGGAGCCGGCGAACACGTAGCTTGCCTGCTCGCGATGCAGCTGGATCTTGCTGCGCAACAGGCCGTCGAGCCCGTCGTCGATGCGCAGGAAGTCCTGGAACTCGTCGAACGCGACGAGCGTGCGGGTGCCGGACTTGGCGAAGATGCGCTTGGGCAGGTCCAGCAGGTCGGCCAGGCGCTGGTTGTCGAGCTCGCGGATGTGCTCGGCCTGCACCGCGATCCTGCCGGCCTGCGCCTTGACCGTTGTGCGCCACGACCTGGTGAGCGCCGAGACGGTCCGCCGCAGCGGCCCGGCGAGACGTGCCAGGTAGGCCTCCTCGATCCGGCGAGCGGCCTCCCCGCGCGTCACGCAGCGGTAGAAGTCGACGTGGACGGTGTGCATTCCGGCCCGGTCGGCCTCGGCGAGCAGGCGCAGGATGATCGACGTCTTGCCGTAGCGCCTGGGGGCGGAGAGCCTCGTGTTGTGGCCACCTTGCGCGAGCGACAGCAGCCTCCGGGCCTCCTCGTCGCGGTCGATCAGAGCGCCGGGGGGAAGCGGGTCGTCGTAGACGAAGGGGTTGAGTTCGTCGGCCCTTGGCATATTAAATACTGTACCAGATAGTACAGTAAACAATGTACTGACCTACTGCTGGTTTCACAAAACTAGGCACGCGGCGAGCCCCATGCAAGACTGTGGCAGTGGCACGGGGCGGGCCGACCTCGCGATTGGGAGACCCCATGCTCGATGCGGCCGTGGGCGTCGTCGCGGAGCATGGCGCGGCGGGCGCGTCGGTCGAGCTGGTGATCGCACGGGCGGGGGTGTCTCACCGCGCGTTCTACAGTCGGTTCGCCGACGTGGAGGAGTGTCTGAAGGCGGTCCTGGACGGCGTCCTGGCGCAGCTCGCGGCGCGTGTGGCGCGAGCATTTGCGCGCGAGGGCCGGTGGCTCGATGGGATGCGCGCCGCGCTCGCGGCGATGCTCGAGTTCTTCGACTCTGAGCCGGCGCTGGCGCGGGTGTTCCTGGTGGAGACGATGGCGGGCGGTGCGGTCGTGCGTGAGCATCGCGAGCGCGTGGTCGAGGCGTTGCGGCTGATGTGCGTCGAGGGGATCGAGGTGCAGGTCGCGACGGACGCATCGCCGTTGGTGCGAGAGGGCGTGCGCGCGGCGGTCACGGGCATCATCAATACGCGCCTGATGGTCTCTGACAGGGCGCCTTTGCTCGAGCTGCTGGGCCCGTTGATGGGGATCATCGTGGAACCGTTCCTGCCCGAGACCCAGGTTGCGCGCGAGATCGAGCGCGGCAACGAGCTGGCGCGAGAGCTGCTCGCCGGCGCTCGCGCCGAGAATCCGCGGGCGCTCGCCGGCGCACCGGGCGGGAGCTCGATCGCGGCTGCTCGAGCGGGGGTCGTCCGGCGGTTGCGCGCGCGACAAGGCGAGCTCGTGCAGGAGATCTTCGTGCGGGTGCGCGCGGGTGCGCTGGCCGGGGCCGGCGACGATGACGCGGGGTACGTCGCGGGGCTGCGGGCGACCGTGGTCGCGGCGGTCGATCACGTGTTGGAGCAAATCGAGCGGGGCGGCGACTGGGCCGGGGCGGTCCCGGCGGTGGCCTGTGAGCAGGCGCGTCGCGCGGCCCGCGCCGGCGTGAGCCTCGACACCGTGTTGCGCCGGTACCTGGTCGGCCACACGTTGTTCGAGCAGTTCATCATGGACGAGGCCGATCGCAGCGGCTTGGCGGACGAGCGGGAGGTGCTGCGGGCCGCGTTGCGCGTGCAGGCCGCGCTGCTGGATGGGATGCTGGAGAGGGTCACGGTCGAGTATGGGGACGAGCTTGCTCGCATCGGGCGCTCGCCCGAGCAGCGCCGGTCGGAGCATGTCAGGAGGCTGCTGGAGGGCGGCACGGTCGAGCTGGCGGGGTTCGACTACGAGCTCGAGGATCGCTGGCACCTCGGCGTGATCGCCGTAGGCGCCGCCGCGGCGCAGGCCGTCCAAGGGCTGGCCGTGAGCACGGGCCGCCGGCTCTTGCGCGTGGCGCAGGGCGGGGAGAGCGTGTGGGCCTGGCTCGGCGGCAGGGAGCGGGTCGCGGAGGTGGAGATCGAGCGGGCGAGCGCGGACGTGGTGGCGGGCGACGGCACGGTGGTGGCTGTCGGTGAGTGGGCTTGGGGAGTGGAGGGGTGGCGTTTGACCCACCGGCAGGCACGGGCGGCGCTGGTCGTCGCGCTGCGCCGGCGCGGGTCGGGAGCGGGGGCTCTCACCCGTTATGCCGACGTGGCGCTGCTGGCGAGCGCGCTCAATGACGAACTGCTGGGCCGGGCGCTGATCGACGTGTACGTCGCGCCGCTGGAGGATTCCCGCTACAGCGGCGCGGTGTTGCGCGAGACGCTGCGTGCCTATCTTGCCGCGGGGCGCAGCGTCTCGTCGGCGGCGGCGGCGCTGGGGGTGACCCGCAGCACGGTCGAAAGCAGGCTGCGCGCGGCCGAGCAGAGCCTCGGCCGTCTGCTGCCGGCGTGCCAGGCCGAGCTGGAGGTCGCGTTGCACCTGGAGGAGCTCGGCGAGTCGGCTGGCGTGAAAAGTTAGAGATGTGGACTTCTGCGCGGTCATCCGACGCGCAACTGAGCAACGTGCCTGGTGAGGCGCGTGCCGACTAGGCAGATTGCCGTGGCGCCGGGCGGGGGCGGACGAGTACTTGTATAGCGCGGTCGAGGACCGGCTGTGTGGGCGTCCCGAGGTGAATGCACCGCACTCGGGACGGCGGGGTCGATACGAGGAGGGGTGCGGCGGATGAGACGCGCGGCGAGATGCTCGGGCCGGGGGCTCGCAAGGCTTATGCGACACCGCGCCAGACGTTTGACGGTGGTCGTGTCGGTGTGCGGTGTGGCCGGGCTCGTGAGTTCCGGCGCGCTCGCGCTGGCGGACAGTTCGTCCCCTGCTTTTCCTGTGAGCTCTACATCCGCCGAAGAAAGCGGGCCGTCCACGGCGCTTGGAGATTCCCTGGTAGTCCCAGGGGTGCAGTCGCTCGACGAAGGTCAACAGTTGCGGGCCCAGGAGCAGGCAAGGTTGGCGAACCCCGAAGCGGTGGCGGCGCGCGAGCAGTCGCGCACCAGGTTCGCGGGCTTGGACGCCGCGCAGGCCGCCAAGCTCGCCGCCGAAGCGTTTCCTCGCGCGGTCGCGCTTCCCGGGGGCGGGCCGCCGGCGCTGCCCGCCGGTCAGAAGGCCACCGGGTTCGTCGGCGATAACGCCGAGCGGGTCGAGCTTGCCGGTGGGCGCCACGCCGTCATAGAATCGTTTGAGCCGATCGACGTTCAGGGCCCGGGCGGGCGCCGCGTCCCGATCGATCTGAGCCTTGTTGCGAGCGACGATTCGTTCCAGCCGGCGACGCCGCTTGTAGGGGTATCAATCCCCAAGCGGCTCAGCAGCGGCGTCACGCTGTCGGGCGTCGGGGTGTCGTTGACGCCCGTCGATCGGGCGGGCTCCGCGCTCGGTGGCTCCGAAGGAGCGATCGATGGTGCGAGCGTGCTGTACGCCAACACGCAGACTGATTCCGACACGCTCGTCAAGCCTGTCACCGCCGGGCTCGAGGCCGACACGGTTTTGCGGTCCGTACAAAGCCCGCAGCGGCTCTACTTCAAGGTTGGTCTGCCCGCTGGTGCGCGCCTCGTGCAGAGCGCGAAGGGGTCGGGTCCTGTGCGGGTGCTCGCTGGCGGCGCGGTCCTGGCGGTCGTGCTAGCTCCCAGCGCGGTCGACGCCGCTGGCACGATCGTGCCGGTGTCGATGAGCGTGTCCGGTGACACTCTCTCCGTAGACGTCCCGCATGCGTCCGGCGACTATCAATATCCAATCATCGTCGACCCAACTGTCGCCGACAAAGAACTCGGAGAGGTGTCCAGCAACTGGGCCGCCGAAACGGACAACCCTGCCGCATTCAGCTTCGTCGGCGGTGGTGCGAGCATCGAAGACTTCGATCGGACCAGCGTCGAATATCAGCGGGGCCAGTGGGGAGCCATTGCTTACGAAACCCACGGCGAATCGCATATCTACGGATTCATTTCAGAAACAGGCGCGGGGAACGCCGGCTCGAACGTCGAAGAGACGCTCTCGATCTTGTCCGGGCACCATGGCGCCAAAGAAGAAGAATTCCTCACGGAAGCGGCGGTCGTGATGCCGGACGCCTACGCACAGACTGCGAAGGAACTATGCGTCGAAGCGGGCTGCGCGACCGGCAAAGTCAAGACGAGAGCGATGGAAGAGAGCGAAGGCGTGAAATCGAACGACGCTAACGTCGCCGAGTTCAAGCAGACCGCGACGAACGTCGGCGACGCGTTTGGCGCCTACATCGCGACTGCCGATGTCGAGATCCTGCAGGAAAAGGGCCCCGCGGTGAGCTTCGATACAACCGACAAAACACTCCCAGACGGCGCGCCGAACGCCGCCTACCCTGGCATCTGGGCCGGCCCTACCGCCCGGCTGAGGGTCACGGCCACCGATCCCGGTGTGGGTATCACGACGGCTATAGCGCCGTGGTTGTGCAAAGGCGTGCAGTGTCCCGAGACGCTCGTGAACGAAGGAAGGGAAGGCGGCCAGGAACAGGGGGGCGTGAGCGGCGACCCCAACGGCGAAGACACGATCGAAAACACGGCCACAGACTCGGTCGGCCTAACCGCCACTGCCAAGGTCAAAGTAAAAGTGGACAACTCGGCTCCGTATGACGTCACGTTGTCTGGGCTCCCGGCCAAAAAAGAACTCGGCAACGGGGCCACCACGTTGAAAGCGAGCGCCAAAGACGGGACCTCGATCGAAAGCTCGGGCATCGAATCGCTGGTGTTGACGGTCGATGGTCAGCCGGTCGGCAAACCGTCGGGGTCGTGCTCTCCCGGGCCGTGCACCGCGAACGGGGAATGGACGGTCAGTGGGGGCGAATTCCCCGCTGGCCAGCACAAATTCGCTGTCGTGGCGACGTCCTATGCCGGCGACGTCGCGAAAAGCGAAGAATACACCGAGGATACCGGCCATCCGGCGCTGCCAGTGGCGCTGGGACCGGGCTCGGTCAGCCCGGAGACGGGTGAGTTCTACCTGAACGCGACCGATGTGGCGATTGGCGGCCCGGGCGGCGGCCTGTCGCTCAAGCGCAGCTATAGCTCCTCCCATCTGACGGCTGGTGCCGAAGGCCCGCTCGGGCCGCAGTGGAGCATGAGCGTTGGAGGCTCGGAGAGTCTGACCAAGGGCGCCGAAGGCTCTGTCGTGCTGACGGGGGGCGAAGGCCAGCAGTCGGTGTTCACGAGCAAGGGCAAAGGCGAATTCACCTCGCCCCCGTTGAGCGCAAGTTTGACGCTGACCGAAGTCGGCAGCGAATTCGTGCTCAAGGATGCCAGCGGCACGGTCACGAAATTCAAGCTGCCCAGCGGTGGGACCGGCAACACATATGTGCCGGCGACGCTCGAAGGCCCCGATGCGACGAATGTCGTGACCTACGCGTTCAAGACGACAGCCGGGATCACCGAGCCTACCGAGCTGCTGGCTCCGGTGCCGACCGGCGTCTCGTGCACCGCAGAACTGGCCAAGGGCTGCCGCGCACTGGGCTTCGTCTACGACACCAAAACGACCGCGACAGGAAACGGCGCGGGCGAATGGGGCGAATACGAAGGCCGCCTGAAGGAAGTGACGTTCACCGCGTGGGAACCCAAAGAAGGCAAAATGAAGACCACGGCGGTGGCTGACTACGTGTACGACAGGGAAGGCAGGTTGCGCGGCGAGTGGGACCCACGCGTATCCCCAGCGCTCGAGACGACATATGGCTATGACGCGGCTGGTCATGTGACGGCGGCGACGCCGCCGGGTCAGCAGCCGTGGCTGTTCGATTATGGCACCGCGACGGGAGATCCACGCGCGCGGATCGTGTCGGTCACCCGACCCGGCACGTCCACGGCAAGTGGAGATGGGGTTGCCCCCGTGAACACGGTAGCGCCTGCGATGTCTACGACGCACCCGCGGGTAGGCGTGCCGATGAGCGTCTCCAACGGGACGTGGAGCAACAGCCCGCTCACCTACAGCTACCAGTGGGAAACCTGTGGCGATGAAGACAAACGAGATTGCTCACCGATCGAGGGTGCGACCAGCCAAACCTTCACGCCGACCGCAGAAGAGCACAGCTGGTTCTCGGTCACGGTCACGGCATCCAATGCAGATGGCGCGACCTCAGCGCAGAGCAGCAATCAGACCACCTGGCCGTTGCCGGGCATCACGTTCAAAGAATCGCTGTCGTTTGGGAAAGAAGGCAGCAGCGAAGGACAGGTCAAAGAAGCGGCCGCGATTGCCGCGGAAAGCGCCAGCAGTTCGGAAGGCAACGTGTGGGTGGCCGACACCGGCAACTCGAGGGTCGAGGAGTTCTCGTCGGCGGGCAAATTCGTCAAGACGTTCGGGTGGGACGTGGACACCGGCGGTAAAGCGGAATTCGAGGTCTGCACCAGTAGCTGCAAAGCGGGAACCGCGGGTTCTGGCAACGGGCAGTTCGAACGTCCCGTCGGGATCGCGCTAAGTGAAAACGATAAGTATGTGTACGTTTCTGACGCGGGCAACAAACGGATCGAGATCTTCGAAGCGAAAACCGGAAAATATGTCTCGCAGTACGCCGTGCCGAGCACGGGCGTGCCGGCTGGAATCGCGATCGGAAGACTATGGACGACCGAACCAGATGGGACCGTGTCTCTTTGCATCGCGCTGTCCAACAGCACGGTGAAATGTCCCGTCGTCCTCGCCGAAGGCGCAGAACTTGGAACGGGCTACACGTTCGGCGGGGTCGGCAGCACCAATGGCAAGCTGAAAGAACCCGCTGATGTCGCGATCAGTGAAGAGGGAAACCGCTATGGCGAAGGCAACCAGGTCTTCGTTACCGACAAGGGCAACCACCGCGTGGAGATATTCGAACCAAATGAATTCGAAACGCGCTATATCGGGCAATTCGGAACGGAAGGCAGCGGCGAAGGGCAGTTCCTAACACCGGAAGGCATCGCTCTTGGGCCGAAAACTACATCGTTTACGGCATTGCAGAACGCGGTGCTCGTGACCGATGCGGGCAACAAACGAGTGCAGCAAACCTCGCAGACCGGGGAAAACCCGCTCGAGTGGAGCTGGGGATCGGGTCAGCAAGCTATCGCCGTCAGCAGCAAGTCTGGTACAGGCGACGGAACGGTATACGTTGTCAGTGCGGCCGTGACGGGCACTGCGAGGATTGCCAAGTGGGTCCCCGAAGCGCCGACCATCAAGGCGCCCGAACCGCCAACCCCTGGCACCAGCGCCGTTGAGACCGTCGAGTACCACGTCCCGGTATCCGGGACGGGTGCGCCGTATGCGATGGGCAAAACCGAAGTGGAAGCGTGGGGCCAGAAAGACGACCCCACCGAAGCGACGGCGATCTTCCCCCCGGATGAACCGATGGCCTGGCCCGCCAAGGATTACAAGCGCGCGACGATCATCTACCTGGACGCGAGCTCCCGCGCGGTCAACGCCGCGACCCCCGGCGGTGCGATCACGACGACCGAATACGACAGCCAAAACGACGTTGAACGCTCCCTGTCGGCGGACAGCCGGGAAGCCGCGCTCAAAGCAGGTAGCAAATCCGCTGAAGTCTCCAAAGAACTCGACACCGAGAATACCTACAACGGCGAAGGCACCGAACTGCTGAGCACCGTCGGGCCGAAGCACACGATCCAATTGCCGAACGGCACCCACGTCGAAGCGCGCCACCACACCACCTACAGCTACAACGAAGGTGCGCCGGCCGAAGGCGGCCCCTATGGACTGCCGACGAAGACGACCGAAGGGGCGGAGTACTCGGGCAAAGAAGAAGACATTCGCGAAACGACCACGTCGTACTCGGGTCAGTCCAACCTCGGCTGGAAGCTGCACAAACCAACCTCGGTCACGACCGACCCGAAAGGGCTGAAACTGACCAGTACGACCGTGTACCAGTCGAGTACCGGCGAAGTCACTGAAACCAAGACTCCCAAGGGCACCAGCGAAGGAACCGCCAGCGCCCACGACACGAAGACGATCTACTACACCGCCGCAGCCAACTCCGAATACCCGTCGTGCGGAGGACACGCCGAATGGGCCAACCTGCCCTGTGAGACGCTGCCCGCGAAACAGCCCGAAACGGCTGGCATACCGAACCTGCCCGTCACCACCACGACGTACAACATGTGGGACGAGCCGGAAAAAACGACCGAAACGGTTGGCACAGCCACGCGCACCAGCATCACGACCTACGACGCTGAGGGACGCCCGAAGACAAGTGCGACGAGCTCCACGGTGGGGACAGCTCTGCCCACGATCACCGACGAATACAACGAAAAAACGGGCGCTGAGGAAAAATCGTGCGCCAACGAAGGCAAACCGTGCTCTGAAGGCAAACCGAAGACGATCACGAGCGTGCTGAACTCACTTGGTGAGCTGACCTCCTATACCGACGCGGACGAAAACACATCCACCTACGAATACGACATCGACGGCCGCATCACCAAAACTAGTGACGGCAAGGGCACCCAGACGTACACATACGAAGCGACTACCGGGGACCTGACGAAGCTCGTTGACTCCGCCGCAGGCACGTTCACCGCGACCTACGATGTCGAAGGGAACATGCTCAGCGAAGGCCTCCCGAATGGCATGAGCAAGGACTACACCTACAATCAGACGGGTACGCCGGTCAGCCTGGAATACGTTAAGACCACGCACTGCACCGAAAAATGCACGTGGTTCAGCGACAATGTCGCTCCTTCGATCCATGGTCAGTGGGCCGAACAGACCAGTACCCTGTCCCACCAAGCCTACACGTATGACGCCGACGGGCGCCTCACGCAGGTGCAGAACACCTCGGCGGCCAAATGCACGACCCGTGTGTACGCATATGAAGAAGAAACGAACCGCACGAGCTTGAAGACCTATGAACCGAACTCCAAAGGCGAATGCGCCACCGAACACGACAGCGAAGAAAAACACAGCTACGACATCGGCAACCGTCTCACCGACACGGGCGTCAGATACAACGAATTCGGGGACACCACGGCGCTG
The DNA here is from genome assembly GCA_035939315.1 of Solirubrobacteraceae bacterium. Lineage (GTDB taxonomy): Bacteria > Actinomycetota > Thermoleophilia > Solirubrobacterales > Solirubrobacteraceae > Palsa-744. The sequence continues at coordinate 51,682 of DASZFZ010000051.1, read as the reverse complement.
CCCGCCGCCGATGCGGGCGGCTCGGAACTGACGAGCACGTTCTACGTCGATAACCAGCTCGCCAGTGAGACCCAGAACGGGGAGACGGTCGGATTCAACCTCGACCCCAGCGGACGTGCCCGCGAAACCGTCTCCACAGGCAAAACGAGCCAGGACATCATCAACCACTACGCGGGCGGCGGGAGCGCTCCCGCGTGGACGGTGGAAACACCGTCAGGCAACTGGACGCGCTACGTCCACGGCATTGGCAGCGGCCTCGTCGCGATCCAAGTCAACGGCGCCACTCCGGTCTTGCAGCTGTCGGACCTGCACGGTGACATCGTCGCGACCGCCGCCCTCAGCGAAACCGAAACAAAACTCCTGTCGACGACCGACGCCAGCGAGTTCGGTGTGCCGACGACCAGCACCCCGGCCAAATACTCATGGCAGGGCGCCGAACAGCAGCCGACCGAACTTGCCAGCGGCGAGATCGACATGGGCGCCCGCTCGTACATCCCCCAGCTCGGGCGCTTCCTGCAGCCTGATCCGATACCGGGCGGCTCCGCAAACGCGTACGCGTATACCTTTGGCGACCCAGTCAACACGTCGGACCCGAGCGGCGAGTTCACGTATGGCTTCTCCAGCTGGCTAAGTGAAGCCAACAACCAGCAGGCCCAAGAAGTCGCCGCCCGAGAAGTCGCGCGCGAAAGCCTCGAACGCGCGGAAGCCGAACGCCGAGCCGCGGAAGCCAGGGCCGACGCACCGAAAATGAACTGGGAAGAAGAATACGCGATGGGCGGACCGAGCCTCCTAGAACAAATCGCCGCCAAAGGGGAGTCCATCGGGGGCGGAGAAGAAGAAGAAGGCGGTGGTGGAGGTGGAGGATCTTTCGTCGCCAGCGCCGCTCGATTCAAGGCCAAGATTTGCCATAACCATGAAGTCCCCGGTGACCCAGATCAGGGCTGCTGCATCGGCGGCAGGCAGGTAGAATCCGGAACCGTCGGTAGTTCCGTATGCGACCCAGAGCAGTCGGTTCCGAGCCCACCAGCGAACGGGCACGCCAGGTCGAAAAAGCACTACTGTCCCCCGGGAGAGGAACTCGGTGTCGGCTTGTGGGGGGTCGAAGTCTGCAAGCCCGAAGGCAACAGGGATGAAAAAGAGGAGAATGACCCTGAGGATGGCTAAGCAGTGTTTGGCAGGAGGCTCCACATCCGCATCCTCCTGGCTCGCGCTGTCGGGTTAGTATCAGGGCGTGACCGCCGAAGAAGCCGCTGCCGAACCGGCGGAAATCCGATCGACCGCCGTCCTGGCGGGGTCGGCGATCATCGCGGAGGTTTCGATTGCACTAATTCGCCACCATTTCGCCTCGGCTGTACGCGATTCTGGTTAACGTAAACGACGCCGTTTATGTGGAGTTGCCAAACACCGTTGCAGAGCCTTCTCGCGACGATCGGAGGATGTCGATCGAGGTGCGTGAGTGCCCGCCAACGCTACTGCCAGCTCTGATCCCGCGACGCTGCGCCGCCAATGGCGCCCGGAGGCTGCTCGGCGCGCGCGCCGTCCGGAGCAGGTAGCCGAGTTCCAGCGCGTGAGGATCGTGAAGGCGGCCACGCTGGTGGCTTTCGAGCGCGGTTACGAGGGCCTGACTGTCACCGCGGTGGTGGCGCGCGCGCGGGTTTCGCGCAAGACCTTCTATGAGCTGTTCGAGGACCGCGAGGACTGCTTCATGGCGGTGGTCGAGGAAGTCCTCGACCGGCTGGCCCCGGCCGTGGGCGCCGCCTGTGGGGGCGAGGACGCGTGGGTCGAGCGGGTGCGCGCCGCCCTGCATGCGCTCCTCGCGTTCTGTGAAGTGGAGCCGGAGGGGGGCGCGCTCGTGCTCTCCTACCTGCTCGGCCGTGGCCCGAGCGGCGACGATCTGCGGGGGCGTGTGCTCGAGTTCGTGGAGAGGGCTCTTGCGGAGGGCCGCTCGCACCTGCGCGCGGGCCGCGAGCTCTCGCCGCTCACCGAGCAGGGCCTGGTAGGCGCCGTGCTCGCGGTGCTCGACGCGCGCATGCGCAGCGACTCCGCGAGTCTGCACCTGCTGGCCAACTCGCTGATGTCGATCGTCGTGCTGCCGTATCTCGGTGAGGCGGCTGCCGTCCGGCAGTTGCGCCGCGCCGACCCGGCGCCGGCGCCGGCTCCGGCACCCGCGCCGGACCCGCTCGAGGGCCTGCGCATCCGCCTCACCTACCGCACCGCGAGGGTTCTAGCGGCGATCGCCGCCGAACCGGGCGCGAGCAACCAGGAGATCGCCGCGTGTGTCGGCGTCGGCGACCAGGGTCAGATCTCGAAGCTGCTCAAACGCCTGGCCGGGCTCGGGCTCATCTGCAACACTGGCCGGGGCCAGGCGCGCGGCGCCGTGAACGCCTGGCATCTGACGCCCCGGGGCGTGGAGTTCGAGTCCGCGATCACCCGCCCGTCCGCCGCCAGTCGCTGATCCCCGCCGCCAGTCGCTGATCCCTGCCGCCAGGCCTCACCGCCTCGCCGGCGGTCACGCCGCCAGCACGACCGCGGCTCGAACCCGGATCGCCGGTGTCCAGGGCCGGTCCTCTCACCGATTGAGGCACCGGTGCGCTTCTCGCAATCCTAGCCTGCGACGTTTATGCGGACCGTCGCTCGCCGCCTTCATACGAATCGTGCGACCTCTTGCTCGACGCCGAAGGTAGCGCTGTTTCGCCGCTCAGCTGCGGGATGTTACGGTAGGACCGGTGCGTAGACCGGCCTCCGCGCCCGCCCCCGCCCCGCCCCGCCCCGATTGCTCCCTGCTTTCGTTTACAATCAACCCTCCATGGGAGTGGAGAGGGAAGCGCATGCTGGTCCGATGCAGTCGCAGGTCAACTGGGCGCTGCTCGGCCTCGTGATCGAGCGCCCGAGCTACGCCTACGAGCTGGCCAAGCGCTTCGAACGCACCTTCGACGGGGTGCTCGCGCTGAGCAGCGTCTCCCACGTCTACACGGCGCTCGCGGCGCTGCGCGAGCGCGCTCTGATCGTCGAGCTCCCCGGGACCAGGAAGGGTCGCCAGCCAAAGCCCCACTATCGCGCGACCGCCGCCGGCGTGGAGGGCTATCGACAGTGGCTGGTCGGCCAGGTCGGCGAGGATCTGCGCCGCAGCGACTTGTTCGTGCTGGCGTTTTCCGCATTCACCCACACCCCCCGCGCCGCGCTCGAGATCCTCGACCGCTACGAGCAGGCGTGTCTGGCGGCTGTTCAGAGCACCCCGCTCAAGCCGCCGGAGGGCCCGTGTCTCGGCGGCGCCCCCGAGCTGGCCGCCAGACTGGCCGGCGAGGAGACGCGCTTGGCGCTGGGCGCTAAGCTCGCGTGGGTGATCTATGCGCGCAGCGAGCTGGGCGCGCTCGTGGCCGCCGAAGGCGCGAGGCGATGAGCCTGCTCGAGCTGCAGCGGGTCGCCAAGCGCTACCGCGAGGACCAGCTCGAGCGCGTCGTCCTGCGCGACGTGTCGCTGTCGCTCGACGCCGGTGAGCTGGCGCTCGCGTGGGGCCTGCGCGGCTGCGGGCGCTCGACGCTCCTGCGCGTCGCCGCCGGCGTCGAGGCGCCCGACGCCGGTGTCGTGTGCTTCGACGGGCGCGACCTGTCAAGCCACGGCGACGAGCTGTTCGGCGCGGGTGTCGGCTACTGCCAGCGGCTGCTCCCGAGCGGTTCGCAGGTCGCGCTCGAGCTCGTGCTGATGCCGCTGTTGGCCAGCGGCGTCGCGCCCGCGCAGGCGCGCACGCGCGCCCGGGCGGCGCTCGAGCGAACCGATGCGATCGACTGCGCCCGGCGCCGGCTCTCGGCGCTCGACACCGCTGAGACCGTCCGTCTGTCGCTCGCGCGGGTGCTCGCGCACGAGCCGCGGCTGATCGTCATCGACGACCCCATCCAGGGTGTCGAGCTGCTCCAGCGCGATGGCCTGCTCGCGCTGCTGCGCTCGCTGGCCGACGACGGCCTCGCCGTGCTCGCCAGCACCACCGAGTCGACCGCGCTCTCCGGCGCCGACCGTGCGCTGACGCTGAGTGACGGGGAGCTGCGTGGACTGCCGCATAGGCAGCTCGCGCCGGTGCTCCCGCTGCGCCGTGCCGGCGGTGGGCGCGCTGGCGCGTGAGCATGCTCGAGCTGAGGGACGTCGTCAAGCACTACCGTGCGGCCGGCGAGGAGGTGCCCGCCGTCGCCGGCGTCAGCCTGACGGTCGCCGCCGGCGAGATGGTCGCCGTCCAGGGACCTTCGGGCTCGGGCAAGACCACGCTGCTGTTGCTGATCGCGGGGCTGCTGCGCCCCGAGCACGGCACGATCCGCTTCGACGGACGCGACGTCGGTCGGCTCTCCGAGGACGAGGCCTCCGACTACCTGATGCGTGACGTCGGCTTCATCTACCAGAGCTACAGCCTGATGCCCAGGGTCTCGACGCTCGAGAACGCCGCCATGAAGCTGGTGGTGGGCGGCGCGAGCGTGCAGGAGGCCAAGCGCCAGGTGCTCCCGTGGCTGGAGCGCCTCGGGCTCGGCGATCGGGTCGGGTACGCGCCCGAGCAGCTCTCCGGGGGCGAGCGCCAACGCGTCGCGATCGCGCGCGCGCTGTCCTGCGATCCGCGCCTGATCCTCGCCGACGAGCCGACCGGCAACCTCGACAGCGCGCGCAGCGTCGAGACCGTCCGGCTGCTGGCCTCGCTCGCGCACGAGCAGGGCGCCGCGGTCGTGCTCGTGACCCACGACGCGGAGGCGGCGCGGCTGGCCGACCGCGGCTACGCGCTGCGCGACGGGAAGCTGTTCGCGGCCGCCGAGCCCTCGCCGATCCCGCCGGCCGAGCCCGCGCCGCTCGCCGCGCAGTGAGGGCGGCCTTGACCGGCACGCGCCCCGCTCGTTCGCGTCCGCTGCGACCGTATGCGCTCGCTTACATCTACCGCAGGCGGCTGCGCGCACACGCCGTTTCCGAGCTGCTGGCCGGCGTCGGCATCGCGGTCGCGGTCGCGCTCGTGCTCGCCGCGACCGTCGCGCAGCGCAGCGTCGCCGGCTCCACCGGCCAGGTCGTGCGCACCGTCGTCGGGCAGGCGAGCCTGCAGCTGCGCGCCCAGGACGGCGCCGGCTTCGATGGCTCGGGTTTCGACGAACGGGTCCTTGCCCCGGTGGAAGCGCTCCCCGGGGTCAAGCAGGCGGCGCCGCTGCTCGAGCAGACCGCGACCGTGCGCGTTCCCGGCGGGCGCCACGTTACGGTCGACGTCGCCGGCGCCGACAACAGCCTCGCGATCGTCGATGGTCTCGCGCGCACGCTCCCGCTAGACACCCTCAGGGCCGGCGCGATCGGCCTCAGCCGTGCCAGCGCTGGGGCGCTCGGCGCGCGCGCGTCCAAGGGCGCCGAGGTTACGCTACAGCTGCGCGGCCGCGCGATCCCGCTGCGCATCTCCGAGGTGCTCGGGCCCGAAGTCGCCGGCGCGGTCGCGAACGCGCTCGTGGCGGTCATGCCGCTCGCGAGCCTGCAGCGCCTCGCCGGCCTGCGGGGCCGCGTCACCCGCATCCTCGTGCAGACCGAGCCGGGCCGCGAAGCCGAGGTCCGCCGTAGCCTCCAGACGCTCGCGGCCGGGCGCCTGACGGTCGCGCCGGCCGACCAGGACGTCGTGCTGCTCGACCAGGCGCTGCGTCCGAGCGCGCTCGCTAGCCACCTGTTCGCGGCGATCGGCGCGCTGCTCGGCTTCCTGCTGGCGTTCAACGCGATGCTGCTGACCGTCCCCGAGCGCCGCCGCGCGATCGCCGACCTGCGCCTGGCCGGCACCAGGCGCGGCGCGATCGTCCAGATAGTTCTCTTCCAAGGGCTGTGCCTCGGGCTGCTCGCGAGCGCCGTCGGGCTGGCGGGCGGCTACGCGCTCTCGAAGTGGGTCTTTCACCAGCCGACCGGCTATCTCGCCGAGGCGTTCACGCTCTCGAGCGCCACGGTCCTCGGCGCCGCGCCGCTGCTGCTCGCGGGCCTCGGCGGCGTGCTCGCCACCTGCCTGGCCTCCGCTGTCCCGCTGCTCGATCTGCGTCGCGGGCGCGCCCGCGACGCCGTTTACCGCGACCAGGGCGACCCCGGCAACACGCTCGGCCGGCGCGCGCAGCGCTGGCTGTTCGCCGGCGCGCTCGGCCTGTTGCTGGCGGCCACGCTCGTGTTCCTGACGGCGCCCTCGGCGGCGATCCTCGCGGGGGCGATGCTGGCGGTCGCGACTGTGCTCGCCGTGCCCTTGGCGTTCGCCGCCGCGCTGGCGCTCGCGCGCTGGGTCGCCGCGCGCTGGCAGCGGCTGACCTCGCTGCCGGTCGCGCTCGCCTCGCTGCAGGCGACCACGCTGCGCTCGCTCGCGCTCGCGGCCACCGGCGCGGTCGCGCTGTTCGGCAGCGTCGCCCTCGGGGGCTCCCGCGACGACCTGCTGCGCGGCATTCACTCGTTCGCCGCTAGCTACGTCGCCGACGCCGACGTGTGGGTCTCCAACCCGGGCGATAACCAGGCGGTCGACGAATTCTCCCCCGACGGCCACGCGGCTGCGATCGCGCGCCTGGCGCAGGTGGCGAGCGTACACGCCTTCCAAGGCGGCTTCCTGCAACTCGGCGACCGTCGCGTGTGGGTGATCGCCCGCCCGCCCGCGGGAGCCGCACGGGTACTGCGCACGCAGGTCGTCTCCGGATCGTCCGCGCGAGCGGACGCGCGCCTGGCCGAGGGCGGTTGGATCGCGCTCTCCGCCCAGATCGCCGCCGAATACCACACCGGCGTCGGCGGCAGCCTGACCCTGCACACGCCCACGGGCGCGCACCGCTTCCGTATCGCTGCGACCACCACCAACCTCGCGTGGCCTCCGGGCGTGGTCTTCATCGGCACCCGCGACTACGCCCGCGACTGGCAGACCTCGGCGCCGACCGCGCTCGCGGTCGGGCTGCGCCGCGGCGTCGATCCCGTCGCCGCCCGCCGCGCGATCGAGCGCGCGCTCGGGCCCGAAGCTGCCCTGGAAGTCTCGCTCGCGGCCACGCGCGCGGCGCGGATCGACGCTCTTGCAAGCGAAGGGCTGGGCCAGCTGGGGGAGATCGCGACGCTGCTGCTCGCGGCGGCGGTCGCGGCGATGGCCGCGGCCCTCGCCTCGAGCATCTGGCAGCGGCGCCCCGCGCTCGCGGGCCTGCGGCTGCTTGGCGTCAAGCCCGGCCGCCTGCGCCGGATCCTGCTGCTCGAAGGTGCGCTGATGCTCGGCGCGGGCTGTCTCACCGGCGCCGCCGTCGGCGTCTACGGCCAGCTCGTGCTCGACGGCTACCTCAAACGCGTCACCGGCTTTCCGCTGGCGCGGATCGCGACCGGCGCGCGGCCGTTTGAGATCTTCGTGCTCGTGCTCGTGCTCGCGCTCGTGCTCGTCGCGCTCCCCGGCTGGCGCGCGTCGCTGGTCGCGCCCGTCCTCGCGCTGGAGGACCGGTAGCCCTGCCGCGCCACGTCGCGATCATCGCCGACGGCAGCAGGCGCTGGGCGCAGGCGCGCGGCCTGCCGACGTCCGCCGGCCACGACGCGGCCGCCGACGCGCTCAGCGCACGCATCGGCGACGCGCTCGCGCTCGGCATCGAGCAACTCTCCGTGTTCGTGTTCTCCACCGAGAACTGGTCGCGCCCGGCGCTCGAGGTGGCCGAGCTGATGGGCATGTTCACCCGTCGCATTGCGCTCGAGACCCCGATCCTGCACGGGCAGGGGGTCAGGGTGCGCCTCCTGGGCGCTCGCGAGTGCCTGCCCGCCGGGCTGCTCGAGCGGCTCGACCGCGCCCAGTCACTGACCGAGGACAACCGCGGCCTGACGCTGTTCCTGGCGTTCAACTACGGCGGGCGTGCCGAGATCCTGCGGGCCGCCGGGCGCTTCGACGGCGCCGACGAGCAGGACTTCGCGCGCTGCCTGTATGCCCCGGACATGCACGACCCCGACGTGATCATCCGCACCGGCGGCGAGCGGCGCCTGTCCAACTTCCTGCTGTGGCAGTCCGCCTACGCCGAGCTGGTCTTCCGGGATGAGCTGTGGCCGGACTTCGACGCCGGCGCCCTGCGCGCGTCGCTGGCCGAGTACGACGAGCGGGCGCGTCGCTTCGGTGGACGCTGAGCGCGACACCCCCGGGCGCTGGCCGGCGGCCCGCGCAACGCTGGCGCTGGCGCTCGCGGGCGCCCGCTACGGGGCTACGGTCGCGCCGGTCGTGCGCGGCGAGCTCGCGCGCTGGCGCAGACACGCCGGCGCGATCCCCGACCCCGAGCTGCGCCGCCTCGCGCTGGCGAAGCTCGAGCGCGAGTGCTTCAACGCCGAGGCCGGCGCGATGCTCGCGACCCGCGCCCCCCGCATCCACCGTCCCGCCGCGACCCGCGCGATCGTCGCGTTGCAGCTCCTGTTCGACCTGCTCGACGGGCTCACCGAGCAGCCTCTGGCCGACCCGCTCGCCGACGGCGAGCGGCTGTTCGCGAGCTTCACGACGGCGCTGCGTCCGGGCTGGTCGCGCGACCAGCAGCCGCGCGACCAGGGGCTGCGCCCCGACGACGCTGGCTATGTGGACGCGCTCGCCGCCGCCGCGCGCGACGCCCTCGCGCTGCTGCCCGCTTGGGACGCCGTCCTGGAGGTCGCGGCCGCCGCCGCCGAGCGCGCCGCCCAGGCGCAGGTCCACATGCACGCCGCCGGGTCCCTCGGCACCGCCCAGCTCGAGCGCTGGGCGCGCTCCCAGATGCGCGCCGACGGCCTCGAATGGCGCGAGCTGCTCGTCGGCTCCGCCTCCTCGGTGCTGGCCGTGCACGCGCTGATCGTGGCGGCCACCGAGGTCCGCGTCGACGCCGCGCGGGCCGCCCGCATCGACGACGCCTACCTGTCGATCTGCGCGCTCTTGACCCTGCTCGACGGCCTCGTCGACGAGCGGGAGGACGAGCGCACGCAGCGGATCGGGTATGTCGGCCTGTATGAGGACCGCGAGCTGCTCGCCCGTGCGCTCGTGCAGCTCGCCGCCCGCGCCGCCGCCCAGGCCAGCCGGCTGCCTGACGCGGCCCACCACCTGACGATCCTGGCCGGCGTGGTCGCCTACTACACCTCCAGCCCGCAGGCCGCCGGCGCGCGCGCGCGCCCGCTCGTCGGTCGCCTGCATCGCGCGCTCGGGCCACTGGTCTGGGCGCCGCTCGCGTTCATGCGCGCGTGGCGCACGGGGAAGCGCCTGCGCGCGCTCCCTGCTTCTCATGTCAACCCAATCGATTGCGAGGACTATCATGCATGATGTCGTCTCACGCTGGAGGTTTCGCGTGCTTTCCCTGTTCGGATGCTGCCTGCTGCTGGCCGCCGGCGCCAACGCCGCGAGCGTCCTGAACGTCCACGACGAAGGGCGTCTGCACTACGTCCACGCCTCCGGCTCGGTGATCGTCGACGAAGGCTCCGTGTCCGGCAGCTTCCCCGGCTCGGTGCGGGTGCGCTTCCTCTACGACGGCGAACCGCAGGTCAGCGCCAGCTTCACGATCACCGGCCACGGCGGCTCGATCAGCGCCCGTGGCACGGGTCGGCTCAGCAGCCCGACGAGCGCCACCCCGAGCTTCCGCGGCCACATGACGATCACCGGCGGCACCGGGCGCTATGCCCACATCCGCGGCAGCGGCGAACTGTCCGGTGTCTACAACCGCCGCAGCTACGCGTTGGCCGTGCAGGCGAGCGGCAAGCTGCCCTACTGAGCAGGCGGTCGGGCGATTCAGCCTCTACCCGGACCCCGCGCACGGTTGGCGCTCGCGCTGTGCGTCTGCCTGCCAGCCGCCACCGCGCTCGCCGCGCCCACCGCCGCCGCCCCGCCCGCCGTGTCGACTGCCACTGCCACCCAGGCCGCGAGCATCGAAGCCGGCTTCGCGCCGGAGCGCCTCGGCGCCGCCACGACCGTGTCGCTGGGCTTTCAGATCGCGCCCGGCGAAGCTCCGTCGGGCCTGGCCGCGATGCAACTGGCCTACCCGCGCGACCTCGGCCTCGCGACCAGCGGCCTCGGCGTCGCCCCCTGCCAGCCGGCGGCGCTCGAAGACTTCGGCATCCACGCGTGCCCCGCGGACTCGAAGATGGGCTCGGGCACCGCCGAGGTCGAGATCCCGCTCGGCCCGAGCGTCGTCACCGAGAGCGTCGCGCTGACGCTGTTCGCCGGCGCCTCCCCCGACGGCTACCTGCACGTGCTCGTGTATGCGGTGGGCGCGCGCCCGGTCGAAGCCCAGGTCGTGCTCTCGGGGGTGCTGCTGCCGGGCCGTCTGAGCGTGACGGTGCCGCCGATCCCGAGCCTGCCGCAGGCCCCTGACGTGATCCTCACGCGGATGCGCCTGACGCTCGGCGGTCGCCTGACCTACTACGAACGGGTGCACGGTCGCAGCGTCGCCTATCACCCGCCCGGGGTCGGTCTGCCCGACAGCTGCCCGCGCGGCGGCTTCCCGTTCGCGGCCACCTTCGCCTTCATTGACGGCAGTCGCGCGCTGGCCAGCACCGCCGTGCCGTGCCCCCGCCACCACTGAGTCAACGCTTAGAAGCTTCTACGCCCCTACTTATTGGGAACGCTCGATGCTTTGAGGATCAACCTGTGGCGGGGCGGGGACACGACTGCGGAGGCGCTGCCGGAGGCGACGCTTGTGGCGGGGACGGCGCGCGTGCTCCCGGGAGCAGGATCTGGCGCAAGCCGGCCGTGCGCGCCCCGAGGCCACAGGCCCGCGCCTCCGGGTCGCCCGAAGATGCCCGGGCACCCCGCGAGCGCCTGCTCGCCACGCTCGGCGAGCAGGCGGCCCGTCACGGCTATGAGCAGCTCACCGCCAGCCAGCTGATCGCCGCCGCCGGCGTCTCGCGCGCCACCTTCTACAGCTACTTCGCGGACAAGGAAGCCTGCTTGCTGGCGGCGCTCGAAGCGCTCGCCCCGCAGCTGCTCGCCGAGGTCGACCGCGCGGTCGCGTGCGCGCGCCCAGAGCACGCCGCTCGCGCGGCGGTGCGCGCGCTCGTCTCCTTTGCCGCCTCGCGCCCGCTCGACGCGCACCTCTTGATGGCCGCCCCCCTGGCCGGCGCGGAGCGCTTGCGCGACGCCCGCGACCGCCTGCTCGACGACGCCGCGCGGGTCATCGACGACGCGCACTGGCGCCTGTCGCCCGGCGCTCCGGTGCCGGCGCTGCCGGCGCGCCTGATCTGCGCCGTCACCTGCCGCATGCTCGCGAGCCGTCTGCGCCGCGGAGAGCGCGAGCTGGCCGGGCTCGCCCGGGAGCTGACGGCCTGGCTGGAGGCATACGAGCTGCCCTCCGAGCGCCGCTGCTGGCGGCTGCTCGAGGCGCTCCCGCGGTCCGCGCGCTCGCCGTATCTTCCCCCGGACGCGCTGCGCGCGCCGCCAGCCCCCGCCCCCCGCGGCGCCCGTCCGCGCCCTGACGCCCAGGCCGAAGAGCACTGGCTGCGGATCGTCGTCGCGACCGTCGAGGTGATCGCCCGCGACGGCTATGCGGGCGCGAGCGTCGCGAGCATCCTCGCGGCGGCCGCGCTCGACTCGCGTTCCTTCTACCGCCTGTTCGACGGCAAGGCACAGGCGCTGGCCGCCGCCGACGAGCTGCTGTTCAGGCGCGCGCTCGCGTGCGCCGCCGGCGCGTTCGCGGCGGGGGAGACGTGGCCCGAGCGCGTCTTCGAGGCCGCCCGCGCGCTCGTCGGCTTTGCCGAGCAGAACCGCTCGTTCACCCGCGTGGCGCTGCTGGAGAGCCATGCGGGTGCGCTCGCCGAGCGCGTCTGCGACCTCGCCCGCGCGTTCACGATCTTCCTGCAGGAGGGCGATCGCCATCGCGAGCGAACGACCGCGCGCACCTCCGAGCCCCAGCTCGAGGCGATCGCGACGGCCGTCTACGAGCTCGGCTACCGACACCTGCGTGAGCGCCCCGACCGGCCGCTCACGGACCTCTTGGCGCCGATCCTGTTCGTTTCGCTCGCGCCGTTCCTGGGCGCAGGCGAGGCCGGCGAGTTCGTCTGCCTGCGCCTGCGGCGCGCCCGCGAGCCCACCGGCCTCGTGGCGAGCGCCGCGTAGCCGCCGCGCGCTAACCCGCTTCGTCTGCCCCTCGCGGCTGCCGGCGCAGCTCCTCGACCAGCTCGCCGGCGCGCGCCGCGCCGAGGAACGGCGCCAGGCACGTGAACGCGAAGCGTCCCTCCAGCCCCGCCAGCGCGTGGGGGTCGCTGCGCGCCTGCCGGTGGATGAGCTCGAAGTTGGCGTGTGCGATCGCCTCGAGCGCCACCCGCGAGGGCGCCTCGACACCGTCCGGGGGCTGCTGGCGGTAGCCCTCTTGCAGGAAGATCGTGAAGCCGGCCTGCAGCTCTTCCAGCCGGCGGACGCTCGCGGGCGCGCCGGCGTGGCCTTCGACTACGCACGCGTGGGTCAGCGCGGGGTTCTGCGCGAGCAGCTGGAGCAGCGTGCGCCCGGCCTCCCACACGCGTCGTGGCCACTGCTCGAAAGCGAAGAACGCCCCGGCGGCGACCGCCATCGCGTTCTGGAAGAAGAACGCGTGCGTCGCCGCGACGGCCTCCTCGCGGCCTTTGAACACGCGGTAGAAGGCGCGCCCGTCGACCCCCGCGGCGCGCGTGATTGCGGCGACGCTTGTCTCGCCGTAGCCGTGCGCGCGGATCAGCTCGGCCGTCGCGAACACGATTCGCAGCCGGTGGTTTTCGGCGACGGCGGCCTTGGGCCGCGCCGGGCGCCCGGGCGCGAGCGCCGGCGGCGCCTCCAGCGGCGCTCGCGCGAGAAACGGCGAGCGCGCGGGTGCGGCGAGCGAGTCGAGCCTCTGCCAGCGCTGCGCGCGCGCGGGCTGCGCATACGCGCCCGCCCACCGCGCGAGCTCCTCTCCCAGCCCGGCGAGCCTCGGCTCGCCGGCGCGCAGGCGCGCCGCCAGCAGCCTGTAGGTCGCGCCGACGAGCACCTCCGCCGCCGCCGCGGGCACGCGCGCCTCCGCCCCGGCGTCCGCGTGGGCCTGCTCGATCAGCCGCGCGATCGCCTGGATCCCGCGCTCGCGCGCGGCGAGCGCCCGCGGGCCGCCCGCCATCGTCTCGTTCATCAGGCAGCGCGCCTCCAGCGGCCGCTTGCGCGCCAGCTCGACCAGCGCGGTGAGCGCCGCCGCCACGGCCTCGCCGGCCGCGCGGCCCTCGGTCTTGCGCCTGAGATCCTCCAGCGCGCGCCCCTCGACCTCCGCGACGCCCGCCAGGAAGCAGTCGGCCCGGTCGGCGAAATGCTCGTAGAAGCTGGCCCGCGAGACGCCCGCCTGCTCGATCACGCGCGCGACCGTCGCGCTCGCGTACCCGTGCTCGGCGCTGACGCGCACGACCGCGGCGAGCAGGCGCGCTCGCTGGCCGCTGTGGGTCTCTGCCGCCATCGCCGCTAGCCGCGCGCCGCCCGCGGGCGGCCCATGCGCCAGCTAACCACATAGATGTCGTTTACAGCCAGAGGATCAGCCCGCATCCTCGGAAACCGTATCGTGAACTACGACGTTTATGTGAGCCGGGCGAGCTGCGCGTCGATCAGCGCGTCGCTCGCCCTCGCGCCGAGGAACGGCGCCAGGCACAGGTGCACGAGCAGCGCCAGCAGGCCCGCCATCTTCGGCCGCCCGCGCGCGCGTGTCTGCACGTAGACGATCTCGAAGATCGTCGCGATGACCGCCTCCAGCGCCGCGGGTGTGGGCGGCTCCCGGTCCTCGGGCTGGTGGCGGTAGCCCTCCTGCAGGAAGATCGCGAAGGCAGCGCGGCTGTCCTCGACCCGCTGGATCGCGCGCGGCCCGACCGCGTAGGCCTCGACGAACGCGACGTTCGCGAACGCGGGCAGCTCGTCGATGCTCTGCACGGTCGCGCGAAACGCCTCCCACACGCGCTCGGGCCAGCTCTCGCCGGCGAAGAAGGCCCCGGCGGTGGCCGCCATCAGGTACTGGAAGCCGTGCTCGTGCATGGCACTGAACGCCTCCTCCTTGTCCGCGAACAGCCGGTAGAAGGTGCGCCCTTCGACGCCCGCCAGGCGCATGATCTCGGCCACCGTCGCGCCGTTGTAGCCGTGGCGCTGCACGAGCTCGGCGGTCGCGAACATGATCCGCTGGCGCTGGTTTTCGGCGATCGCCTCGGGCGCGATCCGCGGGCGCCCCGGCCCGAGCTTGGCCGGCGCGCGCAGCGCCGTGGGGGGCAGGTAGGGCGAGCGCGCGGGCGCGGCCCGTCCCTTGAGTGTGCGCCAGTGCCGGCTCCCGGCCGGCTGCGCGTAGCTTTCGACCCAGGCGCCGAGGTCATGCGCTAGACCCCCGAATGCCACTTCCCCGCGCCGCAGCCGCGAGGCGAGCACCCGCTGCACGGCGCCGAGCGCCGCGGCCACCGGCAGGTCGGGGATCTCCTCGTCCTCGTCGACCCGCTTGAACGCGGCCTCGACCAGTCTCGCGCTCGCGGCCAGGCCGCGGTCGCGCTCGGCGAGCGCCGCCGGCCCGCCCGCCAGCGCCTCCTTCATCAGAAAGCGCGCCTCCGGGGGATGCTCGCCGGCGAAGGCGACCGTCGCTGCGATCGCGCCGGTCAGCGCGTGCCGGGGCGCGCCGGCGGCGATCGTCCCGCGCACGCGCTCGTCCAGCCGCGCGTGCACCGCGGCGATCGCCGCCACGAAGCAGGCGTCCCGGTCGGCGAAGTAGTCATAGAAGGTGGGGCGCGAGACCTTCGCCTGCGCGATCACCTCCGACACGCTCGCGGCGGCGTAGCCGTCGCGATTGGCGACCGCGACCATCCCACCGAGCAGGCGCTGGCGCTGGCTCGCCTTGCTCCGATTGTGCACTGGCGTGTTTATCGTGCGTTTGACGGTTGGAGGACGCGCCATCAGGCGCCCAACCCTACCGGCAGTACCCCCCGATCGCCCATGGATGCTGGCAAACGGCGCTGCCGCTGGGCCGATCGCTGGACGCGGTCCGCTCGTCGCTCCAAGGCCTGGCTGGCCCCAGAGACGCATAACGCCACTGCGGTTGTTTCTCGCAGCCGCTGCCAACCCCCATCGCGCTCGTTTATGTGGGCCCCAAAAGACGTTTGCGCTGGCGCCTCACGCGGCCTCCGTCTAGCGTGCTATCAGGTGTTTATCGTGACCGCGATATCCAGTCGTTCGCGTGCGCACACCCCTGCGCGCGCCATCGCCGACGGGAGCCCGCCGCCAAGCCACGGCACGGAGGAGCGGCTGCTGCGCGCGGTCACGCTGCTCGCCGGCCGCGATGGCTACCCGCGCCTCAGCGTCGAGCGGATACTCGAGCTGGCTGCCGTCAGCCGCGCGACGTTCTACCAGTACTTCTCGAACGTCGATGACTGTTTTTGGAGCGCCTACCGCCGGCACGCCGAGCGGCTCGTCGCAGACGTGGCAGCTGCGACCGCCGCCGGCAAGTCGCCGGAGTTCGAGGCCCTCGATGCGCTGGTGGCGCTCGCCGTCTCCCAACCCCACACGGCGCGCATGCTGATGCGCGAAGGGCTCACGGCCGGCCCCGCGGGTCCCGCCGAGCGCGACGCCTTGATCGCCAGGGTCGCCGATGCCATCCGCGCTTCCCAGCCCGCGCCCTCCACGGTCGATCTTCCCCCGCAGATCCTGGTCGGTGCCGTTTTCGGCTTCCTCGCGATGCGGGTCTCAGACGGCGGCGCTCTCGCCGGGCTGCGCGAGTACGTGCTGGAGTGGGCCTTAGCCTTTCTCCGGTGTGCTTCGCTGCCATCTTGGAGCGCGAGGCTCGCACCCGCGTTCCCACCCCAGGTGGGGCGCTCGCCCGCGCGAGCGAGCGCCCCACCTGCGGGCGCCACCAGGCGCGAGCGCGTCCTGCGCGCCACGGCGGCCGCGGTCTGCGCGAAGGGCTATCGCGACACGACCGTGACGGACATCGTGGCGCTGGCGGGGGTCTCGCGCAGGAGCTTCTACAACGAGTTCCAGAGCAAGGCCGACGCCTTCGTCGCAGCCTACGAGCACGGCTTCCAGTTGACCCTGATGGCATGCACGCCGGCGTTCTTCATCTCGGCGTCTTGGCCCGAGCGCGTGTGGGCGAGCGCCCAGGCGTTCACCGGGTTTCTCTCGCGCGAGCCGATCTTCGCGCACCTCGGCTTTCTCGAGTGCTACGCGCTTGGACCGGACTTCACGCAGCGTGCGTATGAGATCCAGCTCGCCTTCACGTTGTTTCTCGAGGAGGGCTATCGCCAGCGTCCGCAGGCGCGCCCGCTCTCGCGTGCCTGCGCGGACCTGACCGCGGCGGCGATCTTCGAGCTGGCGTTTCAAGGCACTCGACGCGGCCCGAGCATGTATCTGCGCAGCTTGCAGCCGCTTGCCGTCTACATCGCGCTGGCTCCGTTCATCGGCGTGGATGATGCCGGCGAGTTCGTGACGGACAAGCTCTCGACAAGGACCGGCTCGGCTGCACACGCAATATGTTCGCCAGGCCGTTCGCGCGCTCGGTAACCACGAGCGGGCGGTGCTGACAATTGAGCGTGGTGCGATTGTCTGCTGTGATGCGCGCGCCTGCGGGCCACCGCCGACACCGCCGATGTTCAGCGCAAGCCCCCCCGATTTGATCGACTGGACGCGTCCGGGAGTCGCACGCGGGGAGTCCTCTGGCGGCACCGGAAGCTGCTAAGCAAACGCCGGTGCCGGCTCGCCCGTCTCCCCGCGCGCTGTCGAGCCTTGTCCGGCGGCATCCAACTAGAGGAGATACGTTTTCATGCATCGCTTGAGATTGTTGGGCGTGACGCTGACTGTCGCGTTCGCCCTCACAGCCGTCGCGTCCGCCACCGCTTCGGCGGCGCTCCCAGAATTCGTGCCCGGAACTGGCGAAAAACTCCCGATCAAACTCGAAGGCTCGGTCTCGGGTGCGACGGAAGTCACCCTGCGCAACGAAACGAACAACGGCATCTACTGCGATGGCACTAGCTTCAAGGGCGAAATCACGGGCGCGAAGGCCGCGTCCCTGACAGCCGAACTGAAGAACTGCAAGGCCGAAGACAAATCCAACTACCAGTGCAGCACGTCCGGTGCCGGAACGGGTGATGTCGTCGTCTCCGGCAGTGGCACCCTCAACTACATCGACAAAGCAACCAAACGGGTTGGGCTAGTCCTCAAAGTCGCGAAAGAGGAAATCCTGTGCGGAGGAGCGTACGAATACGTGATCCGCGGCAGCATCGTGATCCCGCTGAACCCGATCGACACGAAAACGAGCACGCTCGACATGGCGATCAAGGGCCTCACCAAACAGGAATTCACCAGCTACGAAAACGAAAGCGGGGAAATCAAGACCGCCAAGCTCGAAGTTGAAGTCGGCGCCGGCTTTCAGCCGTTGGTTTGGAACGTCGGGGTCGTGGGCGAAATCGCGCTGAGCGCCAGCAAGCCGTTCACGATCAGCGCTTAGCCGTACGGATCTGGGAGAAGACGCGGCCTAGACGGGTGCGCGGGGGGCGGCGTGTGCGCCTCGCGCACCCACAGGCTGTTCCCGCGCGAGCGATCGGTCCGGCGCGGGTCGATGCACGTTCGCTCCGGCGCGAACGTTCTACCCCTTGACTTGTCTGCGACCTCGCGGCGCGCGATCTTGAGCTGGCGCTTGACGCGTGTCCGTGCGGTCTATATTGTGCTAGCGAACGTTTATCCGTGGAGGGGTCTCGCCTCGTGGCGGGCCGCGGCAAATCGATTGAGGCAGGGAGGGCAGGAATAGATGAAGGCACTGGCTGCTGTTTATCGCAGGCGCTCGACGCCGCTGGGTGGGCGTGACGTCTTGGCGCGTGCCGCGCTGCTGCTCGGCTTCGCCGGTGCCTGCTTGACTGCGCCCGCCCCGGCTCTCGCGGCGGCGCCCGAAACCCCGGAAACGGGGGCGGCGAGCGCGGTGACGGCGACGACGGCGACCTTGCACGGCGTCTTGAACCCGGGCGCCACAGGCCTGCCGGGCAGCTACCAGTTCTCCTACGCCCCGTCGGAATCCGGGGAATGCGCGGGTGGCGCGCTGGCGCCCTCCTCGCCGGCGCTGGCGCTCGGCGCCGAACGGGAAGCCGTCTCGGCGGCGGTCGGCGAACTTCAGCCCCACAAGGAGTACGCCGTGTGCTTGACGGCCTTCAGCCTGGCGGCAGAACCGGCGATGGGCGCGGCGGTCCCGTTCAAAACGGCTGCCGCCAAGCCGGACGTCGAAGCGGAGTCGGCGGCGGTCAGCGACTCCACGGCCGCGCTGCGGGCGTCGGTCAACCCGGAGAACGAGGCCACGACGTTCGTCTTCGAATACTCCTCGAAAGGCAAAGAAGGCGGTGCGCTGGAAGGCGCGGTCGTGAAACTGCCCGGCGGAGAAACCCTCGAAGGCTTTGGCGCCGACAGCCAAGCGGCGCCGGAGATCGAAGGGCTCGCGCTCGGCGCGACCTACTTCTACCGCGTGACTGCGACGAATGCGGCGGGCACCACAGACGGTACCGTGCGCGCGTTCACGACCGTTCCCGCGCCGAAGACCGAAGCGCCTACCGCCGTGACCGCGACCACGGCGACCTTCCACGGCAAGCTCGGGCCGCTGAGCGAAACGGCCGAAACGACCTACCACTTCGACTACGCGCCCGGAAGCGAAGGCTGTACCTCGGGCGGTGCCTCTAGCGCCGGCAGCGCAGGCACCGGCAAAGGCGGCGAAGTCGCCGTCAGCACCCCGGTGACGGGGCTCGAGCCGAGCGCGACCTACTCGGTGTGCCTGGTGTCGGTCAACGAGTTCGGCGAACAGGTCGACCCGACGACGCCACAGGTCACGTTCGACACGCCTGCGGCCGGCCCGACGGTCGAGGAAGGCAGCGAGCATGCCTCGAGTGTCACCCCCTTTGAAGCGACGCTCGAAGCCGATATCAACCCGAACAACCAGGCTACGACCTACTCGTTCGAATACGCGACCAGCGAAGCCATGACCGATCCCACCGTGATCGAGAGCGAGAACGAACTGCTGGGTTATGGCGAGCAGACCGCGAGCCTCTCGACCGGCCCAAAGCTCACGCCCGCGAGCACCTACTTCTTCCGCGTCGTCGCGGAAAACGCCGCTCACGAACAGGCTCAGGGCAAGGTCGTGGAATTCACGACACCGGCCGCGCTGCTGCCGGCGATCGAATCGGAGGCGAGCACCGGCGTCACCCCCGAAGGCGCGACCCTCGAAGCGCAGGTCGACCCCGAGTTCCAGGAAACGACCTGCGCCTTCCAGTACGGCACCGAACCGTCGCTTGCCCACGCCACGACCGTGGCGTGCGGCGAAGCGCTCGGCGCCGACGCGAGCCCGGTCACCGGGAAGGCCACGATCGCCGGCCTGAAGCTCCACACCGTCTACTACTACCGGGCGCTCGCCACCAACGCCACCGGCACCAGCACCGGCGCGATCGAACAATTCGAAACCGAAACCACGACCGCGCCGGCCGTCGAAGTCGAATCGCTCGAAGCGACGGACCAGACCGAAACCTCGGCGACCCTGACCGCGAAGATCGATCCCAACGGCGCGGCCACCACCTACTACATCGAATACGGCACCAGCACCGAGTACGCCAGCCGCGTCCCGTGTTCCGGCTGCGGCGAGACCCCGGCGATCACGGGCGCCTCGCCGGTCCAGGTTTTCCAGCACGTCACGGGTCTGTTCGCGAACGTCGAGTACCACTGGCGGCTCGTCGCCACGAATGCCGCCGGCACGGCCACGACCCTCGACCAGACGTTCGTCGATGACACCGCCGGCCCCGCCCTCCCCGACAACCGCCAGTATGAAATGGTCACGCCCCCGGACAAGAACGGCGCCGACATCAACGGCGTGTTCCTGCGGACTATGTACCCGCTCGTCTCCGAAGACGGAACGCGTGTGATGGCCATGGCCGATCAGTGCTTCGCCGACTCGGAATCGTGCACCGCCTATCGCCTCACCGAGGGCCAGCCCTACGAATTCACGCGCACCCCCGGCGGCTGGGTTACCCACCCCCTGTCACCGCCCGCGACCGTGTACGGTGCCGACAGCCCCTGGGCGTTGAACGTGAACGCCGGCACCGCCCTCTTCAGCACCCCGAGCTACGCCGGCGGGCCGGACGAATTCTACGATCGCCAGCCCGGAGGAACGTTCACACCGGTCGGGCCTTTCGGCGCACCGCAACCAGGCAACGGAAGCCTGCAGGCCAACAACACCGACATCTCGGAGAATGGCGTTCACGCGACCGCCGACCTCGGCCATCTCGTCTATGAAACGCACGGACCGCTGTGGTCGTTTGACGAATCGCGTGAGAGCGGAGTGTATGAGTACGCCGGTACGCACAGCACGGTGCCGTTGATGGTGGGCGTCGAAGGCGGCTATGACAACGGTGAAAATCACGACCTCGTCAGCGTGTGCGACACAGAGCTCGCCGCTACCGGTGCCCAGCCGGCGGGGGGCGAGGACCTCTCCGAAGACGGCGCCATCGTGTATTTCCTCGCGGTAGGCCACGAAGACCCTGGCACGTGCCCATCCAGCTACAAAGCGCCGCCGGCGGCCGGCCTGTATGCGCGCATTGATGGCGAATCGCCGAGCGCGCACACCGTCTTGATCTCGGGGCCGGCCACAAAAGGCTGTGAAACCACGAAGTGCATCGACGACGCCACGGCCACCCGCGAAGAAGGCGACCTACCGCCAGAGTTCGAAGGCGCGTCGAACGACGGCTCCCGCGTGTTCTTCACCGACGCGCAGCAGCTTACCAATGGCGCAAGCGAGTCCGGCGGGAACGCGGCCGCTGGTTGTGAAGGATCAGCTGGGGCCGGCTGCAACCTGTATGAGTCGGTGTGCGCGGAGCCATGCGGGACGCCCGCGGAAGCGCCGAGCCCGCGCTCGCGCGAACTGATCGACCTCAGCGAAGGCGCGAGCGAAGCCGCCGGCGGCCCCCAGGTTCAGGGTGTGATGGCGGTCTCGGCCGACGGCTCTCACGTGTATTTCGTCGCAAAGGGCGTTCTCACCGCAGGCCAGGAGAACCAGCAACACGAAACGGCGCAGGAGGGTGAAGACAACCTGTACGTGTACGCCGAAGGCCACGCCACGTTCATTGCCCGGCTGTCACCCGGCGATGAACAGGAAAAACAATGGATGCCGTCGTTTACCCCAATAGCGAACGTCACACCGAATGGCCAGTTCCTGGTGTTCACCGACGATCGAGCGTTGACCAGCGATGACACGCGCCCCGAAGGCGAAGGCGCCGAACACGCCGCACAGGTGTTCGAGTACGACACCCAGACCGCTGAATTGAGAAGGATCTCGATCGGAGAGGAGGGCTTCGACGACGACGGCAACCGCGGCACCGGCAACGCGTACATAGCGTGGCCGGCGGTGCACGGCGGCGCGTTTGCCGGTAGCGATCCGATCCGCCGCGACCCGACGATGTCCGAAAACGGGGAATTAGTGTTCTTCGAAAGCCCGCTGGCGCTGACCCCGGGAGCCCTCAACGACGTTGTGATCGGTGAATATCAGGGGACGCATTTCGCCGAGAACGTGTACGAGTACTACCGTGGCCGCGTGTCGCTGATCTCCGACGGCAAGGACACGACAGGGCAGGTCCAAGTCGCCACGAATAAGGAGCACGTGCCGACCGAACTGCTCGGCGTGAGCGCGTCGGGGGCGGACGTGTTCTTCTCGACCTATGACCAGCTCGTCCCCGAAGACACCGACGATCAGCGCGACTACTACGACGCCCATATCTGCAGCGCGGCTTCGCCGTGTATCGCGCCAAGGCTTCCGGCGGTTGCGTGCCAGGAAGAAGCGTGTCACGGAGCCCCGGTAGAAGCCGGAGTCCAGGCGCCGCCGGCGAGCGAGGCCTTCATGGGGCCCGGCGACCTCACGCCGCCGGCGCTGGCGCCCGCGAAGCCCAAGCCGGCGGCCGTGACTCGCGCGCAGGCGCTCGCGAAAGCGCTGAAGTCCTGTAGAAAAGTTCGCGGCAAGGGCAGGCGGGTGGCGTGCGAAAAGCAGGCGCGCAGGCGATACGCGCCGGCCGCGAAGGCGAAGAACACGGGCAGAGCCGGCAACGAGCGGAGGGCAGGCCGATGAGCACCGACAGGACAACGCAACGGGCAAGCGCTCGGCTAGTCTCACTGACGCGCAAGGCACGCCGCCGCTCGGCGCTGTACGTCGCGCTAGCGGTGGGGCTGGCTGTGCTGTTGTGCGCGGCCTCGGCGTCGGCGGCGACCCCTGCTGCGCATCTGACGGTTCACGCGCTCGCACTGCCGACCGACTTCTCCCCCGGCGATAACGCAGAATGCCTGAGAGCAGTCGCCGAACAGCCGCAAGTGCAAATCACTGTTCCGCCATGCGACGGCTTCGAGGTCACGGTGGTGAACACCGGCGGCGTCTCTGCGTCCGGGCCGGTGACGGTCACGGACACGCTGCCGGCGGGCCTGAAGGTCGTCGGCGTCGCCTTCTTCTGGGCTGAAAACCGTCTGAAGGAACCGATCCCGGTGGAACCGAGCTCCGGCAATTCGCTGTACCCGGAAAACAACGAAGGCACAGCAACGTCGTGGTGTCGAACCACTGGAGCGCCGGCACGCGTAAGCTGTGAATTCACGCCGGAAGTGGGTGTGCTGCACCCCGACCAGCGCCTGCAGATGGACATCTTCGTGACGGTCGAAGAAGGCGCTACGAGCGGCGAGAGCAGCGCGGCCGTCGCTGAAGCCGGCCAGCTCGTCGGCTCCTCCGTCGTGGCCGATTCGGTCGGCGGCTCGCCGGCGTTCTTCGGGCCGAGTGCGTTCGTCTCGGAAATCGCCGGGGCCGACGGGTTGGCGGACGTGCAGGCGGGCGATCATCCCTTTGAGCTCGGGACGCGAATCGATCTCGACAGCGCGCTGCAGGTCACGCCCGAAAACAAACTCGAGGTCGCGGCGGTCGATCAGCCAAGGGATGTGGTGGTAGATCTCCCCCTGGGATTCGTCGGCAGCGCGCAAGCGACGCCGAAGTGCACGTTCGGCGAGCTCGAGGGCGTCGTCGGGCACGCCTGTCCGCTGGATTCGCTGCTCGGCTTCATCTCGACCGAGCCGCACGGGTTAGTCGCGGCGCAGTCTGGGATCTATAACATGGTGCCCGAAGGCGGCGTCGCGGCCGAGTTCGGCTTCAAGGACCTGCTGCACAACACGCATGTGATCGTGGCGAACGTCGCGCCGACGCCGGCCGGGTACGTGCTGCGGGCGGTCGGGCACGAAGTGCCGCAGGTCGCGCTCGCGAGCATCCTCACGAGCTTCTACGGCGAGCCCGGGCCCAGGCAGAAAGAAGCCGCGGAACTGGAAGGCGAAACCGTGCCGGCGATCCCGCCGGTGGCGATGTTCACCAACTCGACCGACTGCTCCGGGGAACCGCTGAAGACGACCGTGTTCATGGACTCCTGGCAGCAGCCGGGCTCGTTCAACGCGAACGGCACGCCGAAGATCGAAGAAGGCCCGGGCAGCCACGGCTGGGCCTCGATGAGCACGGAATCCCCGCCGGTGACGGGCTGCGGCGCGCTGCGCTTCCAGCCGAGTGCGTTCACCGTCAAACCCGACACCACCATGGCGGATTCGGCGACGGGGCTGACCTTCGACCTGAAGCTCCCCCAGGACGAGGAACCGGGGCAGCTCGCGACCCCCGCACTGCGTGCTGCGACCGTGGCCCTGCCGCCGGGCCTGACGGTGAGCCCCTCCGCGGCGACCGGTTTGGCGGCGTGCAGCGCGGCGCAGATCGGCTGGCTGGGGCCGGTCAGTCCGTCGAACCCGGGCTACACCAATTTCACCGCCGAAGCCCCTGCCTGTCCGGAAGCCTCGCGGATCGGCTCGGTCGAAGTCTCCAGCCCGCTGATCGAAACGACGCTCGTGGGGTCGGTGTACGTCGCGCGCCAGTACGAAAACCCCTATGGCAGCCTGTTCGCGGGCTACATCGTGATCGACGATCCGGCCACCGGCACGATCGTCAAGGTCCCTGGCGAACTGAGGACCAACCAGGAAACGGGGCAGATCACGGGTGTGTTCGACGACAATCCGCAGATCCCGTTCAGCGAGCTGAAGATCCGCTTCTTCGGTGGGCAGCGGGGGGACCTCGCGACCCCCGAAAGCTGTGGGAGCTACACGACGGCGAGCGTCCTGGAACCGTGGTCGGCGCCGGAATCGGGGCCGGACGCCACCCCCTCCGACAGCTTCGAGATCGACAACGGATGCGTCTCCGGCTTCGCGCCGGCGTTCGCGGCGGGAACCACCTCGCCGCAGGCGGGCGCGTTCAGCTCGTTCACGCTGTCGGTCTCCAGGGAAGACGACGAACAGGGGTTGCGTGGCCTCGCGGTCACGCTTCCGAGCGGCGTCGTAGGCAGGCTCGCCGGTGTGGCCGAGTGCTCCGAAGCCCAGCTGCAGGCGACCGAAGCTCGCAGCCATCCGGGTGAAGCCGCCGCGGAGCTCGCCAGCCCATCCTGCCCGGAAAGCTCGCTGCTGGGAAGCGTCACCTCGATCGAGGGCGCGGGCACCCAGCCGTTCAGCATCTCCGGGAAGGTGTATCTGACCGGCCCGTACAGGGGCGCGCCCTACGGTCTGGCGGTGGTCGTGCCCGCGACCGCCGGCCCGTTCGATCTCGGTGTCGTGGTGGTCCGCCAGGCGCTCTACATCAACCCGCAGACCTCGCAGGTGACGGATGTCTCAGATCCGATCCCCACGATCCGCGATGGCATCCCCCTGCGCATCAAACGCATCGAGGTCGCGATCGACCGCCCCGGGTTCACGCTGAACCCGACGAGCTGCGACCCGGAGGCCGTGACCGCCACCGCGACCAGCACCGCCGGCGCCCAGGCGCCGCTGTCGGCGCGCTTCCAGGCGGCCGGCTGCGCGAGCCTTGCGTTCACCCCGAAGATCACCGCCACGACCGCCGCACACGCCAGCAAACTCGACGGCGCCAGCCTCGACCTGAAGATCTCCTACCCGAAGGGAGCACTCGGCACCCAGTCGAACTTCCAGGAGACCAAGCTCGAGTTCCCGGCCCAGTTGCCCGCCCGGCTCGGGACGATTCAGCGCGCCTGCCTGGCGGCCACCTTCGAAGCCAACCCTGCCAACTGCCCGACGGAATCCGCGATCGGCCACGTGACCGTGCACACCGAGTTGCTGTCCGAACCCCTGGTGGGCCCGATCTACTTCGTCTCCTACGGCAACAAGAAGTTCCCGGAAGCGGTCATGGTGCTCCAGGGCGACAACGTCGAGATCGTGCTGCACGGCGAAACGTACATCGACAACAAGACGAGTGTCATCAGCGCGACCTTCGACAACACCCCGGACGTGCCCTTCGAAAACATCGAAGTCAGCGTCCCCTCCGGGCCCTACAGCGAGTTTGGCACCGACATCCCCGAAAAGGACCATTACGACCTGTGCGGGCAGAAGCTCGTGATGCCGACGCTCTTCAAAGCTCAGAACGGGCTGGAGATCGACGAGAACACCACCATCGGCGTGAGCGGCTGCCCGAAAACGAAGACCCGCGCGCAGAAGCTCGCGGCCGCGCTGAAGGCCTGCGAGAAAGACAAGAAGAGCAAGCGCGCTGCCTGCGAGGCGCAGGCTCGCAAGAGCTACGGGCCGACCAAGAAGACCAAGAAGGCGAACAGGAAGAAGTAGCTCCGGCACAGCGCGCCGAGCCTGCTCGAGCGCCGTTCCCTCCCTCTCGAGCGGCGCTCGAAGAGGCGCCGCCCGGCGTGCACGCACGCCTGCGCCTCCGCGGCGGCCGCGGTCCTATCGCCGCGGCCGCCGTGAAGGGTTGTCCTCTGGTCCATGTTTATAGGACTGTAGAGATGTTTTAGTGGACAGCCATCCGGGCCACACGCTAACGTGAACGCTATCGTTTATAGCGCTTCACCGATGACGGCTGGTCGTCAATGGCGCGCCGGCGCCGGCCGCCGCGCCCGCCGCCCGGATCAGGTCGCGGAGTTCCAGCGCGTGCGCATCCTTTCGGCTGCGACGCTCGTCGCCTTCGAGCACGGCTACGAAGGCATGACCGCCACCGCCGTGGTCACCCGCGCGCGCGTCTCGCGCAAGACCTTCTACGACCTTTTCGAGAGCCGCGAGGACTGCTTCATGGCCGTGCTCGAGGAAGCCCTCGACCGGCTCGCCGCGCTCGTCGCACCCGCCTACGCGAGCGAGCTCGCGTGGGCCGAGCGCGTACGCGCCGCCCTGGTCGCCGTCCTCGCCTTCTGCGAAACAGAGCCCGAGGCGGGGACGCTGGTGGTCTCCTATCTCGTCGGCTGCGGCCCGGACGACGACGAACTGCGCGCGCTCGTACTCGAGCTCGTGACGCGCGCGCTCGCCGCCGGCCGCGCTCATCTGCGCCCCGGCCGCCGCCTGTCCCCGCTCACCGAGCAGGGCGTGGCCGGCGCGGTGCTCGCGGTGCTCCACGCCCGCGTGCGCCGCGACCCCAAGCGCCTGTGCGAGCTCGCCAACCCGCTGATGTCGATCGTCGTGCTGCCCTACCTTGGCCAGGCGGCGGCCGCCCGGCAGCTGCGCCGCCCTGCCCAAGCCCCCGCCCGAGTCACGGCGCGGCCCGCCCGCCCGCGCGATCCCCTCGCGCGCCTGAACATGCGCCTCACCTACCGCACCGCCAGGGTCCTGACGGCGATCGCCGCCCAGCCCGGAACGTGCAATCACGAGATCGCCGAGAGCGTCGGCGTCGCCGACCAGGGCCAGATCTCCAAGCTGCTCAAACGCCTCGCCGGGCTCGAGCTGATCCAGAACACCGGCGCCGGCCAGGCGCGCGGCACCGCCAACGCCTGGCATCTGATGCCCCTCGGCGCCGAGCTCGAGTCCGCGATCACCCGCGACGAGTCCGCCCTCGCCTCCTGATGGACGCTCGACCCGGCCCGCCGAGCGCGAGCTGCGCTTCTCGCTAAAGCTCGGCGGCGCGGTCGCAGTGTTACACGTTCGCATGCTCCCGGCTGGCGCCACCGGGGGTGGGCGGGCGCGTGCCGGGATGCGGCAGTTCGAGTGCCTGCCAGCTGCCGAGCAGGTCGGTCATCTCCAGGGCGCTCAGCGGCCGGGCCAGGTAGAAGCCCTGGGCCTCGTCGGCGCCGTAGCGGGCGACCAGCTCGAGCGACTCGCGCCGCTCGATTCCCTCGATCACGGTGCGCAGGCCGAGCTGGGCGGCGGCGTCGATGATCAGCTTCATGATCCGCTCGTTGCGCGCGGAGCCGGAGGCGATGAACGAGCGGTCGAGCTTGACCTCCTGCACGGGTAGCTCGCTGAGGAAGCCGAGCGTCGAGGAGCCGATGCCGAAGTCGTCGAGCGACAGCGCGATCTCGTGCGCGCGGAGCTGGCCGAGCACGTCGGCGACGCGGCGCCGGTCGACGCCGACGACCCGCTCGGTGATCTCCAGCACCAGCGAGGAGGACGGCAGTCCGTAGCGCGAGAGTAGCCGCCCGATGTTTGGGGCCAGCGAGGCGTCGAGCAGGTTCGCCGCGGCGAGGTTGACCGCGACCGGCAGCTCGTGGCCGCTGGCGCGCCAGCGCGCGCACTGCCCGAGCGCCATCTCCAGCGCCTTCAGCGTCAGCTCGCGCATCAACCCGGCCTGCTCGGCCAGCGGCAGGAAGCGGTCGGGGGAGAGCAGCCCGCGGGTCGGGTGCAGCCAGCGCACGAGCGCCTCGACGCCGGCGATCCGGCCGCTGTGCAGGTCCACCTTGGGCTGGTAGTTGAGCACCAGCTCGCCGTCGCGGACCGCGCGCGGTAGTTCGCTCAGCAGCAGCACGCTCTCGCGCGAGTGTTCGTCGCGTCGTGGGTCGTACAGCTCGTAGGTGCTGCGCTCGGATTCGGTGCGCTTGGCGCAGTACATCGCGACGTCGGCGTGTCGGATCAGGGTCGCGGGGTCGCGGCCGTGGGCGGGGCGCACGGCGATGCCGATGCTCGCGCGCGCTGATAGGCGCACTTCGGCCTGCAGCTCGAATTCGTGCTCGCTCGCCCGGCATACGCGCTCGGCGATCTGGCGGGCCTCTGCTTCCCCGGCGTCGCGGGCGAGCACCGCGAACTCGTCGCCGCCGAGGCGCGCGACGGTGGCGGCGGGCCCCACGGCGTCGACGAGCCGCTGTGCGAGCTCGACCAGCAGCTCGTCGCCGGCGACGTGGCCGAGGCCGTCGTTGATGCCCTTGAAGTTGTCGAGGTCGAGGATCATCAGCGCGACGCGCGCGCCGGGGGCGCAGGCGTCCTTCAGCAGCGCCAGCAGCTGGCGGCGGTTGGCCAGGCCGGTGAGCGAGTCGTGGGTGGCGTCGTGGCGGGAGCGTTCGGCGAGCACGTAAAGCTGGTGCTTGTCGAGCGCGAGCATGCAGAAGGCCAGCGGCGCGAGCGCGGTGCCCGCGGCCGGCGAGATGTCGCCGCGCAGGTAGCCGGGGCCGTAGGCGAGCGCGTGGCCGCCGAACCAGGCGAGCAGCCACAGCGCGTAGCGGCCGAAGGCGCGGCGGAAGCCTCCCTCGGTGTACTGCGAGCGGTACACGATCGCCACCAGCGGCAGGAGCGGCCGTCCGGGCGTCGCGCAGAACAGCGCGAAGCCCGCGAGCGCCTCCAGCGGCTCGCCGGCGAGCGGGAAGCTGCCGCGCGAGAACCCGCGCGTCCAGTACAGCGCGAGCGAGCCGGCGGCGAGGCTCGCGAGCGCGCGCTCGGCCACCGGCTCGCCCGTCGGCACGATCAGCAGCACGCTCGTCGCCAGGTCGGCGAGCGCCACGGCGAGGAACACTGCCCGCAGGCGCTCGAGCGCGCCGAGGCGCGCGAACCAGCGCAGCGGCGCGGGGCTTTGGTGATGGAGCATTCGCGTAATCGGACGGCCGTAGGCCAGAGTAACTGTCTTTGTTTCTTCTCGGTTGCGCAGCCTTTATGCTTTAGCCGCCGATACAGCTCAAAGACGAACCGATGGCGGGTTTCGACCATGCGCTGAACGTAAGGCATCAACGATGTTTATCTGTGGGCAACGGCTAGGGCGGGCATGACCGACGAGGGGAACTGAGGGTGCGCCGCGTCAGCGACGCGCTCGCGCTGCTCGACGGGATGGTCTCGGGTGCGGCGGCCCGGGGGCTGCTGATGTTGACCGCCGAGGACCGGCCGCTCGACGGGCGCAGCTTCCACGTCGCCGGGCGCGAGCTCGTGAACTTCGGCTCCTGCAGCTACCTCGGGCTCGAGCATCACCCGCACATCACCGAGGCGGTCGGCGCCGCGGCCAAGCGCTACGGCTCGCAGTTCTCGGCTTCGCGCACCTACGTCCAGGCGCCGGGCTACCCGCCGCTCGAAGAGCGTCTGCGGGAGATCTTCGGCGGGCACGTGCTCGTCGCGCCCTCGACGACGCTCGGCCACAAAATCGCGTTGCCGGCGATCGTCGCGCCGCAGGACGCGGCGCTGCTCGACCACCAGGTCCACCACTCGGTCCAGCGCGCCGCGGACCACCTGCGCGCGCAGACGAGCACGGTCAAGCTGCTGCGCCACAGCGACATGGACGAGCTCGAGCGCGAGATCGTGGCGCACGCGCGGACCCACCGTCACGTCTGGTACCTGCTCGACGGGCTCTACAGCATGTTCGCCGACGTGGCGCCGTTCGAGGAGCTCGAGCGGCTGCTCGAGCGCCACGACCAGCTGCGCCTCTACGTCGATGACGCGCACGGGATCGGCTGGGCGGGGGAGCGCGGGCGGGGCCTCGCGCTCGAGCGCCTCGGCGTGCGCGAGCGGGTCGTCGTCGCGGGCTCGCTCAACAAGTCCTTCGCCGCGGCCGGCGGCGTGCTCGTGTTCGGAACGGCCGAGCTGCGCCGCCGCGCGCGCACGCTCGGCGGGCCGATGATCTTCTCGGGTCCGATCCAGCCGCCGATGCTGGCGGCGGCGCTCGCGTCGGCCGAGATCCACCTCTCGCCCGAGCTGCCCGAACGCCAGGCGGCGTTGCGCGAGCGGATCGACTACTGCAACGCGCTGCTCGAGGAGCACGGGCTGCGCCCGACGAGCGACGCGCGCGTGCCGATCCGCTACGTCGAGCTCGGCCTGCCGGTCGACAGCGAAGCGCTGATGGCGGCGCTGCTGGACGCGGGCATCTACGTCAACCTCGGGATCTTCCCGGCGGTGCCGATGAAGCGCTCGGGCCTGCGCTTCACGCTCACCAACCACCTGCGGCTCCAGGACATCGAGCTGCTGGTCGCCACGCTGGCCGAGCTGGCGCAGGCCCGCGCGCGCAGCGCCGCCGGGGCGCCCGACCGCCGCTCGGCGTGGACCGTCACGAGCACGCCGCTGCGCCTGGAGCACCACCGTTCCTGCGAGGCGCTGCCCGCGCGCGAGTGGGACCCGATGCTGGGCTCCCGCGGGACGTTCTCGGTGGCCGGGCTGCGGCTGCTCGAGGAGACCTTCAACGAGGAGGCGACGCTGCCAGAGGACCAGTGGCGCTGGCACTACTACCTCGTCCGCGACGCGCGCGGGCGGGTGCTGGCGGCGACGTTCTTCACGGCGGCGCTGTGGAAGCAGGACATGCTCGACCGCGCCGCGCTCTCCCGCCGCGTCGAGCGCGAGCGTCTCGCCGACTCCTACTTCCTGACCGCGCAGACGTTCGCGATGGGCTCGCTGTTGACCGAGGGCGACCATCTCTTCCTCGACCGCGCCGGCGACTGGCGCGGCGCGCTCGACCTGCTCGTCGAGACCGTCGGCGAGCACGCCGCGCAGGAGGGCGCCGGCACGATCGTCTTTCGCGACCTCGCCGCCGGCGACGGGGAGCTCGCGGCGGCGCTGTCGGTGCGCGGGTTCGCGCGCGTCGAGATGCCGGCGGCCTACGCGATCGACCCGCTGGCGGCCGACCGCGCGGCTTGGCTCGCCTCGCTCTCCTACCGTTCGCGGCGCTTCCAGCTGCGCGAGGTGATGCCGTTCGACAGCCATTTCGAGGTCGAGGTGCTGCGCCGCGGCGGGCGCACTCCGGGCGACGCCGAGCTCGAGCACCTCTATGGCCTCTACCGCAACGTGCACGCGCGAAACCACGATCTCAACACGTTCCCGCTGCCGCTACAGCTGTTCCCGCGGATGCTCGCGCACGACTGCTGGGAGCTGCTGCTGCTGTACCGCACGGGCGAGGTGTCACGGCGCCGGCCGCTCGCGTTCGCGGCGAACTTCCGCGGCGCCCGCCACTACGTGCCGCTGGTCGTCGGCCTCGACTACGAGCACCTGCACGAGCACGCCAGCTACCGCCAGGCGCTCTCGCACTCGATCATGCGCGCCCTGGACCACGGCGCCCAGTTCGTGCCGCTTGGCATCGGCGCGGGCGTCGAGAAGCGCCGCTTCGGCGCCACCGCCCACGCCCGCTGCGCGTTCGCGCAGACCGACGACCACTACAGCCAGGAGCTGCTCGCCGCGCTCGACGCCGAAAGCGACTAAGCCGAGCGGAGTCCGAAGCCCGGCCTGACGGCCCTTTGCGTCGAGGCGCCGCTGAGAATCGCGCTGTGAGCGTCCCCCGACGCCCATGAGCAGAGCAGACTATACGCACCTCCCGGAGCTAGGAGTTGACTGTTATTACCGCGAGTTACCGGTAATTCTGGCCCTTTAGGAGCGTGTTTCACCTGCTCTTGTGGGGTGCCAGTGTGGGCGTTACCTTCGCGGGAGGGTGCAGACGACTCATAAGATCCCGGGTGATTCGGCGGCTACGTACGCGGCGTATTTGACTTCGACGTCGTCGCGTGGTGATTACTACACGTCGGCCGGCGAAGGTGAGGCTGGGGGTGTGGTGATGCCGAGTCGCTGGCACGGCACGCAGGCGACGCTGGGCGCGTTGGGGCTGAACGCCGATCGGCCAGTCGAGCGTGGGGAGTTGCGGGCGTTGATGCAGGGCGTCTCGCCGGCGGACGGGAGCGTGATCCGGGGGGTTGGGGCCGATGGGTCGCGGGTCGCGGGGATCGATCTGACGTTCAGTCCGCCGAAGACGGTCTCGGCGTTGTGGGCGACCGCCTCGGAGTACCGGCGTGCGCAGATCGAGGCGGCGCACACGCGGGCGGTCAAGAGCGCGCTCGAGCGGACCGAGCGGGTGGTCGAGCTCGTGCGGCGCAAGAGCGAGGGCGTGGTGCGTTTCGAGAAGGCGCGGGCGCTGTTGGCGGCGGAGTTCACGCACACCTCGAGTCGGCTCGCGCGCGAGGAGGAGGCCGGGGGTCTGCCTGACCCGCAGCTTCACTCGCATGTGGTGGTGCTCGCGGCGGAGCGAATGGATGGGCGGCTGGCTGCGGTGGAATCCAGGCAGCTGTTCCGGGCGGCGCGGGAGAACGGCGCTTGGTATCGGGGCGAGCTCGCGGCGAACCTGCGGGAGCTCGGGCTGCAGGTCGATCGGCGGGCCGGCAAGGGGGGCCGCTACTTCGAGCTGCACGAGGTCTCGCTGGAGCTGGCGGAGCGCTGGTCGACGCGGGCGCGCGATGTCGAGCGGGCCAGCCGCGCGTTTCGCGAGCGATACGGGCGTGAGCCGCGCGCCGGGGAGCTCGGCTCGCTGACTGTCGAGACCAGGGGCTCGAAGACCGCTGCGGCGATGGTCGAGGTCAACGGGGCGTGGCGGGCGGTCGGCGAGGAGTACGGGCAAACCAGGCAGCGCGCGGAGGAGCTGTTCAACGACCGGGGTCTCGTCACCCGCACGGTGGTCGATGTGCGCGGGGAGCTGTTGGAGGCGGTGACCGCGCAGCGCTCGATGATCAGTGACCGCGAGCTGCGGGCGCGCGCGTACGAGCTGAGCGCGGGCGTGACCCGGCCGGCCGAGGCGGACAGGCTGATCGGCGAGCTCCACTGCGCCGGTGAGCTCGTGCAGTTGGAGGGAGGGATGTGGACGACGCGGGTGCTGCGCGAGCGCGAGCTGGCCACCGTCCGGATCGCCGGGGAGCGAGCGGGCGAGCGCTCGGCGCCGGTCGGCGAGCAGACGCTGCGCGAGGCGCGCCGGGAGCTGGCGCGGGAGATCGGCGGGCCGCTCACCGGCGAGCAGCAACGCGCGCTCGAGCAGATCACCGGCCGGGGCGGGGTGAGCGTGCTCGTCGGCCAGGCCGGCACCGGGAAGGGCGTGGTGATCGCGGCGGCGAGCGAGGCGTGGCGCAAAGAAGGCTATGAGGTGATCGGCACCGCGGTCGCGGGCGCGACCGCCAAGCGGCTGGCCGCGGACGCGAAGCTCGAGCGCTCCCTGACGACCGACGCGCTCACCCGCCGCGTCGAGAACGGGGCCGTCCGGATGTACGCGAACACGGTGGTCGTGATGGACGAGGCGGGGATGGCCGACAGCGACAGGCTGGCGAGGCTCGTCGAGCTGACCAAGAGCCGTGAGAGCAAGCTGCTGCTGGCCGGCGACGCCGCGCAGCTGCCCTCGATCGCGGCGGGCGGCCTGTTCAAGCAGCTCCAGAGCAAGGCGCCGACGGCGGAGCTGGCCGAGGTGCACCGTGCCCGCCACGAGTGGGAGAGGCAAGCCTGGGCCGAGCTGCGAAACGGCCAGTCGGCGCGGGCGCTCGCGCGCTACCAGGCCCACGAGCGGCTGCACCTCCACGACACCCGCGAAAAGGCCGCACTGGCAATGGTCGAGCACTGGGACGCGGCCCGCCGGGAGCTGCCGGCGGGCCAGGCGGTGATGATCACCGACGCGAGCAACAAGGAGCGCGATCACATCAACAAGCTCGCCCAGCAACACCGAGCCCGGGCAGGCGAGCTCGGCGCCCATCAGGTCGAGCTGCCCGGCAAGCCCTACGGCCTGCACGCGGGCGACGAGGTCATCTTCACCGGCCAACACCACCCGCCCGGCCAGCAGCGCGTCGAGAACGGCACCACCGGCACGATCGCCGACACCAGCCGCGATGAGCACCAGCTCGAGGTCACGGTCAAGACCCGCGAGAACCCCCCACGCGAGGTGCAGGTCGACACCAGTGAGTTCCACGACCTGTCCCTCGCATACGCCGTCCACGTCTACAAGGCCCAGGGCCTGACCGCCGAGCACGCCGGCGTGCTCACCGGCGGCTGGCAGACAGACCGCGAGAGCGCCTACGTCGCCCTCACCCGCGCCCGCGAGCAAACCGACATCTACCTCAGCCGCGAAGACCTCGGCCACGACGGCCCCGACCCGGAAACCATCAGCCGGCTCGCCCAGCACATGCAACGAAGCCACGCACAACAAGCCAGCATCACCCGCCAGCCCGCCCAGCCCGAAACCAGCCGCTCCCCCGAGCACGCCCACGAAACTGCCGAACGCGCGACCGACACAAGCCAACCGTCAGACCCCGCGCACCGCCAGCCCGCGGCCATGCAGCTGCCCGTGCCTCAACACGAACACCAGCAGCCGGACCGCAACCGCGACGTCACCCTCGGGCTCGAGATCGAATAGCAACACGCCTCCAAAGGCTCACTATCAGACGAAAACCACAGCGCCCAGGCCGCGCGTCCCACGCCTGCCCTTCGTCCGTAGCGACAGCGAGCGCTGCCCTTGGTGAGACGCGTGCTCTCGGGCGAGAGCGTCTGGCGCCGATCGGCGCGCATACTGATCATCGCTGTTCGAGTCGGCTACGGCGTTGCCAGTCCGAGAGAGTCCTGTATGTCTCCAGGTAACTCTCTAGAGCGGACGGCGGCCCGATCGCAACCTCCACCCACCGACGGGAGAGCTGCCCCGTCGCGTGGTACTACTAGAGTTTCGACGTTCGCTAAGGGACGAGCTTCTTGTGCAATTGCTTACTCAAGCCGAACGCCTGCCAAGCCAGGAATCCTGTGCACGCGACCACGAACACGAACGTCGCTTGAATCGGGTCGTAGTTGGAGAACGCGCTGAACCCGTGGCCTGAGAGGTCGTCCACCGTACCCCAAAGCACGCCGATCGCCTTCGGCAGGAAGATGATCGTCGTCAGAAGCGACGCTATGAACAGCGGGATCATCTGCTCGGTGAGGACCGCCCTGATTTCCTTGAGCTTAGGCTGGGCATCCTCCGCCTGGACAGGCAGGACCAGGCTCAGCTTTGCCTGCACGTTCGGGTACCAGATGCTGTAGAGCACGGCGAGGACCGTCAGGATCAGGCTGCCGGCCGCCAGGAGATCGCTCGCCTGAGTCACGGCGCCAGCCCGAAGTGCTCGCGCAGCCTGCGCCTCGTCGCCGGCTTGACTACGTAGCTCGACGCCGTTCCCTGACTTCGAATCAGCCGCGTCAGAGTGCCGTCGAGGCGCCCGACAAGCGCGTTTAGTGCTTCGATCACGAACTCTGACTGCTCCTCAAGGTATGAGTCATCACCCGCCGCTGCGCCCTTCAGGCTGTGGATCCGCTCGATCGCCGCCTTCAGCGTGGCGTCGCGCACATCGGCGAGCTCATACTGGTACTTGGAGGCTACGGCGCGAATCAGTGACCTGCTCTGGGAAGTCGTCGTCTGGAACAGGGCGGAAACCTCACTCTCACTGGGCAGCCGTTCCCGGTAGACATGGCGAATCAGCAGGTAGAGGCGGTACTCACGCATGTCCGATCCGCGCGTGAAGACCTAGCGCCCGAGGAACAGCTCTAGATACTCGACCATAGCGGCCTGCGCGTGCAGCGTGAGCACTACGTCCAGGTCGTCGTCGCTGACGCTCAGCATCCCGCGTAGCTGCTCGCGGTCTGAGTCGCTCAGCGGTAGCTCAAAGGTGACTGGCATGCGCTGGAGGTGTGTGCCTCGCTGTCAACAACTCATTCTGCATCACGGACCACAATCCTTCGCACTCTTGGACTTCGCGGTGCAGACTGCGCTGAATGACGTGGAACTCGCGCAGCCTGCCAATCGCATGGTCGATACGAATCCCGGCTGCGACAATCTGCAAATGGAGCAGTAACCGGCCGCATGGATGCGGGCGTCTGGGCTGCTGACCAGCTCACGCTCGCTATGGACGAGGGCCGACTGTCCGGTACGGCTCGACACTCACGCTCGCGGTTGGTTGCAGGGAGACGTGTCGCCGAAAACTCTTCGCGCCCCGCGTTCGCCGAAGCATAAGCGTAGATATACACGGCCTGAGTGATAACGGCGGACCGTGCGTGCTGGGGCCGGAGTCGGGGCCGCCCCCCAACCCCCGGCCCCGACTCCGGCCTACCGAGGCCAGTTCAACACCGGTTTCTAGGGGCGCGAGCGCCGCTGTGACACAGTCGCCGTGGGGCTGCAAGTGTCTACGGTGGCGGTAAGGGGTGCGTGCGGTGGCGGCAAGGCTGGGACGCTTGTGGGGTCGCTTGTGAGGCAACCCCGGTCTGGCGACCGGGCAAGTTCCGTCGCTCCCGACGAGGCCTTGTGGGCCGGCCCTGACCCCGGCTCGGTTGGACCTTGAGCGCCGGCGGTCGATCGGCGGACGATCGCCTTGCGTCTGAGGCGTGTCAGTCCGGTTGCTCTTCTTCTGGGGCGAGGGCCTGGCGGGCGAAGTCGTCGGCGACAGCGAAGGGCGCGGGGTCCTCGTGGGCGGTCGCGGCCAGCGCGGCGAGCTGTTCGTAGAAGGAGTTGGGCAGGGCCGTGGAGTTGGGCTTGGCGGCGCCGTCGATGATCACCACGCGTTTCTCGCGGCGCTGCCAGAGCAGGTAGAGGCGGTAGAGCGTCTGTCCGTGGCGGTCGCGCGCCTCGTGCAGGTGCTCGCAGGCTCCGTGCATCGAGTCGTGCGAGCTGGTGTCTCTCCACTGGTCGGGTCCCGTGCTGCGCACGGCATCGACGATCGCCAGCAGTTGCATCCGTACCGCGGGTGGCTGATCGAGCAGGAACTCGAACGCGGGAACGCTGCGCTTGGCGTGCTCAGTCTTGACCAGCCACTCGACGCTCCACAGCATCGCGCCACACTATCTCCGGGGCCGGTAGGGAGAGCGAGCCCGAAACCAGGCCGTGTTGCATTTATGCCACACGCGTGCTAGGCTCCAGGGATGCCCAAGCAGTCCGTCCACCAGAGTGCGCTCGACGCGCTGCTGTCCGAGCCCGAGCGTGCCGAGCATGCCCGGCGAGTCCAGGCCCTGCGTGCACGCAACGCGCTGCTGACCGCACTGGAGACGACGCGGGAGCAGCAGGGCATCACCAAGCGCGCGCTCGCCGAACGCGCCGGACTGGAGGCCTCGAGCGTGCGGCGGCTGCTGACCTCCGAGACAGCCAACCCGACGACCGAGAACGCCTTCCGGCTGATGGCCGCAATGGGCATCTCCCTCGAGGCAACGCTCCCCAGCGGAGAGCGCGTCCAGCTCGTCGCTCCCGCCCCCCACATCTCGCCGGCAACCCGCGCTGCCGCGGCCTGACGTCCCGGCTCGCGCACGCTCGTTTGGGACCAAAGCCCGATCTCTGGTCCCAAACCCCCCAGCAAAGTCCGCAAATAGGCACATTCTGGTCCGATTGGGTCGGCTGCCGGCTACCAGTAAACTTCCTCCAAATCGGCCGATTTCCAGATGTCTTCAGAGGCTCTTTGCAAGCAGGAGGTCACCGGTTCGATCCCGGTTGGCTCCACCATTACGTCGCTAATCGAACCAGCGTCCAAAGGTTCCCGGCCCCTGTTGGGGCGGGAACCTTTGGTGTTTGTGGCCTGGATTTCAGCGGCCACGACGGGCTTTTCTGCTGTTGCGGTGTCTACAACGCCCGAGATCGCGCTGTG
Organism: Solirubrobacteraceae bacterium; assembly: GCA_035939315.1. Lineage (GTDB taxonomy): Bacteria > Actinomycetota > Thermoleophilia > Solirubrobacterales > Solirubrobacteraceae > Palsa-744. Next base: position 14,197 of record DASZFZ010000051.1, on the reverse strand, counting down.
GAGGGCGTGTAGCTGGGCGAAGGGCTCGGCCAGTTCGGCGCTGGTGATCTCCTCGTCGCTGACGTAGAGCGCCTTGAAGATCGCTTGGTTGATGAGCCGGCGGATCGTGTCGTCGGCTCGGCAGTAGAGGTCTTGGAGGTCTTCGCCGATGATCTCCAGCGCGAGATCAAGGGTCTCTTGAATGTCTTGGTAGCCGAGGTTGAGGCGCTCGATCAGAGCCTCTGCGGCTTGGCGCTCTTTCCGCAGACGTGCCTGCTCGTCATCGAAGAGCTCGCCGGTGATGCGGTCTTCGTAGTGCATCTTCAGCAGCTTTCGCTCCTGCTCTTTGACTTCCGCAAGCACGCCCTTGCAGCGGTCGACCTCTTGGCGGGCGGTGGTCAGCCGCTCACCGAGATCCTCGGCGATGGCTCGGCGGATCTGATCACGCTCGGTGTCGCTGAGCACGACGGTGGCGTAGTGGCGCTCGATGGCTGCTTCGACGAGGTCGACGGGCAGGTAGCCCTGCGGGCACTCGCCGCGCTGGTTCTTCATGCAGACAAAGTATTCGTAGACGCCGCCGTTGCCCTTATTGCGCGAGTAGGTCAGGCCGCTACCGCAGACACCGCAGCGGATCGTGCCCTTGAGCGCGTGCTGGTGCTTGCGGTCGCGCTCGCCGGAGTGCCGGTGCGCTGTCAGCACCGCCTGCACCTGGTCGAAGAGTTGTTGGCTGATGAGCGGCTGGTGGCGGCCGGGGTAGTGCTTGCCCCGGTAGCTGACGATGCCGATGTAATAGGGGTTGCAGAGCAGCTCATGGACCCGTTTGAGGTTCAGCGGTCGTGGGTCGTAGCGGCGGTTGCCTTGGGAGCGCAGGCCACGGGTCTCAAGCAGCAACACCATGTCGGCGATGCTGTAGAGGCCAGTGGCGTAGGTCTCGAAGGCCCACACGACGATCGGGGCGCGCTCGGGATCGATGACCACGGTGCGGACCTCGCCGCCTTGCGGTAGCGCTTCGCGGATGTTCAGGTAGCCAATCGGCGCACGATTGGGTGTGCCGCCGCGCTTGGCCTTCTCGGTCAGTCCCTTGAGCACCTCGTTGGCGAGGTTGCGGCTGTAGTACTCAGCGAAGGTGGCGAGCATCCCGTGCATCAGCCGACCCGCGGGGGTGTGGTCGATGTTCTCGGTTGCACTGATCAGCCGCGCGCCAGCCAGCTCGATCTCGAACAGCATGTTGGCGTCGTCGCGGCGATCACGGGCAAAGCGGTCAACCTTCCAGCAGATCACGTAGTCCACGTCGCGCTGCTCCTTGATGCGCCGGAGCATGGCGTTGAGTTCGGGGCGGTCGTTCGTCTTGGCCGACTGCGCACGCTCCACGTACTCGTCAACCACCACCGCGTCATACTCGGCTGCCTTCTGTGCGCAGCGCTCGCGCTGGGCAGCGATCGACAGGCCATCGTCGTCGTAGTCGGTCTCCAGTTGTCCGCGCGAGGAGACGCGCAGGTAGAGCACCGCCCGTTTGACTACCTCCGGTTGGGCTTCGTCGGCTTGGTTGGTGAGTGTTAGTGTCATATATGGTTCTCCCTTCTCTGAGAATTACTCAGTGTTGTTAAGCATACGACGATCTATGCCGTTAATACACACAGTCATTCAGTGATTTTTCTCACGTCTCCCTTGGTTGTGTTTACCTTTTGCTGTTGAGCGTGTCTGGGCTTGTGGCGGCTGCCATTGGCAATACGAGCGACGCAGCCGGCGTTTGGGGTGTTGGCGCAGTCCGAGGGTGTGCAGTCGATGGGACACCGCCTCGACTGGCACCTGGTAGCGCGCGGCGAGAGCCTTCATGTCGCGTTTGCCGCTTTGCCAGTCGGCGCGCAGCCACAGCGCGGGCATGAGCACGCTCAGGGCGAAGTCCGTGCAGAGCCCTTCGGCGCTGGTTTGGCTGCCGCGCTGGTGCAGCTTGGTGCTGTGGCCGCCATCGATGATGTGTTTCAGTTCGTGCATGAGCGTGACGCGCCGCTCGGGCATGGGTAGGCTGCTGTCGATGAGGATGTCGCCGCCGCGGGCGTTCGGGCGGCTCGCGCCGAGTAGTCCCTTGACGGGCATCTGCGCCATCGCGTAGACGTGCACGCCATTGAGGGCGGTGACGAGGGACTCGGGGACGGGCGGGGCCGTGATGCCGGCGTCAGCGAGCAGTAGTCGTGCTTGGCGCTCAGCGATCCAGCGGGCCTCGCGGCGGGTGATTGACCATGCCGGGGTCATGGTGCGCAGTCGTTGCAACAGCCGGGTCGTTCGCGGCCCGGTGGCGCCCACCCCCTCGGCGGGCATCAGTCGTTGGTTCCTTCTTCCGGCGCGTGGTGGCGCTGACGGCGAATCTGGTCGAATAGTTCCTCGATCTGCGTGATCTCTTTCGGCGTCAGTTGGTACTTGGCGCGAAAGTAGGTGCGGATCGGCGGTAGCTCGCGTGATACCTGCCCGCGGGTGATCCGGTCGATGCGCTCCGGCGCTATGCCGAGCGTCTCGGCCACCCGTGTCAGTTTGCTTGGTGCGGGCTCGATCATCCGGCCGTGCTCCAGGCGGCTGAGCCAGCCGTAGGACACGCCGGTCAACTCGTCCAGCGCCCGCAAACTGAGCTTGCGTGTGCGGCGTGCCTGCTTGAACAGTCGGCCGAGCTCCCGTGCTTGTACTTCTTTCATCCATAACTTCCTGTTTACACCTCCATTGTATTACATACTGTGACGATTGTTAACTGTTTCGCTTGAGTTGTTTGTGACGTCATCTAACCATTACCTTATTCCTCCCTGTATTTTACCTGTTGCCTATGGTGTGGTGGTAAATGTGGGTGGCCCAAATCGGTTAGAGTTTGAGCCACCCACTGGCCCCATGTGTGTAAAAGAGAGAAGCCTCCTGCGGCCTAAGCTGACTGCTCCAGCAGCTTGATCTTCTCTTCGATCGCAGTCCGGCGCTCATCCGCGCTGGCCTGCATCGCTTCGTACTCGGCCTGAGCCTCACTGGCTCGTTCCTTGGCGACCTCGATCTCTGCGTCGATGCTGTCAATCGCTCGCCTGAGCGTGGCGATTGCTGACTCGACTGCTGTCTCGCTGGTCGTCTCGCGTCGCCTGGTGCGACGAGTCCCGCCACCGCTGGCAGGGGGAGTGCCGCCGTTGTCCAGCACGCGCTTGTGCTGGTAGTAGGCGCCACGCAAGGAATCGACCGGCTGGCCGTACTGCTCGGCGAGCGTCTTGAAGGCGTCAGCCTTCTTGACCTCACCCGAGGCGATCATCGCCTCGATTTGCTCGTAGACCTCTTGTGCCTTGGTCATATGCCAAGTACCTCCTTGGTTGGAGTGGATGGGGATTGCGGCATGTACGAAGACGCAGTCGGTTTTCACCGTGGTCGTCATGCACGCCGTCCCGCCATCCAGCAGGCCGATACCTGGTCTCACTTTCGAGCCTCCGCAGCCCAATGCTCGATCCGCGCCCGCGCGACCTCTACGTACCGCGCCTCGCGTTCGATCCCCACAAACCGCCGCCCTTCGAGTACGCAGGCCGCGCCGGTGGAACCGCTGCCGGTGAACGGGTCGAGCACCGTCCCGCCGCTCGGGCATACCAGCCGCGTGAGCCAGCGCATCAGCGACAGTGGCTTGACCGTCGGATGCAGGTTGCGTACCAGCCGCCGCGCACCAGGCCCGTGCGGGTAGATCGGCACCGCTGCGAGCGGCAGCGCCTCGCAGCCAGCCTCGCGCTCGATGCGGCTGGCCTTGCTCGCGTAGAACAGGCGGCTGACCTCGTGCCCCGGTTCCCTCTCGCGGTCGATGAGCGCCGCCGGGCAATCCGGCTGGCAGTACCCGCGTCGGCAGCCAGCCGTGTGCGAGAACGTGACGTTCGCCGGCCAGAACCCCCGGCCTCCCTCCAGTCGCGGCACCCGTGCGGCGTCGATCTGTAGCGCCCCGGTGCCGTAGCGCTCGATGTTCTCACCGAGCCTGCCAGCAAAGGGTTTGCGGGCCAGCAGCACCGGCTCATGGGCGGGCTTCAAGTTGGCGCTGAGTCCATCTGCTCGCGCGCCGGTCTTTGGCACCCCCTGGGCGTAGAGCCAGAGCACTTGGTCGCGGATCTCAAACCCGGCATCCTGCACGCCGGCCACCAGACGGTGCATGGTGCGTGGGCTACCGAACGCCGCCATCCAACCACCCGGCTTGAGCACCCGCAGCGCCTCAGCCGCCCACGCCGCGCTCCAGCGCTGAAACGTGCCGGGGTCCGTCAGTCCGCCGCCGTCCCACGTCTCATCGCCGAAACCGATGCCATACGGCGGGTCGGTCACGACCGCCTCGACCGAACCTTCCGGTAGCTCCGCGAGCAGCCGCAGGCAATCGGCGTGCACCAGCAGCCAGCGCTCGGCGTCGCCGTACATCACCGGCCTGGTGTGCGACGCGCTCACGCCGATGCTCCCGGCTCGCCGCAGAACACCTTGAGCACATGCTCGCTAGTGGTGACCGTGAACAGCCGCCGATCCGCCGCCGGCAGCTCGCCGTGGACGGAGGCCAGCAGCGTGGCGCGCCGCTCGTCGGGCACGATCCAGGCCACTGAAGGAAATGCACCCGTCTTGGCCTGCTCGACCCCCGAGCGGAAATACTCGCGGTAGACACGGTGCTGGCGGATCAACTGGCCCCGGTGCTCGGTCCCGAGATCGACCTCAACGAAGAACGCGTCGATCCACTCGCGCGAGCCGACCTCCACATAGGCGTCGGGCTTAAGCATCCCGGCCGCCCCCCCAAGCCGGGTGTACGACCGCCAGCAGACCGGCTCGGCATCGAACACCAGTAGCTCCATGCGGCCGGCGCGGGCAGCGGCCTTGAGGCGGACGTACAACTCGCTGACGGCGAGCGTGTGCGCTGTCCAGGTCACGCTCGGTTCGTGAGGCGTGCGCGAGCGTGGCAGTCCCTCGCCGGCCCAGTAGGCGACGATCCGCCGCCCTGCCGGACCAAGCGCATACACCCACGCCGACGACCCACCACCACGTCCACCCCGGCGACGCTCCAGCCGCTCCAGCACCCGCTGCTCGACCAGCCGCGCCAGGATGCGCCGCAGCACCCGAGCCTCAGAAGAAGAAGGCGAAGGGGAAGCAGCGAAAGAAAAAGAGGAGGAGGAAGAAGGGGAGGAAGAAACAGAAGAAGTGGAAGAAGAAAAGTCCATGCAGAGATTGAGAAGCTGCCGACCATCAAGCAAGGTGAGGCGGGCGACCGTCTCGACCAACATGCGCTCAAGGAGCCCCATGCCATCGGCCACCGCCACCAGCCGAGGCACGCTGACGCGGCTCATGCCGCCCCCCTTGCGATGGACGGAACAACCTCATTGAGGGAGTGAGCCCCTGGCGTTATTCGCGGAAAACGCCCATCCCACAGGGGATTCCAACGAGCCTTACTCGATGCGACCGGACAGGCGAACGGACACGTCATCACGGCTCCCTCCGGCGCCGACGCAGCGGCGTTTCGTCGTCCTCACTACTGGTGGGCGACGCTTCGCCGAGGCCGTGGCGCTCCAGCAGCGCGGCGTCGACCTCCTCGGGACGACGCCCATAGCGGAGAGCGGACGCCCTGCGCACCTCGTAGGGGTCGCTGATGGCTTCGGGTGGCGGCAGCGTGCGGCCGGTCACCGGCGGGCTCACATCCCCTGGCCCAAGGCCAATACGAGTAACGACCTCGAAGCGGCCGAGCGCCTGTAGTTCATCCGGGGTCACGCCGGGCAGCTCGCGCGCCAGCAGCTTGGCGTCATCGGCGTTCTGGCGGAACGCCACCAATGTCGCCGAGTTTGTCAGCACGGAGCGGGTCAGCTCAGGCGGCAGCGCTGCGAGGCTCTGTGCGGAGATCGTCATGCCGACGCCCAGGCCACGCGCCAACTCGAACAACGAGTCGAGGTGGAGGTCGATGTCGGTGAACACGCGCGGCTCGTCCACCAGCACGTAGAACGGCCGGCGCCTATCCGCCGGTCTCCCGGCACGGGCCTGGACGCTCAAGGCCAGTTCGTGGATGACAAGCGCCGCGAGCAATCTCGAGGCCGGTGCCCCGATGGTGCCGGGTGACAGGGAGACGATCACCACCCGTCCGCGGTTCAGCGTCTCGCCCATGTCCCACTTCGGCGCAAGCTGCGACAACACCGCCCGCACCACCCGCCGACCGACCAGCTCGTTGACCTTGCCGAGCGGCGAGCCAAGCTGCTGCGCACGCCCCTCGGGACTGAGCGCCTCGAACTCTGCCCACGTCGCTTTCAGCAGCGGATCTTGCAGCCGTCCAGTTAGCCGCCTGCGAAACGAGTCAGACGAGAACAGGAACGGCAGATCACCGAGCGTCGCCGTGGGGTCGTGCGCCAGCGTCACCAGCGCTGCCCGCAGCCATTTGTCCGAGCGCACCCCCCACGACTCAATGAAGATGCTTCTCAGTACACCGAGGATCAGGTCACCCGAGAGCTCCGGGTCGCCGCCACCGAACACGCGCAGCCCCGGCACCGCACCATCCCGGCCAGGCTCCAACACGATCACGTCATCCCGCCGTGACTCGGGGATGAGCCGCAGCGTCTCGGAGGCGAGATCGCCCTTACCGTCCAGCAGCAGCAGGCCGCGATTCGCGGCGATGTGCGCGGCAGCGATCGTCGCCATCACCGAGCTCTTGCCCACCCCCGAGGGTCCGGCAATAACCGTGTGGCTCATCACGCCGATGAGCGGCTGCGCCAATGCTCGACCCTCCATGCCCGGCCAGGTGGCATTGGCCCACGTCAGGCCGCCACGAGTCGGAATCCGCGTAGAGGGCATCAACTGCGGCGCCACGGAGAGCACCAGCCCCGGTATCCGCGGTCCATCGATCGGCCACCCGATGAGACCCATGAGTTCAGCCGGCGAGAAGCGGCTGCCACGCTGCAGCGGCATCCGCTCCACGAACCGCTGTACATCACCCGAGCGGCGGTAGCGCACCAGCGGCAGACCCCGCAGACCACTACGCGAGCGAAACACCGCCACCACCCGTGTCATGAGGTTCGCGCACTGGCCGTCGGTGCGCGCCGCCACCGCGATCACCGCCCAGCCCATCAACACGGGGCCTGCGTACTTGGACCTCAGCGTCCGCAGATGTGAGGGGTCAAGCGACTGCTCAGGCCACAACCATCCGAGGAACCCATCGTGCCGCGCCTGCGACCGCGATTGCCGTTCGGGCAGGTACGGGCCACGCGCCGGTCGCAGCGTCCAGCGCAGCAGCACCCGCTCGTGCTGTTTCAGGCTGGACAGGGCACCGAGCAACGCCGCCGCCGTCTCAGGGTTGCGGTCACTCCGAAGCAGCGGGTGACGTCCACCCCACCGGATACGTGCCGCCGCTCGCCACGTGGCCTTCGCAGGCTCGGCCGCCTCCAGCCGCACCCCCGGCAGCAGGCCGCGCAGGTGCGCGCGGACAATCTCCACCGTCTGCCACTCCGCACGCAGGTAATGACGAATCCCCTCGGCGTCACCGACGAGCTCCAACAGCACCAGCGTGCGCCGCGGCAAACCGGACATCCCACCGAGCACGCCCCACACCGCGTCCTCGCTGACCTCCGGCCCGAACCGCAACTCCACTGTCTCCAGTACCCGCGCCTGCCGCCGCCCCACCACCAGCACCGCCGACAACAGCCCGCCGAGCAGCACCGCCACTAGGCCGATGATTGCGGCGGCCACTATGCCGCCTCCGCATCACCAGCAGTCTGGTCTGATTCACCACGCTTGACTGGCGGGAGGTCCACTCCCTCCTTCGTTGGCGGGGCAGGCTGTGAGCGCTGTGTACGATCCTCAACTTTGCCCTTGGCGAGCAGCCAGATCGCCACCTCGAACTTTGTCGTGTCAAGCTGGCTCAACCGATCTTCTCGAATCCTTATATGCCGTTCCTTGCGTCGTCCCATCGCTCATCACCTCCCTTCACCAGTTACATACATTTGTGAAACAACGTCACAAGCCATCCTGCAACAGAATGTGAAATATGTCAACAACATTTTGTGTGAAAATGACTGTGCGTACCTACAACTGCGTGTACCACCAGACCAGGCGCACGACGATGACAACGACCGCCAGCACCACCAGCGGCCCGAGTAGCCGTGGGAGCACACCAGCCAGCAGCTCCAGCCCGATAACCGCCGCGATGAGCCCCCACAGCACTCGTTCCCACGGTGGTTTGGTGCCGTGGTTCATTGACCGTCGGGGGCCTGATCAGCGCGGCGCATCGCCTCGGCATAGAGCTGTTGCTCTAGCTCTTGGCCGACGGTGTGCATCCGCATCGCGGCATGGAGTCCTTCGACATACGGCGCTGCCGCGTCATCCGCCGGCGGTCGCCGTTCCGGTCCCACGTACCAGCCGACTACGAGTGCGATGAGCGCCACCAGGCCGATCACCGCGAGGATCGCCTCTAGTGCGCCCATCACGACCGCGCTCCGTTGTGCATGCTCAGCCGCATGATTTCGGTCGTGGCGAAGTCGCCGTAGGCCAGGAGGATCGCCCTGTAGACGTCCTCGCCCATCGGGCTCATCCTGAACGCTGCATCAGCTGCCTTCGAGAGCATCGCCGCGTTGTGCATACCGGTCGAGGCCGCAAACGCGCCGGCCTGGAGACGAGCCGCTGCGGTAATGCCTGGCTGCTGGGCAGCGAGCACCGCCGCGTTCAGCGTCTGGGTGGGGTGGACAGGCGAGGCGGAACGGCGGGGAACGAGGCTAGACATGGCATGGTCCCTTCTGGTTGGTCGCAGTTCATCCAGCGACTAGACGCCCTGGTTTGCCCAACCAGAGCCTGTCGCGCACAACTACTATTGGGCGCCCCCCTCAACCACATGGACGACACTCGGCCGACAAACGGTGGAATCTTGGACGGGACCGCCTCCGCCGCAACCGCGAGCCTTCGACGGCATCCTCTCTTCCAGGTCTTGATCGCGCTTGGGCGCAGTGAGCGAACGATCCGCCCCGACGCGCTGGTGAAGTACTCCGATCTCTTGACTTGCGCTGACGTTCAACGGCGCGCTCCTCCAGGCGCGGACGATCCGACGCTTGCGCTCTACGCACACGAAGCGCTTCTCGCGGCAATCAAGAGTGTTACACCAGCCGCAACGCGCGCGATAGCGGAGGCCGCCTTGTGTAGTGATGAACGGTACGAGGGGCGCCAAATCAAGGAGCGTCTACCCATGCTGCCCGGAGTCTCCCGGAGTACGTTCAAGGAACGCCGCGAAGATGCATTTGAACAGATCATCCGATACCTCACACAGCCAGCGCTCCGAAGCCATGCCGTTTCAACGCGCGAAATCAACCTCGACGACGAGGTGGGTCCTCCGCGCTCCCCGAGGGTGCCGCAACTCGCGGCAACCTTGCACTATTTCGCGCTTTTGCCGTTGTTTGAGGCCCAGTTTAATCGCTTGCTGCGCCAGCACAGCCTGCTACAAAGAATTGTGTATGACACTAAGCTGGGCCCGAGCTTCAACCGCTTCATCTTCGATCAATACATGGCGTTGATTACCCTACCCTCAGATACCGTTCACGGCGAGTTGGCTCACCTCCCCAAGGCAACCAAACGTTACGTGCTGCAACATATGGACAACGTTCGTCGGAGTAGTCCGCTCGGGACCAGATCGATCTCGGATCAAGAGGCCACTGAACTAACGTACTACGTCTCCGGGGTAGCATTGGACGCCATTGCCGCCGCAGCGGTCGATCGGCTCTACGAAACTCTGTGGTCTTCTTGGTACGGACTCACGTGCTCCGGCCACTCCGCTCGCCAGTCCGCGCTCGTTCCGATTGTCGCTGCGACTGGTGCGATTCTTTCCGAGTTCGAGAAGTCAAGCGCGGAGGAAGCTACCACGATCGGGGTGATGCGGATAGATGCGCGCCGAGCGGCTCACAAGCTCGCTGCCATTCACTATCCGCTACTAGACGAGACGGTGCCGATCGCCGGAAGCCTGTCCCTGACGCAGCGCCTCGACGCCTTTATTGACATCGAGAGCGCGGATTTGACAAACGTTGGTGAAATATGGAGACTAGTAGGAGATAAGATATGGCAGTTCATGCATGACGGAACCCCATTTCAACCGAGACGACACCAACTGGACGAGTGATACATACAACTTCTACTCTCGTCTGCATTTTGATGCCGCGACGACCCAGCGCTACTTGGTTGAGAGTTGGCGGCGTACCCAGCGGCACAATCGGGCTATTGAACGCGCCGCGCTTTGGTGCGCCCTTCAACTCGATGCCGACTGTCGCGTCGCGGTCGCTGGCGACGTGCTGTCAGCCCTGCCCACTGAGGCTGGTGTCCAGACACGGTATGAGGTCCATGCCGGTGTACGCACGGTTTATGCCACGATGCCACTGACTATCGCCGAACGGCAGGCGCTGGCACCAGACATCCTTGACAACCCGAGATTCACCAATATCTCAACTATGCGGGCGCCGGAACTCGTAGAACGTTGGCATGAATGGCTCTGGTCCGACGACACAGGGACACAGCAAACTAGCATTGAAGCACTGGGAAGCAGCGCGATATACGCCGAAGGATGTGTACGCCTCACGGGAGCTCTTCCAACACTATTAGGCTGGCCTGCTACCAACAGCGGAAGGCCCTGAACCGGCCGCTACCCTGCCGCACATTTCCCTTCACCCATCACGGACTGTTCGCCCGTCATGGTGCGCGGTGTATCCCCGACTACCGCTAGGTAGTTGATCCCTGGCCCTCCTGATTCACTGGCGCTTTGGCAATGCACCACACGGGGACCACTGACGCTACTGCGTTGATCTTGGTTGTACCCTGAACCATCAACGCTTGGCTCTGGTACGAGCATTAGCCAGTGCTCATGTCCAAGTGTTTGTTCTGACGGGTGCGGATCAGCCGGCGTGATGGCGTTAGGCAGCACCAGCCACATCGTGTAGTGCTGCGTTTCATGCGGCTGCATCGTCCCGACTTCGCCGGTGGTGGCACTCGGTTCGCCGTTCCCGCAGCTTGCCCTACTGCCGTTACCCATCACGAAGGCCATGACCTGCTGCGTCGTGGAGCCGCCTGCCACGTTCCCCGTCGAGAACCCCACCTTGCCCGACAGGCTCGATTCCAGCGTGATCGCCATTTCCAGCTTCACGACCATCGCCCGTCCATCGTTCGCCGGTTCAGGGCACTCACTGAGAGCTGAGCCTTCCACATCGGATTCCTGAGTTGTCAGCGCCGGCCCAAACCAGCCTTCCATCTTTACCCGATCGCCCTGTTCAGTGGTCGCGCGCACAACAAAGCTCACTGGCCCGCTGCTGCTCGGGTCTGCCGCTGGCGTGCTTGTCGCAGCCGTACTCACGGTTGCCGGCGTCGTGGTGGCGATCGGTTTGTGGAGGATCGTGGACCTCACGTTCGGGAAGCGCGGCCCCGACGACCCGCAGCCCGCGAGCATGGCAGCGGCGATCGCCGCGAGCAGGAATGTCCTCCGTCTCACGGCAGGCCAGGGTGGAGATTCTGCTGTTCGCTGATGGGGTCGTGATGCTCAGCCTCCTTGATAACCCCCACCACCCGCTTGTAGAACGCTTCTAGATCAGGGCCGGTCAGCTCTGCCTCGCCGGCGCTTTCCGGTGGGAGTTCTTCCGTGGTGTAAATCCAATGCGCATGGCGGTAGGTCAGATGGAGTCCTGCTGCTTGCTTTTCCACTCCAAAGTCAAAACGGTAGCTTTCTGATTCGGCTGGCAGCGCCGTCCACGGCCGCCAAGCGTGGCGCGTGGGATGCGCCATGACCAAAATCTCTGGCCCACCGGGATTGACGATCACCGTCATGGTGTAGACGCCGTACTTCGACAGATGCCCCGGTCGAGCGGTGTAGGCCACTTCAAACACGTTCTTTTCGCGTCGCACAGCCGTTGGCGTTCGACCGTCCCCCTTGGTTCCCGCCGTATGGATGGCCCTTATAAGCGCATTGGCATCCTGAGCAGCAGCCGGCACAACTGCTTCGGCAGACGACGACGCCTGCGCCACGGCTGACCCCCCGCCGAGAGCTAGGGCGAGCGCCACCAGCCCGAGCGTGAGGCACAGCGACGTGCGAGATCGGCGTCGTGATCGGCATCGAGACTGGCGAGCTGGCATCGGCAAGTAGACCCCGTTGTCGTCGGAGAACGAATCTGATGGCTGTCTGGCGGCCTTTTGTCAGCGCCGCACGCTACTTATAAGTCTGTAGACTGTCAAGTAGCAGGCCGGGACCGTGTCCCGGCATGGAAGGCGATCTCCAACGCACCGTCGGGCGCAATCTCCGCGCCCACCGAGAAGGCAAGGGACTCAGCCAGGAGGCGTTCGCCGACGAGCTCGGCATCCACCGCACCTACATGGGCGGCATCGAGCGCGGCGAGCGCAACCTCACGCTCAAGAGCCTCGAGCGCATCGCCGAGCGGATCGATCTCGACCCGCTGACGCTGCTCCAGCCATCAGGCGGCGATACCAGCCGATAGCCCGTCGTCTTGGTCGCTGATCGTGCGCCTGAGTGCCGGCATCGACACCTTGCGCACGCAAGTCCCTCAGCCGTAGCCTGCCGGGCGTCCATGACCAAAGTAGCCCGAGCGACGCTGGAACGCCGCCCGGGCCAAGCACAGGAGGTTCCATCTCCCATGCCCGATCAGAGTACGCAACGCGAGTCGCTGCACGATCCCTGCGTAGCCGAGCGCCACACCGACAACACCATCCTCGGCCTGATGTTCAACGACGCCTCGTCATGGCCGTGGAGCGTTGAGGAGATCGGCCGCGAGCTCGCCAATCCCAACGAGGCACAGAACTCGGTCTGTCGGCTGCAAGAGCACGGCCTGGTACACCGGATCGGAGACTTCGTGTGGCCGACACGCACCGCCCGCCGCGCCGCCGAAATAGAAATCGGCACCTGACACGCGCTCTCGATCCGTGCGCGTCGAAAAGCTCGGGCTTAGGCCCGCGACCCTCGATCGTCTGCACCTCGCAGGCATCGTCAACGTCAAGCAGCTAACCAGCCACTCATGCATCGAGATGATGCAGCGCCCCGACCTCGGCCCACCCGTGGTCTACGAGATCATGCGCCGGCTCAGCAAGCACGGCATCGGCCTCCCAACCCCTTACGGCTGGTGCCGCGTGCCCAACCAGCGCACGCTTGAGATGTTCCGCCTGCGCTTTGTCGACGGACTGACGCTCACGGAAACCGGGAAGCAATTCGGCGTCAGCCGCTCCCGCGTCGACCAGCTCCTACACGCCCACTTCTGCATCAGCACACTACCGGCCGCGCCCCAGGACGAAGAACATCACAAGGCGGGCGCGTGACGGCTGCCCGACAGCCGATCCTCGTCATCGAGGCCAACGCCGATCTCGGCCGAGACATCACCGATCAACTGCTCGCCGACACCTATCCGGCGCAGCTCCTCACCAGCGCCCACGATGCCGCGCAGTTCGCTCAGTCGCATCCACCACGCGCCGTGATCATCGGCAGCCTCGGCTCGCCACGTGCCCCGCTCACGCTGCTCCGACACATCCGCCGACCGCCCCACGACACGCCAGACTGGACGACAGACGTGCCCGTGATCATGCTCACCGCCAGCCGCCGCCAAACCGACCTACTGCGCGCCTTCGACGCTGGCGCCGACGACGTCCTCACCCCACCACCAAGCTATCTTGAGCTACGCGCCCGTCTGCGTGCAGTCCTTCGCCGCGCCGATGCCCGACGTACACGCGACCGCCTGCTACGCATCCGCTCGCTGATGATCGACACCGCCTCGCGGGAGGTCACGATCAACGGCCGCACGCTCCACCTGCGCCGCCTGGAATACGACTTGCTCGCCTACCTCGCCAGCGAGCCGCGCCGTGTCTTTCACAGGCGTGAGCTTCTCATCAACTTGTGGGGCTATCCGGACCCGAGCACGACCCGGACGCTCGACGCCCACGCCAGCCGCTTGCGCCGCAAGCTCAGGGGTGACGGCGAACGCTGGGTCGTCAACATACGCGGCGTCGGCTACCGGCTGATCTGACCGCGCACAACGCCGATCGTGCGACGCGAGTTCCATTCTACAGCCCGTCTTTCGTCCTTCGGCTGTCCCTGAGTACAGTCCTGAGGATCAGCAGCTTGAGCCCCCAGTCCGGCGCCTTCCAGAGAGCGCGAAGTCCAGCGATCAGAGCGATCTCCGCGAATGTCAGGTGCGGCCACATTTATTTCACCGTCAGTGGATCGAGAGTGCTCGCTGGCGGCCAGCGCGCTGGCCGCCAG
>DASZFZ010000050.1:0-69574 GCA_035939315.1 Solirubrobacteraceae bacterium | reverse complement strand
GCAAACGCCTCGCGCACCACCCGCTCGAGTCCGGATTCGCTGACACCGAGCTCCGCGCGCATCGCCGCGGCGTCCTCGTTCTCGAGCTCGGCTAGCTCTGCCTCGATACGCGAGGACACCGCCACCGCGCGCGCGCCCTGGGCGGCGGCGTGCTCGGCGACCGCCGCCGGGACCTCCTCGGAGCCCTCGTCGACGTTGGCCACGAACAGCACCGGCTTGCTCGTCAGCGAGCCCAGGTCGCGCGCCGCGTTCGGCGCCTCCTCCGGCACCGGCACGCTGCGCGCCGGCCGCCCGGCTTGCAGGGCCGCGATCACCTCGCGCAGCCATTCCTCCTCCGCGACTGCGACGCGATCGCCCCCACGCGCCTGTTTGCCGACTTTCTCCACGCGGCGCTCAGCCGCCTCGAGGTCCGCCATCACCAACTCCGTCTCGATCGTCTCTATGTCCTTCAAGGGGTCGACGCGGCCCTCCGGGTGGATCACGTTCTCGTCGCCGTGCGCGCGCACGACGTGCACGATCGCGTGCGTCTCGCGGATGTTCGCCAGGAAGCGGTTGCCCAGGCCCTCGCCTTTGTGGGCGCCCGCGACCAGCCCCGCGATGTCGTGGAAGTCGACCGTGTCCCACACGATCTCGGAGGCTTTGACCGTGCTCGCGACCTGCTCCATGCGCTCGTCGCGCACCGGCACGACCGCCACGTTCGGCTCGATCGTCGTGAACGGGTAGTTGGCGGCCTCCGCGCCGGCCTTCGTCAGCGCGTTGAACAGCGAGGACTTGCCGGCGTTGGGCATGCCGACGATGCCAATGCGAGTGCTCATGGGTGGAGCATCTTCCCAGGATCGCGAGGGTGCGCAAGCGCCACGCTCCCGGCGACCGCGCCGCCGAGCAGAGCCCCGGCGAGCACGTCGGAGGGATAGTGAACGCCCAGGTACAGCCGCGAGAGCGACAGCGCGCCGGCCAGCCCGTAGAGCGCCGGCGCGGGCAGCCCCAGGCGGCGGTACAGCCCCGCCGCCGCGAACGACGTGGCGGCGTGCGCGCTCGGGAAGCTGAGCGCGGTGGGCGTGCCCGTCAGCGGCGGCAGGTCCGGCAGGTTGGGCCGGCGCCGGCGGACGACCTGCTTGAGCGCGGTGTTGAGCGCGTAGGTGCCGGCGACCGTGCGCGTCATCCGCCGCCAGCGATCCCGCCGCTCGCCGTCGAGCGCCATCCCGGCCGCGCCGATCGCCAGCCAGATCCCGGCGTGCTCGCCGAGCCGCGAGAACCGGGCGACGGCGCGCTCGGCCTCCGGCGTGTGCCCCCACGCGCGCGCCATCCGCAGCAGCCGCTCGTCAGGATTCATCGTCTCACCACGCCGTTAGGGGGCCGAGGGGCAAGCGAGGCAAGGACGCAGGGAGCCGTGGCGTACTACGTACGCGAGCGACCGAGGACGCCGCATCGCGCCGCCCATCGGCCCCCTAGCCGAAGCCGACGCGCGAATCGTCCTTGTCCGCGCTCACGTACACGACCTGCGCCAGGTACACGCGCACCGGGCCGTCCTCGCTGTCGATCTCATACCAGCCGCCGCCGTCCAGGGCCTGGTTGAGCGCCTGCAGCTGCTCGTCGCTGGCGCGCAGCGCGAGCGCACCGCCGCCCTGGAAGCCGATCGTGATGCGCCGCGTGCCGCCCGCCATCAGTGGGCTCCCTCGGCCGGCTGCACGATCTCGGTGAGCACGCCGGCGCTGGCGCGCGGGTGCATGAAGGCCACACGCGAGCCGCGGATGCCCGTGCGGGGCTGCTCGTCGATCAGCCGCAGGCCGGCCTGCTTGAGCTTCTCCAGCGTCGCCTCGATGTCGGCCACCTGGTAGGCGACGTGGTGCAGTCCGGGCCCCTGCTTGGCGAGGAACTTGCCGACGGGCGTGTCGGGCGCGAGCGGCGCGAGCAGCTCGACGTGGTTCTCGCCGACGTCCAGCAGCACCGCCTCGACGCCCTGCTCCTCGACGATCTCGCGGTGGGCGACGTCCAGCTCGAAGCTGTCGCGGTAGAGCTCCAGCGCCTGGTCGATCTCCTCGACGGCCACGCCGATGTGGTCGATGCGGTCGAACACTCGCCGCAGTCTATAGCTGACGCGGGCCGTCCTCGCCCTCGCCGTGCGGGCGCGGGATTGCGGCCGGCCCGACGGGGGGCTCGAGCGCCTCGGCGGCCGCGACCACGCGCAGCCCCGAGCCCGGCGAGCGGCGCATGCGCGGCACGCCCGCCATGATCCGGTCGATCGAGTCGCGCTCCAGCACCTCGCGTTCGAGCAGCTCTTCGGCCAGCGCGTCCAGGTGCTTGCGGTGCGCGACGATCAGTTTCTGGGCGGCGCGCCTGGCCTCCTCGATCAGGTCCTGGCGCTCCTCGTCGCGCAGCCGCAGCGTGCGCTCGGACAGGCGCACGTCGCCGTCGGGCGAGCGCCCCACGCCGGCGGTGCCCATCGCATAGTCGTGAACCATCGAGTGGGAGATGTCGGCCACCCGTTTGAGGTCGTCCGAGGCGCCCGTCGTGATCGCGCCGAACACGACCTGCTCGGCGACCCGCCCGCCCATCAGCACGGTCATGTAGTCGAGCAGCTCCTCGCGCGTCTTCAGGTAGCGGTCCTCGTCGGGCAGGTTCAGCGTGAAGCCGAGCGCCCGCCCGCGGGGGACGATCGAGATCTTGTGCACGCGGTCGACCGACGGCAGCAGCTCGCCGCACAGCGCGTGGCCGGCCTCGTGGAAGGCGACCACGCGCTTCTCGTGGGCGTTCAGCACGCGCTTTGACTGGACTCCCGCGATCACCCGCTCGAGCGCCGAGTCGAAGTCCACCATCCCGATCGCCTTCGCGCCGCGCCTGGTCGCGAAGATCGCCGCCTCGTTGCAGATGTTCGCGAGGTCCGCGCCCGTCAGCCCGCTCGTCTGCTGGGCGACCAGGCCCAGGTCGACGTCCTCCATCGGCTTGTCGCGCGTGTGCACTTCGAGCACGCCCACACGCCCGTCGACGTCCGGGGGCGCGACGAACACCTGCCGGTCGAAGCGTCCCGGGCGCAGCAGCGCCGGGTCGAGCTTGTCGAGCAGGTTCGAGGCGGCGATCACGACCACCCGGCCGGTCGAGGCGAAGCCGTCCATCTCCACCAGCAGCTGGTTGAGCGTCTGGTCCTTCTCGCCCGAGATGTCCATGCCGCGGCGCCCGCCGACCGCGTCGAGCTCGTCGATGAAGATGATCGCCGGTTCGTGCTTGCGCGCGACCGCGAACAGGCGCCTGATGCGGGCCGCGCCGAGGCCCGCGAACATCTCCACGAACGAGGCCGCCGACTGCGCGAAGAACTGCGCGCCCGACTCGTTCGCGACGGCCTTCGCGAGCAGCGTCTTGCCGGTGCCCGGCGGCCCGTGCAGCAGGATCCCCTTCGGCACCTTCGCGCCGAGCGCCCGGAAGGACTTGGGTTCGCGCAGGAACTCGACGAGCTCCTGCAGCTCGCCCTTGGCGTCGTCCACGCCCGCGATGTCCTTGAAGGTGACCGATTGCTCGGAGGCGGGCTTGATGCGCTGCGGCTTGACCCGCGGCATCACCTTCAGCATCCGCCACATCATGAAGATCAGCGCCGTGAAGAACAGGATCGCGATCACCGGCTCCCAGTTGACGGCGAAGTTCTGGACTTCCTGGGCGAACGAGGGTCCCGCCGTCACGACGGGCGGCGCGTGCACGGTCGTCACGACCGGGTGCGCCAGGTGCGTCGCGGCGTGCGCGGCCAGCCCGTGGGCGGCGCTCGACGCGCCGCTCGCCGGCGTCGCGCTCCCGGCGTGGCCCGTGCTCGTCGCGGCGGGCGCACGGGTTCCGGCGGTCGAGCCCTGGGGGAGGGCCGTGGTCGCGAGCAGGCTCAAGCTGGGCCCCCCTCCAGCGCACATACCATCCTTGGCATCGTGTCCATTATGCGGGTTGGAGGGCCGCTTGTCGAGCCCCGCAATCCGCCGCCTCGCGTACGCCGATCGCGACCCGGCGGCGGACCGGCTCAGCCTCCGCCGAGCAGGCGCAGCGCCAGGTCCCGGTACAGCTCGCTCGCGAACGCCAGGTCGCGCACGTCGATGCGCTCGTCGGCGCCGTGGACCAGCGGGGCGCTCGCGAGCATCGGCTGGTGGCGGTGCGGGAAGAAGCCGTAGGCGACGCAGTCGGGGAACGCCAGCCGGAAGTGGCGCGAGTCGGTGAAACCGGGCAGCGCGACGGGCACCACCTGCGCGCCCGGGTCGCGCTCTGAGATCCAGCGCGAGAGCTCGTCCATCAGCGGCGAGCTCACGGGCGAGCGGTTGCCGACGACCCGCTCGGTGAACTCGATGCGCCACGGCGGCGCCCCCCGGGACTCGCCCTCGACGAGCGCCGCCTGCGCGCCCTCGCCGCCGAGCACCTCGGCGATGCCCTCGCGCACCTGCTCCTCCCCGAGCCCGGGGGGGACGCGGCAGTCGACCCGCAGCTCGGCGCTGCTGGGGATCACGTTGATCTTCTCCGAGGCGCTGATGCGCGTCGGCGTGAACGTCACGCCGAGCATCGGCTCGAACATGGTCGCCAGCCGCGGGTCGGCGGCGCGCAGGCGCGCGACCGCCCCCTGCGGGTCATCGGCGTCCTCGCCGATCCCGCGCAGGAACGCGAGCGCCTCCTCGGTCGGCCGGTAGGAGGGCTGGCGCGCCGCGAAGCGCTCGAGCACCGGGCCCATCTTCAGCAGCGCGTTCTCGCCCATGCCGGGCATCGACGCGTGCCCCGCGACGCCCTCGGTGCGCACGACGAAGCGGAACACGCCCTTCTCGGCACAGCACACGCCGTAGCAGCGCTTGCCGGCGTACTCGAAGACCCCCCCGCCGCCCTCGTTGATCAAGAGGTCGCAGCGGACCTTCTCGGGGTGCTCGCGGGTGATCCACTCGGCCCCCAGCGCGCCGCCCGTCTCCTCGTCCACGACCGCCACGATCAGCAGCTCGCCGCGCTCGGGCCGCCATCCGGAGCGCGCCAGCGACGCGGCGGCGGCGATCTCGGCGGCGACCTGCGACTTCATGTCGAGCGCGCCGCGCCCCCACATGAAGCCGTCGGCGACGTCCGCCGACCACGGATCGTGCGTCCACTCCGCCGGGTTGGCGAGCACGGTGTCGACGTGGCCGAGATAGCACAGCGTCGGGCCCTCGCCCGCCGGACTCCCCGCCGCGCGCAGGCGCGCCACGAGGTTCGGGCGGCCCGGCTCGGCGCCGAGCAGCTCGCACTCGAAGCCCGCCGCGCGCAGGTGCTCGGCCAGGAACTCCTGCGCCGGGCGCTCGTCGCCGGGCGGGTTGACGGTGTTGAAGCGGATCAGCCGCGCGAGCAGCTCCTGCGCCTCTGAGCCGCCGCTCTCGCCCTGCGTTCGATCGGGCGAACCGCCCTGCTGCGCGCTCATCGCGCAGATCGTACGCCCATCGTCACGGCCTCCTCGTGGCTGAGCGGGAAGTGGCAGGCGGCGATCGTGCCGGCCTGCCCGTCGATCGAGGCGCCCTTGTCCTCCAGCGGCGGCTCGCGCTCTGAGCACAGCGGCTGGGCCTTGGGGCAGCGGGTGTGAAAGCGGCAGGCGCTCGGCGGGTTGGCGGGGCTCGGCACGTCGCCGCTCAAGAGGCGCCGCTCGCTGCCGTGGAAGGACGGGTCGGCGACCGGCACGGCCGCCAGCAGCGCGCCCGTGTAGGGGTGGCGCGGGGTCGCGTACAGCGGCTCGTTGGGCCCGATCTCCACGATCTTGCCGAGGTACATGACGGCTACGCGATCGCACATGTGGCGCACGACCGACAGGTCGTGGGCGATGAACACGACGGTCAGGCCGAGCCGCCGCTGCAGGTCGCGCAGCAGGTTCAGCACCTGCGCCTGGATCGAGACGTCGAGCGCCGACACGGGCTCGTCGGCGATCAGCAGCTTGGGGTTCAGCGCGAGCGCGCGCGCGACGCCGATGCGCTGGCGCTGGCCGCCGGAGAACTCGTGCGGGTAGCGGTTGTAGTGCTCCGGGTTCAGCCCGACCGTCTCCATCAGGCGCTGCACCTCGCGCCGGCGCTCGCCCCTGTCGGGCAGCAGCTTGTGGATCGCGAACGGCTCGCCGATGATCGAGCCGATCGTCTTGCGCGGGTTCAGCGAGGACTGCGGGTCCTGGAAGATCATCTGCACGTCGCGGCGCATGCCCTTCAGCGCCGAGCCCTTCAGGCGCGTGATCTCGCGCCCCTCGAAGTGGATCTCCCCGGCGGTCGCCTCGAGCAGGCGCATCAGCAGCCGCGCGGTCGTGCTCTTGCCGCAGCCCGTCTCCCCGACGATCCCGAGCGTCTCGCCCCTGTGGATGTCGAGGTCGACGCCGTCGACCGCCTTGACCGCGCCGATCTGGCGCTGGAGGATGATCCCACGGGTGATCGGGAAGTGCTTGGTCAGCCCGCGCACGCGCACGAGCGGCTCCGCGGCGGCCGCGCTCACGCCTGCGTCTCCAGCAGGCCGACCGCTGCGAGCGCTTCCTCGGGGGTCCGCCCGGCGCTGAGCAGGCCCCAGATGCGCCGCCGCACGCTCACCTCCAGCAGGCACGCCACGTGCTGGTCGGGTTCGTCGGGCACCGGCTCGAGCCGCGGGTCGATGCGCTTGTGCTCCGGCTGGACGTAGCGGCAGCGGGGGTGGAAGTGGCAGCCCGCGGGCGGGCTGATGAGGCTCGGCGGCGTGCCCGGGATCGGCACGAGATCCTCCTCGCGCGCGCCCTCCAGCCGCGGGATCGACTTCAACAGCCCCCACGTGTAGGGGTGTTCGGGCGCCGCGAACAGCCGCGCCGCCGAGGCCGTCTCGACGATCCGCCCCGCGTACATCACGGCGATGTCGTCGGCCATCTCGGCGACCACGCCGAGATCGTGGGTGATGATCAGGATCGCCATCCCGAGCTCGTGCTGCAGGCGTTCCATCAGCGCCAGGATCTGCGCCTGGACGGTCACGTCGAGCGCCGTCGTCGGCTCGTCGGCGATCAGCAGCCTGGGCTCGTTGGCGAGCGCCATCGCGATCATCGCGCGCTGGCGCATGCCGCCGGAGAACTCGTGCGGGTACTCGTCCACGCGCCGTGCCGGGTCCGGGATCCCCACCAGCCCGAGCAGCTCGACGGCGCGCTCGCGCGCCTTGGCCTTGGAGGCCTCGGGGTGGTGGGCGCGCACCGCGCCGATCAGCTGTGCGCCGACCTTGTAGAGGGGGTGCAGCGAGGACAGCGGGTCTTGGAAGATCATCGCGATCTGGTTGCCGCGGATCGCGCGCAGCTGGTCTTCGGGCAGCGTCACGAGGTCGTGCCCTTCGAACAGGATCTTGCCGCTGACGCGCGCGCCCTGCCGGCGCGTCAGCCCGAGCGTCGTCAACGAGGAGACGGTCTTGCCCGAGCCGGACTCGCCGACGATGCCGAGCGTGCGCCCGGCGTGGACCTGGTAGGTGATGCCGTCGACGGCGTGCACGACGCCGTCCTCGGTCGGGAACTCCACGCGCAGGTCCTCGACGCGCAGCAGCGGCTCCCCCCGCGGGGAGGATGCGGCGGCGCTCACGAGTAGCGCACCCTCGGGTCCAGGTACGCGTAGGCGACGTCGACGACGATGTTCGCGAGGATGATGAAGAACGCCGCCAGCAGCACCGTGCCCTGGATCACCGGGAAGTCCGAGGACTGGATCGCTTTGTAGCTGAGCTCGCCGACCCCGGGGATGTTGAAGACGACTTCGACGAGGATCGAGCCGCCGAGCAGCACCCCGACTTCCAGGCCGAAGAGGGTGACGATCGGGTTGATCGCCGCGCGCACGCCCTGGCGCACGACCGCTCGCTCGCGCAGGCCCTTGGCGCGCGCCGTGCGGATGTAGTCTTCGCGCATCGTCTCGCTGAGCGTGCCCCGCATCAACCGCGCGAACACGGCCGCCGAGCCGGAGGCCAGCACGATCCACGGGAGGATCAGCGAGGTGAACCATTTCCACGGGTCGCTCGTGAGGCCGACGTAGCTGCCGGCCCCCGGCAGCACCTTGACCAGGCCGATGTCGTCGGCGAGCAGGTACAGCAGCACCAGGCCAAGCCAGAATTCCGGCATCGAGATCAGGAACAGGGCGGTGCCCATCGCCGCGCGATCCATGCGCGTGTGGCGGCGCAGCGCGGAGATCACGCCGACGCTGAGGCCGGCCACGATCCACAGCACGGCCGCCCCGACGGTCAGCGACAGCGTCGCCGAGATGCGTTCGCCGATCAGCCCGCGCACCGACTCCTGGCTGTAGTAGCTGTAGCCGAACTGGAAGTGCAGGAAGACTTCCTTCAGGTAGTCCCACAGCTGCGTCGTCAGCGGTTTGCCGAGGCCGAGGACGTGTTCGATCTCCTTCACCAGTTTCGGCTGCGGGTCGCGCCCGGCGCGCAGCAGCGCCGGGTTGCCGGTCGGCAGCACGCGGAACAGCACGAACATCAGCGCCGCGACGATCACGAGCAGCAGCGCCCCCCACAGCAGGCGGCGGACGATGTAGCGGATCATCGTGTCCGCGCGTCCGCTGCGGGTGGACGGGTGCTTGCTGTCATCGCTGCCGTGTCGGGACCAGGTCTTGGCGAGAGGGAGACCGGCCCGGGCGCCGCGCGTGCGGAGCCCGGGCCACCGTCACTCGCCTACTTGAGCGACGTCCAGCTGTAGTCCCAGTTGCCTTCGTTCCACAGCTGCTGCACACCGTGGACGTCGTTGCCCTCGATGCGCGGCTCCTTGTCCCAGTCGAACGGGATCGCGGCGGCGTCTTCGACGAGTTCTTCGTCGATCTTGGCCCACGCCTTGCCGCGCGCTTCCTTGCCTTTCACCAGTTCGGCCGCCGCCATCGCCGCGTTGATCTTCGGCACGTCGGTCTGGCCCCAGTTGACGTTGCCCGTCGGTTCGATGTATTTCCCGTTGAAGGTGATGTTGAGCACCGTCTGCGGGTCGGAGAAGTCGGCGATCCAGCCGACGCTCGGGCACACTTCGATCTCTTCTTTGGGGACGTTGCAGTACTTCGCGTACATCGTCGACTGTTCGACGACCGAGAATTTCGTCACGAAGCCGAGGTTTTTCATCGTCTGGTTGACGATTTCGGCGTCTTCCTTGGCCGGCGGGCTGCTCGAGCCGACGATCGTCACCGGCTTGGTGCCGGTGTACTTGCCGCTCGGGTAGCCGGCTTCCTTGACGTATTTTTCGGCGAGCGCCATGTCGCCTTCGGGGTGTTCGTTGTAAGGCACCTTCGGCCCCGCGACGCCGCCCGAGTCTTCGAAGCCGTTGATCGTCGGGTACAGGAAGTGCGTGGCCACGGTCGTCACCAGTTCGCCGCCGCGCTCGCGGTCCATCGCCTTGCGGTCGAGCGCCGCCCACAGCGCCTTGCGCAGGTCGACGTTCGAGAACGGGCCGACCTTGTTGTTGATGCCGATGTAGTGGGCGCCGGCGCCCGGCGAGATGCCGAGGCCGTTCTTGTAGCTGGTGGCCGCCAGCTGCACGATCGACTGCGCCGGCGGTTCGTTCTCGACGACGTTCGTGCCTTCGAGCACCTGCCGGCCGATGACGGCCTGCGTGCCGCCGATCTTGATGTCGATTTCGTTCAGGTAGGCGGGCCGGAAGTCGGTGCTCGCGTTCCAGTTGGGGTTGCGCACGAGCGTCGCCGACTTGCCCGGGATGTAGCCGATGCCGAGCACTTTGCCTTCGCTGTCGTTCTTCAGCATGTACGGGCCGGTGGCGATCTCGTACGCGGCGTAGTTGGACGGTTTGTTCTTGTCGTACTTTTCGGCGTATTCCTTGGGCACGGCCGCGGTCAGCGGCAACACCAGCGCGTCCGCCACGAGCTGACCCTTCGGTTCGGTCAAGTGGAAGACGATCTCGTGCTTGTTGGGCGTTTCGATGCCCTTGATCGGGCCGCCGTTGGCCGTCGGCACGCCTTCGACCGAGTTGAAGTAGGAGTGCAGGTAGGGGTTCGCGACGTTCGGGTTGGCGCCGCGCTCGATCGCGTAGGCGACGTCTTCGGCTACCACTTCGCGGTTGACCGGCGGGCTGAAGTGGATCCCTTCCTTGAGGTGCACGGTCACGGTCTTGTTGTCGGATGAGATTTCCGGCGAGCCGGAGGCCATGTCGGGCGTCGGTTCGACCGAGTTGGGCTTGTTCGAGTACAGCGGCCGCTGCGTCGCGAACACGACCTCGTAGTCGAGCGCGTAGTAGCTGATGCCCGGATCCAGGTGTTCGAAGTCGGTTTCCTGGAGCACCGTCAGCGTGCCGCCGCGTTTGCCTCCCGTCAGCGACTCCGTGACCGGGCTCTGGAACCCGCCCGTGCTCAAAGCGCTCGCGACGTTCGCGGTGGTGCTCGAGCTGCCACTGCCGCTCGAACCGCAAGCGGCAAGGCCCAGCACGAGCGCCGCCGCCAGCGTCGCGGCCGCGACCGTTCTGATCGACCTCATTGGGACGCCTCCTCTGTCGTGTACCGATTCGCCCTCATCGGGCGTTCCTCGGGTTCAGGGCGTCCTGCAGCCCGTCGCCCAGCAGATTGAAGGCCAGCACCGTGAGCAGGAGCGCCAGGCCGGGGAAGAAGAAGTACCACCATGCGGTGTTGAAGATCGGCGCCGCCGAGGAGATCATCTGGCCCCAGCTGGCCGTCGGCGGACGAATGCCCACGCCGAGGAACGACAGCGACGCCTCCAGCAGGATGTTCGTGGGCACGAGCACGCTCGCGTAGACGATG
This sequence comes from Solirubrobacteraceae bacterium, assembly GCA_035939315.1. Classification (GTDB taxonomy): domain Bacteria; phylum Actinomycetota; class Thermoleophilia; order Solirubrobacterales; family Solirubrobacteraceae; genus Palsa-744. Next base: position 58,886 of record DASZFZ010000050.1, on the reverse strand, counting down.
ATCGGCGCCGTCAGGTTGGGCAGGATCTCACGGAACATGATTCGCCGGTCAGACGCTCCGAGCGCCCGGGAGGCCTCGACGAACTCGCGCTCGCGCATAGATAGTACGAGACCACGAATGATGCGAAAGACATATGGGGAGTTGGCCAAGACCACGACGAAGACTATGGTCCCCAGGCCAGGCTGGATCACGCCTTTGACGCAGCCGTGCACGGCGCAGGCGTCGCCGATCCCCAGCCCCAGGAACAGGATCGGGATCGACAGCACGACGTCGGCCGAGCGCGACAGCAGCATGTCGACCCAGCCGCGGTAGAAGCCGGCCAGGAGGCCGCCGACGACGCCGAACACGGTCGAGATGCCGGTGCCGATGATGCCGACCTCGAGGGCCACCCGCGTGCCGTAGATCACGCGCGAGGCCACGTCCTCGCCGAGCGAGTCGACGCCGAAGGGGTGCGCGAGGCTCGGCCCGAGCGGCGAGCCGAAGGAGTTCGTGAGGGTCAGGTTCTGCACGTTCGGGCCCGGCAGCCCGAGGATGCTCACGACCAGCGGCGCCGCGAGCGCGATGACGATCAGAAACACGATGAACGAAAGCGAGGCGAGCGCCACGCGATCCTGGCGCAGGCGCCGCCAGAACAGCTGCAGCGGGGAGCGCGCCGCGACCTCCCCGCCCAGGTCCAGGAATTCCAGAGCTCCCCCTCCGGATGGCAGAACCTCAGCCGCGCTGGCGCTCATCTTCGATGTTCTCTCCTGCTTGATCCCCGGGTCGAAAACGCCCGCTGCGTGGAAGCTATTGCTTCGACGCGGGGCCCTGTCGACCTCCGAGACCGCAAATTGGGCGTTTCTCCTACCATTGATACTACTTCCGTGGATTCCCTGTTCGACGAGGTCTCAGACGTCGCCTCCGCGGGACCCGGGCGAGCCGGCGCCGCGCAGACCCCGGAGCGCGCGCCGCTGGCGGTTCGCATGCGCCCGCGCGGGCTCGCCGACTTCGTCGGCCAGTCACACCTGCTCGCGCCCGGCTCGGCGCTGCGCACGGCGATCGAGCAGGGCCACGCCCACTCGATGGTGCTCTACGGGCCGCCCGGCTCGGGCAAGACGACGCTCGCGCGGATCGTCGCCGAGCGCTCGGGCGGAGCCTTCGAGGAGCTGAGCGCGGTGGCCGCCGGGCGCGCCGAGGTGCGCGCGGTGATCGAGCGCGCCGCCCACCGCCGCGACACCGGCGCGGGCGCGACCGTGCTGTTCCTCGACGAGATCCACCGCTTCAACAAGGCCCAGCAGGACGCCCTGCTGCCGGCCGTCGAGGAGGGGCTCGTGACGCTGATCGGCGCCACCACCGAGAACCCCGCGTTCGAGGTGAACGGCGCGCTGCTCTCGCGCCTGCGCGTGTACGCGCTGCAGGCTCTGTCCCCGCAGGAGATCGAGACGGTGCTGCGCCGCGCCGCCGAGGCGCTCGCGGTCGAGGTCGAGGACGCCGCGGGCGCGTTCCTGGCGGCGCGCAGCGAAGGCGACGCGCGCACCGCGCTCGGCGCGCTCGAGCTCGCCGCGCAGACCGCCGCGCAGCTCGGCGAGCCTCGCGTGACGCTCGCGCGCGCCGAGGACGCGCTGCAACGTCGCGCGGTCCTCTACGACAAACGCGGCGACCGCCACTACGACTACATCTCGGCCTGGATCAAGGCGACGCGCGGCTCGGACCCGGACGCCTCGCTCTACTACCTGGCGGCGATGCTCGAGGGCGGCGAGGACCCGCGCTTCATCGTCCGGCGCATGATCATCCTGGCCTCCGAGGACGTCGGCAACGCCGACCCGGCCGCGCTCGGCGTGGCGACCGCGGCGGCCCAGGCGGTCGAGCACGTGGGCCTGCCCGAGGCGCGCTACGCGCTCGCGCAGACCGCCATCTACCTGGCGCTCGCGCCCAAGTCGAACGCCGCCGGGCGCGCGCTGGGAGCGGCGCAGCGCCACGTGCGCGAGCACGGCGCCGCGCCCGCGCCCACCTGGCTGCGCTCGGGCCCCCGCCCGGGGCAGGACGTCGGCGGCTATGACAACCCGCACTCCCACCCTGGCCATCTCTCCTCCCAGCAGCTGCTGCCGGGCGGCGTGGAGGGCGCGCGCTTCTACGAGCCCGACGAGGCCGAGGCGCGGCTCGCGGCGCGCCTGGCGGAAATTCGCCGGGCCCGTGGGGCCGATCGTGAATAATCGCGGGGGATGAGCCTGACGGCGCGCGACCCCGCCACCGGCGCCGTGCTCGGCAGCGTCACGCCGACGCCGCCCGAGCGCGTCGGCGAGGTCGTCGAGGCGGTCGCCAAGGTGCAGCCGCTGTGGGCGCTGCTGCGCCTGCAGGACCGCGCGCGCTACATGGCGCGCATGGCCCAGGCGGTGATCGACGACTTCGACGAGCTGCGCGAGGCGCTCGGCCGCGAGCAGGGCCGCCCGCGCGCCGAGGTCGCGGCGCTCGAGCTGCTCGCCAGCATCGACGCGCTGCGCTGGATCGCCGAGGACGGGGCGCGGCAGCTGGGATCCAGGAGGGTGTCCGTGACGCGCTCGCTGGCGCCGCTGAAGCGCGCGAGCATCGCCTATGAGCCCTACGGCGTCGTCGGCGTGATCGGCGCCGGCAGCGCCCCCTTCGCCCAGCCCCTCGGCCAGATCGCCGGGGCCCTGCTGGCGGGCAACGGCGTCGTCTTCAAGCCCGCTGCGCGCGCCTGCCTGGCGGGCGAGCGGATCGCACGCGTGCTCGCGCGCGCCGGGCTGCCGGAGGGACTCGTGCGGGTCGTCCACGGCGACGCCGACGTGGGCGTCGCGCTGGCCCAGGGGCAGGTCCAGAAGGTGCTGTTCACGGGCTCGCCGGCCGTAGGGCGCGTGGTCGCGCGCGCCTGCGTCTCGGGCGAGAAGGAGGTGACCGTGGAGCTCGGCGGCAAGGACGCGATGCTGGTGCTCGCCGACGCGCACCTGCGCCGCGCCGTCGCCGGCGCGCTGTGGGCGGGCTGCGCGGGCGCCGGCCAGGCGCGCGGCGCGATCGAGCGCGTGTACGTGGCCCGCGAGGTCCACGAGCGCTTCCTCGCCGCGCTGGTGGCGGCCGCGCAGCGGGTGACGGTCGGCGATCCGGCCGACGCCCGCGTGCAGCTCGGCCCGCTGGCCTCGCCAAGGCGCGCCGCGCACGTGCACGAGCTCGTCGAGGAGGCCGTCGCCGAGGGCGCGCGCCTTCACTGCGGCGGCCCCGTGCACCCGCCCGGCTGCGAGGCGGGCAGCTTCTACGCGCCGGCCGTGCTGAGCGGCGTGAGCGAGGACATGCGCATCGCGCGCGAGCCGATCGACGGGCCGGTGCTGGTCGTGAGCCCGGTCGACTCGATCGACGAGGCGATCCGCGCGGCCAACCGCGGCGACTACGGCCTGGGCGCGTCGATCTGGACGGCCGACCGCTACCAGGGGCTGCGCATCGCGCGCGCGCTGCACGCCGGGATGGTGTGGCTGAACGACCACCTCCCCGGGCCGACGGTCTCGCGCGGGCCGTGGGGCGCCGCCGCCGGAGGCGGCCTCGGGCGCACGCTCGGGCAGGCGGGCCTGCGCGCGTGCGCCCAGGAGAAGCTGATCACGTGGGACCCGCCGCGCGTGCGCGGCCTGTGGTGGGGCCCCTACGACGACACCAGCGCCCGCGCGCTGCGCACCGTCGCCAAGCTGCGCTCGAGCCGCGAAGCCGACCACGAGCGCGCCTGGCGAGAGGGCGCCCTCTCGCTCGTGCGCGTCGGCGCGCGCGCGTTCGGACGCGGCCTGCCGCGAGCCTAGCGCCCCCTGGAAGCAATAAGAATTCATATATAGATCTTTATATGCGATAATTGTCTCTATATGGATTCTAAGAGACGCTCGCGCGATTTCACGCCTCTGGCTGTCCGCCGGTCGATCGGCGAAGTCGGCGACAGCGCGTCTCGATGGCGCCGCCTCCGTGGCCTGACCCAAGCGCAAGTCGCCGAGCGCGCCGGGGTCTCCCTGGGCGTCGTCAGGCGGCTGGAGGCGGGCGAGGGGGGCGCGAGCCTCGAGAACGTGCTGCGGATCCTCCGCGCGCTCGGAGTCGCGCGGCTCGTGACCGACGCGCTCGACCCCTTCAACAGCGACATCGGGCGTCTGCGCGCCGAGCAAGAGCTTCCCGAGCGCGTCAGGTCAAAGCGGTTGAGCGCCGATGGCTGAGCAGCAGCCGATCCGCGTGAGCGTCCAGATCGCCGGCGAGGACGTCCCCGCCGGACGGCTTTGGACCCACCGGCACGGTCGCAGCGAGTCGGCGACGTTCTCGTACCTCCCCGAATACCTCCGCCGCCCCGACGGCTACGAGCTGGACCCGGCGCTCGGTGACTTCGAGGGCCAGCAGCAGACAGCCGTGGGCCAGGCGCTGTTCGGCGCGTTCAGCGACTGCGCCCCTGACAGTTGGGGGCGGGCCCTCGTGCTCCGTGCCGAGCAGCACCGCGCTCGCGAGGAGGAACGCGCGCCCCGCAGCCTCTCGGAGCTCGACTTCCTGCTCGGCGTCCGCGACGACCTGCGGCAGGGAGCGCTTCGCTTCCAGGGGACGGGCCACGACGAGTACCTGTCCCCCGAGGTCCACGGAGTGCCTCACCTGGTCGACCTGCCGCGGTTGCTGCACGCGGCGGAGGAGCTGGAACGCGACGAGCCCAGCGCTGAGGACCTGCGGCTCCTCCTGCACGGGTCGAGCTCGCTCGGCGGCGCCCGACCGAAGGCCCATGCGCTCGACGCCAAAGGCAGGATCTCGATCGCGAAGTTCCCATCCTACGAGCGCGACGCGTGGGACGTGATCAGATGGGAGGCGGTCGCGCTCGAGCTCGCGCGGCGAGCCGGACTGAGCGTTCCGGCGCACGAGCTGCACACGATCGCCAAGCGCCCGGTGCTCGTCGTGCGGCGCTTCGACCGCCAGGGGGACCGGCGTGTCGGATATGCGAGCGCGATGACGCTGTTGAGCGCCCGTGACGGAGATCGGGGCAGCTACCTCGAAATCGCCGAGGCGATCGAAGAGCGCTCGGCTCGCGCGGCCGAGGACCTGCGGGAGCTGTGGCGCAGGATCGTGTTCACGGTGCTGATCTCAAACACCGACGACCACCTGCGAAACCACGGTTTCCTTCGCACGAGCAGCGCCGGCTGGACGCTGTCCCCGGCGTTCGACCTGAACCCGAACCCCGAAGGCGATACGAAGCTGCTCGCAACCGCGATCGACGAGCGAAGCGCCGTGGCAAGCATCGACACCGCCTTGCAGGTAGCCGATTGCTTCCGCCTCTCACGCCAAGAGGCGCTCGGCGTCGTCAGCGAGGTACTGGACGGCACGGAGCGCTGGCGAGAGCAGGCGGCGTGGGCAGGGCTCACGCACGCAGCGATCGAGCTGATGGCGCCGGCCTTCGAGCACGCCGAGCGAGAGCTCGCGAAGAGACTCGTGCGTCACCTGCCCACGTCACCGGCGGGCTACCCTTAGTCCATGCCCGCCCAAGCGTATGCCGGCAAGGAGTGCGTGTGCCAGCTGCGCCGCGGCATCTGCGACCAGAGCTGTGTGCGGGGGATGCTCGACACCCCCTTCTACATCGCCTGCCTGAAGCTCAGCGGCCGGCGCTGCGTGGTGATCGGCGGCGGCGAGATCGGCCTGGAGAAGGTCGAGGGCCTGCTCGCGTGCGACGCCAACGTGACGCTGATCGCGCCGGCCGCCGAGCCGGCGCTCGAGCAGCACGCGCGCGAGGGCTCGATCGCCTGGGAGCGGCGCGAGTACGCGGGCGCCGCCGACCTGGAGGGCGCGTTCATGGCGATCGCCGCGACCGACGACACGGACGTCAACATCGCCGTCTACGAGGACGCCGAGGCCCGCGCGATGCTCGTCAACGTCGTCGACGTGCCGCCGCTGTGCAACTTCATCCTGCCGGCGATCGTGCGCATGGGACCGCTGGCGATCGCGATCTCCACGGCCGGCGCCTCGCCGGCGCTCGCCAAGCGCATGAAGCGCGAGATCGAAGCCCAGTTCGGCGTCTCCTACGCGCGCCTGGCGGTGCTGCTCAACGAGGCGCGCGGCTGGGCCAAGGGCACGCTGCCGACCTACCAGGAGCGCAAGGAGTTCTTCGAGGGCATCGTCGGCGGCGACCCCGACCCGATCGCGCTGCTCGAGCGCGGCCCGGACGGAGAGCAGGCCGTGCGCGAGCTGATCGCCCGCGCACAGGACGCGCACGCGCTGCGCGTCTGACCCGCGTTCAGCGCGTCACTGGTCCAGCGCCCAGATGCAGCCCCAGGCGGTGCTGACGAGGTCGTATAGCAGCGCGTCGCGCTGGTCCTCGGTGCTCGCGTCGAGCTCTCTGACCGCCCGGACGACGGTCTCGGCGGCCGCCGGCGGCTCCGGGGGCCAATCTCTGTGTTTCATCGTGCAAACCTCTGTGCGCCGTTTCGGACCAAAGTCCAGGATGTGTGTCGCGTCCTAAAAAACAGAACTGACATAGTCATAGTTGCGTGCCGCGGCGGCGGCGCCGTCCAAACTTCGCGGCGCCGGTTGGCCAATTTGGCGCACGCGCGCGCGGAGGGCGCGGCCCCGCCCGGCCAGGCGCTTGCGGATACGATGCCCGCATGGCCGCGCTCGAGGTCGAGGGGCTCACTCGACTGTTCGGCGAGCGCGAGGCGCTGAGCGACGTCGCCTTCACGCTGGAGCGCGGGCAGACGCTGGTCGTGTTCGGCCCCAACGGCGCCGGCAAGACGACCCTGCTGCGCGTGCTGGCGACGCTGCTGCGCCCGCACGCCGGCAGCGTGCGCGTGCTCGACAGCGAGCTGCCGGGACAGGGCTGGCAGGTGCGCGGGCGGCTGGGGGTGCTCACGCACGAGCCGCTGCTCTACCGCGAGCTGACCGCGCGCGAGAACCTGCGCTTCCACGCGCGCCTGCACGGGGTCGCCGAGCCGCGCGTGGAGGAAGTGCTGGCGGACGTGGCGATGGAGGCGCGCGGCGACGAGCCGCTGCGCGAGCTCTCGCGCGGCATGGTCCAGCGCGTGGCGGTGGCGCGGTGCGTGCTGCACGACCCCGAGCTGCTGCTGCTCGACGAGCCCTACGCGAACCTCGATCCGGCCGCGGTGGAGCTCGTGGCGCCGCTGATCGGAGCAACCTCCGAGCGCACGCGCGTGATCTGCAGCCACGACCCCAGCGGGGGCCTGGCCGAGGCCGACGTCGTGCTCGGCCTGCGCGCGGGCAGGCGCGCGCTGCTCGATGCGGCCGCGAACGTCAGCAGTGAGGAGATCGGGGGGCTCTACCGGTGAGCCCCCCGGCGACCGCGAGCGCGTCCGATGCCCCCGCGCCGCGGACGCCCGGGCCGCGCCCGCCGGGGCTGTGGCGGACCGTCGCGGCGCTGCTGCGCAAGGAGCTGCTGGTCGAGCTGCGCACGCTCGAGTCGGTCCCCGGCATGTCGCTGTTCGCGCTCAGCACGTTCGTCGTGTTCCACTTCGCGCTCAACCGCGGCAGCGTCGAAGGCGACCTGGCGGCCGGCACGCTGTGGGTGACGCTGCTGTTCGCCGCGATCCTCGGCGTCAACCGGCTGTTCGTGGTCGACGCCGACCAGGGCGGCTTCGACGCCTTCCTGCTGGCGCCCGTCGACCGCAGCGCGATGTTCCTCGCCAAGGCGCTCACGCTGCTGGCCTACCTGGCCGTGCTGGAGCTGATCGCCGTGCCCGCCTTCGGGCTGCTGCTGCTCGGGACGCCGCTCGGCCCCGCCCTGCCCGGCCTGATCGCGACGCTCGCGCTGGCCGACGTGGGCGTGGCGGTGATCGGCACGCTCGTCGCGGCGCTCGCGGTCCAGACCCGCGCGCGGGACCTGCTGGGGCCGCTGCTGGCGCTGCCGCTGTTCGTGCCGGTCGTGATCGGCGCCGCGCGCGCGAGCTCGCCGCTGTTCGTGCAGGCGCACGTGGGCGCGCCGGCATTGCGCTGGCTGCTCACGCTCGGGCTCTATGATCTGGTGTTCGGGCTGATCGCCTACGCCGTCTTCGACTTCCTCCTGGAGGATTGATGGAGCGCCCAGGACTCCCTTCCGCAACAAGACCGGTCACCTACGGCAGGGGCCTGCGCACGCTCAGCATCGCGACCGTGGTCGCGATGGCGCTGGCGCTCGGGCTCGTGTTCTTCTACGCGCCGCTGGAAGAAGAACAGGGCTTCCTGCAGAAGATCTTCTACGTGCACGTGCCGCTGGCGATCGTCGCGCTGTGCGGCTTCGTGCTCGGCGGCCTGCTCGCGATCCAGCACCTGCGCACGCGCGACCCGCGCTGGGACATGCGCTCCTACGTGGTCATCCACATGAGCCTGATCTTCGCGCTCGGCACGCTGATCACCGGCTCGATCTGGGCGAAGGGCTCGTGGGGGCACTGGTGGGTGTGGAGCGAGCCGACGCTCGTCTCGTTCCTGATCATCTTCCTGCTGTACGCGACCTACCAGCCGCTGCGCTTCGCGATCGAAGACCGCGAGCGCCAGGCGCGCTACGCCTCGGTGTTCGCGATCACCGCGGGGGCGTTCGTGCCGCTCAACTACGCGGCCGTCAACCTCTCGACCGCCTACCTGCACCCGCGCGTGTTCTCCAGCACCAACAACCTGCCGGGCTCGATGGCCTTCACGCTGCTCGTCTCGGTCGTCGCGATCGCGCTGCTGTTCGCGACGCTCTGCAAGTACGAGCTCACGGCCAAGCACGCGCGCGCGCAGGTGCGGGCGCTGCGCCGCCAGCTGGCCGGCGAGAGCTCCGTGCCGCGCACGCGCAGCGCGGCGCCGGCGCCGCTGCCCGTCGGCCAAATGTCGGCCGGCGCCGCAAGGACGGCCCTGTGATCGCCGCGGCGCTGCTCGCCGAGGTCCCGGCGCTGCCGCTGCACACCGCCGGCAAGTACGTCGCCGGCGCCTACATCGTGCTGTTCGTGCTCGTGCTCGTGTACGTCTCGATCATGGCGATACGCCTGAGCCGCATCGAGGGCGAGCTCGGCGAGCTGCTGGGCATGGCCGCGTCCTCCCCGGACGGGGAGCGGGCGCGCAACGGCGAGGAAGACGCGGCGGCGCGCGCGCGGCTGGCGGACGGCGCGCAGAGCCTGGGCGGCGAGCCGCGGGAGTCCACGCCGGCATGAGCGAGCTGCTCGTGCTGGGCATCTCGCACAAGACCGCGCCGGTGGCCGTGCGCGAACGGCTGGCCTTCGGCGAGCAGGAAGCGAGCGAGTTCGGGCGCCAGGCGACGGCGACCGCCGAGGTGCGCGAGGCGGTCGTGATCTCGACCTGCAACCGCACCGAGGTGTACCTCGTCGTCGGCGACGCCGTGCGCGCCGAGGCCGACGTGCTCGGCCTGCTCGCGCGCCGCGCCGAGATCCGCCCGACCGAGCTCGCCGAGGCGATCTACTCGCCGCGCAACTGCGAGGCGGCCCGCCAGCTCTACCGCGTGACCTGCAGCCTGGAGTCGATGATCCTCGGCGAGGCCGAGGTCCAGGGCCAGGTCAGGCGCGCGCACGAAGCGGCGATGCGCGCCGGCACCACCGGCCCGCTCTCCAACCGGCTGTTCGCGGCGGCGCTCACGGCCGGCAAGCGCGTGCGCTCGGAGACCGAGATCGGCGCGAGCCGCGTGAGCGTCCCGTCGGTGGCGGTCGACCTGGCGCTGAGCGTGCTCGGCAGCCTCGAGGACAGGAACGTCGTGATCCTCGGCGCCGGCGAGACGAGCGAGCTGACCGCGCGCGCGCTGGCCGAGCAGGGCGCCGGCACGATCTTCGTCGCCAACCGCCACGCCGACCGCGCGCTCAGCCTCGCGCAGCGCTTCGGCGGCTCGGTCGTGGGCCTGGACAAACTCCCCGAGCAGCTGGTCCACGCCGACATCGTCGTGTCCTCGACCGCCTCTCCGCACCCGATCGTCGGGCGCGAGGAGCTCGAGCTCGTGATGGCCCAGCGCGAGCGGCGGGGCGGGCGGGTCCTGCTGATGATCGACATCGCCGTGCCGCGTGACATCGACCCCGCCTGCGCGGAGCTCGACGGCGTGAGCCTGTACGACATCGACGACCTGCAGGCGGTGGTCGAGCGCAACTTCTCGACCCGCGCGCAGGAGATCCCGCGGGCGATGGAGATCGTCGAGGAGGAGATCCAGCGCTTCGCGCGCTGGCTCGGGCAGCTCGACGCGCTGCCGACGATCCGCGCGCTGCGCGCGCACGGCGAGGAGATCGTCGAGCACGTGCTGGCCGAGAACTCGGGCCGCTGGGAGACCGCCTCGCCACGGGACGTCGCGCGCGTCGAGGCGATCGCCCGCGCCGTCATGGGCCGCCTGCTGCACGAGCCCACGATCCGCCTGCGCGGCCTCGGCGAGGACCGCGCCCATCCGGGCACGGGCGGGCACGCGAGTCTCGAGCTGGTGCGCGAGCTGTTCGCGCTGCGCGACGATGCGGCCGCGCAGGAGCAGCAGACGCAGGCAAGCTCGTCCGAGCTCGCGGAAGTCCGCACCCTGCGCAAGCGTCGACCGCGTTGATCCGGCTCGGGACGCGAGCGAGCGCGCTCGCGCTCGCGCAGACCGAGCTGGTCGCCGGGCTGCTCGGCGACTGCGAGATCGTGCCGATCCAGACCCGCGGCGACCGTGACGCGTCCGCGCCGCAGGACAAGTCGCGTTGGGTGGCCGAGCTCGAGCAGGCGCTGCTGGCCGGCGAGATCGACCTCGCGGTGCACTCGGCCAAGGACGTCCCCGGCGAGCCGGCCGACGGGCTCGCGCTGCTCGGCGCCCCCGCGCGGGCGCCCGCCGAGGACGCGCTGTGCGGGGCGTCCGCCCTCGCCGCGCTCGCGCCCGGCGCGCGCGTGGGCACGAGCAGCCTGCGCAGGCGCGCCCAGCTGCTCGCCGCGCGCGCGGACCTCGAGGTGGTGCCCGTCCGCGGCAACGTCGACACCCGCCTGCGCAAGCTCGACGACCCCGCCGAGCGGCTCGACGCGGTCGTGCTCGCGCGCGCGGGCCTGCATCGCCTGGGCCTGGAGTCGCGCGTGGGGGCGATGCTCGCCGGCGAGCAATTCGTCCCCGCCCCCGGCCAGGGCATCGTCGCGCTTGAGGGCCGCGCCGAGGACGAGCGCACGCGCGCCCGCGCGCAGGCGATCACCGACGGCGACGCCTTCGCCTGCCTGCTCGCCGAGCGCGCGCTCGCCCGCGAGCTCGGCGCGAGCTGCCACACGCCCCTCGGCGCCCACGCCGAGGCGCCCGGCTGCGGCTGCCTGTTCCTGCGCGCCTGGGTCGGGCTGCCCGACGGCTCGCAGTGGGTCGCCGACGAGCTGATGGGAGGCTTCTACGACGCCGAGGCGGTCGGGGTGCGCGTCGCCGAGCGGCTGCGCGCCGTCGGCGCCGGCGAGCTGCTGGCGCAGGCCGAGGAGATGGCCGGCGCTTGAGCGGCAAGGTCTACCTCGTCGGCGCCGGCCCCGGGGACCCGGGGCTGATGACCGCGCGCGCGCTGGAGCTGGTGGGGCAGGCCGACGTGATCCTGTACGACCGTCTGATCCCCGACTCCGCGTTCGCGGGCGCGCGCGCGGACGCCGAGCTGCTGTTCGTGGGCAAGGAGGGCGGCGGCCCGTCGGTGCCCCAGGAGCAGACCGAGGCGCTGATCGTGGCGCGCGCGCAGGCGGGCAAGACGGTCGTGCGGCTGAAGGGCGGCGACCCGTTCGTGTTCGGCCGCGGCGGCGAGGAGGCGCTCGCGCTGCGCGCCGCCGGCATCCCCTTCGAGGTCGTCCCCGGCGTGACCGCTGGCGTCGCGGCGAGCGCCTACGCGGGCATCCCGGTGACCCACCGCGGGCTCGCCCGCGCCGTCGCGCTCGTCACCGGGCAGACGCGCGAGGAGCCGGAGGCGGGCGAGCAGCCCGAGCAGCCGATCGACTGGCGGGCGCTCGCGGCGTTCCCCGGGACGCTCGTGCTGTACATGGGCGTGCGCCGGCTGGAGCAGATCGCCTCCGCGCTCGTGGCCGCCGGGCGCCCCGCCGACGAACCGGTCGCGATCGTCGAAGCGGGCACGCTGCCCGCCCAGCGCACGGTCGCGGGCACGCTCGCGACGATCGCGCGGACGGCGCGCGAGCAGCAGGTGCGCGCGCCCTCGATCACCGTCGTCGGGCCGGTGGCGGCGCTGGCGGGCGAGCTCGCGTGGTTGGGACCGCGGCCGCTGCGCGGCCTCAGCGTGGCCGTCACGCGCGCCCGCGCCCAGGCCAGCGGCCTGGCCGCGCGCCTGGGCGCGCTGGGCGCGAGCGTGATCGAGGCGCCCGTGATCCGCGTGCAGGCGATCGCGGACCCCGCCCACCCGACGCTGGACCCGACCCCCTACGACCTCGTCTGCCTGACCAGCGCCAACGGCGTCCACGAGCTGTTCGAGCGCCTCGACGACGGCGTGCACCCGCGCGGGGACGCGCGCGCGCTCGCGCACGCGCGGATCGCCGCGATCGGCCCGGGCACCGCGCGCGCGCTGGCCGAGCACGGCGTCATCGCCGACGTCGTGCCCGAGCGGTTCGTCGCCGAGTCCCTCGTCGATGCGCTCGCCGGCCTGCCCGTGCAGCGGGCGTTGATCGCCCGCGCCCTGACGGCGCGCGACGTGCTGCCCGACGCGCTGCGCGAGCGCGGCGCGCAGGTGGACGTGCTCGCGTTGTACGAGACCGTCGCCGAGCCGCTGCCGTCCCAGATGCTGAGCGCAGTCCGGCGAGCCGACTACGTCACGTTCACCTCTTCGTCCACCGTCGATTACTTCATGCAGGCCGCGGGCAACGCCCCGTTGTCCGCAGATACGCGTATCGTCTCGATCGGTCCGGTCACGACTGCCACGCTTCGCGCGCATGGCATGGAGCCGCACGTCGAGGCCGCCCGCCACGACGTCGACGGCATGGTCGACGCGTTGCTGGCAGACGCGACCCGACAGCCACACGATGCTCGAACATAGAGAACATCCTCCCGTAATCACCTTCCTCTCCGACTACGGGCTGCTCGACGAGTTCGTGGGCGTCTGCCACGGTGTGATCGCCCGGCGCTGCCCGGAGGCGCGCGTGATCGACCTGACGCACTCGATCCCGCGCCACGACGTGCGCTCCGGGGCGATCGTGCTGCGCTCCGCCGTCACGTTCCTGCCCGTAGGGGTGCACTTGGCGGTCGTGGACCCGGGCGTCAGCGCCGTCGGCCGGCATGCGCGCCGCTCGGTCGCGATCCGCACCGTGGAGCAGGAGCGCACGTTCGTCGGGCCCGACAACGGCCTGCTGATGCCCGCCGCCGAGCGTTTCGGGGGCGTCGCCGAGGCGGTCGACATCGGCCGCTCGCCCGAGCGCCTGGAGCCCGTCTCCCGCACCTTCCACGGCCGCGACATCTTCGCGCCCGTCGCCGCGGCGCTGGCGGCGGGAGAGCCGCTGACGGCGGTGGGCGAGCCGCTGCAGATCGAGCAGCTGCGTCGTTTCGGGCTGCCCACCGCGCACCGCAGCGGCGACGCGCTCACCGTGCACGTGCTGCGCAGCGACACCTTCGGCAACCTCATCCTCGACGCCGCCCACGAGCAGCTCACCGAGCTCGGCGCGAGGCTCGGAGACACGCTCACGGTCAGCCACGGCGGCGCGCTGCGCACCGCGCGCTACGCCGCGACCTTCGCCGAGGTGACGCCCGGCGAACTGCTGATCTACGAGGACGCCACCCGCATGGTCGCGCTCGCGGTCAACCGCGGCTCGGCCGCCGAGATGCTCGGCGCCGGCGCGGACGACGAGCTGACCGTGCGCGCCGTGTGAGCGCGCCGCCCGCGCTCGAGAAGCTCACCGAAGGCCACGAGGCGCCGCTCGCCCTCGGCCGCCCGCGCGTGCACCTGCGCCGGACCGACTCGACCAACGAGCGCGCGCGCGAGCTGGCGCTCGCCGGCGCGCCCCACGGGACGCTCGTGACCGCCGACGAGCAGACCGCCGGCCGGGGGCGCCAGGGCCGGCGCTGGTCGGCGCCCCCGCGCAGCTCGCTGCTGATGTCGCTGCTGCTGCGCTGGGCGATCTCCGATCGGCCACCGCCGCTGCTGCCGCTCGCGGCGGCGGTGGCGGTGTGCGACGCGATCGGCGAGCAGGCGCTCGTCAAGTGGCCCAACGACATCGTGCTCGCCCGCGCGCGGCCCGGTGAGGCGCGGCCGGACGCGGCGGGCGGGCGGGCGCCGCTGGCCAAGCTCGCCGGCATCCTGATCGAGGGGCGCCCCCAGGAGGGCTGGGTGGTGCTCGGCGTCGGCGTCAACGTCGCCGTGCGCCTGGAGGAGCTGTCGCCCGAGCTGCGCTCGCCGAAACCCGCGGGGGCCGGCCCGCCCACGAGCGGCCTGCCCGCGGCGACGCTCGGCCTGGCGCCCGAGGAGATCGAGCGGACGCTCGCCGGGCTGCTCGCGGCGCTCGCGCGGCGCCTGGCCGAGCCCGCCCAGCGCACGCTCGAGTCCTGGCGTGCCCGCGATGCGCTGAAGGGACGCGAGGTCGCCTGGGCCGGCGGGCGCGGGCGCGCTCAGGGCATCGACGGCGCCGGCCGGCTGATCGTCGCCCTGGAGGGCGGAGGGCAGACCGAGATCGGCGCCGGCGAGGTGCACCTGCAAGAGCTCGGCTGAGCGGCGCGGGCCACAGCCGCGCGAGCTGTCAGTCGAGCGCCGCGACCTCGTCGTCGTGCTCGTCGCGCACGGCGGCGTCCCGGGCGACGAGCTCGCCCGCGCCGCCGACGGCCACGACCCGCCCGTCGGCGGGCACCCCGTTCTGGCTGCCCTCGGACCCCTTGGCGCCCTTGCGCCGGCGCCTGGCGCCGCGCGCGCGGCGCTTGGGGAAGTTGCGCAGCAGCTCCCGCGCGAGCGCCGGCGGCTTGCGCGCCATGCGCGTGCGCGCGCCCCGCAACGCCTCCTCGGCCTCGGGCGTGTGCGCGAGCGCCGCCGCCAGCAGCGCCGCCGCCAGCCGCCGGTCCTGCTTGCGCGCCGCGTGGATCAGCCGGCGCGCGTTGCGCGCGTGCGCGCCGCCCGCCGAGTTGACGAGCAGGCCGAGCAGGCGCTTGGTCTCGGGCCAGCGCTGCACGGCGTACTCCTCGTGCACGTCGCGCGTGTACTCGGCGAGCCGCCAGATCCACGCGTTGGCCTGGTCGCGGCGGCCGATGCGCCGCTCCACCAGCGCGCGCAGCATGATCTTGGTGGCCTCCTTGCGCTCCTCCCGCGGCCAGCCGCCGATGATGTCGACGGCCTCGTCGAACGTGTCGGGGTCGCGCAGCGCCGCGATGTCGCTGAGCGCGCGCAGCCGCAGCTGGGCGTTGTTGTTGCGCTTGACGGCCGTGATCAGGAAGCGGCTCTTGAGCTCGCCGGTGCGGTCGAAGTGCAGCATCGCGCGCGCGCGCCGCCAGCCGTTGGGCGCCACGCGCGCGCCCGCCAGCGCCGCCCACAGGTGTTGCTCGCCGTAGTCGAGGTGCTCGACCGCGATCCGCCACAGCTCGCGCTCGAAGACCTGGAAGCGGCGCTCCTCCTCGGCGCACACCGGCAGAACCCGGCGCTCCACGCGCATCCTGCGCCCGCGCCCGCGGCGTACGGGGCCCACCACGATCGCTCCCCCCCTATAAACATCCCTGTCGAGCAGCGAGTGGAGCGTCACGACCGGGTCGTCGTGCTTGGTCGCGGGGTGCACGAAGTCGACGACCAGGCCGGCCTCCTTGCCGGGATGGCGGCGCGTCACGCGGCCCACCCGCTGCTGGTAGATGCGCTTGGAGGCCGTCGGCGCGAGGTGCACGCAGACCGTCGCCCGCGGGCTGTTCCAGCCCTCGGCCAGCAGTTGCGCGTTGATCAGCACGTCGATGTCGCCGCGCTCGTAGCGGGCGAGGATCTCCACGAGCTCGCGCTTGGGCGTCTCCCCGGACACGCCTTCCGCCTTGATGCCCTCCGCGCGAAACGCTTCGGCGAGGTTGTAGGCGTGGCGCACGCCGGCCGCGTACACGACCCCGGGCACGCCGTTGAAGCGCGTCTTGTAGAGGTTGGCGACGGCCAGGTTGAAGGGCTGCTGGTCGAGCAGTTTCGCGAGCTCGTCCTGGTCGAACTCGGTGTCCACCTCGCCGCGCCGCAGCGGCACCTTGGCGATCGTGCGCACGCCCACGCCAGGCGAGATGCGCACGCAGCGAAGCGGCGCGATCACGCCCCGGCGGGCCGCCTGGGCGAGGTCGAAGCGCGAGGTCTGCGTCGGGAACAGGTCGGTGACGTGCCTGGCGATCAGCGCGCCCGTGGCGGTCATGCCGATGAAGATCGGCCCAGTCCAGTTGCGGATCGCGCCGCTCGTCTTCTCGCCCAGCGCGGTGTGCGCCTCGTCGCAGATGACGATCGTGTAGGCGCTCGAGATCTTGCCGGCGTTGCGCACGAACCACTGGTAGGTCTCGACCGTCACCGGGCCCTTGGTCGAGTCCTCGCCCTTCAGCAGCGGGCGGCTGATGCGCGTCGAGTAGCCCCGGTCTCTGAGCTCGCCTAGGAACTGGTCGACGAGGTTGCGCCGGTGCGTGAGGATCAGCACGCCGCCGGTGTGCGAGGCCTCGACGAAGCCGAGCGCCGCCACGGTCTTGCCCGCACCGGTGGCGTGCTCGAACCAGAAGCGCTTGGCCGCGTTGGGGTCCTCCGGCTGCTCGGCGAGCGTCTCCTCGTCGTCCTCCTCGTCGACCCAGTCGCGCGGCTCCTCGTCGGACTCGGCCTGGAGCTCGTCCTCCTCCGGCTCGTCCTCCTCGTCGGCCTCGCCGAAGTCCTCCTCGTCGAGCTCGTCCTCGTCGTCCTCCTCGTCGGGAGCGGCGCGCTGGACCGGGCCGAGATCCTCGTCCTCCTCGTCGAGCTCGTCCTCGTCGTCCTCCTCGTCCTCGCCCGCGTCCGCCTCCTCCTGGGGGCTCTCGGCGGGCGCGATCCCGGCGCCGTTGCCGGCCGCCGCGCCGTCGGGGCCGAGGATGTCCGCCGAGGCCAGCAGCTCCGGCGAGGCGGAGCCGCCGGCGCCGCCGTTGGGGGCGCTGCGCTGCGCCTCGGCCAGCAGCGCCGTCAGCGTGCCCGAGAGCGCGTCGACCTGGTGGGCCGAGAGCACGGTCCCGTCGATCAGCTTCGGCTCCTCCTCCGAGAGCAGCCGCTCGAGCCCCAGCAGCAGCGAGAACTCGCGCCGCCAGGCCGTCGAGGGGCTTTTGCGCTTGGGGTCCTCCGTCAGCTCGGCGAGCGCCCCGTCGAGCGCGCGCCGGCGCGGCGTCCCGGGCGCGAGCGCGACCTGCGGGTCCTCGCCCTCGTGCACGAAACGCTCGCGCACGAACTTCTCCGCTCGTGCGATCTCAGCGGAACTCGGAATGGTCGTGGCCGCGAGGGCCACTGAGGTGGACTCGGCCATTGAGGCTGTGGACTTCGAGACAGAGCCGCCGTCGAGACGAGAGGTCTCGACACGGCGCGGATGCGGCACCCCTCGGGCGCCCTCTGCCGGGCGCTCGCGGCGACCCGGCTTCGACGTGTCCCCAGGATATAGCAAGCGCGGGCGCGATTGAAGTGAGCACCCGCGACCACCCATCTGCGACCCTTACGCCGATGAGCGCGAAGACCGTGTCGATCGCGGCCCTCGCCGCGGCCGCGCTGGCGCTGGTCGCGGTCGGCCTCGTGCAGCTCGCCGACTCGACGCCGAAGACGCTGGCGCCGGCGGCGCTCACGCCCGCGCAGGCGCAGGCCCGTCTGGCGGGGTCCCCCGCGCCGCTCGCCGCGCTGCACGCGCAGGCCGACGAGCTGCTCGGCGGCGGCCTGCCGGCGCTGCGCGCGCGCCTGGCCGCGCTGCGCGGCACGCCGGTCGTGATCAACAAGTGGGCCTCCGATTGCGAACCGTGCCGCTCGGAGTTTCCGATCTTCCAGCGTGTCTCCATCTCGCGCGGGCGCCAGGTCGCGTTCATCGGCATCGACTCCGACGAGAGCGACCGCGCCGAAGCGCTCTCGTTCCTGCGCTCCTTCCCGGTCAGCTACCCGAGCTACTACGACCACAGCGGCCAGGCGGGGCTCGCGATCACCGACTCCGCCTTCACGCCCGTGACCGTGTTCCTGGGCCGCGACGGCGGCGAGTTCATCCACCAGGGCGCCTACCCCAGCGTCGCCAAGCTGGAAGCGGCCGTCGAGCGCTACGCACTGGACGCCTGAGCTTGCAGGAGCTGCGCATCGACCCGCTCAGCGGGCACCGCACGATCGTCGCGGGGGAGCGCTCGACGCGCCCCGGCGGCGAGCCGCGCTGCGAGCCGCCCGCGCCGATCGACCCCGAGCAGGATCCCTTCGCCGAGGGCCACGAGGCCCGCACTCCGCCGGAGCTCTACGCCGTGCGCCCCGGCGGCGGGCCGCCCGACTCGCCGGGCTGGACCGTGCGGGTCGTGCCGAACCTGTATCCGGCGCTGACCGAAGGGGACGCGAACGGCGCGGGCCGGCCCGCCGCGGTCGAGCTCGGCGGCCCGCGCTCGGCGCCCGAGCTGTTCTCCTCGCTGCCCGCCCACGGCGCGCACGAGGTGATCGTGAACGGACCGCAGTCGGTGCTCTCGCTGGCCGAGCTGCCCGTCGAGCAGGTGGTCGCGGCCGTCGAGGTGTGGCGCGAGCGGATGCGCGCGCACGCCGCCAGCGCCTACCTGCAGCTGATCGTCAACGAGCGCCGCGAGGCGGGCGCCTCGCTGCCCCACACCCACGCCCAGCTCTACGCGCTGGACTTCGTGCCCGCGACCGTCGCCCGCGAGCGCGAGCGCGCGAGCGCGTACACGACGAGGACGATGGGGCAGAACCTGCTCGGCGACCTCGTGGCCGAGGAGGTGCGCCGGCGCGAGCGCGTCGTCGCGATCGACGAGGAGGCCGTGCTGATCGCCCCCTACGCCTCGCGGCTGCCCTTCCAGCTGATGCTCGCCCCGCGCACCCCCCGGGCGCGCTTCGAGGACGACGGGCCCACGGGCGCCGCGCTGCTGCACGACGGCCTGCGCCGCCTGGCGAGCCACCTGGGCTCGAGCCCGCCGCTGAACCTGTGGATCCGCACCGCGCCGCGCGGCGCCGAGGACTTCTGCTGGCGCGTCGACGTGATGCCCCGGCTCACCCACCTCGCCGGGCTCGAGCTCTCGACCGACCTGAACCTCAACATCGTCGAGCCCGAGCGCGCCGCCGCGGCGCTGCGCCAGGCCGGCGGCTAGGCTGCCGGCCAGTGCCCCCCGAGCAACGCTTCGTACCGCGCTTTGCGGCCGAGCCGCCGCAGGAGGAGCTGCCCTACGGCCGCTGGGCCGAGCGCCTGGGCCAGGAGTTCCTGAGCGCCGCCCTGCGCCTGGACACCGACGGCGAGGACCTCGGCGAGCCCGGCCCGATCTACTGGTATCCGGACCGCGGCTGGCACGGGCACACCTACGTGCCCGCCACCGTCCTGACCGAGGGCGGCTACGAGCTCTACGGCTACGTGCGCTTCCGGTCGGCCGGCGAGGGGGAGGAGCCGAGCGACTTCTCCGCCCACGTCGACTTCACCGAAGAGACCGCCGAGAACAACCCCGACTGGAAGCTCGACCTGTGCGACGAGGTGATCGGCGGCTGGCGCGGGGAGGCGGGCGCGGTGGCGAGCATGACGCTCGTCTGGGGGCGCCCGCTGGTGCCCTCCGGCGCGATCGCCACCGCCGAGCTCGCCGACCTGGCCGTCGACCAGTGCGTGCTCCTCGACGAGCGCTTCACGCTGATCGCCCCGGACGACTACCGCCACGACCTGCTGGAGATCAAGCTGTTCGACGCCAAGGGCCGCGAGCTCGCCCGCGAGTCGCTGTACGCGGGCGAGGAGGACGACGAGGACGAGGACGACGACGAGGCGCCCGACGGCGACGAGCAGGACGCGGCGACGGAGGCGTAGACGGGAACGGCCTCCGTGCCGTGCCCGCAGCCCGGGCGGCGCGCCCGCTCAGCGGCTCACGTCGCTTTGCACTCCGCCAGCGCCCGCCGCTTGGCGGCCGTGGGGATCGGCGAGGCGTCGATGACTTCCACGCACACTTCTTTCGCGGCCGCGCGGGCGCCAGCCTCGTCGCCTTTGGCGGCTTTGGCGCAGATGCCTTCCACCTTTCCCTTCACGGTCGCCGACAGCGACGGGGCGCTTTTGATGATCGCCTTGCAGACGGAGGCGTACTGAGCCGCGGCAGAGGCACCCAGCGCGGGCGTCGTGGGCTGGGTCGAGGTGGTGGAGTTGGGGGCGCTCGACGTCGTCGGCGCGGACGTGCTCGTGGAGCTCGCCGTGCTCGTCGACCCCTGGGTGCTCGCCGTGGAGCCGGTCGTGCCGGTGGTGTTGGAGCCGCCGGAGCCGCAGCCCGCGAGCAGGGCCGCGCAGGCCAGGGCTAGGGCGAGGCTTGTCGAGCGCGGTGCGGTCATGCGTGGTCCCCCTGGGTTCGAGAAATGGGCCGCTGATGGGCCGCCGCGCGGGCATCGCTTGGCGGGCGGCGGCTGGTGGCTGGCGACACGCTAGCGGTCCGCACGGCGCGGGGGAGGGTCGGCCCTACTGGCCTCGATTCTCCTCGGTGAGGTACGTCTCGATCCAGTTTCGGTATGGCCCGATGAAATCGCGGGCGCTGTCGCGGATGAGCTCAGCGGCCTGGTGGACCTGGCCTGCGGAGGCCTGGATGTAGCCGTGCTCTACCGCAGTCCTGGCCTCCTGCGCACGTATCAGCCGCCGGGAGAGCTGTCCGCTGATCACCCTCGCCTCACGGAGAGACACGAATGCTTGGTGCGCGGGCGAGGCATGCCTGTCCGGCGCCGGCGGGAGCAGCGCGAGCTTGACGCCAGCTCGGGCCAGGTCCGCGACGAAGTTCTGCACCCGGCCCAAGGCACGCTCGACCGACTGCACGCGGTTGTAGGCGTCAATGTCTTCTGTCGTGTTGAACGCCTGCTTGAACTGACGGAGATCGAAGTCGCCGCCGAACGCTGCCATCGCGTGCTCAAGCGCGGCGAATTGGCGCGGGAAATCTGCGAGATGGTTGACTATCTGACTCCGCCAGCGCTTTTGCTCCGCCTTGCGCGGCTCGCTCGACAAGTCCGATCCTCAGGTTGAAAGCATGCTGTCGATCGCCGCCAGCGCGCTCTTGGCCCTACGGGCGTCAACCTGCTCGCCCCGGCGTCGCAGCTGACCCTCTCGCGCGCGAAGAGCTCCCCATGCGCCGTTGCGATCGACCAGCACTCGGCCATCGCGCACGATCTGCGCGAGGAGCGATGGCTCCGTCTCGACATCGGCGAGCGCGACCAGGTCGACCGGACGTCCCATCAGTCCGGCTAGCTTTGCCTTCAGGTCCAAGGTTCGCGCCAAGGTGTCGTCGCGCAGATCTACGAGCAGATCGATGTCGCTCTCCGGTGTGTCGATGCCCTGCGCGGTCGAGCCGAACAGCACCGCAAGGTGGACATTGCGTTCGGTCCGAAGCCCCGCCCGCAGCATCGAGATCAGCCCCCACGAGCGACGGACATACTCGCGCTCGCTCAGAGCCAGCTCCAGCTTGCGGGGACTAGTGCGGCTCCCGCGAAGCGTGCCGGCCGCCACAGCGCGGCGTAGCGTTCGCTCGTCGACCCCGACATCTCGCGCTAGCAGGCCCAGGGCGCTCATGTGTCCATTATGCCTCGTTCATGCGCCCGTTGGCATCCCCTCCTGTGCCCCGCCAAGAGTCAAACCTGGATATCGACCAGCGTGCCGCGATGGCGCACACGGCGTGCTGTTCGCGCAGTTGGTTTGAGACGCAAACGTCGTCCAGATTTGTGGGACGCTACGACGGTCAATGCCCGGCCTTGAGGAATACGCGCTTCTGATCGATCTGCACAGCCGGGAGGCAGAACCGGTAGGCGAGTCCTCGCTCACTGAGTTGAAGTTGCTGGAGCGCAAGGATCTTCAAAGCTGGGTTGAGAGGTATCCGGAGATGATCGGCCCAGACTTGATGCTGATCACGACCGAGTTCGACCAGTGGGAGCTGCGCGAGCAGCGAATCGCAGACCGCCTCGACGTGCTGATGCTCGACAAGGAAGGCCATCTTCTCGTTGCGGAGCTAAAGCGAGGAGAGGCCGGTGATACCACCGACCTGCAGGCACTGAAGTACGCCGCCTATTGCGCGAACCTCACGGTGGAGGACGTGATCGAGATGCACTCGCGCTATGCGCACACAGATGCGTCTGCTGCGCGCAGCGCGGTCATCGAGCACGCTCCCTCGCTTGAGGACAGCGAGCTTGGCCTGGTCCGCGTGTGTCTTCTAGCGTCCAGCTTCGGCGCCTCCGTGAGCAGCGTCGTCCTCTGGCTCAATGAAGTCGGCCTGGACATCGCCTGTATCCAGATCGTTGCGAGGCGCGTTGGCGAAGGACAGGCCGTCCTCAACGCTCGACAGGTGCTACCTCCCCCCCAAGCGAAGGACTACCTCGTGCGCCGGCGACGCCGAGCCGAGATGGAAGAGCAGCGCGAGACGAAAAAGAAGAAACGCCAGACGGTAGCGCTCCTCAACGATCACAGTGCGGTGGCTCCCGGCACAGAGCTGACGCTGATCACGGATAGATTTCCCGAGGAGCAGCAGAGGGCTATAGAGGTACTGCTACAGCAGGAGCCGTCTTGCGGCCGCGCAATCTGGACCGGGAAGTCCAGCCGGAAGGCGCTTCGATGGGAGCGCAACGCCGAGGAATCCTCGCCCAGCCTGATCATCTGGCGTCTACTCGATGAGCTGGGGTTCAAGCCGACCGGGGTGCATGGCCCCTGGTTCTGGAGATTGCCGACCGGTCGCTCGCTTTGGGACGAGGCCGAGCGGCTGGAAGCGACCCAGGATGAGCAAGCAGACCTAGCTGCCAAGGAAACGGCGACGGCAGATTAACGCCGTCGCCGTGCTCCAAGAGTCGAACTGGATTACCGCTTAGGAGGATGGCCCGTGCATTCGACGAGGGCTACGCCGTGGCACTCGTCTCCGCCGACGGGCGAGAGCGCGTCATCACAGCGACGCTTGCAGCGAGCGCCTGAGCACTGCCCATGCCCCCGCCAGGAGTCGAACCTGGATTTACCGCTTAGGAGGCGGTCGTCTTATCCGTTGGACTACGAGGGCGTCGCGTCGGCGGGCAGATCGGCCCGCGGCCGCCCAAGAAGGCTACCGCCGCGCCTCGTCCGCGAGGCTCGCCAGCGACTGCCCGACCAGCCGGTGGGTGATCCACTCGTTCATCTGCTGCGCGCCGATGCCCCGGTAGAAGCCGAGCGCGAGCTCGTTCCAGTCGAGCGCCGCCCACTCCAGGCGTTCGCCGCCGCGCTCGTGCACGCGCGCCGCGACCGCCGCGAGCAGCGCCCGCCCGACGCCCGCGCGACGGCAGGCCGGGCGCACGAACAGGTCCTCGAGCCACACTCCCGGGCTCGCCAGGAAGGTCGAGAAGGTCGGGAAGAACAGCGCATAGCCCGCGACCTCGCCGTCGAGCTCGGCGATCAGCGCCTCGGCGGCCGGGCGCTCGCCGAACAGCGCCTGGCGCAGCTGTGCCTCGCTCGCGCGCAGCTCGTGCTCGAGCCGCTCGTAGGCGGCGAGCTCTTTGAACAGGCCGAGCAGCAACGTGACGTCCTCGGGACCGGCCTCGCGGATCACGAGCCGGCCCGGGTCTCCCGCCTCGCCGCCGTCGGCCCGCGACACGGCGCTCAGGCCCCGTCCCGGTCGGGCCGCTCGGGATACACCTCGTCGATCGTGCTCAGCGCGACATACGGCGCGCCGGCCTCGCGTTCGATCGCCGCGCCGGCGCCCGCGAGCCGGTCGAGCACGCTCACGACCCCGCAGATTCGATGGCCCTCCTGCCGCAGCGCCGCGATCGCCGCGAGCGTCGAGCCGCCCGTGGTGACCACGTCCTCGACCACCAGGCAGCTGTCGTGCGGGCCGAGCAACGGCCCCTCGATGCGCCGCTGCAGGCCGTGGGCCTTGGCGTCCTTGCGCACGAAGAACCCCTTCACCGGCGCCCCGCCGGCCAGCGCCGCGCAGGCGACCGCGTCGGCGCCCATCGTCATCCCGCCGACGGCCGTCGCCTCCCACTCGCAGGCCTGCGCCGCGAGCAGCTCGGCGAGCGCCGTGAACCCCTCGGGCCGCAGGATCGCGCGCTTGGCGTCCACGTAGTACTGGGCGAGCGCGCCGCTCGTGAGCGTGACCTCGCCGATCACCAGCGCGTGCTCGCGCAGCTCCGCCACCAGCCGCGCGCGGGCCCGTCCTCGCGCGCTCGTATCTTTGTCTACAGCCTGCACGCCGCAGCCTAATCTAGCGGCGCGCTTCTTTCGATCCTCTCAGACCATGGTTCGTCCGCTCGTGCGCCTGATCCGACTCGCCTCGCTGGCGATCTGCGTGATCGTGCTCGCCTCCTTCGCGATCTTCGTCGTCAACCAGTCCAAGAGCGCCTCGGCCCACCAGACGCAGGAGATCGTCCACGGCTCGTCCACCCCGAGCGCTCCGAGCGCCCACGAGAGCGGCCTGCACAAGACGCTCGAAGAAGCCTCGGAAAAGCTGACCTCGCCGTTCGCGGGCGTGATCTCGAGCTCCAGCAGCGAATGGGTCGTGCGCGGCGTCAAGCTGCTGCTCGCGCTCGCCATCTACGGCTTCGGCGTGGGCTACCTCTCGCGCGCGGTGCTCGTGCGCGTCTAGCCCTATTCGTAGACGTCGACCGGCGTGCCTTCGCGCACCCACGCGTAGATCGCCGGCGCATCCGGGATCGGCACCCGCAGGCACCCGTGGCTGGCTGCGTACGTCGGTACTTCCGCGTAGCCGTGGATCGCGTAGCCGCGGATGAAGTAGTTGGAGTCGACCATCCCCTCGCTGTTTTCGCCGGGCGTCTTCAGGTAAACGCGAAAGCGTCCGAGCACCGTCGGCGTCGAGGGCTTGCCCGAGCTGGTCGTGTAGATCCGGTACACCCGCCCGCCCGGTTCGATCTCGGCCAGCACCTGCTCGGCGAGGTCGGCCTCGACGTGGCGCCCGTCGCCCGGGTAGCGCACGTGGAAGGCGCCGGCGCCGCGCGCCAGCAGCTCGAACACGCGCGCGCCCGCCGCCGCGACCCGTTCGAGGCCCGTCACCTTGCGGTAGGCGACGAGCGCCCGCCCGGTGGCTTCGTCGAACACGCCGCTCAGCGGGACCGCGTAGTGCAGCGCAGACAGCTCGGATTGCAGCAGCCGCACCGACTGCCCGCGCGCGCCGAAGCCGACGTTCGGGTCGACGTAGCGAAGCTCGGGCGCGCTGGCGGCGAACGCCGCCTGCTGGGCGCTCGCGGCGTGGGCCGCGCGGACGCGCAGCAGGCCTCCGTAGCGGCTGGCGAAGGCGACCGCGAAGCGGCCCGTGCCGTGCGGCCCGGGCAGCACGCCGGCCACGCGCACGCCCGCCGCGCGCCCGTCCAGGTCGAAGCTCAGCTGCACCTGCTGGCCCGCCACGTACGGCGTGACGCTGCCGCGGATCGTGATGCGCCGCCCGAGCAGCGCGAAGCGCGGCGTGCCGCCGGCGCCGCTGACGCTCAGGCGCAGCGCGCCCGCCGCCGGCGTGGCGCTCGGCGCGCCGGCCGGCGCGGGCGCTTCGCTCACGGGCGCCGCCGGGCTCGCCGCGGCGATCGCGCCGCCGGGCACGGCGATGCCGGCGCCCAGCGCGAGCGCCACGCAGATCGCGAGGGCCCCGCGGCGAGGACGCCGGGCCGGGCCTCGCGCGGCCGCCGCCTGCGGGTGTCCTGTCGAGCCGCCGCCCACGCGCAGATCCTACGCGGCCGGCGGCGGCGCCAGCCCCGGCTCGGGCACAATCACGCCAACGCGCTTGCAGGCGAGGACCACGGCCGCGATCGCGGCGAGGGCGCCGAGCACCAGCACCGGCGCCTGCCAGCCCCACTTCTCGAGGCTCGCGAACGCCAGGCAGTTGTTCAGGCAGTGGGCCACGACGCACGGATACAGCGAGCCCGAGTAGCGGTAGAGCAGGCACAGGCCGAAGCCGAGCGCGGCGAGCGGCACGAGGTCGAGCGCCGGCGCCGAGCCCGCGTGCACGCCGCCGAACAGCACGGCCGTGACGAGCGCCGCCGGCAGCGTGCCCCGCCAGTTGCGCAGCGCCGTGAAGATGTAGCCGCGGAACAGGAACTCCTCGCAGATCGGCGCCACCACGCACGTCAGGCCGGCGCTCAGGATCAGCAGCGGCGCGCCTTCCTTGGAGCCGAGCGTTTCCAGGATCTTCTCTTCTTCGGGGTGCACGAGCGCCCCCCAGATCGCGCTCAGCACGATGAACGCGACGAGCAGCGTCAGCACGAGGCCCGCCGCGCGCCACCAGCCCCCGGCCGGGCGGCGCAGCCCGAACTGCCAGGCGCTCACGCCCCGCCCGCCGAGCTGGGCGAAGAACACGGCCACGCCGACGAAGCCGAGGTCCTGCACGACCGTGTCGGCGATCGTGACCCCTCCGGGCGTGTGCGAGCTCGTGATCGTGGCGCCGAGCGCGAGCGCGGGGATGTCGACGAGCAGGCCGCCCACGAGCGCGAGCGCGATCCCCGCGACCAGCGCCGCGAAGGCGCTCCACGGGGGCCAGCCCGTCGTCGGCGAGAGCGCCCGCTCGCTCGCCCGCGGCTCGTCCACGACGCTCATGCGACCCAGTGCCAGGTGGCGAACTGGGCTACGAACAGCGCCATCAGCGCCCCCGAGAGCGCGAGCGTCGGGCGCACCAGCCGCGGGCGCTCGGCCAGCCACGCCCCCAGCCAGATCGCCAGCGGGAACAGCGGCACGAGGAAGCGCGGCAGCGACATCAGTGGTTGGGCGCCGACCGGGTCGGACAGCGGCAGGCAGGCGGCCGCGAGCGCATACACGCCGTAGGCGAGCGGCAGCCGCCGCAGCACCCCCACGATCGCCGGCACGAACGCGACCAGGAAGGCGAGGTCGAGCAGGTTGTGCCCCGCGCTCACCAGCGGGCTGCCTTCGCCGGCCGTGAAGTAAACGTGGTGGCGCTGGCCCGACAGCAGCTGGCGGGCGCCGTCGAAGGCCGCCCGCAGCCCGTCCCAGACGCCGACCGCCGGCCCCGTCAGGTGCCGGCCCCAGACTTCCTCCGCGTGCAGCGGCGCGAGCGGATCGCCGCCGGCCAACCCCAGGTACAGGCCGTAGAGCAGCGCGCCGGCGGGCACCAGCGCCAGCCACAGCGCGTCGCGCCTGACGCGGTAGCGCGGACGCAGCCGCCGGCGCCAGCCGGCCGCGGCGCCGTCGAGCGGGCGGTCGGGCTCGCGGTCCTCGCGCGGCCCGTACAGGTAGATCAGCAGCGCGGGCGCGAGCAGCACGAGGCCCGTGTTGCGAGTCGCGCCGGCGAGCGCCCCGAGCAGCCCCACCCAGCGCCAGCGCCCCTGGCGGGCGCTCCAGAACAGCCCGACCGACAGCGCCAGGTACAGCGACTCGGAGTAGACCGCCGAGAAGAACAGCGCCATCGGCGCGAAGGCCATCGCCGCGACGGCCAGCCGCGCGGCGCGCGACGGGCTCGCGCCCGCCAGCGCCCGGCGGCCGCGGCCCGCCAGCTCGAGCGTCGTCAGCCGATGGATGCCGTAGAGGGCGAGCGCGAAGGCGCACGTGGACAGCAGCACGCCCGCCAGCACCGGCGGCGCGCCCAGCCACGAGATCGCGCGCAGGCCGAGCGGATACAGCGGGTAGTAGGCGGCGCGGGCGAGCGTGCCCGAGCCGGCGTGCAGCTGGTAGCCCGCGCGCGCGATCACCAGGTACCAGTCCGAGTCCCAGCGCGCCGCGGGCGCGGCCAGCAGGTTGCCGAGCCAGCCGAAGCCGCTCGTGACCCCGGGCGGGTTGAAGGCTTTGCGCACGGGCCCGTAGCCGAACGCCACGATCGTGCCGACGCCGGCGCACCACACGAGCAGCCGCGAGCACCACAGCATCCGCCAGCTGTCGCGCACGGCCGCCATCCGCGCGGGGTCGGCGCGCAGCCGCGCGATCCAGGCACGGGCCGTGCCGCGCGGCGTGCGCCGGACGGGCGGCTCCCCGCGGGCGGCCGGGAGGGCCGGGCGGCCCTGACCCGCGAGCTCGCCCGTGGTCTCCGCGATCTCGAGCTGGGCTGTGTCGGAGCTCATGGCGCTGGGATCGAGCGTAGAGGCCCGCACGCTCGTAGGCGGCAGAAAAGCACAGCCGGCACGGTAACCTGAGGGGTCCTGCCATGTCTGGGCAAGCTCGAAAGCGCCGTCGCAGCCGGGGTGCGTCGCGCGTCCTCGTCGTCGCCCTGATCGTGCTCGCGGCGTCGCTCGTGATCGGCGTGATCGCCGCCGTCGGCTACGTCATGCACGTCGTGCACGACACGGCCGGCCTGAGCGCGCGACACGCGACGATCGGCGGCGGCACCTCGCAGGTGTTCGCCGCCGACGGCAGGCGCCTCGGCTCGATCCAGTCCGACGAACTGCGCACCCCGGTGGGCTGGAGCGAAATTCCCGCCGACCTGCGCAACGGCACGGTCGCGATCGAGGACCAGCGCTTCTACAAAGACGACGGCATCGACCTGACCGGCATCTTCCGCGCCGCCGTCAAGGACCTGGTGCACGGGCAGGCGCTGCAGGGGGCCTCGACGATCACCATGCAGCTCGTGCGCAACCTGTACCTGGGCGGCGACGAGCACACGCTCAGGCAGAAGATCGCGGAGGCCAAGCTCGCGATCGAATACAACGAACGCCACAGCAAGCACTCGATCCTCAACAGCTACCTCAACGACGTCGACTACGGCACCGTCGGCGGCCAGACGATGATCGGCGTGCAGGCCGCCTCGCGCGTCTACTTCGACAAGCCGGTCTCCCAGCTGAACCTCGCGCAGTCGGCGCTGCTGGCCGGCCTGCCCCAGGCGCCCTCGCAGTACAACCCGCTGCTGTACCCGACCGCCGCCAGGGAACGGCGCAACGAGGTGCTCGCGAAGATGGCCGAACTGCACTACATCGGCCGGGCGCAGGCGCGGACGGCCGAGCGCGCCCCGCTGGAGCTGCACCGCGGCTACTTCTACTCCGAACGCAGCGAACTCTTCTTCTTCGAATACGTGCGCCAGCAGCTGATCGAACGCTACGGCGCCAAGACCGTCGAACAGGGCGGCCTGAAGGTCTACACCACGATCGACCTGAACAAGCAGCGGCTCGCACGCAAAGCGATCGCGGAAGTGCTCGACGAAGCCGGCGACCCGGCCTCGGCGATCGTGACGCTGAACCCGCACAACGGCGACATCGAAGCGATGGCCGAGTCCGAGAGCTACCAGCAGTCGCAGTACAACCTGGCCGCCGACGGACACCGCCAGCCGGGCTCCACGTTCAAGGCGATCGACCTGGCGGACGCGCTCTCGCGCGGGATCGACCCGAACAGCACCTACTACGACTCGCACACGCTGCAGGCCGGCTGGCTGACGGGCTACCCGGAATACGAAGTGCACACCTTCGAGGGCACCTCGCTGAACCGGTCGATCAACCTGGTGCAGGCGACGCTCACCTCCGACAACACCGTGTACGCGCAGCTGGCCGCCGACCTCGGCGAGGAAACGATCACCAAGACGGCGTACGCGATGGGCGTCAAAACACACCTCTCGAGCTTCCCCGCGGAAGCGATCGGGGGACTCACGCTCGGCGTCACCCCGCTGGAAATGGCGGTCGTGTACGCGACGCTCGCCGACGGCGGCTACCGCAACACGCCGATCGCGATCACCAAGGTCGTGTTCCCCGACGGGCACGTCGACGAAAGCTGGGGCCAGCCGCACCGCGTGCGCGTGCTGAGCGAAGCGGTCGTGGCCGAGGAGACGAGCATCCTGCACCAGAACGTGCTCGAGGGCACCGCCGTGCGCTCGGCGATCGACTGCCCCACGGCGGCCAAGACGGGCACGACCAGCGAACTCGTGGACGCCTGGCTCGACGGCTACACGCCCAACTACACGACGGTCGTGTGGATGGGCTACCCGAACAAACGCATCCCGATGACCGACGTGCAGGGCGAACCGCAGCAGGGCGGCGCGCTGCCGGCGGCGATCTGGAAAACGTACATGAGCGCGGTCACCGAAGGCCAGCCGTGCGCCGAATTCCCGACGCCCAGGGAACAGATCCAGTACCGGCCGTTCTACGGGCACTTCGCGACCACCGGCGAGACCCAGCTCGGTGCGGAAGGCGCCCAGGCGCCTGCGCATTCGCAGGGCCACGCCAAGCACGCGGCCCCGACTCATCATCAGAGCGAACGCGCCGTCCTCGAAGTTCAGGAAGCCCCGCCGCCGGCTCAGGAAGCGCCGCGGCACACGGAAACGCCCGCCGTCCCGGGCCGCGAACCGCAGACGCCGGCGCCCGGCGGGGCGCCGAGCCCCACCGGCGGCGCCGGCACGGGCGGCGCGGCAACACCCTGAGCGCACGCGCGCTGGTAGTTTGATGCGCATGCCGAAGGAGGACAAGGTCGAATTCGAGGGCGAGGTGATCGAGGCCCTGCCCAACGCGATGTTCCGCGTCAAGCTCGACAACGACCACATCGTCCTCGGGCACGTGGCGGGCAAGATGCGCCGCTTCCGGATTCGCATCCTTCCGGGCGACCGGGTTCGCTGCGAGCTCTCGCCCTACGACCTCGATCGCGCGAGGATCGTCTACCGGCATCGCTGAGCGCTCCCTGATCGACGCGATCGCGGCCGGGCTTCGCAGCCCCCTCTCGGCCGAGCGGCTGGTGCTCGGCGGCGGCGACGACGCGGCCGTCGTGCGCGCCCGCGCGGTGTGCGTGACCTCGGTCGACGCGATGGTCGAGGGAGTCCACTTCCGCCTCGGCGAGGGCTGGGCGACGCCCGAGGAGGTGGGCCACCGCGCGCTCGCCGGGGCGCTCTCGGATCTCGCCGCGATGGGCGTCGAGCCCGGCGAGGCGTACATCGTGCTGGGGCTCCCGCGCGGCTTCGAGGAGGCCGACGCGCTCGCGCTGGTGCGAGCGGCCGACGAGCTCGCGTTGCGGACCGGCGCCGCGATCGCCGGCGGCGACGTGGTCGGCGCGCCCGTGCTGACGGTCGCGGTGACGGCCGTCGGCTGGTGCGAGGAGCCCTCCGCGCCGGTGCGCCGGGACGGCGCCGAGGTCGACGATCTGGTCGGGGTGACCGGCAGCCTCGGCGCCGGCGCCGCCGCGCTGGCGGTGTTCGAGGGACGCGCCGGCGCCACGCCCGCGGCCGCGCCGGCGCTCGCCCGGGCGCGGGCGCCGCTGCCGCGGCTGCGCGAGGGCAGGGCGCTCGCGCGCGCCGGCGTGCACGCGATGATCGACGTCTCCGACGGGCTCGCCGCCGACGCCGCCCACCTCGCCCGCGCGAGCGGCGTGCGGCTCGAGCTGAGCCTGCAAGCGCTGCCGCTGCACGACGGCGTCCGCGAGGTCGCCGCCGAGCTCGGCCGCGACCCCGCGCGGCTGGCGGCCGGCGGCGGCGAAGACTACGAGCTGTGCTTCTGCGTGGCGCCCGCGCGGCGCGCGGCGGTCGAGCGGGCCCTGCGAGACGCGGGCTGCCAGGCGCCCAGCTGGATCGGCGAGGTGCGCGCCGGCGCGCCGCAGGCGCGCTTCTCAGACGAGCGCGGAGACGCCGTGCGGCTCGAGGGATACGAGCATCGCTGGCGGTGAGCGGCGCCCGGCGGCGAGCGCCCGGCGCGGCGTCGCTTCGATCGGCACCGGCGTCGCCCCGCCGGGCAGCGTGCGGGCGGCGCCCACCGGCACCGTGCGCGTCAGCCGCGCGTACACGAGCAGCCGTTTTTCGGCGCTGAACACGGGCGTGCAGGCGGACAGCACGAGCCGGCTGTAGCCGACCTGCGAGACGGCCGCGCCGACGTCCGACGGCCACACGACGCGCTGCCCCGTGACGGTGTAGGTGAAGTGCGCGTAGGGCATGTACAGCAGGATGTGGTTGCCCGGCTTCAGGAAGTTGATTTCGCGAAACGGCGCCAGGTAGGTGGTGCGGTGCCCGGCGACCGCCGTCGTCCCCGGGATCCCGGGGAAGCTCGTTTCCGGGTAGATCCCGGGGCCGCTGATCAGGTCGGCGGTGTCGGTGCCCTTGACCATCACGTAGTCGGCGCCGACGCGCGGGATCATGATTCGCCCGACGGCGGCGCCGTTGTGCGAGCGGCGTTCCAGTTCGCGCGCCAGGAAGGCGATGCGGGCGCGCTCGTCGGAGAGGCTCGCGAGCGTGTGGCGCTCGGCCGGGCTCGGCGGCGCGCGTTCGACGCCGCGCAGGCTCGAGCCCAGGTCGTGCTGCCTGATGCTCGCGTACAGCGCCGAGATCGGCTCCTGCCACACCAGCGTCACGAGCGCGTCGGCCAGGGCGAGACAGCCGACCGCGACCAGCACGATCGCCACGGCGCGCGCGGCGCGCCGCGAGGCGCTCCGGCGCCGGTAGCCGGGGCCCAGTGCGCCACCCGGCGCGGTCGTGCTGAGCAGCTGCTTCATCGTCACCTATCGTCGCAGAGCCGACTCCGTCCCACCCAGCGAACCGGGGCCGGCGTAGCTGAGGGGCCCGCGGATGCTCACCTCGACGGACCCCGCCGCGGTCGCCGCCGCGGCCCGCGGCGCGCGCCTGGCGGCGAGGATCGCGGCCGCCGCGGCGCAGCCGAGGGCGCCGCTCCACAGCAGCGCCGCCCAGAAGCCGACGTAGCCGCCGGCGAGCAGCTGCACGCCCATCCAGGCGACCCCGCCGACGCCCAGGCCGAGCTGGTGCGCGTAGAAGGCGACCAGCAGCGCGGCGGGCGCGAGCCCGACCGCGACCATCCCCAGCGCGAGCGCCCGCCGCGGCGGCTCGGCCAGGCCGAGGCGCCCGGGCCACCACAGCGCGAGCCACAGGTGCATGGCGGGCAGCGCCAGCAGCGCCGTGAACGGGTTCACGAGCCACGCCAGGAAGGCGAGCGCGAGCAGCACGAGCACGATCGCCACCGATCCCGTCTCGGCGTCCTCGCCCGGCGCCCAGCGCAGGCGGCGCACGAGCGACCCGCGCAGCAGCCAGCTGAGCGCGAACGCCAGCGCGACCGCCGCGATCGCGGTGAGCGCGCGGCCGTCGAGCGGCAGCGCGCTCGGCAGCGCCGGCCCGGGCGGAGTGGCGCCGAGCACGCCCAGCCAGCCCAGCGCGTACGCGAAGACCGCGCAGGCGAGGAACGGCAGCGCGCAGCTGAGCGTCCACAGCGCCCACCGGCCGATCGGCGCTCGCCTGCGCCGCGCGCACGCGAGCGCGTCGAGGCCCGCGACGAGCAGCGGCAGCAGCAGCGTGCCGACGAGCAGGCGCAGCGCCCACATCGGCATCGTCTTGCGCTGCAGTTCCAGGCCCGTCTGCGTCGCCGCCGGCACGTTCGGCGCGCCGTCCAGCGCGTCCACCGCGCTCAGCAGCGCGCGGCCGAACGCTTCGAGCCGTCCGGCGCTCACCGCCTCGCCGGGCCGCGGCCCGCGTTCGCCGGAGGCCTGGACGAGCACGGCCGGCAGCCCGCCGGCGTTCAGCGGCCCCTGTTCGCCGACCGTCAGCGGGAACGCCAGGTGGGCCAGCTGGCCGAACGTGCTCGGCGAGCCCGCCGGCACGCCCACCTCCTGGTCGATCGCGGCGGCGACGGTGCGCTGCAGCTCCAGCGGCGCCGAGCCGAGGCCGGTCGAGTAGGGGACCACCAGCGGCGGGCTCGTGCGCGCGCTCGCGACGTCGCCGATCACGAGCGCCGCGTCGAAGGGCCCGTGCAGCCCGAACGCGGCCGGGTCGGCGACGAGCTGGGCGGCGCCGGCGTCCCCCCCGCTGCCGCCGCTGGTCGAGACGAGCACGATCGCGCGCTTGGTCTCGCGCGCCGAGAGCACGCGCGCGAGCTCGAGCAGCGCGGCGGTCGCCGACAGTTCGGCCACCGACGAGGACCCGCCCGCGCCGGCCGCGTCGCGGTGGGCCACGATCAGGATCGGCGGGGCGCCGGTCGAGCCCGGCCGCTGCGCCACGACGGTCCTCAGCGTGCGTTCGCCGTCGATCGTCTGGCCGGCCCGGCTGTAGGTGTGCACTGAGAAGCCGCCGGCCCGGCCTTCGCCGGGCGCCCCCGCGCCCGCGGGCGCTTCCAGCTTCTGCGCCACGTAGCCGGCCAGCCGCCGGTCGCCGGCGCTGCCGGGGCGCCGCAGCGGGAAGCGCGACGCGAGCGCCTGCAGTTCGGCGAACGCGGGCGCCCCTTCGAAGGCGTCGGGGGCCAGCGTCGTGGTGTCCGGGCTCGGCCCCGAGCTCAGCGAGAAGGCCGCGATCGCCAGGGCCAGCAGGGACGGAAGGAATGCCGCTCGGTACAGGCGCCCGTTGAGCATGGCCATAGACCATAGTCCGCCCGCCGGCTCCCCGGTCCCGCCGGCCGTCCGTTCAGATATCGTGCCGGCGCGTGCTCCAGCCCGTCGCGGTAGCCCACAAGACGCTCGCCGACTACACGCACATCTGCGGGCGCGAGCTGATCGCCGAAATCCGCGAGCTGGCCGAGCCGCTGCAGGGCAAGCGCGTGGTGCACCTGTCCGCCACGGCCTTCGGCGGCGGCGTCTCGGAGATCCTCTACACGCTCGTGCCGCTGATGCGCGACGTGGGCCTGGATTGCGAGTGGGAGGTCATCTACGGGCGCGAAGAGTTCTTCAACGCGACCAAGCTGATGCACAACGCGCTCCAGGGCGCCCCCCAGGACCTCGACGAGGAGCAGTGGGCCACGTGGCTGCGCTACAACGAGCACAACGCGCGCGAGCTGAGCGGCGGCTGGGACGTGTGCCTGGTGCACGACCCGCAGCCGGCCGCGCTGTGTCAGCTGGTGCCGGAGAAGGCCAAGGGCTGGGTGTGGCGCTGCCACATCGACCTCTCGACGCCCAACCCGGACACGATCGCGCGCCTGCTGCCCTACCTGGAGCACTATCCGCAGTCGCTGTTTCACATGCGCGAGTACGTGCCGCAGGGGATGGGGGGCACCGTCAACGTCGTGCCGCCGGCGATCGACCCGCTGACGCCGAAGAACATGGCGCTCTCGCCCGAAGACGGGGCCTTCGTGTGCGGACAGTTCGGCATCGACGTCGACCGGCCGCTGATGTGCCAGGTCTCGCGCTTCGACCCCTGGAAGGACCCGCTCGGGGTGATCGACGCCTACCGCCAGGTGCGCGAGTCGATCCCCGAGGTGCAGCTCGCGCTGGTCGGCTCGATGGCCAGCGACGACCCCGTGGGCTGGGACTTCTTCAACTCCACGATCGCCCACGCCGACGGCGACCCCGACATCCACATCCTCAACAACTTCAACAACGTCGGCGCGATCGAGGTCAACGCCTTCCAGTCGCACTCCGACGTGCTGGTCCAGAAGTCCACGCGCGAGGGCTTCGGGCTGACCGTCTCGGAGGCGATCTGGAAGGCGCGGCCGTTCGTCGGCGGCGACGTCGGCGGCATTCCGCTGCAGATCGAAGACGGGGTCACCGGCTATCTGGTCTCGAGCGTCGAGCAGTGCGCCCAGCGCACGGTCGACTTCCTGCGCGACCCCGAACTGGGGCGCACGCTCGGGCGCCGCGGCAAGGAGCACGTGCGCCAGCATTTCCTCACGCCGCGCTACCTGCGCGATTACCTCAAGATCTTCAACAACCTGCTGCAGACATGACCGAGGAGCCGGCACAGCGGGCCCCGCTCGTGCTGGTCAGCAACCGTGGGCCCGTCACGTTTCACGCGAACGGCGAGGTCCAGCGCGGCTCCGGGGGGCTGGTGACGGCGCTCACCGGCCTGGCCTCGCACCGCGACGCAATCTGGATCGCCTCGGCGATGAGCGAGCACGACGTGGCCGTCTCGCGCGAGCACGACGGCGGCGCCTTCCCCGTGCGCGCCCCCGGCGGGGGCGAGTACCAGGTGCGCCTGGTGGTCAGCGACCCCGATGCCTACGACCGCTTCTACAACGTGTTCGCCAACCCGATGCTGTGGTTCATCCAGCACTACCTGTGGGACCTCTCCAACGCTCCCGACATCCGCCGCGAGGAGATCGAGGCGTTCGAGTTCGGCTACAACGTCGTCAACGAGGATCTCGCGCGCGCGGTCGTCGAGCAGATCGAGGGCGAGGCCGAGCCGGTCGTGATGGTCCACGACTACCACCTCTACACGCTCCCGGATCTCGTGCGCCGCGCCCGCCCGGACGTGTTCCTGCACCACTTCGTCCACATCCCGTGGACCCAGCCGGACGCGTGGCGGGTGCTGCCCACGCGCATCCGCGAGGAGATCTACACGGGCCTGCTGGCCAACGACATCATCGGCTTTCACACGCGCTCCTACCGGCACAACTTCCTGCAGTGCTGTCGCGACCTGATGGAGCTCGAGGTCGACTTCGAGCGCGGCGTCGTGCAGGCGCCGGGAGGGGAGCGGGAGGTGTGGGTGCGCGCCTACCCGCTGCCGATCGACCACCGCGCCACGCGCCAGATCGCGCAGAGCACGCGCGTGCGCGAGTTCGAGGAGCAGCTGCTGCGCCGCCGGCGCGACTTCCTGATCCTGCGCGTCGACCGCGCCGACCTCTCCAAGAACGTGCTGCGCGGCTTCTCCGCCTTCGACCTGTTCCTGGAGGAGCACCCGGAGTTCACCGAGCGCGTCACGTTCATCGCGCAGCTGATGCCCTCCCGCACCGACGTGCCGCAGTACGCCGAGTACCTGGAGCGCATCGAGGCGCTCGTGGCGGTCGTCAACCACCGCCACGGCACGCCCGACTGGATGCCGATCCAGCTGAAGCTGCGCGACGACCTCGAGGAGGCGGTGGCCGCCTACAAGCACTACGACGTGCTGCTCGTCAACGCGATGTTCGACGGCATGAACCTGGTCGCCAAGGAGGGCCCGATCGTCAACGAGCGCGAGGGCGTCTCGATCCTCTCGGAGAACACGGGCGCCCACGAGGAGCTCGGCGAGTACGCCCTGTCGGTCAACCCCTTCGACATCCAGGAGCTGGCCAACTCGATCTACGCGGCGCTGACGATGGACGACCGCGAGCGCCGCCGCCGCGCCCGCGGGCTGTCCGAGATCGTCACCTCGCGCGACCCGGGCGACTGGATCGACGAGCAGCTGGCGGACATCCGGGCGAAGGGCGCGAGCCACTGAGCGGCGGTGGGCGAGACGGCCGCATGCGGCCGTCTCCCGGGGGCGCACATGTGCGCCCCCACCGGGTGGCGCATGCGCCGCCGGGGGCCAGAACGCCCGACTCGCTATTCTGTGCGGTCACTCCGATGTCCAAGGCCAACCCCACATACGATCTCGTGCTGGTGCTCGACCCGCAGCTGGAGCAGGACGCGCGCGCGAAGATCGTCGCCGACGCGCGCGCCGCCATCGAGGGCCAGGGCGAGCTGCTGCGCAACGACGAGTGGGGCGAGCGCCCGCTCGCCTACCCGATCGAGCGCAAGGCCAGCGGCGAGTACCACCTGCTGCAGTTCCACGTCGGCGAGAAGGCCCTGCTGAGCGAGCTCGACCGCACGCTGAGAATCACCGACGGCGTGCTGCGCTTTCGCCTGATCAAGCTGAAGCCGGGCGTGCCCGAGGCGCCCGACATGCGGCCCGGCTCGGCCGCGCGCCGCGCGGAGAGCGAGCCGCGCGCCGAGGCCGAGCCCGCGGCCGCGGCCGCGGCCGCGGCGTAATAACATCGGCCCATGCGCTGGGCCGATGCCGAGGACATGACCGACCGCTCGCGGGCGCCGTCGCCGCAGGCGAGGGTGCGCACCGACGTGCTGCGCGCCTCGCCGCCGATGTTCGACTCGAAGCTGCTGGACGCGCTCTCGCGCGTGCACCCGGCGATCCCGGTGCTCATCTTCGCGCCCGCGATCGTCGGGCTCTCGGCCTGGAGCCTCTCCAGCATCGGCGTGCTGGCGGCGCTGGCGCTGGCGCTCGGCGGCTACGCGCTGTGGACGCTGTTCGAGTACTGGCTGCACCGGCTCGTGTTCCACTTCGAGCCGGAGGGCGGGCTCGGCGCGCGCCTGCACTGGATCATCCACGGCGTCCACCACGACCATCCGAACGACCCGCTGCGCCTGGTGATGCCGCCGGCGGTCAGCGTGCCGCTCGGCGCGGCCGTCTTCGGCCTGATCTACCTGGCCGCCGGCGCGCACGACGCGCCGGCGCTCGGTGCCGGGTTCTTCGCGGGCTACCTCGTGTACGACATGACGCACTACTACCTGCACCACTTCCGCCCGC
This sequence comes from Solirubrobacteraceae bacterium, assembly GCA_035939315.1. Classification (GTDB taxonomy): domain Bacteria; phylum Actinomycetota; class Thermoleophilia; order Solirubrobacterales; family Solirubrobacteraceae; genus Palsa-744. The sequence continues at coordinate 20,851 of DASZFZ010000050.1, read as the reverse complement.
GCGGCCCGCTCGGCAGGATGCTGCGCGAGCGCCACATGCGCCACCACTTCCAGGACGACACGCGCGGCTTCGGCATCTCGGCGCCCTACTGGGACGAGGTGTTCCGGACCTCGCCGCGGGCCCGCCGCAGCGAGCGGGCGCAGGGAACCTCGCAATGAGCGGGGTCGGCCGCGGCGTCCGCCCGATCCTCCCGCGCCGGCCGCTCTAGACTCGAAGGCTCGAAGACCGTCCAGATCCGGCTCCCGACGCGGGGCAAGCTGAAAGGAAGAGTGCCGTGGCCGCCACCAACATCAACCGGGTAGTGCTGACCGGGAACCTGACCGCCGACCCGGAGCTGCGATCGCTGCCCAGCGGCAACTCGGTGTGCAGCCTGCGCGTCGCGTGCAACACCCGGCGCAAGAACAACAGCACCGGCGAATGGGAGGACAAGCCCAACTACTTCAACGTCACCGTGTGGGGCGCGCAGGGCGAGAACGCCGCCCGCTACCTGTCCAAGGGACGGCCCGTCGCGATCGACGGCCGCCTGGAGTGGCGCGAGTGGGAGGCCCAGGACGGGACAAAGCGCCAGGCGATCGATATCATTGCCGACTCGGTGCAGTTCCTGGGCTCGCGCGAGGAAGGCTCGGGGACAGGCGGGTTCTCCGGCAACGGAGCCGCGACGGGCAGTGGCGTCCCGGTCGACGAAGGGGACTACCAGCCCGCACCGGTCGCCGGCGGCGCCGGCGACGACGACATCCCGTTCTAGTCAGCCCACAGCGAAGAGGTAGCCAGTCCAGTGCACTCCATCCCATTCAGGCGCGGCCGCGGCCGTCCCGCAGCCACGCCCACCGGCCCCGAGCGAACGGGGGCGCGCTGATGGCCCAGGCACGCGGTCGCGGCAAGCCGGTGCGCCGGCGCGACAAGAAGGGCGGGCCCGGCAGCGGCCGGCGCAAGCCCTGCCAGTACTGCCGCGACAAAGTCGAGCAGGTCGACTACAAGGACGTCGGCTCGCTGCGCAAGTTCATCTCCGAGAAGGGCAAGATCCGCTCGCGGCGGATAACCGGCTCCTGCCGGCGCCACCAGGTGCAGATCGCGCGAGCCGTCAAGCGCGCGCGCGAGCTGGCCCTGCTGCCCTACGTCAACGAGGGCGGCCGCGAGGACAGCCCGCGCGGCGGCCGCGACCGCGGCGACCGCGAACGCTAGGCGGATCGGGGCGACGATGCCGGAGGCGATCCTCCTCAAGGACGTGGACACGCTCGGCGAGCAGGGCGCCGTCGTCGAGGTCTCCAAGGGCTACCTGCGCAACTACCTGATCCCGCACAGGCTCGCCCAGCCGGCGACCAAAGGCGCGATCGAAACGGTGCGCCAGCGCCAGGCGGCGGCCGAGCGCGCCGCGCGCGAGGCCGTGGAGCGCGCGCAGGAGAACGTGAACCTGCTCAACCGCACCGTGCTCACGATCCCGCAGCAGGCGGGCGCCGACGGGCGCCTGTTCGGCTCGGTCACCGCCCAGGACATCGCCGGCGCGATCCGTGAAGCGCGCGGCCTGCGGATCGACAAACGCGGCGTGCACCTGCCGGAGCCGATCAAGAACGTCGGCACCTACATGGTCGTGGTCGAGGTGGTCGATGGCGTGACCGCCACGGTCAAGACCATGGTCGTCGCCAAGAACTAGCGCTCCGGCGCTCCCCCCGCTTCCGCCCGGCCCGGCTGCGAACATGCGTTCGCACATGCGCGCGCGATCTTTTCCCCCCGCGATTTGCGGAAACCGCCGGCGGGCGCGCGCGCGGCGACGCCTACACTGCCCCAACCGATGAGCGCCGTCTCGACAGCCAACGGCTCCCCGCCCGCCGGGCTCATCGCCCCGCCGCACAACCTCGACGCCGAGCAGTCGGTGCTCGGCGCGATCCTGCTGTCGGACCGCTCGCTGTACGCGCTCGTGATCGAGGAGGGGCTGCGCCCGGAGGACTTCTACCGCGAGCGCCACGGGATCGTCTACGAGGCCATGCTCTCGCTCTACAACGAAAGCGAGCCGGTCGACGTGCTGACGGTGATCGACCGGCTGCGCCAGGTCGGCAAGCTCGAGCAGATCGGCGGCGCGGCGACCGTCGACGAGCTGACGGGCGTGGTGCCGGCCGCCGGCCACGCCCGCCGCTACGCCCAGATCGTGCGCGAGAACGCGCTGCTGCGCAGGCTGCTGCGGAGCACCTACGAGATCCAGGAGAGCGTGCTCGGCCACGACGCGCCTCCGCGCGAGCTCGTCGAGCAGGCCGAGAAGGCGATGCTGGAGGTCGCCCGCGACGACCGCCAGCAGGACTTCCGCGCGATCGAAGACGTGCTGCACGAGGAGCTCGACAAGCTGCACCGGCTCTCGCTCGAGGGCACGGCGCTGACCGGCACGCCGTCGGGCTTCAAGGACCTGGACGAGATCACCGGCGGCTTCCAGGCGGGGAACCTGATCATCATCGCGGCCCGCCCGGCGATGGGCAAGAGCGCGCTCGTCTGCAACATCGCCGAGAACGCGGCCGTCGAGCACGGCAAGCCGGTCGCGCTGTTCTCGCTGGAGATGGCCGAGGCGGAGCTCGCGCAGCGCTTCGTGGCCTCGCAGGCGCGCATCAAGGGCGAGGAGCTGCGCAAGGGCCGCGTCGCCGAGCAGCGCTGGCCGAAGATCCTGAAGGCCAGCGAGCGCCTCTCGCAGGCGCCGCTGTGGGTGGACGACTCCAGCGACGTGGGCATGCTCGAGATCCGCGCCAAGGCGCGGCGGCTGCACAGCCAGTGCGAGGGCGGCCTGGGGCTGATCATCATCGACTACCTCCAGCTGATGCGCACGGACAGCCGCTACGACAGCCGCGTGACCGCGGTCGGCGAGCTCAGCCGCGGCCTGAAGATCCTCGCGCGCGAGCTCGGCGTGCCGGTGATCGCGCTCTCGCAGCTGAGCCGCGCGGTCGAGCAGCGCCCCGACAAGAAGCCGCAGCTGTCGGACCTGCGCGAGTCGGGGAACCTCGAGCAGGACTCCGACCTGGTGATGTTCATCTACCGCGAGGAGTACTACGACGAGGAGTCCGAACGCCCGGGCGAGGCCGACCTGATCATCGCCAAGCACCGCAACGGCGCCGTCGGCAAAGTCACGCTGACCTTCCAGAAGGAGTACCCGAAGTTCATGAACTACGCCGGCGAGCGCTACGCCGCATGAGCGACGGCCTGTTCGACGAGCCCCCCGCGCCGTCCCCGGAGGGGGACCCGCTGACGGTGCTCGCCCGGCGCGCCGGCCGCGCCGGCGCGAGCTGCGTGTTCGGGCGCTGCGACGGCAGCGGCTTCGTCGTCGACGAGACCAGCAACACGGCGGTCGACTGCGCCTGCCGGCGCGGGCTGATCGCGGCCAAGCGCGCGGCCACGCTGGAGGGCCGCGTCCCCAAGCTCTACCGGGGCGTGTCCTTCGAGCGCCCGCCGGTGCTGGGCATGCCCGAGACGATCGTCTCGGAGGTGCGCCGCTACGTGCGCAACCTCGAGGCGAGGCTGGCGGAAGGCCGCGGCCTGTGGCTCACCGGAGACGTCGGCACCGGCAAGACGAGCCTCGCGATGATCGTCTCCAAAGCGGCGCTGGACGCGGGACACACCGTGGCGATCTACTCGCTGCCGCGGCTGCTGAACCTGATCCGCGACGAGATCGGCGCGGAAAACAGCCTGCTCGACCTGCTCGACAGCCTCTCCTCGGTGGACCTGCTGCACATCGACGACCTGGGCGCGCAGCACACGACGCCGTGGCGCCTCGAGCAGCTGTACTCGATCGTCGACGCCCGCTACCAGGCCCAGCGGGCGATCGTCGCGACCACGCACCTGATGCCCGACGAGCTCGCCGAGCAGATGGGCAGGCGCGTGCTGGCGCCGGCGGCCGAGGCCGGCCCGCGCGCCGGCGGGCGCGAGCGGGCGTACGCCGGCGACGACGCCGGCGAGGTCGTCGGCAGGCGCATCGTCTCGCGGCTGGTGGAGATGTGCGGCGATCCGCTGCCGCTGTACGGCGAGGACAAACGCAGGGAGCTGCCGGCCGTGCACGGCTGAGGCCGGCGCACGTTCGTACACTCCTCTGGTCATGCCGGGGATAGTGATAGTCGGCGCCCAGTGGGGCGACGAGGGCAAGGGCAAGATCACCGACCTGCTCGCCGAGCACGGCGACGCCGTCGTGCGCTTCCAGGGCGGCAACAACGCCGGCCACACGATCGTGCGCGGCGAGGAGGAGTGGAAGCTGCACCTGATCCCCTCCGGCATCCTCTACGCGGGCAAGCGCTGCATGATCGGAAACGGCGTCGTGATCGACCCGAAGGTGCTGATCGACGAGCTCGACGCGCTGCGCGCGCGGCGGGTGGACGTCGGCGGCCTGCGCATCTCCGCCAACGCGCACCTGATCATGCCCTACCACCTGCTGCTCGACTCCGCCGGCGAGGCCAAGCTCGGCAGCCTGCAGATCGGGACCACGCGCAGGGGCATCGGGCCGTGCTACGCCGACAAGGCGGCGCGCCTGGGGATCCGCGTGCAGGACCTGCTCGACGAGAAGATCCTCAAGAAGAAGATCGTGGCGGCGATGGAGCCCAAGCGCCTGTCGCTGCGCCCGTTCGAAAAGGAGCCCTCGCTCGACCTGCACACGATGACCGAGGAATACCTCACCTACGGCCACCGCCTGGAGCAGCACATCGCCGACACCTCCAAGCTGATGTGGGAGATGCTCGACGAGGGCAGGAGCGTGATCCTGGAGGGCGCGCAGGGGGCGATGCTGGACATCGACCACGGCACCTATCCGTTCGTCACCTCCTCCAACCCGCTGGCCGGCGCGGCGTGCGTGGGCAGCGGCATCGGCCCGAAGGCGATCGACGAAGTCTGGGGGATCGCCAAGGCCTACACGACGCGCGTGGGCGCCGGGCCGTTCCCGAGCGAGCTGCACGAAGAGATGGGCGAGACGATCCGCGCCCGCGGCGGCGAGTTCGGCACCACCACCGGGCGTCCGCGGCGCACCGGCTGGCTCGACCTGGTCGCGCTGCGCTACGCGGCCAGGCTGAACACGCTGACCTCGCTCGTGATCACCAAGCTCGACGTGCTCTCGGGCCTGGACCGCATCTACGTGTGCACGAGCTACCGCGGCGCCGACGGGGCCGAGTTCGAGGACTTCCCCTACCACCAGACGGTGCTCCACCACACCGTCGCCGAGCTGACCGAGCTGCCGGGCTGGCAGGAGGACCTCGGCGAGTGCCGCAGCGTGTCCGACCTGCCGGGCGGCGCGCGCGACTACCTCGACTTCATCGCCGAGCACGCCGGCGCGCCGGTCGCGCTCGTCGGCGTCGGCCCCGGACGCGAGCAGGTCGTGTGGACCGACGCGGGCCGCCGGACGATCATCGGCTCGAACGGCAAGCCGGCATAGCGCGCCGAGCATCCTCTTACGCGGCCATCAGGAAGGTTTAAGGCGTCTGCGCGATCGTCTGTGCGGATGGGCATCGCTCGAACAGCACGGCGGAGCGCCGATCGAGGCCGGGCGCCCAGGGCCGCCGCGTGGCTGGCCGCGGCGCTCGCGGGCCTCGCGGCCGCCGCGCCCACGAGCTCCGCCGCCTCGGCGCAGGCGAGCATCAGCACCAACTGGGCGGGCTACGTCGCCGTCCCCGCCGCCGCCGGCTCGCACTTCGACGGCATCTCCGGCTCGTGGACCGTGCCCGCCACCACCTGTCGCGCCGGCCACGAAGCGTTCTCGGCCGTGTGGGTCGGGCTCGGCGGCTACAACGAGCACTCGCACGCGCTCGAGCAGGTCGGCACCGACGCCGACTGCACGCGGGCGGGCGCCGCCTCCTACCGCGGCTGGTTCGAGCTGCTCCCGGCGGGCCCGGTCAACCTCGGCCTGCGCGTGCGCCCGGGCGACCGGATGCTCGCCTCGGTCTCGGTCGCCGGCCAGGACGTCACGCTGCGAATCCGCGACCTCACGAGCGGCCGGCGCTTCCAGACGACCAGACGCCGGCCGGTGATCGACGCCTCCTCGGCCGAGTGGATCGTCGAGGCGCCCTCGGCCTGCGTCGGCCAGGACACGTGCGCGATCCTGCCGCTCGCCGACTTCGGCCAGGTCGCGTTCTCGAGCGCCACGGCGAGCGTCGGCGATCGCACCGGGCCGATCGAGGACCCGGGCTGGCTGACGGGCGCGCTCGAACTGCAACAGCGCACGCTCGGCGGCCGTCGCGGCCGGGCGGGCGTGCGCGTGGCTCCCACCCGCACGTTGACGCTCGCGACGCCGTCGCCCAGCAGCTCGCCCGCCGGCGCGTTCTCGGTGACCTGGGCCCAGCAGACGACGACCGTCGAACAGCCGGGTTCGCCGGCGACGCTGCCGGGCTTCGGCGGGGGCGCGCCCTGAGCGGGGGCCCGGACGCGGATCGCGCCCGGGCCCCGTGTGCTCAGATGCCGCCGACCGGCCCGCCTACTCGAAGAACGGCGGCGGGAAGCCGGGGAACGGCTCCTGGTAGGCCCGGTACGTGTTCACGCCCGCCGGGAGCTGGGCGTTGAACAGCAGCTGGCCGGAGGGGCCGAACTCCGAGAAGTAGGGCAGCGCGCCCCAGCCGACCACCAGGTTGCCAGAGGGCGTCGTCTGGGCGTTGCCCTGCGAGGGCGCCGACAGCCCCTCGGGCTGGTCGTCGGACTTGATCAGCGTGGCGGTGTGGTCGAGCGGGTTCAGCCTGACCGTCACGGCGCGGCTGAAGGGGAGCAGCGGCGTGCCCGAGGAGTCGTTGTCGAAGAACGTGTACACGTCGTTGCCGAGCGGCTGCGGGTCGTGCTGCCAGGCGAAGATCTCGCCCGCGCTGTCGAGCGTCTGGCCGGGGGCGGCCTGCTCGGTGAAGCTCGAGTCCTTGCCGCCGAGCTGCCAGATGATCTCGCCGTTGAAGCGGTTGACCTTGTAGGTCGTCCACGTGTCGCGCGCGTCGATCAGCAGGTTGCCGTCGGTGTCGAGCTTGACGGCGTTGATGTGGAACCAGTCCCACGGCGTGCTGGGCGAGGCCGGCAGCGGCTGCTCGCTCTGGCTGTAGGGGACGTGGTCGGCGCTGTTCCACTGGAACAGGACCCTGCCGGTGGCGATGTCGATCTCCTGCACGACGCCGTCGATGACCGTCTGGTCGGCGGGCCCGCCGATCGAGGTGAGGTTGGCGGTGGCGGTCGTGTAGGAGAGGATCAGGGCGGTGTTCCACGGGGTGATCAGGAACTCGTGGCCGTCGGCGCTGAGCCCGTTGCCGGCGTTGACCGCGGCGATCTGCTGGAAGCGCTCGTTGTAGACGTAGTCGGTGCCCTGCGAGAGGCCGCCGAGGCCGGTGCCCTGCCACCAGGTCAGCACCGGCTGGCCGTCGTAGAGCTGCTCGCGGAAGTCCGAGGCCTCCTCGCCCGCGGGCACCGGGTGAAACCACACGACGTTGCCGCCGGGGCTGAGGATCTCGGGGCCGTTGGCGTACGCGCTCTGGTCGCCGAAGGGCGAGATGAAGAAGTCGCCGTGGCCGGCGGACGGGCTGGACGTGAGGATCGTGACGGGCGGCGGCGCCGTCGGAGCCGCCTGCGCCGCGGCGACTCCCGTGAGCGCGAGCGCGGCCGCGCCGATCACGATCGAGAGCGCGCCGATCGCGAGCTGCAGCGTTCGCTGCATGCCGCTGCGCGGCGCATATGAGGAGGTGATGTGGAGCATCGTGGGAGTCCTTTCGTGCTTGCCTGTCGATGGTCTTGATCCTGCGGCCGACCGGGCTCCCGGCCGACGAGCGCCACCGTAGGACATATTGCGCAGATTTTCAACTGGTATTGTGATGATTGATCACGGCGACGCTCCCCGGCCGCCGGCGCGCCCACATCTCGCTCGGCGCCGGCCGGGGTCGCGGTGTAGGTTCCAGGCATCGAGGCTCACGGGGACCGGGTGCAGGGAACCTGCGACGCGCGCTTCGCGGCGGTGCGCGAAGCGCTGGAGGAGAACCTCGCAAGCCGCGGGGAGCTCGGGGCGGCCGTGGCCGTGCGCGTCGAGGGCCGTCCGGTCGTCGACCTGTGGTGCGGGCACAGCGACGGGGCGCGCACGCGCGGCTGGCGCGAGGACACGCTCGTGAACTGCTTCTCGGTCGGCAAGGCGCTGGCCGGCACGTGCGTGCTGATGCTCGTCTCGCGCGGCCTGCTCGGACTCGAGGAAAGGGTCGCGGAGCGCTGGCCGCGGTTCGCGCAGGCGGGCAAGGAGGAGGTGACGGTGCGCCAGCTGCTCGGCCATCGCGCGGGGCTGGCGGCGATCGAGGCGCAGCTGCCCGACGGCGCGCTGTACGACTGGGCGCGGGTGAGCGACGCGCTGGCCGCACAGCAGCCCTGGTGGGAGCCCGGCAGCGACCACGGCTACCACGTGCACACGTTCGGCTTCCTCGCCGGCGAGCTCGTGCGCCGGGTCGCCGGCGAGTCGATCGGCTCGTTCATGTCGCGCGAGCTCGCCGAGCCGCTGGGCGCGGAGGTCAGCTTCGGGCTCCCGCCGCCCCGCCGCGCGCGGCGGGCCGAGTACGTGTTCGACGCGGCCCTGCCCAGGCGGGTGCAGCGCGAGGGACGCGCCCACGTCGATCCCCACCTGTACGAGCGGGCCTACCTGAACCCGCCGGGCGCGACCGGGCTCGGGACGGTCAACACGGCCGCCTGGCAGGACGCGGAGCTGCCGTCGGCCAACCTGCACGCGGACGCGCGCTCGCTCGCGCGCGTGTACGACGCGCTGCTCGACCCGCACGCGGGGCCGCTCGCGCCGGAGATCCTGCGCGAGGCGACCGCCGAGGCCTCCGCCGGCATCGACCGCGTGCTGGGGCGCCCCTCGCGCTTCGGCCTGGGCTTCCAGCTGACCCAGCCGGAGCGCCCGCTCGGGCCGGGCGCGCGCGGCTTCGGCCACTTCGGCGCGGGCGGCTCGCTCGCCTTCGCCGACCCGGACGCGCGGGTGGCCTTCGCCTACGTCATGAACCGCGGCGGCCCGCAGTGGCAGGACCCGCGCAACCGGGCGCTGGTCGAGGCGGTTTATGGGGCGCTGGGTGCGGGGTGAGGGCGTCACCTAGCCACCCTTGGGCATGGTGGAGTCCGACGGCCACGTGTGGCCGTCGGACTCCGCGAGACCTATCGATAAGCTGACCGGAGAAACGCCTCGGTCTACGTCAATTCCGTTTCTCTTTCGGTTTCGAGCGAGATGTCGCTACTGTCGTTTTCGGAGGCAGCGCCTTCCGAGCCCAGGCTCGACGAGGCTTCCAGCTTTGGAATGACTTTTTCGCCGGAGTTGTTTTCGTATTCAGTGACGTTGGTCTGTTTCCCTTTGCTGCCCTTGAGTTCCAGCGAGAATCTCTTCGTCTTGGAGTTCGTGGGCGATACCTTGCCAAGGTTCGCACCGCTAACGATTAATAAGACGGTACCGCTGGAGTATAAGCATTCCAGATGCACCGGGTTCCATAAGATCAGCGCCAAGTTGGCATCGACCCAGTGCAGTTCGCCTAACTGTAAGACGATGCCCGCCGCGTCGCCTAAGCTCTCGCCGGTCGCGGTGCCGAGGAGCGGATTTTTGCATTTGACGCCCTTCAGCATACGGTGATAGTCCTCTAATTTTTTGCTGGTCGGCGCGAATTCGATTTCCTGTTCGGTGGATACGACCGACCCTTCGAACGCGGACGGCGCTTCAAGTGTCCATGTGTCTTTCTGCAGTGGCGCGCCCTCCGATGTTTCGGTTGTCTCTTCTCCTAATATGGCGAAGGCCGCCGTCGTGGCAATCGCCAGTATCGAAGCTGCCACGAGCAGCGTTACGGCAACGTACGGCAAACGTCGCATGATGCTCCCCCTTGTCGTTGTCAGATGACCGCGTCGCGCCTTGACACGACGCGCGCGAGACGGACTCGGTCGCGCGTTTTAAGTGTGGCCTCGGGGGCCCCTATGTCAAGAAACGTATGGAACTGTTTCTAATATCGGGAAGCCCTCACAGCGCACAGGAGGGCAGCCGTCGCTCTGGCGGTAGTGGGACAGGGTCCGCCCGGTTGCCGCGTAGCCGCGTGGAAACCGCTAGTGGGCCGTGCAGGAATCGAACCTGCAACCTTGGGCTTAAGAGGCCCCTGCTCTGCCGGTTGAGCTAACGGCCCGAACGAGCAGGGCCGACCTTGCGGACGGCCCGGAAGCGCTCATTCTATCCGAGCGGAGCGTGCGGGGAGCGCCCGCCGCGGACGCCGCCGGCCAACCGCTGGCGTCGCCGCAGCGGCGCGGCCCCGCCCATCCGCCTCCCCTAGAACACGATCGTGCGCCGCCCGTCGACGATCACGCGCTCGTCGAGGTGCAGCGCCACGGCACGGGCGAGCACGAGCCGCTCCATGTCGCGCCCGACGCGCTCGAGGTCGGCGACCGTCTGGTGGTGGTCGACGCGCACGACGTCCTGGTCGATGATCGGGCCGTCGTCGAGCACCTCGGTGACGTAGTGGGCGGTGGCGCCGATCAGCTTGACGCCGCGCTCGTGCGCGCGCCGGTAGGGGTCGGCGCCGGCGAAGGCGGGCAGGAACGAGTGGTGGATGTTGATCGCCGGCATGCCGGCGCGCTCCAGGAACTCGCCGCTGAGGATCTGCATGTAGCGGGCGAGCACGAGCAGCTCGGCGCGGCCGGCGAGCAGCTCGAGCATCGCCGCCTCGGCGTCCTCTTTGCGCCCCTTCTCGACGGGCACGTGGTGGAAGGGGACGCCGGCGGCGAGCGCCTCGGGCTCGAGCTCGGGGTGGTTGGAGATGACGGTCACGATCTCGGCGTCGAGCTCGCCGCGCCGCCAGCGCCACAGCAGCTCCTGCAGGCAGTGGTCGTAGCGCGAGACGAGGATCGCGAGCCGCTGGCGCTCGCCCCACCAGCGGATCTCCCAGTCCATCTCCAGGCGGCGCGCGACCGCCCCGGCGAAGGCCGCCGCGAACGCGTCGCGCTCGTGGCCGTCGGGCAGGAAGAACTCGGTGCGCAGGAAGAAGCGCCCGCCGCTCGGGTCGGTCGAGTACTGGTTGGAGGAGACGATGTTGGCGCCCTGCTCGAACAGGAAGCCGGAGACGGCGGCGACGATCCCGGGCCGGTCGGGGCAGCCGATCAGCAGGCGGGCCGTGTAGCGCGATGGTGCGTCGCCCACGGGTGCCCCCGCCCCGCGCTATTTCTTCTTGGTCGTCGTCGACTTGCTCGTGGAGCTCGTCGGGACTTCATGGGCTTCGATCTTGCCTTCCTTGTTCAGCTTGCCCGTGAAGGTTTTGCCGTCGGTGGTCGTCGTGTAGGTCTTTTCGCCGGACGGGTTGGCCTTGACTTCGGCGAGCTCGTTCTCGAGGCGCTTGCGTTCGCCCGGCGCCACCAGCGAGACGGCCTTTTCGGAGGCGAGGTCGCCGACGCGGGTGTTGTGCGCTTTGTAGGCGTACTCCGCGAGCGTCGCGGTCAGCGAGGCGCTGTTCGGTTTGGCCGCCACGGCCAGCTGCAGGATTTCGACCTCCTTGGCGGGTTCGTTGAGGCCGGCTTCGCTGTAGATGTTCTCCATCAGCTGCGCGAGTTCGATGTTCAGCTTGGGCGGGTTCAGCGCGGTGTAGCCCTGCCACGCTTCCGAGGCTTCCCGGTAGAGCTGCTTGCCCTTGCTCGTGACCACGCCGGTGGTCGCGGACACGAATTCTTCGCCGGCGGCCTCGTGCAGGATGTTCTTGACGAGGTTTTCGTAGGCGCTCGCGTCCTTCGGGTTCTTCTGTGTGAGCTTGCGGTACTTGCTGATCTGGGCGGAGTAGTTGGGCCCGCCCCCGCCGCCTTCTTTGCTGAGGCTCGAGAGGATGCCGGTCCCGCCGAAGCCGCCGACGCCGAACAGCACGAGCCCGGAGCCGAACAGCACGGCCAGGGCCCCGTAGATCACGCGCGTGGCCCTGCGGCGCCCGCGGCCCCTGAGGTCGAACAGCATCGGCTCGGCTCCTACTTGCCCGAGAGCCTCGGGTCGATGTGGTCTATCAGGTCCTGCACGGTCGAGTCCGCTGGGTGCTCCGGTGGTTGGGGCCCGGGTCCCTCTCCAGGATGGCCCGGGCCTGCGGTCGCTGCGCTTCCCTCCTCGGGTCGAACGCGGTTGGCCCGCCCGACGAGCGCTGCGATCAGGATACTCATCTCGTAGAGCAGATACAGCGGTACCGTCTCGAGCAGCAGCGTGATCGCGTCGCCGGGCAGGAAGGCGGCGACGGCCGCGCAGGCGGCGAACGCGAACGGGCGCCCGCGGCGCAGCTGGCGGGGCGTGACGATGCCCAGGCGCGTGGCGCCCAGCACCACCACGGGCACCTGGAAGACGAGCCCCATCGCGAGCAGGATCGTGGACTCGAAGCTGTAGAGCGGGCTGGCCTGGACGAGCACGTTGAAGTCGCTGGCGTTGAAGTTCGCGAAGAAGCGGACGGCCGCGGGCAGCACGACGAAGTAGCCGAAGGCGACGCCAGCGGCGAACAGGAAGGGGACGGCGCTCAGCAGCGGCATCGCGATGCGCCGCTCGTGCGGTTCGAGCGCCGGCAGGATGAAGCCGTAGAGCTCGAACAGGATCACGGGCAGGGAGACGATCAGCGCGAAGTAGAGCGTCACCGTGATCGTCGTCGTGAACGGCTCGGCGATGCCCGTCGTGACCGGGCTGATGCCGACGGTCTTGCGCGGGAGCTTGGCCACGTCGGCCTTGAGCGCGGAGCTGAGCGGCGGCAGCTGCTCCCGCACGCCCTTGGAGAGGCCGCTGCCGGGCTTGGCCAGCAGGCCGACGAGCGCCTGCATGTCCTGCGCGGTTTTCAAGAGGCCCTGCTGGGCGAGGTTGGCCTGCCCGACCGTGCCGACGCCGTTCGCCACCTGTCGCTTTGTCTCCGTCTGCAGCGGTTTGTTCATGATGTGCAGCAGCTCGTGGTTCTGCCACAGGCAGATGCCGAAGGCGACCGCCAGCACGGCGACGCTCACGATCAGCCGCGTGCGCAGCTCTTCCAGGTGATCGACGAGGGTCAGCCGATCTTCGTGTCCGACCATGCGGATCGCAGTAGCCATGGGCCTTATGAAGCTACCACCGAGCCGGCCTCGGCAACCGCGGCCGGCGCCCGCGCGGGCGCGCCCCGGAGCGCTCGGTAGTCCGCCACATAAACGTTCGGGATAGCACGCGCGCAGCCGCTAAAGGCCCCGGCTCCGCGCGTCGATGACGACTGGGAACGAAGATGGACTCCGAGAAGAACCAAGACACCAAGCGCCGCCCGCAGCAGTCCGGCGCGACCCCCACGGGGGCCGTGTACGGCGCCCGCGAGGCGAGCGAGGGCGCCTGCGCGCCGGCCCAGCTGCACAACTGCTTCCACTGCTCCGGCGAGCTGGTGTACCCGCTCGACTGGTCCGAGGAGGGCCCGCGGCACTGGCGGATCGTGCTGCGCTGCCCGGAGTGCGAGTCCCGCCGCGAAGGCGTCTTCGACCAGGCCGCCGTGGAACGCCTGGACGACGAGCTGGACCGCGGCTCGAGCGCGCTGCTCGGGGACCTGCGCCGCATGACGCACGCGAACATGTCCGAGGAAATCGAGTTCTTCGCGCGTGCGCTCGAGGCGGACCTGATCCTGCCGAGCGACTTCTAGGCGTTCCCAGCCCGGGGCGCCCGCGGTGTGCGAGCGCCCCATGGCAGGGGACGGCGCGAGCCTGCTACACGCTCGTGTTCAGCTCGACCGCTTCTTCGTTCTTCTGGAGGGCTTTGAGGCTCAGCCCCGTCTGTTCGGCGGGAGCCCCGCCGATCGAGCTCGAGAGCACGTCCTGCGGTGCTCCCAGGAAGCCCGTCGGGTTCTGGGCCCCCTGGCTCTGGTTGTAGTGGACGGGTTCCACTTTGTTCAGGTGGTTCGATTCGACTTCGCGAATCGTCGAGCCGGAGACGACGACGCTCTGTTCGCCGCAGGCGAAGCTAGCGAACGGTGTTTCTTCGGCGGGCGCGAGCGAGATCCCCAGCTTGGTCTTGCCTTTGACGACCTTGACGACACCGAGTTCGCCGCCGAGCGCCGAGCTCACGATTTCGCCTTCCTGAGCGCCGGGCGACTGGCACACGGTGCCCCTGACAGCGCATTCGCTGAACGTGATCGTCACGTCCGCGACGCTTTTGGCGCCGCTCAGCTCGCCGGTGGCGCTGACGCCGCCGCAGGCCACACGCGTGGAGACCTTCTTCTTGCCGATCGCCACGGGCACGGTCTGCAGGACCGCCGGAGCCCGCGCGGATTCGCTTTCGATCAGGGTTTCGCACTGTTCACGGGTGAGCGCCGGACCGGGGTTGCCGGCCAGTTCGTAGGACTGCCTGGAGCCCGTTTCGTGCGCTTCGGCCTGTTTGATCAGTTCCGCCGCTTCCGGTTCGCCGGCGGCTTCCGCGCGGCGGCGCTCTTCGCGCGCGACTTCTTCTTCGGAGATCGCCCGCTGGCAGCGCCTGTACCTTTCCGAGTAGATGCTTTTGCCTTCCCAGCTGAACCCCGCGTTCGGCCCGGGGCCCGCGAGCCATTCGTACTTCGCGTGCTTGCCGGTGCCTTCTTTCGCGCATGTGGCGCCGGTGTAGCCGGAGCCTTCCGCTTTGGCCTTCTTGACGCAGCGCCCGTATTCCGGTGCCTGCGCGGATGCGCTCGCCGCCCCGCCGAACGCGATGGCGGCCAGCGCCAGTACGGCGAGTCCAAATACGCCGACTCGTCTCATCGATCCCCCTCCGTGGTCGTGTCTGCTGTGCGCTTCGCTTGCGTATGACGCGGAGGGACGGCGCGTCTACACCCCCCAATGCCGCGCCGTCCGCGGACGCTAGTCGCTCCCAGGGTGGCCTGTCAAGGTGGCGCCCGGGCCGCGCGCCGGCGCTCGCGGCGCCGCGGGCACCACGCGGACGGTCTCGCCGCTCAGCGGTAGCGCTCGACGACCGCGTCGGCGACCAGCTCCAGCAGGGCCGCGCGCCCTTCGGGGAGGACCGCCGGCAACGCCGCCTTGGCCTCGGCGACCACGGCGAGCGCCCGCTCGCGCGCCTCGTCGAGCGCGCCGGTGGCTGCGATGCGCTCGCACAGCTCCTCCGCGCGGCGCGCGCCGCTGAGCCCGCGCAGCGCGCCGAGGTCGAAGGCGGCGAGCCGCGGGTCGCGCTCGCGGGCCAGGATCAGCGGCAGCGTGACGGTGCCGTCGAGCAGGTCGGTGCCGCGCGCCTTGCCGGTGCGCTCGACCGGCCCGGAGACGTCGAGCACGTCGTCGAGCATCTGGAAGGCCAGGCCGATGCGCCTGGCGAACGCGCCGAGCGCGTCGGCGAGCGCGGGCGAGCCTTCGCGGGCCACCAGCGCGCCGAGCCGGCAGGCGGCCTCGAACAGCGCGGCGGTCTTCAGCTCGCAGCGTTCGAGGTAGCGCGCGACGGGCACGTGCGCGGCATAGGCGTCCTCGCGCTGCAGCAGCTCCCCCTGGGCGAGCGCCGAGCTGGCCTGGGAGAGCGCGCGCAGCTGCGCCGGGTCCTCGTTGCGGGCGAGCTCGGCGAAGGCGCGCGAGAACAGCAGGTCGCCGGTCGCCACGGCGGCCTCGCGGCCGGCTTGGGCGGCGACGGTCGGGCGCCCGCGGCGCAGGCGCGCGCCGTCGATCACGTCGTCGTGCACGAGCGTCGCGGAGTGGACGAGCTCGACGGCGACCGCGGCGCGCACGAGCCGCTGCTCGCCGTCGGAAGGATTGGCGGGCCCACCCACCTCGCCCACCGCCGGCGAGCCCACCGGACCGCCGGCGGACTCGGCGGCGAGCACCACCAGCAGCGGGCGCAGGCGCTTGCCGCCGGCGACGACGGTGGCGTTGGCGTGGGCGGCCAGCGGCGAGCCAGCCCGCGCGGTGACCCGCTCCAGGTGCTGCTCGGCGTGCCGCATGCGCCGGCGCAGGCCGGCGCCCCCGCGGCGCATGATCGCCTCGAGTCCGTCGACTTCACCCGCCGGGGGGCTGGCCGCCGCGCTACCCACCAGGCTCATCATGCCCGACCGACGTCCGCGGCGGCGCTCCCGGGACGGTGCCGACGTGGATCGCGACGATGCCCCCGGCGGTGATCAGGTAGCGGATGTCGACGAGGCCGGCGCGTCGCAGCTCGGCCGCGAGCGCGGGCGGCGCGGGGAAGCGCTTGACGGAGTTGGGCAGGTAGCTGTAGGCGCGGCCGATCGTGTCGACACCCCCGGCTCCGCCGGCGCCCGCGCGCAGGCGGGCGAGCAGGCCGGCGAGGCGGCCGATCGCCGGCACGACACGGTCGAACCACAGTCGGTAGAAGAGCGACAGCGGCGGGCGCGCGGGGGTCGTGATCTCGAGCACGACCACGCGCCCACCGGGGCGCACGACGCGCGCCATCTCGGCCAGCCCGCGCGGCAGGTCGTCGAAGTTGCGCACGCCGAAGCCGACGGTGGCGGCGTCGAAGCTGTCCTCGGCGTAGGGCAGCGCGGTCGCGTCGGCCCATTCGAAGCGCGGCCGCACGGGCCCGGGATGGCGCTCGGCCTTGGCGCGGGCGCGGTCGAGCATGCCCTCGGAGAAGTCGGCGCCCACGACCTCGCCGCCGGGGGCGACGCGGCGGGCCAGCTCGAGCGCGAGGTCGCCGGTGCCGGTGGCGACGTCGAGCACGCGCGCGCCGGCGGCGACGCCGGCGAGGTCGACGGCGCGGGCGCGCCAGCGGTGATGCAGGCCGGCGGTCATGGCGCCGTTGAGGAGGTCGTAGACGCCGGCGATGCGGTCGAACATGGCGCGCACCTCGCCGGCCTCCAGGCGACCCTTGTCCGCCCCGTCCAGAGGCGCGCCGTCTCGCAGACGCGCGGTCACGACGCCGCTACTTCAACTGCGAGAGGAAGTTGACGATCGCTTCGAACTTCTTCGCCGGGAGGTTCTTGAAGGACGGCATCGGCGCCGTCGGGTTCACGAGCGTGCGGGCGATCGCCTGACGGGGGATGCGATCGGCGATGTGCGTCAGTTCGGGCCCCGGCCCGGCGTTGCCGTTGTCGCCGAGCTTGTGGCAGGCCAGACAGCCGGACTGGGCGACGACCTTGCGTCCTTCTTCGTACTCGGCCAGCAGCTTGCCGCCGGCTTCCCTGACGGCCGGCGGGGTCGCCATTTCGATCGCGGTGGGCGCCCCGGTGTGCGCGCCCGAGTAGGTGAGGTAGGCGATGATCGCGATCGTCGCGATCCCGGAGATGGTGGCGATCGGCCGGCGCTCGGGCCGGCGCTCGGGGCCGCGGTCGTAGAAGGGCAGCAGGAAAAGCAGGATCATGCACAGCGTCGGCACGCCGATCGTCGCGAGCGGCACGATGCTCGGCGTCTTGATTATGCGCAGGACCTCGAAGAGGAAGAAGAAGTACCACTCGGGGCGCGGCACGTAGGTCGTCGTGGTGGGGTTGGCCTTGGAGCCGAGCTCGGTGCCGAGCACGAGCGAGAGCGTGATGATCACGGCCATCACCACGCAGGCCATGGCGGCGTCCTTGGCGACCGCGTACGGGAAGAACGGCTTGCCTTCGGACTTCAGGATCGCGTATTCGCGGAGGTACTCCTCCTTCTCGCGCTGGTTCACGGCCCTATATCTCCGTCTCGCGCAGCTCGCGCCGCCGGTGGGCTTTCTGCCACGGCGGCGCGGTCGTGCCGAGCTTGGCGACGAGATACAGGTGCGCGCCGATCAGCGCGGCGATCAACCCGGGCAGCAGCAGCATGTGGATCGCATAGAAGCGCGACAGCGTGGTGGCGTTGAATTCGGCGCCCCCGAGCAGGAAGTCGCTGAGGTAGGGGCCGAGCAGCGGGCCGGTGCCGTTGATGTTGACGCCGACCTGCGTGGCCCAGTAGGCGCGCTGGTCGAACGGCAGCAGGTAGCCGGTGAACGACATCGCCATCGTCAGGATCAGCAGCACCACGCCGATCACCCAGTTGAGCTCGCGCGGGTACTTGTAGGCGCCGAAGAAGAACGTCCTGGCCATGTGCAGGAACACGAGCACGACCATCACGCTCGAGCCCCACTTGTGCATGCCGCGGACGAACTGCCCGAGGAACACGTCGTTGGTCACGTAGCGGATCGATTCGTAGGCTCCGCCGGCCGGTTCGGGGCGGTAGTACATCGCCAGGAACACGCCGGTGACGGCCTGGTTGAGGAACGCGAACATGGTCGCCGAGCCGAGCGTGTAGAACCAGTTGGTGCCCTTGGGCACCTTGCGGAACATCATCCAGCGCGCGGCGCCGCTGAGCGAGGTGCGCTCGTCGACCCAGTCGACGACGGTGATGCCGGCCTGCGCGACGTCGTCGAGCGGCCCCTTCTTGCCGTTGCCGGAGCCGGGGCGCGGCGGCGGGGTCTTCAGCGGAGCGGGAAGCGGGGGGGCTGGGAGCTTGGGCACGTTCCTCACCGACCTCTAGAGTTTTTTGGCGCCGGGGGTGGAGGGATACAGATACTGGCCGATGCCGTCGACGGGCTCGCCGGGCAGGCGCGGAGAGAAGCGCCGCAGCTGGCTGTTGACGCTGAAGCGCGGCCCGATTTCGACGTTTTCGCCGCTGACGCGCGTGTAGAAGCGGTCGAGCGGCCTGACCGGCGGCCCGCCCACGCGCCGGCCGAGCAGGTCGTAGACGCCGCCGTGGCAGGGGCAGATGAAGCGCTCGGAGGCGTCGACCCAGCGGACCGGGCAGCCGACGTGGGCGCAGCGGCTGGAGATCGCGATGTAGGGCGTGTGCGAGTCGACGTCGGCGGCGTCGGTGTCGATTTCGGGGTTGAACTTGCGCACGTAGGCGGTGGACTTGCCGACGTCGCCGATGTTGGGCACGAGCGTGATCACGACCGGCACGTAGTTGTTGTCGGGGAACTGGTCGACGGTGCCGACGACTTCCCAGCGATGGGGCGTGCTCTTGAAGACCGGCCCGATCGCGAAGCCCAGCGCCGGCAGCGCGAAGGCGCCCGCGGCGACGGCGCCGGCGCCGTGGGCGGTGCCGGTCATGAAGCGCCTGCGGGTGACGGTCTCGCCCTCGAAGGCGCCGGGCATGCCCCGGTCGAGGGTGTATTTGGACCTGTGCTTGGAATGCTTGTCGGGCACCGGGGCGCAAACAATATCGAGGCGCGATTCAAGACGGCGCGGCAGGCATCCCGGCACTTGTGCGCATCGCCTCTAGCGCTCCCGGGTCCTCGCTCAGGACGAGCTGCTTGGCGTGCTCGTGGGCGGCGTCCGTGCCCCAGCCGACGGCGCGCGCGCCGGCCGCCCACACGGCCGCGGCGAGCTCGCGCCGGCCGGCGCCGTGGGCGAGCGCGCTGAGCGTGATCGTGTCGGCGAGCTCGGCGACCGCGGGGATGTCGCCGAGCGCCACGAGCCGCGCCAGGCCGACCGCATAGAGCTGGTCGCCGGCGAGCAGGCGCAGGTCGGCCTCGGGAACCTCGACCACGCGCGGGCGGTCGTAGTGCAGCAGGTAGCCCTCGTAGATCGCCTCGACGAGCAGCTCGTACTCCTCGGGGTGCCCCGCGGCGCGCGGGCCGCGGGCGGCGATCTGCGCGGGGCCGTCCGCGTGCCCGTCGCTCGCCCCGCCGGGCTCGGCGCGCAGCAGCGTCGCCATCAGCCCGCCGCCGTCGCGCAGCAGCGCCTGCAGGCGGGCGAGCGCGTCCGCGCCGACCGGCGTGGCGGCGGTGCTCACGCGCTCGGCCCCCGTGGGCTGGAGGGGGCGGGCAGCGCCTCGAACGCCGCCGCGGCCGCCTCGAGCGTGCGCTCGATGTGCTCGTCGGTGTGCGCGAGCGACGGGAACCAGGCCTCGAACTGGGAGGGCGGCGGGTAGACGCCGCGGGCCAGCAGCTCGCGACACCAGGCGGCGTGGGCGGCGCTGTCGCAGGCCTGGGCGTCGGCGAAGCTGCGCACGGGCCGCTCGCTGAAGAACACGGTCACGAGGCCGGTCGCGCTCACGACCTGGATGGGGCAGCCCCCGCGCCCATCCTCCCGACCCTCGCCGGCGGCGCCGGCGTAGCGGGCGGCCGCCTCGCGCAGGCCCTCGGCGAGCCGCGTGGTGGTCGCGGCCAGGCGCGCGTAGGCGGCCTCGTCGAGCAGCTCCAGCGTGGCCAGGCCGGCGGCCACGGCGAGCGGGTTGCCGGACAGCGTGCCCGCCTGGTAGACCTCGCCGGCGGGGGCGAGCATGCGCATCAGCTCGGCGCGCCCGCCGAGCGCGGCGGCGGGCAGCCCGCCGCCGACGATCTTGCCGAGCACGACCAGGTCGGCGTCGAGGCCGAGCAGCTCCTGGGCGCCGCCGCGCGCGACGCGGAAGCCGCTGATGACCTCGTCGAGGATCAGCAGCGCGCCGGTGGCCCGGGCGCGCTCGCGCAACAGCTCGAGGAAGCCCGCCGCGGGCGGCACGAGCCCCATGTTGGCCGGCAGCGGCTCGGCGAGGATCGCCGCGAGCTCGTACCGCTCGGTGGCCGCGGCGAGCGCCTCGGGGTCGTTCCACGGCACGACGATCGTGGCGGCGGCCGCGGCGGCGGGCACGCCGGGGCTCGCGGACCAACGGCTGCGCCCTCGGTGCCCCCCCTGGGTGGCCAGGCCAGAGCCGGCCTGCGCGAGCAGGGCGTCGGAGTGCCCGTGGTAGGCGCCGGCGAACTTGAGCACGTGCTCGCGCCCGGTGGCGGCGCGGGCCAGGCGGACGGCGGTCATCGCGGCCTCGGTGCCGGAGGAGGTCATGCGCAGCATCTCCACCGCGGGCATGCGCCGGGCGACCTCGCCGGCCAGCTCGACCTCGCCGGCGGTGGGCGCGCCGAAGCTCGTACCGTTCGCGAGCGCATTGGCGACCGCGGTGACCACGTGCGGGTGCGCGTGGCCGTGGATCAGCGGCCCCCACGAGCAGACATAGTCAACGAACCGATTGCCGTCAACGTCGATCAGCTCCGCGCCCTCGCCGCGGGCGATGAAGATCG
>DASZFZ010000049.1:0-14822 GCA_035939315.1 Solirubrobacteraceae bacterium | reverse complement strand
AGACCCCGCCCGGCCTGGCTCAACGGATCGTTCAGCGGCTGCTCGCCCTCACACTCGGCGTCTACCTGAACATCCACACCGGACGCCCACCCCGAGCACTCGCCGCCTACGACGGACGCTAACCCACATCAAGCCTCTAGTGCGATCAGGAGCACCCCAGCGAGCACCTTCGCCGCCCAGTCGGAATCGTCTGGCCGGCATGCGCCTGTCTCCTGCTGATCGTTCGCCACCGTGCAACTTGTAAGACGCAATGGGGATGGCTGAGCAGCTCCCTGGCTCAAGGCAGGCGGACGAACCGAGCAGATGATCGAATGACAGTATCTTTCTATCACCGACCGATGGGAAGTCAGCCGGGCGAGAACTCCCGCTCGGCGGCGCTCGAGTCGCCACTACCGGCCCCTTCGCTCGCCGCCCCCGAGCCGGCGCCACCGGCGCCGCCGCTCGCAGATCCCGCTGCCGCCGTTCCTGCCGCCGGCGCCCTGAGCCCCGCGTCGAGCGGCTGGCTTCGCGCTCGCGTCCCGCGGCTCGCGCCGGCCGCGCTGGCACGCGCCCGGCGGACGACCCGCGCGCCGGCCGAACCCTGCGCAGCGCCGGCGGCCGCCCCCACCTGTTCTGGCCCGAACTCGCGGCTCGCCCTGGCCGCGGGCGTCAGCGAGGCCGCGCCGCCAGCGCCGCTCGGCGCCCCGGCGACCTGCTGACCGACCGGTCGGTCAGGTGCGGACACGAGCGAAGCCGCGATGCCCTCGCCGGCGCCATCGCCGGCGCGCGCCGCCGCCGCAGACGCCGGTAGGAGCCGGTCCGCCCGGCGCGAGCCGGCGCCACCCGAATGCGTGCCCAGCTCGACGCACCCCGCGCCCACGCCGAGCGCGAGCAGGCAGCCGACGGCGAGCTTGGCCCCCAGCGGGCCGCCGGCGAACAGCCAGCCGCCGCCCGCCACGCCTCCGGCTCCCGCGCCCGCCGCTCCGGCCGCCGACGCGGCGCCCCCGAGCGTGCCCGCGCCGCCCGCGCTCGTCGCGCCGCCCGCGCCCGCTGTGCTCGCTGTGCCCCCCGCGCCGCCCGCGCTCGCGGCGCCACCGGCGCCCGCGCCGGCGACTCCGCGCAGTCCCGCGCCGACGCCGGCGAGCGCGGCAGCCGACAGGCTCCAGGGAAGCAGCACCGGCGGCAGCACGGCGGCGAGGCCGCGCAGCGAGGCGACGTAGGCGCGGCAGCCGGGGCACTGGTCGCAGTGCATCGCGGCGAGCTCGTGGCGCGCGCCGGCGGGGTCGAGGATGCCGTAGGCGTAGGCGCGCATCAGCGAGCCCTGCTCCTCGCACCAGCGTTCCTCGCGGATCGTCGTTACGAGCGCGCCCACCTTGGCGGCGACCCCGGCCTGGCCCGGCCGCCTGCCCTCCATCAGCTTGCGCATGCCCGTCTCGCTGACGCCCATCTGGGCGGCGGCGTCGGCGCGCGAGAGGCCCTGCAGGTAGCAGAGCGTGGCCGCCTCGCGCTCGCGCCCGTCGAGCCGCCCCCGCAGGCCCTCGAAAAGCTGGCGCAGACGCGCCCGGTCGTCGAGCTCGGAGGCCAGGTCGCGCTCGTGGCCCAGACGCTCGAGCGCCTCGCCTCCCTCCGAGCGCTGGCGCGCGCGGGCGCGGTGCTCGTCGAGGGCCCGGCGGTGGGTGACGGTCACGAGCCAGCCGGCCGGGTTGGCGACCTGCTCGCCCTCCAGGATCACCGTGTATAGGCCCTGCCAAGCCTGGGCGTAGGCGGCCTGCAGGTCGGCCTCGTCGAGCGCCACGCCGCTCGCCGCCAGCCGCCCACGGACGCTCGCCAGCACGACCGCCCGCAGCCCCTCGAAGCGCTCCCGCAGCAGCCGCTCGGCGCGGTGGCGGCGCAGGCTCAGGGGGCTCATCGGCGCAGGTTATGTAAATCCCGGGCGCGTGTCTCGCACGATCCCATCCGCCCGGATCGGCGCCGGTCGCTGCGGCTATCGTCACGCCATCGCCACGCCGCCCGCCCCCACGCCCTCCGGCCCGCCGCAGCCCAGCCCGCCGCCGCGCGCGGAGGTCCTCGGGGTCCCGCTGGCCATCTCCGACTACGACGAGGTGGCCGACTGGATGGAGGCGGTGGTCGCCGCCGACGGCCGCGCGTCCGTCAGCGCCGCCGCCGTCAACCTGGTGATGTCGGCGCACGAGCAGCCGCAGACGCTCGCCGCGGTGCTCGACACGACCCTGGTGGTGCCCGACGGCCAGCCGCTCGTGTGGGCGCTGCGCGCGCTCGGCCACGCGCGGGCCACGCGCGTGTACGGGCCCGAGCTGATGCTGCGCTTCTGTGCGCGCGCGGCCCGCAAGGGCATCCCCGTGTACCTGTACGGCGGCCGCACGCCCGCCGCCCTGGAGCAGCTCGAAGCGAGGCTGCGCGAGCGCTTCCCGGGCCTCGTGATCGCCGGCGGCCACTCGCCGCCGTTTCGCGAGCTGACCGACGCGGAGGAGCGCGAGACGGTCGCCGCGATCGACGCGTCGGGCGCGCAGGTGGTGTGGGTCGGCACCGGCCAGCCCAAGCAGGAGCGCTGGATGGCGCGCATGCGCCCGCTGCTGGCGGCGCCGCTGCTCGTGGGCGTGGGCGCGGCCTTCGACTTTCACGCCGGCCTGGTCCCCCAGGCGCCCGCGTGGATGCAGCGCAGCGGCCTGGAGTGGAGCTACCGGCTGGCGCGCGAGCCGCGGCGGCTGTGGCGGCGCTACGCCCGCTACAACCCGCGCTTCGTCGTGGGCTTCGCGCGCCAGTACGCGCGCAACCGCGGGATATCCTCATGACTCCGATGGACCCGTCCCCCTCTCGAGCCGACGTCGCGGTCGTGGGCCTCGGCCGCGTCGGCCTGCCGCTGGCGCTTTCGTTCGCCGACCGCGGCCTGCGCGTGATCGGCGTCGACAACGACCCCGCGCGCCTGGGCGCGGTGCGCGACGGGCGCATGCCCTTCGAGGAGACCGGCGCGCAGCAGCTGCTCGAGCGCGTGCGCGCCGGCGGCCTGCTGAGCCTCTCCGAGCGCGTCGCCGACGCGGGCGCGGCGCGGCAGATCGTGATCACGCTCGGCACGCCGTCGTTCTCGCACATCGAGATCGACATGCGCGACATCCGCTCGGCGCTGGACGACCTGCTCGGCGTGCTCGCGCCCGGCCACTCGCTGATCCTGCGCTCGACGGTCGCCCCCGGGACGACCGAGTTCGTCGCCGGCTACCTGGCCAAGCATCGTGGTTTTGGGATAGGAGAGGAGGTTTTCGTAGCGCACGCCCCGGAGCGGATTGCGGCGGGCCGCTTCCTCGAGGAGATCGACACGCTGCCGTGCATCGTCGGCGGCGTCGGCGCGCGCTCGGGCGAGGTCGCGGCGGAGCTGTTCGGCGTGTTCGCGGCGCCGATCGTGCAGACCACGCCGGCGCAGGCCGAGCTCGCGAAGATCTGGACGAACATCCTGCGCTACGCGAGCTTCGCGCTGCCGAACCTGCTGATGATGGACTGCGAGCGCTATGGCGCGAACGTGTTCGAGGTGATCGAGCTGATCAACCGCGACTACCCGCGCGGCGGGATCGCCCGGCCGGGCTTCACGGCGGGGACGTGCCTGCGCAAGGACTTCGCCTTCTCGGAGGAGCGCTCGGCCGCGCCCGGGATGCTGCTGGCGGTCTCGCGCGTGAACGAGTCGGTGCCGTTGTTCCTGTTGGAGGGCGCCAAGCGCCGCCTGGGCTCGCTGAACGGCCGCAAGGCGGCCGTGCTGGGGCTGGCGTTCAAGGCCGACACCGACGACGAGCGCGACTCGCTGGCGCACAAGCTGATCCGGCTGCTCGAGCGCGAGCTGGCCGACGTGGCGGTGCACGACCCGCACGTGGCGACGCCGACGGCGTCCTTCGAGGAGGCCGTCGGCGACGCCGAGGCCGTGTTCGTCGCGACCAACCACTCGGAGTTCCGCGAGCCGGGCGCGCTCGCGCTGATCGCCGAGCGCGCCGCCGGCGAGTGCCTGGTCGTGGACCCGTGGAACTGCTGGGGCGCCGCCCAGGTGTTCGCCTACGCCTCCGAGCTGGCCGACCTGTCCCCCACCCGCCCGCGCCGATGAGCCGCGTGCTCGTCACCGGCGGCGCCGGCACGATCGGCGCGGCCGTCGTGAGAAGGCTGCTGTCCGACCCCGCCTTCGAGGTCCGCGTGTCCGACCAGCGCACGGCGCCCCAGTGGATGCGCGAGGGCTGCGAGGTGCACACGGGCGACCTGCGCGACTACGAGCAGGCGCGCAAGGCGACCAAGGGCTGCAGCCACGTCATCCACCTGGCGGCGATCGTCGGCGGGATCGCCAACTTCCACAAGCTGCCGCACACGCTCACGGAGGTCAACAACGCGCTCTACAACGCGGTCGTGCGGGCGGCGCTGGAGCTGGAGGTGGAGCGCTTCACCTACGTCTCCTCCTCGATGGTGTTCGAGCGCGCCGAGCAGTACCCGACCACGGAGGAGTACCTGCCGCAGTGCCCCGTGCCGCTGTCCGCCTACGGCTTCTCCAAGCTCACCGGCGAGGTCTACTGCCGCGCGGCCCACGACGAGCACGGCCTGCCGTTCACGATCTGCCGCCCCTTCAACGCGTACGGGCCGGGCGAGATGCCGGACGCCGAGCCGGGCATCGCGCACGCGGTGCCCGACCTCATCAAGAAGGTGCTCTCGGGCCAGCGCCCGCTTCAGATATTCGGCTCGGGCGAGCAGACGCGCACGCTCACGCACGTCGAGGACATCGCCGACGGGGTCGTCGCGGCGACCAGCTCGCCGGCGGGGCTGAACGAGGACTTCAACATCTCCGCCGCGCGCGAGCTGACGGTCGCGGAGATCGCGCGCATCGTCTGGGAGGCTTGCGGCGAGGACCCCGAGCGCTTCGCGCTCGAGCACCTGCCGACGTTCGCCGTCGACGTGCAGCGGCGCTGGCCGTCGGTGGAGAAGGCCGAGCGGCTGCTGGGCTGGCGCGCGCGGATCGAGGTCGAGGACGGGATCGCCGCGACCGTCGCCTGGCTGCGCGAGCTCGGCGAGCCGGCGCCGGCGAACGAGGCCAAGCGCAACGGCAGGCCGCCGGCCGCTCGGCGCGCCCAGCTGACGGGCGAGCGTCGCGACGGAACGCTAGGCTCCCGCGCTCAATGACCGACCGACCATCCGCGCTGATCACCGGTGTCACCGGCCAGGACGGCTCCTACCTGGCCGAGCTGCTGCTCGAGAAGGGCTACGAGGTGCACGGCATGGTGCGCCGCGCCTCGACCGAGAAGTTCGAGCGCATCGAGCACATCCGCGACCGCATGACGCTGCACCAGGGCGACCTGCTCGACCAGCGCTCGCTCGTCGACGCCCTGCGCGCCTCCAAGCCCGCCGAGATCTACAACCTCGCCGCGATGTCCTTCGTGGCCGTCTCCTGGATCCAGCCGACGCTGACGGCCGAGTTCACCGGCGTGGGCGTCACGCGGATGCTCGAGGCGATGCGCGAAGTCTGCCCCGAGGCGCGCTTCTACCAGGCCTCCTCGAGCGAGATGTTCGGCAAGGTACTCGAGGTCCCCCAGAAGGAGACCACGCCCTTCTACCCGCGTTCACCTTATGGCGTGGCGAAGGCATACGGGCACTTCATTACTGTTAATTATCGCGAGTCTTATGACCTGCACGCCACCTCGGGGATACTTTTTAACCACGAGTCGAGTCGCCGCGGCCTGGAGTTCGTGACCCGCAAGATCACCTGGCACGCGGCCGCGATCAAGCTCGGCTTGGAGAAGGAGCTGCGCCTGGGCAACCTCGACGCCGAGCGCGACTGGGGCTACGCCAAGGACTACGTCGAAGCGATGTGGCTGATGCTCCAGCGCGACCAGCCCGAGGACTACGTGATCGCGACCGGCAAAGCGCACTCGGTGCGCGAATGCTGCGAGGTCGCCTTCGACGAGGCGGGGCTCGGCGACTTCGAGCAGTACGTGACGATCGACCCGGCGTTCGTGCGCCCGGCCGAGGTCGACCACCTGATCGGCGACCCCGGCAAGGCCGAGCGCGACCTCGGCTGGGTCCCGCGGACCAGCTTCGAGGAGCTGATCCGGCTGATGACGCGCGCGGACATCGAGCTGCTGCAAGCGCGCTGAGCCGATGGGCGTGCCGCTTTTCGACACGTCCGGGCCGCTTGTCCCGCTGCGCGCCGAGCTGCGCGCGGCGGTAGAGCGGGTGCTCGACTCCGAGCGCTACATCCTCGGCCCCGAGGTGGGCGCCTTCGAGCGCGAGTTCGCCGACTACTGCGGCGCGGCGCACGCCGTCGGCGTCGCCAACGGCACCGAGGCGATCACGATCGCGCTGCGGGCGCTCGGCGTGGGGCCCGGCGACGAGGTCGTGGTGCCCTCGTTCACCTTCTACGCCTCCGCCGAGGCGATCCCCGCGACCGGCGCCACGCCGGTGTTCTGCGACGTCGACCCGGACACCTACTGCGTCACCCCCGAGACCGTCCGCGCCGCGCTCACGCCGCGCACGCGCGCGGTGATCGCGGTGCACCTGTTCGGCAACCTTGCGCCGGTCCGCGAGATCGAGGCGCTGGGCGTGCCCGTGCTCGAGGACGCCGCCCAGGCCGCCGGCTCGCTGGGGCCCGACGGCCGGCCGGGCGCGCTCGGCACGGTCGCGACGTTCTCGTTCTTCCCCTCCAAGAACCTCGGCGGCTTCGGCGACGGCGGCATCGTCACGACCGGCGACGCCGAGGTCGCGGCGCGGGTGCGCACGCTGCGCTTCCACGGCTCCCAGGACAAGGTGACCTACGAGATGGTCGGCTACAACTCGCGCCTGGACGAGCTGCAGGCCGCGATCCTGCGCGTGCAGCTGCCGCACCTGGACGGCTGGGCCGACGCGCGCCGCGCGGCGGGGCGCCACTACGAGCAGGCCGGCCTCGGCGAGCTCGCGCGGCTGCCCCGGCCGACCGCCGGAGCCTCGCCGGCGTGGCACCTGTACGTGGTCGCGCACGAGCAGCCCGAGCGCCTGGAAGCGGCGTTCGCGGCGGCGGGCGTCGGCTGCAAGCCCTACTACCGCACGCCCGTGCACCGTCAGCAGGCGATGGCGCGCTGGGGCCAGGGCGTCGAGCTGGCCGGCACCGAGCGGGCCGCGCGCACGCACCTGGCGATCCCGATGAGCCCGACGCTCACGCGCGAGCAGGCGCAGGAGGTCGTGGCCGCCGCGCGGGCCGCCGCCTGAGTCCCGCCGGCGCGGGCCCGCACGCCGCGAACGGCGATGCGGCGCCGGCGCCCCCCGTCCGCGGAGCGCCGCGCGATCCGAGGGCGGCGCCCGCGCCGCGCAGTACCCTCAGCGCCGTGAACGCCGCCCGCCTGTGGAAACTGAGCACGCGCCTTCACCGCCGCGGCATGCGCCGCTCGGCGCGGCTGGTCAAGGCGCTGATCTACCTGATCGACGGCGCGCTGCTGGAGCCCGAGGTGGAGCTTCAGGGGCGCGTGTACTTCGCCCACCGCGGCACCGGCGTGGTCGTGCACGGCAGCACGATCATCGAGCCCGAGGTCGTGATCTGGCAGCACGTCCTGATCGCCTCCCACAACGACAAGGCGAGGACCGACGTCGAGTCCGGCGTGCGCATCCGCTCGGAGGCCGTGATCGGCGCCCGCGCGATCATCATGTGCCCGCACGGGCGCACGCTGACGATCGGCCGCGGCGCGCGCATCGCGGCGGGCGCGATCGTCACCTCCGACGTCCCCGACGGCGCCGTCGTGCTGCCCGAGACCTCGAAGGTCGCGCGCATCAACCCGCCCGAGCTGTGGCATCTGCCCTGAGCGGCGGCCCGCTCAGCGCCAGCGCTCGAGCAGATCCTCGTCTGGAACTTCGCGCACGACGCGCGCCGGCACGCCCATCACGACCGCGCGCGGCGGCACGTCGCGCGTGACCACCGCGCCGGCGGCCACGAACGCCTCCTCGCCGACCTCCACGCCCGGGGTCAGCACGGCGCCGCCGCCGACCCGGCAGGCGCGGCGCAGGATCGCGCCGCGGATCGGCTCCTGCGGCCCGTGCCGGGCCATCGTGTCGTCGTTGGTGGTGAGCGCGCCGGGGCCCACGAACACGTCGTCCTCGACCAGCGTGAAGGCGGTCAGGTACACGTTGGTCTGGACGCGCACGCGCGCGCCCACCCGCACGTCGTTGTCGACCACGCTGCCGCGCCCGATCACCGAGCCCTCGCCGACGCTCGAGCGCTCGCGCACGAACGACTGGTCGCCGAGGATCGCGCCCGCGGCGATGCTCGCGCCGGCGAACACGACCGCGCCCGCGCCGACGCTCACGCCGGCGCCGAGCTCGAGCGCGGGCACCGCGCCGGCGGCGCTGGAGTGGCGCGCGAGCCGCGGGCGCTTGCCGAGCACCGCGTGGTCCTCGATCGTGCAGCCGTCGCCGACGACGGTGCCCTCGTGCACGACCACATACGCGCCGAAGGCGACGTCCGCGCCGACGCGCACGTCACCGTGCAGGAGCGGCGCTCCGGGGGCGGGCGCCGCGCGCCCGACGGGGATCGCGCCGGAGCCGTGCGCCCCCGCGGCGGCGGACGCCGGGCGGCTCACAGGCGGACCACGTTGTCCGAGTGCGACGCGCGCGTGACCCCGCGCAGGTCCACGACCAGCCGCGCGCGCCGGATCAGCAGCTCGTGGTCGACGCCCGGGTGGGCGGTCACGATCAGCGCGAGGTCGGCGTCCTTGGCGGCCTCCTCCAGGGGCACGCTCGCGAGCGCGAACTCGGAGAGCTGCGGCACGTGGGGGTCGTGGTAGCTGACCTCGGCGCCCAGCTCCAGCAGCAGCTTGACGATCTTCAGGGCCGGCGACTCGCGCACGTCGCCGACGCCGGGCTTGTAGGCGACGCCGACGACCGCCACGCGCGCGCCTTTGACCGACATGCCGGCGTCGTTGAGCGCGCGCTGCGCCTTGGCGACGCAGTGGTAGGGCATCTGCTGGTTGACCTTGCCGGCGAGCTCGATGAACTCGGTCGTCATGTCGAACTCTCGCGCGCGCCAGCTGAGGTAGAAGGGGTCGACGGGCATGCAGTGCCCGCCCATCCCCGGCCCGGGCTCGAAGCGCATGAAGCCGTATGGCTTGGTGGCGGCCGCCTCGACGACCTCCCACACGTCGATGCCCATGCGGTCGGTCAGCATCGCGAGCTCGTTGACGAGCGCGATGTTGACCGAGCGGAAGATGTTCTCCAGCAGCTTCGTCAGCTCCGCCGCCTCGGGGCTGGAGACGAGCACGACCTCGTCGCACACGATCCCGTAGAGCTCGCTGGCGCGCTCCGCGCACGCCGGCGTGAGCCCGCCCACGACCTTGGGGACGGTGCGCAGCGTGTGGTCCGAGCGCCCCGGGTCCACGCGCTCGGGCGAGAACGCGAGGTTGAAGTCGCGCCCGGCGGCGAGGCCCGACTCCTCCAGCAGCGGCGCGACGCGCTCGCGGGTCGTGCCGGGGTATGTGGTCGACTCGAGCACCACGAGCTGGTCCTCGCGCAGCACCCGCGCCAGCGCCCGCGTGGCGTCCACGAGGGGGCCGAGGTCGGGCTCGCGGTTGGCCGTCAGCGGGGTGGGCACGCACACCAGCACCGCGTCGGCCTCGGCCAGGCCCTCGTAGCGCGTGCTCGCGCGCAGCCGCCCGGCGAGCTCGCGCAGCGCCCGCGAGGGCACGTCCTCGACGTAGGAGTCGCCGTCCTTGACCGCCTGCACCTTGCGCGGGTCGATGTCCACGGCGATCACCTCGCAGCCCTCCTGCGCGAAGGCGACGGCGAGCGGCAGGCCGACATAGCCCAGCCCGATGACACCGACGGTCCGCATCCGCGGCCAGTGTAGGCGAGCTCCAGGACGCGGCCCGGGCTTCAGGACGCCGCGGCCCGGGCCTCAGGACGCCGCGGCCAGCGCCTGCAGGGAGCGCAGGTCGGCGCTGACCATGCGCGCCACGAGCTCCTCGAAGTCGACCTTGGGCGTCCAGCCGAGCAGCTCGCGCGCCTTGCTCGGGTCGCCGACGTTGGGCGTGCCCTCGGCGGCGCGGACGAGCGCCTGGTCGACGCGCACGTGATCCTCGGCGTCGAGGCCGACGCACGCGAACGCCGCCTGCGCGAGCTCGGCGACCGTGTGCGCCACGCCGCTGGCCAGCACGTAGTCGTCGGGCTGCTCCTGCTGGAGCATCAGCCAGGCGCCCTCGACGATGTCCCCCGCGAACGACCAGTCGCGCACGGCGTCGAGCGAGCCGAGCGACAGCTCCCGCTGGAGCCCGAGGCTGATCGCGGCGGCGGCACGGGTGATCTTGCGCGTCACGAAGTGCTCGGGCCGGCGCTCGGACTCGTGGTTGAAGGTGATGCCGGAGCTGGCGTGCAGACCCTCGTGCCTGCGCAGCGCGCCCACGAGCTCGTGCGCGGCGAGCTTGGCGATCGCGTAGGGGTGCAGCGGCCGGCACGGCGTCTGCTCGCGCTGGGGGCTCTCCGGCGCCTCGCCGAAGATCGAGCCCGAGGATGCCACGAACACCCGCATCGCCCGATGCGCGTCGCGGGTCGCCTCGAGGATCGCCGCGCACGAGCCGACGATCGCGCGCACGGTCTCGCCCGGCCGCTTCCAGGACTCGGGCACGAACGAGGGCGCCGCGAGGTGGTAGAGCTCGTCGGGGAGCACCTGCTCGATCGCGCGCCGCAGGGTGGGCGGCTCGAGCAGCTCGCCCTCGACGAGGTCGATGCGTCCGCGCAGGTGCTCGCTGGCGCCCAGCGACTCGGCGGCACCGGGCCGGATCATGCCGCAGACGGAATAGCCCTTCTCCAGCAGCAGCTCCGCCATGTAGGAGCCGTCCTGGCCTGTGACCCCGGTGATGAGCGCGCTCGGAGCGGACACGGTGAGCGCAGCTTACGGGCTGGTCGTGGATCCCGCGCTTACCTGAGCTTAAGTCGATCCGTCATACAGATCGGTCAACGCCCGCGCGATGACCCGCGGCGCGCACAGCGCCCGCACCCGTTCGAGCCCCCGCCGGGCCGCCTCGCGGTCGCCGGCGAGCCTCGCGATCGCCTGCGCGAGCGCGCCGGCGTCGCCGGGTGTCACGAGCGCCTCCTCGCCGAGCAGCTCCGGCAGCGCGCCGACGCGGCTGGCGGCGACCGGCAGGCCGGCCGCGAGCGCCTCGGCCGCCGCCAGGCCGAAGGACTCGGCCGAGCGCGAGGGCACCAGCGCGATCGCGGCCTGCGCGCGCAGACGCGCGAGCTGCGCCTCGCCGGCCTGCCCGACGAAGCGCACCCGCTGGCCGCGCGCGCGCTCGACCAGCGCGGCGCGCTGCGGACCCTCGCCGGCGACCACGAGCGCCATGCCCGCCTCGCGGCAGGCGTCGATCGCCACGTCGACGCCCTTCTCCGGCGACAGGCGCGAGACGACCAGCGCGAACGGGCCATCGCCGCAGGGAGCGATCTCGCTCGGGGACGGCCCGGCGGCCGGGGACAGGCGCTCGTCCGGCGGCCGCCCTTCGCGCGCGGCTCCCGAGGCCGGCGGCTCGTCGGCGAGCGCGCGCAGCGGCGGCGCCAGCACGCGCACCCGCTCCCAGCGCAGGGGCGCGCCGAGCTCGCGCAGACGCTCGCGCGCGAACTCGCTGGGGACGACGACCGCGTCGGCCTGCTCCACCAGGCGGCGCTGCCAGAGCGCCAGCGAGGCGCCGTAGGCGAGCGCCTCGGCCCTGCTGCCGCGGCAGTTCAGGCGCACGCCGGGCAGCGTGTCGCGGCCGTGGCAGCGGGTGCACTCGGCGCCCGCCGTGAAGCACACGCCGACCGCGCACACGAGGCGGTACTGGTGCAGGTGCAGCACCACCCGCGCGCCGGCCGCGCGGGCGGCGGCGAGCGCGCGCCAGCCGAGCGTCGGCAGCAGGTTGTGGGCGTGGAGCACCCGCGCGCCGCTCAGCCGCACCGCGCCGGCGACTTCGCTCGGGCGCAGGCCTCCGTACAGCAGTCCGGTGGCGGCGCGCACGCGCGCGAGGCTCGCCGGGGGCTCGCCGGGGTCGCGGCTCAGCAGCTCCGCGGGCTCGCCGAGCTGCTCGCGTACCACCCACATCAGGTCCTCGACCGTGCGCTCCTCGCCGCCGGTCGTGCGGTAGCGGCTGTGCAGGAACAGGACCATCCTGGCGCCAAACCTAGACTCTCAGCCAGTCATGCCAGCGCCAGCCTCGATCGTGATCCCTACGCGGGAGCGCCTGCCCTACCTCGAGGTCACGCTCGCCTCGATCGCGCCGCAGGCGGCGGCCCGCGGCGCCGAGCTGCTGATCGTCGACGACGCCGGCGACTCGGCGCCCGCGCGCGCGCTGGCCGCCCGCTTCGGCGCCGGCTACCGGGCGCACCCGCGTCCGCTGGGGTTGAACGTCGCGCGCAACACCGGCGTCGAGCACAGCGACGGCGAGCTCGTGGTGTTCGTCGACGACGACGTGCGCGCGCGGCCCGGCTGGCTCGACGCGCTCCTGGAGGCCGCCGCGCGGGAGCCCGGCGTCGAGGTCTTCGCCGGTCGCATCGTCGCCCGCCTGGAAGGCGAGGCGCCGCGCGGCTGTGGGCGCGAGCGGGCGCCGATCACGACGCTCGAGCTGGGCGAGGCGGACACCGACGCGCGCTTCGCGTGGGGCGCGAACATGGCGATCCGCCGCGCCGCGCTCGAGCGCGTCGGGCCCTTCGACGTGACCCTCGAGCACGGCGGCGACGAGCAGGAGTGGCAGGAACGCCTCCGCGCGGGCACGCCTGGCGCGCGCGTCCTGTACGTGGCGGGCGCCGCCGTCGAGCACCGGCGCACCGGCGCCGACGCGCGCCTGCGCGCGCTCGCGCGCACCGCCTACGCGCGCGGCCGCGCGGCCCGTCGCTTCGACCGCCTCCAGGGACGCGCGCCCGGCCTCGCGCGCGAGCTCCTCACGCTCGCGGCCTGCGCCGGGCACGTGGCGCGCAGGCGCTGCCCGGCCGGGCTGACGATGGTCGCGCACAGCGCCGGGCGCGTGCGCGAAGCGGCGAGCGAGCGGGCGCTCGCGGGCGCCGCGGGCCAGCGAGCCGACGGGGCCGGCGCCCCACCCGCCGGCGGCTCGCCCGCCACAAGCGCCGGATCGCCCGCCGGCGATGACTTCCTGTCGGGCACGAGCGGCACGGTCGGGGGGATGGACGCGCTGCGCCGCGGCGTGCTCGACACGGCCTATGACGCGCTCGAGACGCTCAGCACGCGGCGCCTGCGGCTGGCCCTCGCGGCGCGCCACGAGCCGCCGCTGCGGCACGTGCTCGCGCTGTCCGTCCGGCGGCCCGAGCGCCGCGCGCTGTCGGGCGCGATCGAGGCGGAGCTGCTGCGCTCGCGCCACGACGTCGAGCTGTGCGCCGCGCCGCCGGGGGAGCTCGGCAAGTTCGAGAACCTCAACGCGCTGCTGGCCGAGCACCCGCCGGCGGGCCGCGACTGGCTGCTCGTGATCGACGACGACGTCGTGCTGCCGCGCGGGTTCCTCGACCGCTTCCTGTTCCTCTGCGAGCGCTACTCGCTGTCGCTCGCGCAGCCGGCGCACCGGCTGCGCTCGCACGCCGCCTGGCCGGTGACGCGCCGGCGCCCGCGCAGCGCCGTGCGTGAGACGGCGTTCGTCGAGATCGGCCCGGTGACGGCCTTCGCGGCTGCCACCTTCCCGGTGCTGCTGCCGTTCCCGACGCTGCGCATGGGCTGGGGCCTGGACGTGCACTGGGCCGCGCTCGCGCGCGAGCACGGCTGGCGCTGCGGGATCCTCGACGCGCTCCCGATCGGCCACCTGGCCGCCCCGGTCGCCGGCGCCTACGGGCACGAGCAGGCGCTCGCGGAGGCGCGGGCGTTCCTCGCCGAGCGCGACTACCTGAGCGCCCGCGAGGCCGGGTGCACGCTGACGACCCACCGCGGCTGGTGAGCGCGCCGGCCGACAGCGCCCCGTCCGCCGGGACCGGCGGCCCGCCCGGCGCCGGCGGCCCGGCCTCGCCCCGCGTCGCGATCGTCGCCGAGTTCTATCCGAGCAGGCGCGACCCGGTGATGGGCATCTGGGCCCACCGCCAGACGCTCGCCGCGCGCGCGGCCGGCGCCGATGTGCGGGTGCTCGTGCTGCACCGGCTGGTGCCGCCGCGCTCCTCGCTGGCGCGGGGGCCGGGCGCCGCCGCGCGCGCGCTCGGCGAGCTCGTGCGCGAGCCGCTGCGCCAGCGGCGCGACGGCCTCGGCGTGACCTACGTCCCCTACGTGTCCCCCGACCGCGAGCGCGCGTACGCGGCCTGGGGCGCGTGGGCCGCGCCCGCGCTCGCGCTCGCGCTGCGCGCGCTCGCGCGCGGCTTCCCGTTCGAGCTGGTCCACGCCCACAACGCGGTGCCGGCCGCTGACGCGGTCCGCCGCGCGCGGATCGGCCGCCCGCTGATCGTCTCGGTCCACGGCGGCGACGTGCTCTACACGGCCCGGCGCGACGCGGCCGGCGCCGCCGCCGTCGCCGCCGGCTTCGGCGCGGCCGCGCTGGTGCTCGCCAACAGCGAGGGGATCGCCGAGCTGGCCCGCGCCGACGGCGCGCGCAGCACGCGCGTGGTGCACCTCGGCACCGACCTGCCGCCGGCGCGGCGCAGGGCCCCGTCGCCGGCCCAGGCGGGACGCCCGCCGGACGCGCCGGCCCGCGGGCGGGCGCACGGCCACACGCTCGTGACGGTCGCCCACCTGGTGGCGCGCAAGCGCCACGCGGACGTGATCCGCGCGCTCGCGGTGCTGGACCGGCGCCATCCGGCGCTGCGCTACGTGGTGATCGGCGACGGCCCCGAGCGACTCGCGCTGGAAGGGCTCGCGGCGCGCCTCGGCGTCGCCGGGCGCGTCGAGTTCCGCGGCCCGC
>DASZFZ010000048.1:0-29085 GCA_035939315.1 Solirubrobacteraceae bacterium | reverse complement strand
CGAGCCCGCGAGGAGCGCGACCAGGACCAGGGCACGGAGCCGCACTCAGCTCTTCTTCCGGCGCTTGCGCGAGCCGCTCTCGGTCGCGCCCTCGGGCGCGTCGTCCGGGAGTGTGGCGCTCATCGCAACCTCCTCCTCGGGCTCGGAGTCGAGCGTCGTCGGGGAGTCGCTCAGGCCCGCTTCGCGGCGCGCCTCGGCGTCCTCGGCCTCGCCCGGCGCGCGCCGGCGCCGGCGCCCGCGCGAGGGCGTGGGCTCGAGCTCGTCGGCGCGACCGTTCGCGCTGGCCCCGCCGGCGCGCCGGCGCCCGCGCCGGCCGGCGCGGGTGTCCACCGCGCGCACGGGCGGCGCGATCACCTCGCCGGACTCGTCCAGCAGCAGCGCGCTCGCGGCCGTGCGCCCGACCTGGTCGATACGCACCATGCGCTTCTCGCCGACGTGCGGCGCGGCGCCCGCGATCGAGATGATGTAGCCGTCGATTTTGGCGACCGCGTCGTCGACGTCGTACATGTGCGGCTCGACGATCTCGACGAGCACCTCGTCGCCCTGGCGGAAGGGCAGCGCGCGCTCCTCGACCTCGGCTTTGGAGCCCATGAAGGTGATCGCGAAGTGGTCGAGCGTCAGCCCTTCGGAGCCCTCGAACAGGAAGGACTTGCCGGTCTGGGCCTCGAGCGCGTGCAGCACCCGCGAGCCGTGGCCGGTGAACTCGGCGGTCACGCGCGGGTTGATGCGCACCAGGAACGCCTCGACCTCGGGGTTCTCGACGGCGACGTCGCGCAGCCGGCGCTCGAACTCGATCGCGATCGTCTCCTCGGAGCGGATCACGCCCTCGCCCTCGCAGGTCGGGCACTCGCTCGTCATGATCTCGCGCACGCCCTCGGTCACGTTCTGGCGGGTCATCTCGACCAGGCCGAGCTTGGAGATCTCGGCCGT
Organism: Solirubrobacteraceae bacterium; assembly: GCA_035939315.1. GTDB lineage: Bacteria > Actinomycetota > Thermoleophilia > Solirubrobacterales > Solirubrobacteraceae > Palsa-744. The sequence goes on along the minus strand of DASZFZ010000048.1, from coordinate 28,155 downwards.
GAACGTCTTCGTGCGGTCCTCGTCGAGCGTCTTGCGCAGCACCTTCATGACCGCGTCGCGGTTGCGCGCGCGGGCCATGTCGATGAAGTCGATCACGATGATCCCGCCGATGTCGCGCAGGCGCAGCTGGTTGACGACCTCCTCGGCGGCCTCGAGGTTTGTCTTGGTGATCGTGTCCTCCAGGCCCGCCCCCTTGCCGCGCCCGATGAAGCTGCCCGAGTTGACGTCGATGACCGTCAGCGCCTCGGCGTAGTCGACGATCAGGTAGCCGCCGCTGGGCAGGTCCACGCGGCGCGAGAGCACGCCTTCGATCGCCTTGTCGACCTTGTATGCCTCGAACAGCGGCTCGCGCTCCTGCCACAGCTCGACGCGCTCGACCAGCTCGGGGGCGGTGCGCGTGAAGAACGACACGAGCCGGTGGTACTGCTGCTCGTCGTCGACGATCGCGCGCTCGAAGTGCGCCGAGAAGATGTCGCGCACGACGCGCACGGAAAGGTCTGCCTCTTGAAAGACCAGATCCGGGGCGGTGGTGTCCTGCACGCGCTTGTCGAGCACCTCGTGGAGCTTGTGCAGGTACTTGAGCTCGCGTTCGAAGTCCTCGCGCTTGGCGCCGTGGGCGGCGGTGCGCACGATCACGCCGCCGCCGCCTATCTCGAGTTTCGCGGTCTGGCGGCGCAGGCGTTCGCGCTCCTTGTCCTCCAGGCGCCGGGAGACGCCGATGCCCTCGCCGGTGGGCGCGTAGACCATGTAGCGCCCGGCGATCGTCAGCTCCATCGACAGGCGCGCGCCCTTGGTCTTCAGCGGGTCCTTGACGACCTGCACGACGATCTCCTGCCCCGGTTTCAGCAGGTCGGCGATCTTGCGCCCGCCGCCGCGACCGCGCCTGGGCGTCTGCACGCCCGGCAGCACGATCTCGTCGACGTGCAGGAAGCCGTTCTTCTCCAGGCCGATGTCGACGAACGCGGCCTCCAGGCCCGGCAGGACGTTGTCGACCTTGCCCTTGTAGATGTTGCCGACGATCGAGCGCCCGCCGCGGCGCTCTATGTAGAGCTCAGCGACGCGGTAGCCGGCCTGGGAAGCCTTGGTCGGGCGTTTGCGGGAGTTCGACGAGCGCGAGGCGCCGGGGTTGCCGGCTGCCTCCATCAGCGCCACGCGCGTCTCTGCGCGGTCGACGCTCACGAGTACTTGCTTTTTCAATTTGATCCAGTCTTTCGATGTGGAGAGGAGCCGAGCGGATGGCGCATCGGCTGCGGGCGGGCCGGTCCGCGGGCCCGGGCGGCGCCGTCTGGCGCGCGCCGCGGGCGGGCGAGCCGGGAGCCCGGCGAGGCGAAGGTCGGTGTGGGGTGTGCTCGGCTGGCATGCGGTCTAGTAACGCACCACGCGGCCCTTGGATGCGGCAGCGGAGCGTGCCTGAACGTAGATCGATTGCAGCAGTCCGACGCCGAGCAGGGTTGCGATCACCGAGGAGCCACCGTAGCTCATCAGCGGCAACGTGACTCCTGTGACGGGCATGAGTCCAACTGTCATCCCTACGTTCACGAAAACCTGAAACATGAGCATAGCCGCTACGCCGGCAGCGATCAGCGACCCGAACAGGTCCTTGGCCATCACGAGCACCCGCAGCGCGCGCGAGATCAGCAACGCGTACAGCAGCAGCACGATGCCCGCGCCGACGAAGCCGTACTTTTCGCCGAGCGCCGCGAACACGAAGTCGGTGTCGCTCTCGGGCACGAATCCGTATTCCACCTGGCTTGCATTCGCGCCGCGCCCGGTCTTTCCTCCGGAGCCGATCGCGATCTTGGACTGCTGCTGCTGGTAGGTGGGGTCTTCTTCGCCTTCGTGGGCTTCCTTGACTTCGCGTTCGCTCTTGGGGTGGATGAAGGCCGTCAGGCGTTCGACCTCGTAGTGCTTGAGCACGTGCACGCCGACGGCCGGGGCGGCGACGAGCACGACCACGAGCGAGACGCACACGAGCGCGCCGAGCGCCGCCAGGTGCCGCCAGGGGATGCCGGCGACGAACAGCAGCATGCAGGCGATCGTCATGTACACGAGCCCCGAGCCGAGGTCGGGCTGGGCGATCACGAACATCGTCGGCACGAGCGCCGCGATCAGCACGCGCACGGTCGTGTCGCGCTCGCGCAGCCGCCGCGAGCGCTCGACGATGAACGCCGACAGCGCGACGATCAGCAGGATCTTGCCGATCTCCGAGGCCTGGAAGGAGAACAGCGGGAAGTCGATCGAGCGCACCGACCCGTTGGCCTTGCTGCCGAGCCCCAGCACCGCCAGGATGCTCAGCATCAGCACCGCGTAGATCGCGTTTTTGTGGCGGCGCAGGCGGCCGTAGTCGACGCGCGAGATCGCGAGCATCAGCAGGAAGCCGATGGTCAGGTAGATCGCCTGGCGCTCGACGTAGTAGTGCGCGCCCGGCGTGATCGGGCGCGCGGCGGCTTTGAGCGTGACCAGCGAGCACGCGCCCAGGCCGAGGATCGCGAGCGTCAGCAGCGGGTCGAGCGGCAGGCGCAGCGTGCGCCGCGGCTGCGCGCTGGGCTCCTCGGCGGGCGTGATCGGGCTGAGCGGGCTCAAAACGTCTTGGAGCTCCCGGGCACGAACTTCTTGGCCTTGCCGTAGTACTGCGAGGCGATCAGCCGGGCGATCGGCGCCGCGGTTTCCGCGCCGAAGCCGCCTTCCTCGACGGTCACGGCGATCACCAGCGGGTGCTGGGCGTTGCCCAGGTAGCACATGTACCAGGACTGTTCCACGTGGCCCTGGCGTTCGGCCGTGCCGGTCTTGCCGAACACCGGGTCTTCTTCCTGGTCCCAGCCCTGCCACACCTGCGTCGAGGTGCCGCCCTGCGCGGTCGCGGCCTCGTGCAGCCCTTCCATCACGAGGCTCAGGTCTTCGTCGTTCAGGTGCACCGGGTGGCTGGGGAAGCGCAGCGTCTGCAGCAGCGCGCCGCCCTGTTCGTCGATCTGTTTGCCCAGGTGGGGCGTGACGATCGTGCCGTTGCCGCCGTTGCGGTAGGCGTTCGCGAGCGCCGAGTAGGCGACCGCCATCTGCAGCGGGTCGGTCAGCAGCTCGCCCTGGCCGACAGCGAGGTCCATGTTGTAGCCGACCGTCCACGGCGCACCCGGTTCGGCGACGATGTAGCAGGGGTGGCCGTGGTGTTCGTGCTGGCACTTCGCTTCCAGAGCGTTCTGTTCGGCAAGCCACCTGGGGCTGGGGATCACGCCCGGGAACTCGTGCGGCAGGTCGATGCCGGTTTCCTCGCCCACGCCCAGCTCGCGAGCCTTCTTCTGGATGATTTCCCCACCGTGTTCGTTGGCGAGCTTGCCGACGGTGAAGAAATAGGTGTCCGAGGACTCCTTGAGCGCTTCCACGAGCGTCGCCGCGCCGTAGTCCACTTCGCCGGCGTTGCAGAAGCGCTCGCTCGACACGTAGATGCACTGGCCCGCGCCGAGCCCCTCGCCGGGCGTGATCACGCCCGCTTCCAGCGCCGCCATCGCGGTGATCGGCTTGAAGGTGGAGCCGGTCGGGTATTCGCCTTCGTCGGCCAGGTCGGTCAGCCGCCCGGGTTCGTCGCCGCTGCGCCCCGCCAGCGCTTCGTATTCGCTCTGGGTCAGCGGTTTGGCGAACTTGTTCGGGTCGAAGCTCGGCGAGGAGCCCATCGAGAGGATTTCGCCGTTGAGCGGATCGATCGCGACGAACGCGCCGGCGATCGCCGGTTTGCCCCCGGCGCGGGCGTGTTCCATGCCTTCCTGCAGCGCCTTTTCGCTCGCGCGCTGCAGGTTCAGGTCGAGCGTCGTCTGCAGCGTGTGCCCGGCGCGCGGCGGCGTCGGCGCGAGCTTGGTGGGCACCGGCTGGCCTTCGGCGTTGACGGCGACCCGCTTGATCCCCGGCTGCCCGCGCAGGTAGTGGTCGTAGTAGTACTCCAGGCCCGCCTGGCCGACGACGGTGCCGGCCTTGACGCCGCGGAAGGCGGGCTCGGCGAGCTCCGGTGTGCTGACCGAGCCGACATATCCCAGCAGCTGCGCGGCCATTTCCCCATACGGGTACGCGCGGATCGAGACGGGTTCCTGCACGACCCCGGGGAATTCGCTCGCGCGCTCGCCGAGCACCGTCAGCACGCCGGGCCCGGCGTCGGTCTTGACCGTCACCTGCGCGTAGGGCGTCGCGGTCATGCCCTCGACGACGCGTTCGTCGATCGTGCGCGGGCGCTCGTGGATCACGCCCGCGAGCCGGTCGAACAGCTGGTGAAGCGCGCTCGCGGAGGCCGGCAGCGGCGGCACGCGCACGTGCGGCGGTCCCGTCGCCGCCCGCAGCGACGCGAGCTCGCGGTGCTGCGCGTCGGAGAGGTGGCGCACGCCGCCCAGCGCGCGCTCGTAGCCCGACAGGCGCCTGACCGCGGCGAGCCTGAACGTTTCGGCTTCGTCCAGGCGCTTCTGGTATTCGACGACCTGCGAGCCGATCCCCGGCGGCAGGCTCTCGGGCGCGATCAGCACGGCGTTGGTGACGCTCGAGCCGACCAGCGGCCTGCCGTCGCGGTCGAGGATTTCCCCGCGCGGCGCGGCGATCGGCAGATCGCGCGCGCGGTTGGCGTTGGCCTGCGCCACGTACTGTTCGCTGGAGAGCACCTGCAGGAACCACAGCCGGAAGAAGATCACGCCGAACAGCACCATCGCCACGCCGCCGATGATCGTCACGCGCAGCGCGAGCTGCGGGGAGACCGGGATGCGCGGGTCTCGCGGCTTGACCGGCTCGATCGCGCTCATGCTTTCGAGAGCGGGCTCAAGCCGCCGGTCGTGTACGCGCGCCGGCGCCGGCGCCGGCGCGGGTCCTCGGGCAGCGCGCCGTCGAGCGCCCTGCGCGTGAGCGCCCACATCGGCAGCGCGACGATCGCGTTGACGAGCACGCCGAGCACGATCACGCGCAGCAGCTCGAAGCTCACCGGCGCGTCGACGCCCAGCATGAACTCCATCAGCGAGTAGCCGACGAACGACACGGTCGAGGCGCCGACGCCCAGCAGCAGCGGCGTGAGCGCGGCCTGCGGGTCGCGCAGCTCGCGCAGGCGCCCGCACCAGTAGCCCACGAGCGTGAAGATCAGCGAGGTCAGCCCGAGCGTCTGCACCAGCGCGAGGTCGATCAGCAGGCCGACGGCGAAGCCGCACGCGGCCCCCACGGTGGAGCCGCAGAGCAGGCCGGCGAAGGCGACCAGCAGCACGCACAGTTCGGCGTTGACGCCGAACACGGGCACCTCGGAGACGGCGCCGATCTGCACGAACACGACGACGGCCGCGAACACGCCCAGGCGCAGGGCGAGCGAGCCGGAGGCGGCGTTGGCGTTCATCCGCCCCCCACCTGCGTGGAGGCGAGCTGTTCGCCGCCGGATCCGCCCGCGCTCGCTTCCTGGCCGGCGGGCAGGCTGACGGCGACCTGGCCGAGGTTGGCCGCCCGCGTGCCTTCCGCCGCGGTCAGCACCTGCACGATGTCGAGGTCGTGCAGGTTGGCCACGGGATGCACGTTGACCGACTTGTAAGCGCTTTCTTCGTTGACCGAGGTGACCTGGCCGATGATCAGCCCGGGCGGGAACAGCGACGGGTAGGCCGGCGTGACCGTCCCCGAGGTGACGACGTATTCGCCCGCGTTCGGCTGCGCGCTGGTGGGCAGGTAGCTGAGCAGCAGGTCGTTGGGGTCGCCGACCTTGGGCTGCACGAGGCCCGTCGCGTGGCTCGTGCCGATCCGCGCCGAGACGCCCATCGAGCTGTTCGTGAGCAGTTCCACGACGGCCCCGTCGGAGGCCACCTGGGAGACCTTGCCGACGAGCCCTTCTTCGTTGACGACCGGGTCGTTGCGGCGGATGCCAGCGGATTCGCCCTTGTCGATCGTGACCGTCGAGTACCAGATGTTGGGGTTTTTGTCGATCACCGTGGCGGTCACCGGGCGGTAGTCGCCGACGCCGAGCTGGTCGAGATGGGTGAGCGCGAGCAGCTCGTGGTAGGAGCGTTTTTCTTCCTGCTCGGCGACCAGCTCGCGGCGCAGTTTCTCGGTCTGGGCGAGCGCCTGCTTGAGCTGGCTTTTGGCGTGCAGCGTGTTGCCGAACCAGCTGAACAGGTCGCGCACGGGCTTCAGCGCCTTGTTGGCGCCATCCTGGATCGGCGAGACGACCGTCAGGAAGTCGCGCTGGACCCCGTGCAGGCGCCCGTTCGGGGCCTCGCCGAAGTAGGCCGTCAGGAGCAGCAGGGAGAGCACGACGAGCAGCCCGAGAACCGCCCGCCGACGCCGAACCGTCTTGTCATGCACGGATGGTCACCTTCCGGAGCGTTCGCCCCGACAGACTACCCACGCAGCAGGCGGGCCGTCACAGCAGCTCACCGCCGGCGGCGGTTATTGGAGGTGCGGTTGGAGCGGTGGATTGCCTCGAACTCCTCCAGCGAGCGTCCCGAGCCGACCGCGACGCACGTCAGCGGGCTTTCGGCCAGGTGCGCGGGCATCTGCGTCTCCTCGCGCAGCCGCTCGTCCAGGCCCTGCAGCAGCGAGCCGCCGCCGGCGAGCATGATCCCGCGGTCCATGATGTCCGAGGCGAGCTCCGGCGGCGTGCGGTCGAGCGTCTCCTTGACCGCGTCGATGATCTGGTTGAGCGGTTCGGCGAGCGCCTGGCGGATCTCCTCGCTGGTCAGCACGACCGTCTTGGGCAGGCCCGCGACCATGTCGCGCCCGCGGATCTCGGCCTGCAGCTCCTCGGCCATCGGGCAGGCCGAGCCGATCTCGAGCTTCAGCTCCTCGGCCGTCTGCTGGCCGATCAGCAGCTTGTACTCCTTCTTGGCGTAGTTGATGATCGCCTCGTCCATCTCGTCGCCGCCGACGCGGATCGACTGCGAGACGACGATGCCGCCGAGCGAGATCACCGCGACCTCGGAGGTGCCGCCGCCGATGTCCACGACCATCGAGCCGGTCGGCTCGCCGACGGGCAGGCCGGCGCCGATCGCCGCCGCCATCGGCTCCTCGATCAGGTAGGCCGTGCGGGCGCCGGCCGACAGGCACGCCTCCTCGACCGCGCGCTTCTCGACGCCCGTGACGCCGGAGGGCACGCACACGACCACGCGCGGGTGCGCCCAGCGGTTCTGGTGGACCTTCTGGATGAAGTGCCTGAGCATCTGCTCGGTGACGTCGAAGTCGGCGATCACGCCGTCCTTGAGCGGGCGGATCGCCTGGATCGTGCCGGGCGTGCGCCCGAGCATGCGCTTGGCCTCGATCCCGACCGCGTGCACTTCGCCGCTGCGCGAGTCGATCGCCACGACGCTCGGCTCGGACAGCACGATCCCGCGCCCGCGCACGTACACGAGCGTGTTGGCGGTTCCGAGGTCGACCGCCATGTCGCGACCGCCGAATCCTGTCAGGTAGCTGAAGATGCCCATTGAGAGAGAGGGGCACGCTCACATCCGGTGCGGCGCGCCCCCGGTCTGAAAGACGCGGTCGGCGGCGACCTCGGCGGCCCGCGCTCATCGGGCGCGTACCCGCGGCGCAGTCTAGCGGACCGGTTTCGCGGTCCTCTAGGAGTGCGAGTGGTTTTGCACCAGCTCGGGATACAGCTCGAGCAGCGCGCCGCGCGGCAGGCCGACGACGTTGTCCTCCTCGCCCTCCAGGCCGAGCGCGAGGCGCGCGCCGGCGCCCTGGATCGCGTAGCCGCCCGAGCGCCCGCGCCACTCGCCCACGCCCACGTACCAGTCGAGCAGGCGCGCGTCGAGGACGCGGAAGCTGACGCGCGTGCGGGCGAGCGCGGTGCGCTCCCGCGCGCGGCCCTCGCCGTCCTCGAGCAGCACGGCCAGCCCGCTGAGCACCTCGTGGGTGCGGCCGGAGAGCGCGGCGAGCGTGCGCCGCGCCGCGGGCGCGTCCGGCGGCTTGCCGTAGATGACGCCGGCGAGCGTGACGAGCGTGTCGCAGCCGATCACCACCTCGCCAGAGCCCGGCCGGTGGGCCGCGCGCGCCTTGCGCAGCGCGTTCTCGAGCGCCACCCGCGCCGGGTCCGGCCCCTGCTCGAGCTCCTCCGCGTCCGTAACCCTAACCGTGAAGTCTACGTTGAGACTTTCGAGCAGGGCCTTGCGCTGCGGCGAGCCGGAGGCGAGCACCAGGGATTTGCGCGCGACCGCGGACAGGCGATCTCAGCCGACGTCCTCGAAGAACAGCGCCGCCTCGCGAGCGGCCGACTCGGGCGAGTCCGACCCGTGGACCATGTTCGCGCCCACCTCGATCGCGAAGTCGCCGCGAATCGAGCCCGGCGCGGCCTCCAGCGGGTTGGTCGCGCCGATCGCCTGCCGCGCGGCCCTGACCGCGTCCGAGCCCTCGAGCACCATCGCGACGATCGGCCCGGAGGTGATGAACTCGACCAGCTCGCCGAAGAACGGCCGCTCGGCGTGCTCGGCGTAGTGCTTCTCGGCCAGCGCCCGCGAGACGGTCAGGTGGCGCAGCGCGACGATGCGCAGGCCCTTGCGCTCGAAGCGCGCGATGATCTCACCGGTCAAACCGCGCGCGAAGGCGTCGGGCTTTACGAGTATCAGCGTTCGGTCCATGCGCTCGCTTTCTTGGAGTGGTTTCTCGTTGACAGGGGTTCGGCCAGCGCTTCAGGAGCCCGGGCGCGCGCGCCCACCCGGGCGGTTGGCGCGCCCGGGGCCGCGCGGCCGGACGGCCGGCTCGACCGCCAGGGCGGTCTCCCCCTCCGGGGACACCGCTGTCGGGGCCGCCTCGGCCAGTTCCGCCGGCGCCGGCTCCAGCTCGCCCAGCTCGCCCTCGATCGCGGGCGCGCCGCGGCGTCGACGCGCGCGCGTCGACGCCATCGGCGGCACGTCCGCCTCGCAGTAGGGGCAGATCGTCCACGCCTGGTCGAGCGGGCGCTCGCAGTTCGAGCAGCGCTCCTTGAGCTTGCGCAGACAGCTCGGACAGCGGATGAAGTCGGGCTCGATGCGGTAGCTGCAGTGCGGGCACAGGGTCTGCTCGTGCTGGCGCAGGCGCGCCTCGGCCGCCCTCGTTTCCAGTTCGCGCTCGTGCACGTCCTCGAGGTACTCGGGCGGGCGCACGACCATGTAGATGACGGGGCCGACGAACGGGAACAGGGCGACCACGAACGCGCAACCGACCAGCAGCGGGTCCTCGATGCGCCGGCGCGCGTCGGCGTAGGTCCAGTAGATCGTCGCGAAGTAGAGAACGACGACGAAGACGATCAGCAGATCGACGGCCAGGTCGAGCCCACTGCTTTCGATCCCGAAATATGCAAGAGGCGACATGGGCCGGCTGAGTTTAGAGAAATAGACGGCCGAAACCGTATCCTGCAGCGAAGAATACGAGGATCACGAGCGCCACGAACAGGGCGACGCCGCCGATCATCGCGAGCACCGAGGGACGCTGCTCGTTCATCCCCCGGCGCTCCTCTCCGCGCGAGCGCCGCCCTGCCGCTCAGCCGCGTTCGCGCGGGCGCCGGCGCTCGCGAGACGCCCGAGCAGGTCGCCGACCAGGTACACCGAGCCGGTCGCGAGCACCGCGCCGCCCTGCTCGGCGGCCCAGGCTCGCGCCCGGGCCAGAGCGCGCGCCGGCCGCGGCTCGCACGTGCTCTCGCGGAACCCGAGCTGGCGCGCGAGCGACTCCAGCGCGGCCGGCGAGAGCGCGCGGGCGCTCGGCGGCGCGGTGAACCACGCGCGCTCCACGACCGGCAGCAGCGTCGCGAGCATCGAGGCGGCGTCCTTGTCGTCGAGCACCCCGAGCACGAGCGCCAGCGGGGCGGGCGGGCAGTCATCGAGCACCTCCGCCAGCGACTCGACGAGCGCGCGCACCGCGTGCGGGTTGTGCGCTCCGTCGAGCACCGTCGGCGGCGGGTCCTCGAGCAGCTGCAGGCGTCCGGCCACGCGCGTGCGGGCGGCCGCCCGCGCGAGCGCCTCCTCGCGCAGCTCGAGTCCGGCGCTCCGCAGATACGCGGCGGCGGCGGTGCGCGCGAGCGCGAAGTTGCGCCGCTGGAAGGCTCCGGGCGCGAGCAGCTCGGCCGGCTGCTCGCCGGCGCCGGGACGCTCGATCCTCACGCCGCGCTCGGCGGCGGCGCGTTCGGCCACCGCGAGCGCCTCTGGCGCGAGGTCATGCCCGAGCACCAGCGTCGCGCCGGCGCGCACGGCCGCGAGCTTCTCCTCGGCGATGTCCCTGACGGTCGGGCCGAGCCAGCGGGTGTGCTCGAGGCCGACGTTGGTGAGCACGCTCACGCGCGGGTCGATCACGCTGGTCGCGTCATAGCGCCCTCCGAGCCCGGCCTCGATCACGGCGACGTCGAGCTCGCGCCGCGCCATCTCCCACAGAGCCGCCGCCGTCAGCAGTTCGAACTGGGTGACGTGATCGTCCTCGGCGAGCGTGCGGTTGACGCGCGCCGCGGCCCAGGCGGCACGATCGATCGCGGCCGCGAAGGCCGCCTCGTCCAGCTCCGCCCCGTCGATCAGCAGCCGCTCGCGGTAGTGCACGAGGTGCGGCGAGACGTAGGCGCCCGTGCGCAGCCCGTGCGCTTCGAGGATCGCCGCGGTCATGCGCGTGGTCGAGGACTTGCCGTTGGTGCCGAGCACGTGGATCGTCTCGAAGCGCGCCTCGGGGGAGCCGAGCACGGTCATCATGCGCCGCATGCGGTCCAGGCCGAAGCGCATGCCGAACAGCTCCAGCGAGCGCAGCTGGCGCTCGGCCTGCGCCTCGGTGAAGATCGAGCGCTCGCTCACGCGCGCGTGCCGCGGCGGCCGCGGCGGCGCCCGCGCCGGCCACCGCGGCCGCCGCGGGCGAACAGCTCGCGGCCGAGCCCGACCGGGTCGAGCTTGCCGACGAGCGCGCGCAGCTCGGCGCGCTCCTTGCGGCTGAGGTTCGAGGGGCGCCCCTGCGAGGCGCGGGCGAGCCCGCCGAGGCGGGCGCGGTCCTTGGGCGCCAGCGAGCGCCAGCGCCGGGCGATCACGACCGCGCCCTGCGCGATCGCCACCCACGGCAGCATACGTACGCGCTCGAGCGTGGACTTGGGCTGGGACCCGCGCTTGAACACAGACGCGATGGTACTCGCTCGTGCCGCGCGATCCCGGCGCGGCCTCACCGCCGCGCCGGGGCCTAAGCGACACGCGCCGGGCGCGTCGCGAACCGCGCCCCTACCGGACCTCGACGGCTTCCGCGTTGGCGACCGACAGCTTGGCCTTGACGCCGGCGGATTCATCGGAGCCGGCGCCCACCTTCGCCGTCAGCCTCGCTTCCGGCGCGCCGGTGAATTCGACCGGGTTCTGGACGCCTTTGGTCTCGGCGAGGATCCACGTGTTCGTCTTGATCGTCTCGTTGACGATCTTCACCTGCGCGATCAACGAGCCCTGCACGGTGACCGGCACGCCGGCGCAGGTGAATTCGGCGAAGGCCTCGCCTGCCGGCGGGCTCAGCTCGACGCCCTCGGCCGTGTCGAGGCTCTTCTCGACCGAGTACTGCGAGAGCTGGCCGTCCAGCGCGGGGAGCTGTACCTCCCCGGCGCCCGCTCCGGCGCTCGAGCACGATCCGCCTTTCGCCTCTTTGCAACCGGTGAGCACGAGCGTGCCCACCGCGACGCTCGTCACCCCCGTGTATTCGCCTTCGCCGGCGGCGCCCGAGCAGGAGATCTTCGTGCCGTGCGCCGTTTCGAGCTCGAGCCCTGTGCGTCCCGCGAGCGTGAGCCCCGACTTTTCCAGCGGCTTCGTGCCGCCGGACGCCGGATACCATTCGAACGAGCCCAGGCCTTCCAGTTCGCCGGTGAGCGAGCATCCTGGAACTTCGCGCCCGGTGCCGGCGGCGACGCGCAGGCAGCGCCCGAATTCCGCCAACGGCCGGATGCTCAGTTCGTCCTTGCACCCTTCCCCCGCGGGGCCCCACGCGAACGCGGTGTCGAAGCCGGCGTCGATCCCGCTGACGTCTTCCAGCCCGCACACGGGCACAGGTGAGGGCGAGAAGATGGAGCTGCCCGACGAGCCCGGTTCCTTGTTGTTGCCAAGCTCTCCGGTGACGTTGCCGCCCCACGCGACCACGTTTCCGCCTTCCAACAGCGCCAGGCTGAATTCGTTGCCGGCCGCGATCGCCGTGACTCCACTCAGCCCGGTGACCGTCACCGGTCCCGTCACACGTTTGGTGTTGCCGTCGCCGAGCTGGCCGATGCCGTTCCCTCCCCAGGCCGCGACTTCGCCGCCGCTCAGCAACGCATAGCCCGAGCCGTGGCCGCCGGAGATGGCGGTGGCGTGGCTGACGCCTTCCACGGCGAGCGGGAGCGTGCTGTCTTCACAGCCGCCGCAGGCGGCGCCGAGCGCGCCTTCCTCGTTCCTGCCCCACGCGCGGACTTCGCCGTCGGCGAGCAGCGCGAGGGCGAACTCGCCCTGGGCGGCCGCGACGGCCGTCACTTCGCTGAGACCGTGCACCTGAACCGGCGTTTCGCTCGCCGTGGTGGTGCCGTCGCCGAGCTGGCCGAAGCGGTTCGTGCCCCACGCCATCACGGTCCCGTTGGACAGCAGCGCGAGCCGTAGGCCAGCGCCGGCGGAAATCGCGACGACGCCGCTGAGGCCGCCGACCGCCTCCGGTTTCTTCTGGACTTCGTTGCCGTTCGGGCGAATGCCCCATTCCATCACGGCCCCGTCGCGCAACAGCGCGAGCCCCGTGAACCCGTCGGTCGCGACGGCCGTCACTTCGCTGAGCCCCGGCACCTGTACGGGCACGGTGCTCACGGACTTGCTCGACAGCAGCAGGTCACCCTCGCCGGAGTTCCTTCCCCACCCCCAGACCGTGCCGTTGGCCAGCAGCGCGAGCCCGTCGGCGCCGCTGCCCACGGACACCGACACGACGTTTTCGAGGTTGGCGATCCGAGCCGGAATCGGGCTGGGCCCGTATTTGCCGTCGCCGAGCTGGCCCCAGCCACCCAGGCCGCCCCAACCGAATCCCACCGACGGCGCCGCGAGCGCCGGCGCCGCGAGCAGGCCGGCGAAGGCCAGCGCGAGCACGGCCAAGACCCCCGTCATCCCAGCTCTCCGCAGCTTCACCGCACGGCCGCTCCCCGAGCGGCGGCGAGCGCCAGATCCGTCATCGGTAGCCCTGAGCCTCATGCCCATCCCCTCCTCACGCGATTGCGCCGGCGCCGGTGGCACGTCCACCGCCGACGACGGCTCTATATGCCACAGCAGTCCCTCCACGCTGCGACCGCCGATCGCGGGCTAACGTAAACAAAAGCGGAGTGACTGTCAAGCGTGGGTCACGCGACAGTCACAACAAAGCGGCTAGGCGGACTCCTCGCGCAGCGTCGACTCGACCGCGTCCTCGGGCGCGGCTTCGGTGACGAGCGTCGGCGTGAGGCCCTTCTCGACCGTCTCCTTGGTGACCACGCACTTCTTCACGTCGCGGCGCGAGGGCAGCTCGAACTGGACCTCGAGCAGGATCTCCTCGATGATCGAGCGCAGGCCGCGCGCGCCCGTTTCGCGCTCCAGGCCCCGCTCGGCGACCGCCACCAGCGAGTCCTCGGAGAACACGAGCTCGATCCCGTCGAAGGCGAAGAAGCGCTGGAACTGCTTGACCAGCGCGTTGCGCGGCTCGACCAGGATCGAGACGAGGTCCTCGCGCGTGAGCTGGTGCACGGCGCTCATCACCGGCAGGCGGCCGATGAACTCGGGGATCAGCCCGTACTCGATCAGGTCCTCGGGCAGGCACTGCTCGAACACTTCGCCGGTGTCGCGCTCGGCTTTGGCCTCGATCGCGGCGGCGAAGCCGACGCCTTTGTGGCCGATGCGCCGCTCGATCACCTTGTCGAGGTTGGCGAACGCGCCACCGCAGATGAACAGCACGTTGGTCGTGTCGATCGTCAGGAACTCCTGGTGCGGGTGCTTGCGTCCGCCCTGGGGCGGCACCGAGGCCTGGGTGCCCTCGAGGATCTTCAAGAGCGCCTGCTGCACGCCCTCGCCGGAGACGTCGCGCGTGATCGAGGGGTTGTCGGCCTTGCGCGCGATCTTGTCGACCTCGTCGATGTAGATGATCCCCGTCTCCGCCTTCTTGACGTCGTAGTCGGCGGCCTGGATCAGCTTCAGCAGGATGTTCTCGACGTCCTCGCCGACATAGCCGGCCTCCGTCAGCGCGGTCGCGTCGGCGATCGCGAAGGGCACGTTGAGGATCCGCGCCAGCGTCTGCGCGAGCAGCGTCTTGCCGCACCCGGTCGGGCCCAGCAGCAGGATGTTGGACTTCTGCAGCTCGATGTCCGAGTCGCCCGCGGTCATCATCTGCACGCGCTTGTAGTGGTTGTAGACGGCCACCGAGAGCGTGCGCTTGGACGGGTCCTGGCCGACCACGTACTCGTCGAGCACCTCGTAGATCTCGCGCGGCTTGGGCAGGTTCTCGATGTCGAACGCCGGCGGCGCTGAGAGCTCCTCGTCGATGATCTCGTTGCAGAGGTCGATGCACTCGTCGCAGATGTAGACGCCGGGGCCGGCGATCAGCTTCTTGACCTGGCGCTGGGACTTGCCGCAGAAGCTGCACAGCAGCTGCTCGTTGGAGTCTGTGGGTCTGGCCATATCCCTTGCTGTCCTCCCTGAGCCCGCGCCCTTGCCCGTGCCTCTCCGGCGCTAATGCTCGGAGATCACCCGATCGATGATGCCATACTCCTTCGCCTCCTCCGAGCTCATGAAGTAGTCGCGCTCGGTGTCCCTACGAACCTGCTCCAGGTCTTTGTGGGCGTGCTTGGCGATGATCTCGTCCAGGCGCCGGCGCACGTCGATGATCTCCTTGGCGTGGATCTCGATGTCGGTCGCCTGTCCCTGGAAGCTCGAGGACACCTGGTGGATCAGGATCTTCGCGTTCGGCAGCGCCATGCGCTTGCCCTCGGCGCCGCCCGCCAGCAGCAGCGCGCCCATCGACATCGCGATGCCGACGCAGATCGTCTGCACGTCGGGCTTGATGAACTGCATCGTGTCGTAGATCGCGAGGCCCGCGTACACCGATCCGCCGGGCGAGTTGATGTACAGCGAGACGTCCTTTTCCGGGTCCTCGGACTCCAGGTGCAGCAGCTGGGCGACGATCAGGTTGGCGATCTGGTCGTCGACGGGCGTCCCCAGGAAGATGATGCGCTCGTTGAGCAGGCGGCTGTAGATGTCGAACGCGCGCTCGCCGCGCGAGGTCTGCTCGACGACCATCGGTACAAGTGGGCTCATCGTCCTCGCTTCCGGTCCATGGTCTGCCTTTGTTTCGCCTCGCCCGCCTAAATCCTTTAGAAGGCTAGCTGGCCGAGGTCGGGTCGGTTGGGGTCCACAGTCGCGCCGGCGGCGCCTCGCCGTCGGCCCCGGGCTTCTCCGGGGTCCACAGCTGCTCGCGAGCCCTGGCCTGCTCGATCGGGATCGGCGTGGCGGCGGCCGCGACCAGGTCGATCGCCTGGCGCGCCGCCAGGTCCTCGCGCGTCTCCTCCAGGCGTCCGGCCGAGCGCAGCCGCGCGAGCAGCTCCTCGGGCTCGACGCCTTCCCGCTCGGCGGTCGGCGCGAGCGCCTCGAGCACGTCCTCGTCGGGTGGCGCGATCTGCTCGGCCGCCACGATCGCCGTCAGCACCGCCTCGCGGCGCAGCGCGAGCTCCGCATCGGCCTGCATGTCGGCGAGCACCTCGGCCTCCTCGCGCCCGATCACGCGCAGGTAGGCCTCGCGCGTGATCCCGCGGTGGGAGAGCGAGTGCAACATCCGCTCCCACATCTCCCTGGCGCGCGCCGCGACCAGCTCGGGCGTGAGCGCCACGCGCGCCCCCGCCACAGCGGCGTCGAGGGCCGCCTGGCGGAACTCGCCCTGCGCCCGCGTCTCGTCGAGCTCGCGCAGGCGCGCGCGGATGTCCTCGCGCAGCTCCTGCATGTCGTCGAAGCCGGCGTCGACCGCGAAGTCCTCGTCGAGCTCGGGCAGCTGCTTGAGCTTGACCTCCTTGACGGCGATCTCGAACGACGCCTCGCGACCGGCGAGCTGCTCGTTGCCGTAGTCGGCGGGGAAGCTCAGCGACACGGTGCGGCTCTCGCCGGCGCTCGCCCCGAGCAGCCCCTCCTCGAAGCCGGGGATCAGGTTGCCGGAGCCGAGCTCGATCAGCTGGTCGCGACCCTCGCCCCCCGCGAACGGTCGGAGCTCGTCCTCCTCGATCAGCGAGCCCACGTAGTCGACGACCACGAAGTCGCCGCTCGCCGCGGGGCGCTCGGCGGTCTCCAGGCGCGCCAGGCGCTCGCGCATCGCCGCGATCTCGCGCTCGACGTCCTCCTCGGCCGCCTCGGGCTCGCGCCGCCCGACCTCCAGGCCCCTGTACTCGCCGAGCTCGGCCTTGGGCAGCACGCCGATCTCGATCGAGAACTCGAGCGCCTGCCCCGCGACGGGCAGCTCGCCGAGGTCGAGCTTGGGGTCGCCCACGGGCACCACGCCGGCGAGCTCGATCGCGTCCGAGTACCAGCTCGAGAGCGTGTCGCGCACGGCTTCGTCGAGCACCGCCTCGCGGCCCACGCGGCGGATCACCAGCGGCGCCGGCACCTTGCCGCGGCGAAAGCCGGGGAGCTTCAGCTCGCGGCCGAGCTGGCGCGCCTTGCTCTCCAGCCGGCGCTCGAGCTCCTCGGGCGGAACCTGCACCTGCAGCCGCACGCGCGAGTCGCCCAGCTCCGTGACGGTCGTCTTCAGCGCCGGCCGGTTCGACGCGGGCGCTGCGAGGGTCTCGCGGTTCGGCACGAACGCCACGATACCGTGCGTCGCGTGAGGCGCCCGCGCTCCCCCGCTCCGCCGCGACGCGCGGAGACCTGGATCTGGACCGGCCCGCTCGGCCACCTCGTGGGCGGGTCGCTCGACCTGCTGGCGGCGCTCGTGCGCTACCGGCGCGCGCGGCCGCGCCCCTGAGCGAGGACGCGACGCGCGCGCCGGCGCGAACGCCGTGCGGATCCGCTGCTAGGCGACCGCGGCGGCGCCCGCGGCGCTGAAGGACAGGCTCACGCCGCGCGCGAGCACCAGCACCGGGCAGGTGGCCGTTTCGATCAGGTGCGTGGCCGATGAGCTCAGCGACACGCGCCCCTGTCCGGCCTGCTCGCGCGAGTCGACGACCAGCAGGTCGGTGTGCTCGTCGAGCACCGGCGCGACGGCGGCGCCGAGCGCCTTGGCGAGCGCCTCGGCCGTCGCGCGCGCGCCGCCCTCGGCGTCGCCGACCGCGACGATGTTCTTGACCTGGCCGTCGATGCGCTCGGCGATGTCGACCGGCGCGATCGCGACCGCGCTCGTGCCGCCTTCGAGCAGGCGCTCCGCCGAGTTGCCGATCGAGATGTGGCCCTTGGCGGTGTGCGAGTCCGAGCAGAACACGATCACGTCCGCGCCCTCGGTCTCGGCCAGCCGCCGCAGCCCCTCGGGAGTCGAGCGGTCGGTGACGACGTGCAGCTGGGCCTTGGCGTCGCCGAGCAGGTCGACGCCGCCCTGCAGCAGGCCGTGGGCCTGGGCTTCGACGGCCTGCTCGCGGTTCGCGTCGGTCTCGTGCGCGTGGCGCACGTACGCCAGCGAGACCTCGGCGCCGGCGCGGCCGAACAGGCGGCCCAGCGCGATCGCGTCGTCCTCGTTGGCGGTCCCGTCGTAGGAGACGATCACTTTGACTGACATCTGAAGTTCCTCCTGTTTAGAGATCGGCCGTCGGAGCCGGCCGGCGGTTGCTTTGGTCGCATCCTTTGTCGAACTGATTCCGCTCGAGCTTGACACTTTCCTGCCATCAGCTCCAATGATTGTTTTGATAGCTATCATTAGTACTGCTTATGCTTAATGTGGTCCGGCTTAAGATCCTGCGAGAGGTCGCCTACCGCGGCTCGCTGTCGGCGGCGGCGCAGGAGCTCGCCTACACCCAGTCGGCCGTCTCCCAGCAGATCGCCGCGCTCGAGCGCGAAGCCGGGATGGCGCTGCTCGAGCGCCATCCGCGCGGCGTCAGCCTGACGGCGGCCGGACAGACGCTCGTCGGCCACGCCGACGGCATCCTCGCCCGCCTGCAGGCCGCCGAGGACTCGCTGGCGGAGATCGCCGGGCTGCGCGGCGGGCGCCTGCGCGTGGCGTCCTTCCCGAGCGCCGGGGCGACGCTGATGCCGCTCGCGATCGCGACCTTCAGCGCCTCCTACCCCGACGTCGAGCTGACGCTCGCCGAGGGCGAGCCGCAGGAGATCGCGCCGCGCCTGCGCGCCGGCGAGCTCGACCTCGCGCTGCTGTTCGAGTTCGCGGGCGAGCGCAGCCTCGCGCAGGAGCTCGCGCGCACGGAGCTGCTCGAGGATCCGATGTACCTGGCGCTGCCGCGCGCGCACCCGCTCGCGTCCAAGACGCGGCTGCGGCTGGCCGACCTGGCCGACGAGGCGTGGGTGCAGACCTCGCGCGCGAGCCCCGGCGCACGCCACGTCGTGCGCGTCTGCCACGCGGCCGGCTTCGAGCCCAACGTCGCCTTCGAAAGCGATGACTTCCAGACGATCCAGGGGCTGGTCGCCGCCGGCGTGGGCGTCGCGCTGATCCCCGAGCTCGCGCTCTCGACCGTCCGCGAGCAGGTCGCGATCCGCACGCTGTCCCCCGCCCCGCCCGTACGGCGTGTGGTCGCCGCCGTCCCCGAGGGCGCGCGCCTGGTGCCGGCCGCGCCGGCGATGCTCGGGATCCTCGCGGCGACGGCGCGCGAGTACGAGACGCAAAGGAGGCGCCCGGCCAGCTAGCCGGACGCCCCCTCGACGTTTCAGGAACTAACGACTAGACGCCTTTGGCGACCAGTTCCAGGTATGCCTTGTTGACGAGTTTGCCGAGCTCTTTGTAGCCGGTCGGTGACGGGTGAATGTCACCGTCGTCGCTTTTGCCGCCCGGGTCGTTCGGGTTGCACATTTCGGTGAACTTGCAGATGGCTTTCAGCTCGGCTTTACCGTTGCCTTCCGAGCTTGTTGTCGGAGCGCCCGCGTTGAAGACGGAGAACGGGTTGGCGTATGCCACGTTCGTGATGCCCTCCTCGGCCAGGCCGGGAAGCAGTTCCGTTTCGATCGCTTTGTTCAGCGCCTCCACGGCGAGATCGCTTTTCGGAAGCACGAACGCGTTCGGGTTGTAGAAGCCCAACAGTACGATCGGGCCTTTGTAGCCGACGTGGTCGATCACGCCGATGGTGTCGGCGAGGTCGCTGACGATCTTCGGCGCGACGATTTTTTCGCCCCGTTCGAAGATGCATTTCAGGATCACGGCCTCACCTTCGGTGATGTGTTCGTCCTCGCACTGCGTGACGCCGGCGAGCAGGTCGTTGGAGCCGATGTTCAGCGTGATCGCCTGGACCGGGCTGGTTTTCGACTCGATCGAGGAGATTGCCTCTTCGAGCTGTGAGACTTCCTTGCCGCCGTTGAGGTAGCCGCCGTTGTGCAGCGGCAGGTGGTTCTCGAAGGTGTATTTGCAGGGGTGGTAGTCACCAATCCCCTGGTAGCCGCCGGCAGGGAACCGTTCCGCCGGTTTGCCTTCGACTTCTTCGAGCGTCTCGGTCGAGGCTTCGCCGCCGACTTCCGGGTTTTCACCGATGAGTCCCTCGGAGGTCTCGCCGGGGCACGCGTCGTTCACGAGCCTGATGCTTTTACCCACCTCGCTGTTCTTGGCGAGGTCTTTCACGAAGTCGTTGGTGAAGCCTTCTTCGAAGTACGACGGCGACTCGGTGGGGAAGTGAAGGTTGAACCGTTCCTCAGAGTAGCCGAACGAGATCGAGTCCCCGAGCGCCAGGTAGGTCGTCGTGGGGGGCGCCGCGGCGTGCGCCGAGACCGGCGCGAGCACGAATGCGGACAGCGCGAACGCGAGCGCCACACAGCAGCCTGCCGCGCGCCGAGAAAGGCGCAGCGCGACAGTAGAGCCATTCATGGCCGACATGTCACATCCTCCAATATGTACGTGCGGGCCAAGCCCGCAGGCGCAGCCCCTCAATGAATACATCCCTCAATGCGTGACTCCCCGAGCGATGGCTCAGGGAGATTGCCACGAGCATAGCCCGCGGTGCTTGAGGTGTCAACCCGGTTGTGTAAGCGTCCGGTAAGGGAAAAGCGCCTGTGAGCGCCGCTTGGAGCGCCTGCGCGGAGGCGCTCCAAGCAGTCTCGTCCGGTCGACGCGCCATCCTTGCTCGTTCGAGTTTCCAGCCGTTTTCGGAGGTGGCGACGATGGACATGGTGCTACTGATCCTGGGTCTCGCAGCGGGCGTAGCCTGCGGCGTGCTGCTCGCGCGCTCGAGTCGCGCGCGCATGCACGACGACCTGAAGGCGATCTCCGTCGACGTGCTCGCCCAGACCGGCCAGGCGCTCGCCGAGCGGGTCGCCGAGGCGCGCCGCGCCGAGGAGGAGCGCGCCAGCGGCGAGATGGCCCGCCGCGCCGAGGAGATCAAGGGCGTGGTCGGCCCCGTGCAGGAGAAGCTCGGACGCATGGAGGGCGAGATCGCGCGCCTGGAGCGCGAGCGCTCGCGCGCGCAGGGCGAGCTGGCGCAGATGATCCGCCACCTCGGCGAGGGCGTCGGCACGCTGCGAGCGGAGACCGGCAACCTCGTGGCGGCGCTCAAGCGGCCGGCGACCCGCGGCTCCTGGGGGGAGATCCAGCTGCGCAACGTCGTCGAGATGGCCGGCATGGTGGCGCACTGCGACTTCCTCGAGCAGCACACGCTGCAAACCGGCGAGGGCGCGCTCAGGCCCGACATGCTCGTGCGGCTGCCGGGCGGCAAGCTGGTGGTGGTCGACTCGAAGGTGCCGCTCGACGCCTACCTGTCGGCGCTAGAGGCGACCGACGAGGCCGAGCGCGAGCGCCAGCTGGCGCGCCACGCGCGCCAGACGCGCGAGCACATCGGCAAGCTCGCCGCCAAGGGCTACCAGGGCCAGCTCCAGTGCACGCCGGAGTTCGTCGTGATGTTCGTGCCCTCCGACGGCATCTACCAGGCGGCGCTCGCCGCCGATCCGGCCCTGATCGAGCACGGAGTGGCACAGCAGGTGCTGTTGGCGACGCCGACGACGCTGATCGGGCTGCTGTGGGCCGTGCACTACGGCTGGCGCCAGGAGCTGATCGCCGAGTCCGCCAGGGAGATCGCCGAGTCCGCGCGCGAGCTGCACAGTCGCCTCGGGCGCTTCGTGTCTCCGTTCGCGAAGGTCGGCCGGCAGCTGAGCTCGGCCGTAGGCTCCTACAACGAAGCGGTCGGCTCGTTCGAGCAGCGGGTGATGCCCCAGGTGCGCCGGATCGAGCAGGCGGGCGCGGCCTCCGAACGGGCCGTGCAGGCGCCGCCGGCGGTCGAGATCACCGCGCGCGCGCTCACGGCGCCGCCCGAGCCCGGGGACGGGGCTCCCGAGGGGCGCTCCGAGTTCCCGGCGCCGGTGCGGATCGCGCGCGGCGCCTGAGCACGAGCGTCGCGAGCAGCGCGAGCGCCACCGGCACCGTCGCCGGCAGCTCGTCGACGAAGAAGAACAGCAGGTCGGCGCACAGCGCCAGCGCCGCGGTCAGCGCGGCGGCACGCAGCTGCTCGTGGCGCCCGGCCGTGGCCGCCAGCAGCCCGCCGAGCGCGCCGGCGATGAACAGGTCGCCGTAGCCCATCACCGCCGAGCCGAAGACGGCGCTCTGCAGCTGCGGCAGGCCCGCGACCGGATGTGCGGCGTTGAGCGCGTCGTTGGGGCGCTGCAACAGATCCGAGACGACCAGCGCGGTGTCGGCGAGCGCCATCGCGACGATCCCGGCGGCCAGCCAGCTCGGCGGCGTGACGGTTGCCAGCAGCACCCCCAGGGCCGCGCAGCTGAGCGCCGAGAGCAGCAGCGCGGCGCCCTCGCCGGGCAGCCCCGCGCGGTCGGCCCAGGCGAGCGCGAACAGCGGCGCCACGAGCGCCGCGCGCCCGAGCCGCGGCGGGCCGGCGTTCCACACCAGCCACCCCAGCGCGAGCGCCGCCAGCAGCGGCACCGCGGCGAGCGCAAGGTAGGTCAGCCCCTGGGCGCTCGCCCGTTCGGCGGCGCGGGCGCCGAACACGAACGCCACGATCGACAGCGGCGGCACGACCGCCCAGCGGCGGCTGCGAAACCTTCGCGTCCACGCGCCCGCGAGCGCCCCCGGCACGGCCACGAGCGCGCCCTGGGCGAGCGACAGCAGGGCGATCGATATCCAGAACGGGAGCACGCTTGCAACATAGATTCTGCATGCCGGCGCGCGTCGCGCTCACCCGCCGGCGCGGCCGCACGGTCGCGGCCCCGGCGTAGGATTCACGACGTGAGCACGCCCGCCGCACAGCAGGCGCCGCCGATACTGCACCTGTCGGCCGTGGTCGGCAGCCCCCTGCGCGACTCCGACGGCGAGCGCCTCGGCAAGGTCACCGACCTGATCGTCAGGCTCGGCGGCGCCGGCTACCCGCCGATCACCGGGTTTCTCGTGACCGTCGCCGGCCGCCCCTCGTTCCTCGGCGCCGATCGCGTCTCCCAGATCAGCGCCGACGGGGTGGTGTTGCGCAAGGCCAAGCTCGACCTGCGCCACTTCGAGCGCCGCCCCGACGAGGTGCTGCTGCGCCGCGACCTGCTCGACCGGCAGCTGATCAACGTCGAGGGCGCCCGGCTGGTGCGCGCCAACGAGATCGAGCTGGCGCTCGTCGCCGGCTCCTGGCGCGTCGTCGGCGTCGACACGGGCCCACGCGGGGGCCTGCGCCGGCTGCTGCCAAAGCCCCTCGGAGCGCACATCGCGACCGGCGAGTTCCTCGACTGGGCCGGCGTCGAGCCGTTCGTCGGGCACGTCCCGACGGTGCGCCTGCGCGTCCCCCACCCCAAGCTCGCCAAGCTGCATCCCGCGCAGATCGCGGACCTGGTCGAGGCGGCCTCGCGGCGCGAGGGCGAGGAGATCATCCAGGCCGTCGGCGACGACGACCGCGAGCTCGAGGCTGACGTGTTCGAGGAGCTCGACGACCAGCACCAGCGCGAGTTCCTCGAGGATCGCAGCGACGCCCAGGTGGCCGAGATCCTCGCCCGCATGGCCCCCGACGACGCGGCCGACGTGCTCGGCGAGCTCGACGAGGACCGCCGCGAGCCGGTGCTCGCGATGCTCCCCGTCGCGCACCGCATCAAGGTTCGCGCGCTGCTCGGCTACGACCCGGCCGAGGTGGGCGGCCTGATGAGCCCCGACTTCGTGCTGCTCGGCGGCGCCACCTCCGCCGCCGACGCGCTGCGGGCCGTGCGCTCCAGCAAGATCGCCTCCGAGGTGCTCACGACCGTGTTCGTGCGCTCGCCGGACGGCTCGCTCGAAGGCGGCGTCGCGGTCACCGAGCTCGTGCGCGCCGAGCCGGGCCGGAGGCTGTCGAGCATCGTCAAACACGAGACGCCGTGCCTGCCTCCCGACGCCTCCTTCGAGGAACTCGCGCGGGTGATGGCCGACTACAACCTCACCTCGGCCCCCGTGGCCGACAAGGACGGGCACATGCTCGGCGTGGTGACCGTCGACGACGTGCTCGGGGCGATGCTCCCCCGTGGCTGGCGCCGGCGCTTCGGGCTGCTTGGCGAGGACTAATAGACTTGCCCCCGTGCAGTCGCTGAGCGGACATCGAGATGGCGGTCCGAGTACCGCCCGTCATGCGCCGTATCAGGTTGGCCTCTCGCGGCCGACCGCGTCTGCCTGCGCGCCTTAACCCCCGCCGCGCTCGCGTCTTCGCGCTGCTCGGCCTGCTCGGGCCGGGGCTGATCGCCGCCAACGCCGGCAACGACGCGGGCGGCATCGCGACCTACTCGTCCGTCGGCGCGAAGTACGGCTACGAGCTGCTGTGGACGATGGTCCTGATCACGATCTCGCTCGCGCTCGTGCAGATGCTCGCCGCCCGCATGGGCGTCGTCACCGGCAAGGGGCTCGCCGAGCTGATCCGCGAGGAGTACGGGATCCGCTGGTCGGTGCTCGCCACGAGCGCCGTGCTGATCGCCAACTGCGGCATCTGCGTATCGGACTTCGTCGGCATCGGCGCGGCGCTGGGGCTCGCGGGCGTGCCCGTCCAGGTCTCGGTGCCGATCGCGGCGCTCGGAATCTGGATGATCATCGTGCGCGGCTCCTACCGCAGCGCCGAGCGCATCTTCATCTGGTTCACGATCCCGTTCTTCGCCTACCCGATCGCCGCGATACTCGCCCACCCCCACTGGGGCGCGGTCGGCAAGGCGCTCGTGGTGCCGCACATCCAGGGCAACTCGGCCTTCCTGGTGCTGCTGATCGCCACCGCCGGCACGACGATCACCCCGTACATGCAGCTGTACCTGCAGTCGGCGGTCGTCGACCGCGGCGTGCGCGAGGAGGAGCTCCCCCACGAGGAGCGCGAGGCGGTCGCGGGCGCGGTCTTCGCCAACGTCGTCGCCTCTTTCATCATCATCGCCACCGGCGCCACGCTGTTCACGCACGGCGTCCACAACATCTCCTCGGCGGCAGGAGCCGCGCGCGCGCTGAACCCGTTCGCGGGGCGCTACGCCGAGGTGCTGTTCGGCGTCGGCCTGCTCGGCGCGAGCCTGCTCGCCGCCGCGATCCTGCCGATCGCCACCTCCTACGTGGTCGCCGAGTCGCTCGGCTACGAGAAGGGCATCGGGCGCCGCCGCGAGGAGGCGCCCGTGTTCGTGAACATGATCACGGGCATGATCCTGCTCAGCGCCCTGGTCGCGGTGATCCCCGGCGTACCCGTGATCGCGTTGCTCGTAGGCGTGCAGGTGATCAACGGGTTCCTGCTGCCGATCAACCTGTTCTTCATCTGGCGCCTGGCGCGCTCGGCGAGCGTGATGGGCGAGCGGCGCAGCCGCGGCGCGCTCGATCGCGCGGCAGCCGTGACGGTGGCGGTCAGCTCCACCCTGTCGATCGCGCTCGTGGCGATCACTTTCGCGGGCCTGTAGCCGCGCCGAGCAGCAGCGAGGCGCCGATCGCGCCGCCGAGGTCCCCGAGCGCCGCGACCTCGACTCGCGGCGGGCGCGAATCGGCGAACAGGTGCGGCTGCATCGCCATGGCGATCTTCTGCGTGTAGGGCTTGCCGAGCCGCACGCCGAGGCCGCCGCCGATGATCACGCCCTCGACGTCGAGCACGTTGACGACCGAGGCGATCCCGGCGCCGAGCGCGCGCACCGCGCGCTCGATCGTGTGCTCCGCGAGCTTGTCGCCGCGGTCCAGCGCGCGCGCCCAGATGCCGCTCGTCAGGCGCGTGCGCTCGCGCTCGCGCATCAGCTTGAACAGATCCGTCTTGCGGCCCTTCTGCTCGTGCTGCTCGCTGACGTGCGCTTCCATGGCCGCGCGCCCCGCGTACGCCTCCATGCACCCGCGCCGCCCGCACGTGCAGCGCGCGCCGTCGATCTCGACCACGACGTGGCCGATCTCGCCGGCGCCGCCGCGCCCCGTCCAGGGCCTGCCCTCGAGGATCAGCCCGCCGCCGACCCCCGTGCCCCAGAACACGCCGAGCACCGACTCGTACTCCCGCGCCGCGCCGAGCTGGAACTCGGCGTTGGTCGCGACCTGCACGTCGTTGCCGACCGCCACGGGGCAGCCGAAGGCCGACTCGAGCGTGGCGGCCAGCGGGAAGGTGCCCTCCCATCCGGGCAGGTTGCGCGCGCTCGTCACGCTGCCGTCCGCTCCGATCGTGCCCGGCGAGCCGACGCCGACGCCGCTCAGGGCGCCGACCTCGACGCCGGCCGCCTGCGCGGCCTGCTCGAGCGCCGCCTGCATCTCCCGCGCGACGTCCGCCGGTCCGCCGCTGGTCGGCGTCGCCCGGCGCGCCTGCCCGAGCACCTCGTGGCGCTCGTCGAGCACGGCCGCCTGGATCTTCGTGCCGCCCAGGTCGATCCCGCCACGTGTCCGCATCGCCCGTGATCATCGCAGAGGCATCAGCGCCTAAAGAAAAGCGACTGTGCGCTTTATCGGAAGTTAATGCCCACTTGCAGGCTTTCTTCGCCCCCTCTTACGGCCCTCGCCGACGATGTGACAGTAGATAGATGACCAAGCGCACCAGACCATCCTGGCCCGTGTACGCACTGGGCCTGGCCTGCGCAGGCGCGATCGTCGCAGCCATCCTCGTCGTCGGACCGACGTCTGAAAGCCAGGGGACCGTCACACGCACGGCCACCGTCGCCCAGGGCGTCGTGCAGTCGACCGTCTCCGGCAGCGGCAACCTGCAGGCCGCCAGCCAGCTGAACCTCGGCTTCAAGACCAGCGGCACCGTCACGGGCATCTACGTGGCCCAGGGCGAGCACGTCACCCAGGGGCAGCTGATCGCCTCGCTCGACCCGCAGAGCGCCGAAGTGACGCTCGAACAGGCCAAGGCCAGCCTGCAGTCCGCCGAAGCCAACCTCGCCAAGGAGGAAGAAACCGACGGCGAAAGCTCGACCGGCGGCGACTCGGGCACCGGCGGCGCCAGCGCGGCCGCGTATCGCGGCGAAGCGCCCTCGCGGATCGTCGACGCCGCCTACTCCGTGCCGGGCGGCGCGAGCACTGCGGCCGGCACCACGCCCACCGACGCCACCACCACGCCAGCCAGCGCGACGCCGACCGGCACCGCGCCGAGCGCGACCGCGCCGAGCGGCACGACGACACAGAGCGCAACCACGCCGAGCTCCACCGCGCCGAGCGCCACGACTACGCCGAGCGCCGGGAAGCGGACGACCACCGCTCCGTCGAGCGCCGCTCCGAGCGGCGACACGACAGGCGAGCGCGAACGCAAGAGCAAAGAAGCCGGCTCCGGCTCCTCGACGCCGAAAGCCACGATCAGCGCGGCCACCCGCGAAGCCAACCTGGCCTCCGCGAGGGCGGCCGTCAAGAGCGACCAGCTGACGGTCAAGAGCGACGAACAGGCCGTCCAGGACACCAAGCTGTACGCCCCCGAGAGCGGCACGATCGTCTCGCTCGCCGGCCAGGTCGGCGAAGTGGTCTCGGGGAGCGGCACGACCAGGGCGTCGTCGAGCGCGAGCAGCTCGTCCGGCGCCACCGGCACCGGCGCGACCGGCGCGACCGGCCGCTCGACCACGGGCGCGTCGAACAGCAGCACCGCCTCCGGCGACTCCTCCTCAAGCTCCTCGTTCGCCGTGCTCAGCGACCTCAGCTCGATGCAGCTGGTCGTGCCGCTCAGCGAATCGGAAATCGGCGACGTCAAGGCCGGGCAGATCGCCACGGTCACCGTCGAAGCGCTCAGCTCGACCAAGCTGGCCGCGCACGTCAGCGAAGTCGCGTTGGTGTCCAGCAGCTCGAGCGGCGCGGTCAGCTACGACGTCACCTTCCAGCTCGACCAGCTCGCCCCGGGGATCAGGCTCGGTATGAGCGCAACCGCCGAAGTGGTCATCAACCAGGCCGAAGGCATCAACGTGCCGACCAGCGCGATCACGGCCGACACGGTCACCGTCGAGCGCGCCGGCAAGCAGGTGCGCCAGCGGGTGGTCACGGGCCTCGCGGGCAACACCTCGACGATCGTGCTGAGCGGGCTGAAGGCCGGCGAAACGGTGGTGCTCCCGGCGGCCGCCGCCACCAGCTCGAGCGCCACCAACGTGCTCTCGAGACTCGCCGGGCGCGCCGGCCTGGGCGGCGCCGGTGGCTTCGCCGGCGCAGGGGGCGGCGGCTTCGCCGGCGCCGGCGGCGGCGCGTTCTTCAGGGGCGGCGGCTGATGCGTCTTCCGGCGCGCTCGCGCGGCTCGGCGACGCCGCCGCGCGCCCCGCGCGAGCGCCCGCTGGCGGCGCGCGCCGTCCCGCGAGCGAACCCGCTGGCGCCCGCCCACCCGGTGCTCGAGGTTCGCGACGTGAGCAAGGTCTTCCAGGTCGGCCAGATCCGCGTGCGGGCGCTGCGCGACGTGTCGCTGCGGGTCGACAGCGGCGATCTGGTGGCGATCATGGGCAGCCCGGGCAGCGGCAAGAGCACGCTGATGAACATTCTCGGCTGCCTGGACGTCCCCACCGGCGGCCGCTACGCGATCGACGGCGTGGACGTCAGCCAGATGGACGAGGACGACCTTTCCGACCTGCGCAACCGCAAGATCGGCTTCGTCTTCCAGAGCTTCAACCTGCTGCCGCGTACCAGCGCCCTGGAAAACGTGACCATGCCCCTGGATTATTCGCTGCACCACATCGGCGATGCCGACGCCCACGCGCGGGGGGTGCGCTTGCTGGAACTGGTCGGCCTGGGGCACCGCATGGACCACCATCCGTCGCAGATGTCCGGCGGCCA
>DASZFZ010000047.1:0-50722 GCA_035939315.1 Solirubrobacteraceae bacterium | reverse complement strand
CTGCGCTGGCGGGAGACCCGCACCGGCTTCGCCGGCGCCGGGCTGCCGGCCCGCCACCAGCGCGTGGGCGGAATCCCGGCCGGGGACCCGGTGCCGGCGCAGGCGCCGCTGTTCATGGGCTTCAAGTCGGGCCTTCGCAAGAACCAGGCGAGCGAGACCGACGTGACGATCGCGCGGGGCCGCTTCGCGCAGGGCACGACCATGCAGGTCAGCTACATGCGCCTGCGGCTGGACAGCTGGTACGGGCAGATGGACGAGCGCGAACGGGTGGCTCTGATGTACGCCCCGCAGGTGACGCCCAGCCAGGTGGCGAGCTTCACCACCGACGCCGCCGGCGACCCGCGGCTGCTCGCGCAGGCGATCGGCGGCTACGGCGCGGTGGGGCACGCGCAGACCTCGGCCCAGGCTCGCCGAAACGGTCGCCCGCGAATCCTGCGCCGCGACTTCGACACCGTCGACGGCGGCCAGGCGGGCCTGCACTTCGTCTCCCTGCAACGTTCGATCGGGGACTTCGTGGCGACCAGGGAAGCGATGAACGCGAGCTCGGCGCAGCTCGAGAACCCGGCGATCACCGACACCGTCAACAACGGCATCAACTCGTTCATCTTCGTCCTGCGGCGCGCCAACTACCTGCTGCCGGCGCGTCCCGACCGCTCGTTCCCGCTGCTCGTCGAGCCCGGGTCCACGGGGAACGCGTAGGAGCTGTGGGGCTGCACGTAGGGCCCCAGCTCGAGGACGATCTCGGCGTGCGCGAGCAGCGGCAGCCGCGCCGGGGCGCCGCGCCAGGCTCGCCCGTTCACGAACGCCCGCACGCTCGCGCCCGCCGAGGCTCGAAACGAGGCCAGCCGCGTGCGCGAGAGCGGCTGCCCCCAGGCGCGAAACAGCTCGCCGAGCGACACCCGCTCGCCCGGGCGCACGAGCACGACCCCGGTCGGTTCGAGCGTCACGGCCGCGCCGAAGCAGGCGGCCGCGAGGACGCGACCGTCAGCGAGGCGCAGCGGCGGGCGAGCGCCGATGCCGGCCGGCACGAGCACCACGAGCCCTCGCGCGAACAGCTCGACGTGCGCCGCCGAGCGGCTCCCCAGAGAGCTCGTGCAGCCCCCGTCGGGGGCGCCCGCGACGGGCGGGCGAAAGCGTGCGCCCGCACCGATCGGCCGCGTCTGCGCGAGCACCGCGCGGGGGATGCCGGAGGCGGCCGGCGTGCGCGTGCCGGCGCACCCGCAGAGCGCGAGCGCGAGCAGCGTCCCGAGCACGCCACGGGCCGGCGGCTCGATGGCTCACACCCGTTCCATGGCGTGCACGGCCCCGACGATCTCCTTGGCGCCGAACGGCCACGCGAGCAGCGCCCGCTCGAATCCCGACGGGTCGATCAGGTAGGCCATCTTCGAGTGGACGACGCGGTGGACGGTGGCCGCGCCGGCGCGTTCGCGCTTGACGTCGACGACGACGTAGAAGCGGTTCCACAGGGCCCGCAGGCGAGCCGGCGGCCCCACCACCCAGCGCCACTGCGGCGGGGTGTGCCAGGCGGCCATGTCGCGCAGCAGGGTCGCGGGCGCGTCCGCGTAGACGTCGACGCTGACCGCCAGGATCGCGGGCCGGCGCGCGGCGGGCAGCTCGCGCTCGGCCCGGCCGAGCGCCGCCACCGACGGTGGCGTGCCTTCGCCTGAGCGCGGGTCGACGAACGTGATCAGCAGGCTGCGCCCGCGGTATTGCGAGAGCGACACGGGCCTGCCGTCCTGGTCGCTCAACGCGAAGCTCGGGGCGCGCTTCTGGCCGGGCGCGAAGACATACGGGGTGGTTTCCACGGCCTGCGGCGTGCGCGTCCCGCGCAGGGGAGCGCCGGGCCTGAGCGCATGCGCGATCACGCCCGCCGCGGCCGCCAGCACCACGACCGGCAGGCCCCAGCTGAGCGCCGACGCGAGCGTGCCCCGCCAGGCGCGCGACGACGGTGGCGTGCGCTCCTCGCCCGTGCGCCGCCGCCGCTGCGCCGCGACGAAGACCGCCGCCAGCCCGAGCGCCAGCGCAGTGCCGACGGCGACGAGCACTTCGAGCAGGTCGCTGGCGCCGGTGCTCCCCGCCGTCGCGGAGCCGGCCGCGAGGCTCGCGCCGGAGCTCGCCGCGAGCGCGTGTATCGCTCGCTGGATCGCGTTCAGCAGGCTCGCGCCCCCGCGCCCGATGGGGATGCTCGCGAGCGCGCGTTCGGCGCCCGCGGTCGCGTGGCCGGACCAGTACAGGCCGAACCCGTTGGGCATCGCCACGAGCAGCGGGCCGTGGTAGACGAGCGACAGCTCGATGCCCAGGAAGTGGGCGTAGGTCTGCGGCTCGTGCCAGAACTCGGTGACCGCGCCCAGGTCGAAGGCGCTCGGCACGATCGCCACGCGGACGGGCAGGCCGGAGCGTTCGGCCGCGTCCACGATCGACACGAGGCGGGCGTGCTGCGCGGTGGAGAAGCCCGTGTCGACGGGGGCGAAGAACGATTGGGTGGCGAGCACGTCGCTCGCCGGGTCGCCGTCCGCTCGCGCGGGCGCGACGCGCAGCGCGCAGCCCGCGACCGCGAGCAAGAGCGCGAGGGCGCACAGCGCGTGTCTGCTCGTTGCTCGGGCGGTCGCGTTCATGTCTGGGCCCCGGCGCTCGCCGAGCGGCGCATTATCGCTCGCGCCGAGGCGGCGGCGTGCGCTGATCGCGGCCCGGCGCCGGCGGCTTCGGCCCTCAGGCCCGCGCGCTCGTCTGCGGATCCAGGCGCGACATCGTCACGGCCGCGTCCAGCCGCGAGCTCGCGCCCGTCTCGGCGGGCCCGCGGAACAGCCCCTTGACGGGCGGCACGTCGGCGTAGAAACGGCCGTGGCCGATCTTTACGTGGGTCTCGCCGTCGGCGAGGCGGCGGTTGGTCGGGTCGGCGCTGACCCACACGGGCTCGCCGTGGCCGTCGCTGCTCGGCAGGAGCGCCTCCAGCCAGGCGTGGGTGTCCAGCTCCAGCGAGTCGGCGCCATCGTCCTCGGGCGCCGCCCACAGGTAGCCCGAGACGTAGCGCGCGGCGATCCCGCGGCGGCGCAGCAGCACCAGCGAGAGGTGCACGAAGTCCTGGCAGACGCCCGCGCCCTTCTCCAGCAGCTCCTCGACGGTCGAGCCGACGTAGGTGGCGCCGGGGCGGTACTCGAAGCGGTCGGGCACGAGCTCGCACAGCAGCGCGAGCGCCTCCAGCGGGCTGTCGGCCACGAGCGCCCGCTCCAGCTCCTCGATGCCGGGGATCGCGGGCTGGTCCTGCCAGGGCAGCGCGAACTCGCCGGCGGCGTCGACGTAGGCGGGGCTCAGCAGATCCTCCCAGGAGCCCTCCGGCGGCTCGGCGGGGGCGCTCGTGACCACCCGCGCGCGCACGTCGATCGTGAGCTGTTCGTGGCTGGTCGGGATCCCGAACTCGATCACCTCGGTGCCGAAGTAGTCGAGGTGGCGGCTGACGCGCGCCTCCGGCTCGATGCGCGTGTGGAATTCGTCGCAGCGCTGCGTGGAGGTGGTGGCGGGGCGCACGCGCAGCGCGTTGAGGTTGTCGGTGACGGGCGCGTCGTAGTGGTACTCGGTGAGGAAGCGGATCGCGAAGTGCATGGCGCTAGCTCACCCCCGCACGCCCACGGCGGCGCTGGAGGCGGCGCCGGAGAAGTAACGCTCGGCGACGTCCTGGTCGATGCGGCTCAGCTCCTGCTGGGTCTGTTCGCATATGCCTGTCAGCTGCGCACCGTCGGGCAGCGCCCGGCGCTGGAAGTCGAGGTCGGCGGCCAGCCTACTGACACGCAGCACGGGCTTGGAGTTGCGCGGGCTCGCGTCGGCCGTCGTGAAGACCTCGTGCAGCGAGTCCACGCAGGCGGCGACGCTGTCCGGGTAGGCGCGCTCGAACAGCAGGAAGCGGGCGACGGGGTGGGCGTTGGGGGGCGCGGTGACGGCCCGCAGGTAGGCGTGGAAGCCGCCGACGGCCTGCAGCAGGATCAGCGCCTGGCCGTCGGCCGGGCCGGCCTCGCCGACGGGCAGGGCGACGCGCAGCATGCGCAGGACCATGTCGGAGATCTCGATCAGCCCGCCGGCGTCGAGGAAGCACTTGGCCTCGTCGCGTAGCATCGTGCGGTTGGCCACGCCCCAGATCAGCGCGGTGCGCTCCTTGACGTACTGGGAGGCCAGCGAGGGGCCCGCGGGCGCGGCCCAGCCGGGCTGGCCGCCGCCGCGCAGGCCGAGCGCGGTGGTGTTGATCGCCTCCCACATCTCGGCGCTGATCACGTCGCGCACGGTGCGCGCGCCCTCGCGGGCGCGCTCGATCGACGCGAGCATCGAGCCGGGGCGGTGGGGGTCGAGGGTGAGCTGGCCGAGCGCGCGGCCGCCGAGGCCGTGCCCGTTGGCGGCGCCCGTGAGGCGCGGCTCGTCGTCCTCGCCCGGCTGGCGCTGGGCGCCGGCCCCGGGGGCCGCGTCGCCGAACATCGCCAGCAGGCCGCCGGAGCCGAAGCTGACGCCGGGGGTCGTGTCGGAGGTCCCCTGCAGCTCGGCCTGGAAGACGGCCTCGACGGCGCGCGCGGTGAACTCGGCGCGCGCGAGGTTGCGGCCGAGCCAGTAGAGCTCGTGCGCGATCCTCGCGAGCATCAGCGCGACTGCTGCTGTTGCTGCTGCTGGCCGGTCCAGGCGCCGTAGCTGAGGTCGGGCAGGGCCGGCGGCTGGGTGTCCGCGATGGGAAACCCGCCCGCCCAGCCGCCGCCCGGACGCTCGGCGTCGTCGGCGTCCTCGAGCACCCAGGTGTCCTTGGAGCCGCCGCCGCGGGAGGAGTTGACGATCAGCGAGCCCTCCTCGAGCGCGACGCGCGTGAGCCCGCCGGGCACGATGTCGATGCGCTCGCCGAACACGGCGAAGGGACGCAGGTCGACGTGGCGCGGCTGGAGCGTGCCGTCGGGGCAGACGGTCGGGACGGTCGAGAGGCGCACGACGTCCTGGGCGATCCAGCGTTCGGGGTGCGCGCTGATCACCTGGCGCATGCGCGCCAGCTCCTGCTCGGAGGCGTGCGGGCCGATCATCACGCCGCGCCCGCCGGACTCGCCGGTGGGCTTGACGACGAGCTGCTCCAGGCGCGCGAGCACGTGCTCGAGCACTTCAGGGTCCGACAGCAGGTAGGTGCGTACGTTCTCGAGGATCGGCTCCTCGCCGAGGTAGAAGCGGATCATGTCCGGCACGAAGCAGTAGATCGCCTTGTCGTCGGCGACGCCGGTGCCGAAGGCGTTGGCGATCGCGACGCTGCCGGCGCGGTAGGCGCGCACCAGCCCGGGGACGCCGAGCAGCGAGTCGGCGCGGAACTCGAGCGGGTCGACGAAGTCGTCGTCCAGGCGCCGGTAGACGGCGTGGGCGCGCTCCAGGCCGCGCGTGGTGCGCATGTAGAGCACGTCGTCGCGCACGACTAGGTCGGAGGCCTCGACCAGCTCGACGCCCATCTGGCGGGCGAGGAAGGCGTGCTCGAAGTAGGCGGGGTTGGCGGGGCCGGGGGTCCACACGACGACCGTCGCCTCGCTCTCGGCCGAGGGCGCTACCGAGCGCAGCGCGCGCAGCAAGAGCTGCGGGTAGTGCTCGACGGGGCGCACGCGGTAGGAGGAGAACAGTTCGGGCACCAGCCGCGCCATCGCGGCGCGGTTCTCGAGCACGTAGGAGATGCCGGAGGGGATGCGCACGTTGTCCTCGATCACCTTCCAGGTGCCGTCGCTGTGGCGCACCAGGTCGCAGCCGGCGACGTGCGTGTACACGCCGCCCGGCGGGCGGATGCCGTGCACGGCCCGCGCGAAGTGCGGGCAGGAGGCGACCAGGCGCCACGGCACGAGGCCCTCGCGGACGATCTCGCGGGCGTGGTAGACGTCGTCGACGAAGTGGTTGAGCGCGCGGATGCGCTGCGCCAGGCCGCGCTTGATCTCGCGCCATTCGCGGCCGCTGATCACGCGCGGGACGAGGTCGAGCGGGAACGGCCGCTCTTTGCTCTCGCCGGCGCCCGCGCCGGTGCTGGTCTCGAAGGTGATGCCCTGCTGCATGAAGATCGCGTCGCGCCGCCGGCCGGCTTCGACGAGGCCCTCGGGGCCGAGCCGGCGCAGCTCCTCGACGAGCGCCCGCGCGCTCGAGCGCGGCGTGCCGTCGCGCTCGAACAGCTCGTCGAGGAACGGCGCCTGCGGGCGATAGGCGTCCATCGCCGGTGTCTGCACCCCCGAGCTCACCAAGGAATTCTCTCGCGGACGTTGCGCCATCGCCTTCGACGGTTGCACAAAGCGGGGAGCGTCAGCTTGGCCAGTGTCCGTGCCGGTCGAAGTACTCGCGGGCGGCGTCCTCGCGCTCGCGCTCGCGGTCGCCCTCGACGCCGATGCGAAACAGCCAGTTGACGAAGTAGATCGCCAGGCCGGCGCTGACGATGCTCGCGCCGCCCTCGAGGTCGACTTCGCTGCCGAAGGCCATGATCACGACGCCGGCGAGCGTGACGACGGTGGGCAGCGCGTAGCGGAAGGCCCACAGCAGCCTGGCCCTCATGCGGGGACCGGCCGCGGCGCGGCGTCTTCGTCGAACAGCGTGCTGGCGCGCTGGGCGGTGCGCCTGGCCCAGGCGCCGGTGGTGGCGGCGCCGAGCGCGACGATGCAGGCGCCGCAGCCGGCGATCAGCCACCAGGCGGGGTGGCTGGCGGCGGTGAGGTGGCCGCCGACGCCCGTGCCGACGGCCGAGCCGAGGATCGAGCCGGTGACGGCGACGCCCAGCGCCTGGCCGACCTGGCGGCTGGTGGAGGCCACGGCGGCGGCGACGCCGGCCTGGTTGTTGGGCATGCCCGAGACGGCGGTGAAGGTGATCGGCGGGTTGACGCTGCCGAAGCCGACGCCGAAGACGGCGTAGAGGACGAGCAGCAGCGCCAGCGGCGTGGAGCGCGTGAGCGTCGTCAGCACGATCGCGACGCCCATCATGCAGCCGCCGGCGACGAACAGCGGCAGCCGCGGGCCGCGCCCGCCGACGGCGCGCCCGGACAGCGGGCTGCAGGCGAGCGCCGCGACGGCCATCGGCAGCGTGCACAGGCCGGCGTCCAGCGCCGAGTAGTGGCGCACGTCCTGGAGATAGAGGGTGTTGAGGAACAGGAAGCCGCTGAAGGCGGCGAAGGCGGTGATCGCGATCACGGTCGCGCCCGAGAAGGGGGCGCTGCGGAAGAAGCGCAGCTCGATCAGCGGGTCCTCGCGGCGGGGCTCGTAGAGGAGCAGGCCGACCAGCCCGGCGGCGGCCAGCGCGAAGGTGGCGACGGTCTGCGCCGAGCCCCAGCCGGCGCGCGGACCCTCGATGATCGCGTAGGTCAGCGAGGCGAGCGTGACGATCACGAGCAGCTGGCCGACGGGGTCGATGCGCCGGGCGCGCGGGGCTCGCGACTCGGGCACGAACAGCGCCGTCAGCACCACGGCGGCGAGGCCGATCGGGATGTTGATCCAGAAGATCGCGCGCCAGCCGACGGACTCGGTGAGCGCGCCGCCGACGATCGGGCCGAGCGCGAGGCTGATGCCGACGACCGCGCCCCAGGCGCCGATCGCGCGGGCCCGCTCGCGCGGGTCGGTGAAGACGTTGGTGATGATCGACATCGCCACCGGGTTGAGCATCGAGCCGCCGATGCCCTGCAGGGCGCGCGCGCCGATCAGGAAGTCGAGGCTGGGCGCGGCCGAGCACAGCGCCGAGCCGGCGACGAACAGCACGAGCCCGACCTGGAAGGTGCGCCGCCGCCCGAGCCGGTCGGCGGTCGAGCCGGACAGCAGCAGCAGGCTCGCGATCACGATCACGTACGCGTCGATCGTCCACTGCAAACCCGACAGCGGCGCGTGCAGCTCGCGTTTGATCGAAGGCAGCGCGACGTTCACGATCGTGTTGTCCATCGCCACGATCAGCAGGCTCATGCAGCAGATCGCGAGGATCGTCATGCGCCGGCGTTCGCTGAGCTGGGGTGTAGCGTTCACGCTCCCTAGTTCTAGCGTCGCGCCGGCCGCCAGCCGGGGCACGCGCCCGTGGAGAGGGTGATCCGCTCGACTACTACGACTATCGACGAGCTCGCGGTGGTTTCGACGGCAGACCCCTGGACGGCGAATGGCTACGTCGTGGCCGACGACGCGTGCCGGCTGGGCGCGGTGCGCGTGCGGCTGCTCGGCGAGGACGCAGCCGGCGATTGGGCCGCGGGGCAGGGCGCCGCGGCGGCCGGCGCGCAGCGGGCGCGCGGCATCCTCGGCTGGTCGCTGCGCGGGATCGCGAGCGCCGATCTCGACGGGCTGCCGACGCGCGTCTCCGACGCTCCCGAGCCGGCGCCGGCGCCCGCGCACCCCAACGGGGTGGTCGCGATCGACCACGTCGTCGCGATCTCCCCGGCGTTCGAGCGCAGCGTCGCGGCGCTGCGGGAGGCGGGCCTGGACCTGCGCAGGGTGCGCGAGGAGCCGACGCCCGCGGGCGCGCCGCGCCAGGCGTTCTTCCGCCTCGGCCACGAGATCCTCGAGCTGGTGGCCGAGCCCGAGGAGGTCGTGGCGCGCGGCGGGCGCGCCGGCGGGCCCGCGCGCTTCTGGGGGCTCGCGCTGCTGTCCGAGGACCTCGAGCGCACGGTCGCGGCGTTCGCGCCGCACGTCAGCGAGATCCGCGCCGCCGTGCAGCCCGGCCGGCGGATCGCGACCGTCAGGCGCGAGGCGGGCCTCGGCGTGCCACTCGCGCTGATGAGCGTCGGCGAGCGGGGGCCCCGAGCGCAAGCCGAGCGAGAGGCGGTCACATGAGCCAGGAGCGCTGGGACGCGGTCGACGAGTTCGTCGAGTCGCGGCTGATCGACGAGGACGAGGCGCTCGCCGCGGCGCTCGCGGACAGCGCGCGGGCGGGCCTGCCGCCGATCGCGCTGACGCCGGCGCAGGCGAAGCTGTTGCACCTGATCGCGCGCGTGCACGGCGCGCGCAGCATCCTCGAGCTGGGCACGCTCGGCGGCTACAGCACGATCTGGCTGGCGCGCGCGCTGCCGGCCGACGGGCGGCTCGTGACGCTCGAGCTGAACCCGGACTACGCGCGGGTGGCCGCCGCGAACGTCGAGCGGGCCGGCCTCGCCGGCCTCATAGAAATCAAAGTCGCTCCCGCGATCGAGAGCCTGCGCGAGCTGGTCGCCGAAGGCGCCGGGCCCTTCGACCTGATCTTCATCGACGCCGACAAGGAGGGCACGCCCGCCTACTTCGAGCACGCCCTCGAGCTGTCGCGGCCGGGCAGCGTGATCGTCACCGACAACGTCGTGCGCGACGGCGCGATCGCGGACGCCGACGGCGATGACCCGCGCGCGCGGGCGATGCGCGCCTTCCACGAGCTGCTGGCCGCCGACCGGGCGGGCGCGCGGCGCGTCTCGGCGACGACGATCCAGACGGTCGGCGCGAAGGGCTACGACGGCTTCACGCTCGCGCTCGTCGAGCGGTAGGCTCGGGTCGCGCATGGGCGGGGAGCTGAAGCTGGGGCTGAATACGGGCTACTGGGCGGGCGGGCCGCCGCCGGGCATCGCCGAGTCGGTCGCCGAGGCCGAGCGGCTGGGCTTCGACTCGATGTGGACGGCCGAGGCCTACGGCTCGGACTGCCTGACCCCGCTCGCATGGTGGGGTGCGGCGACCGAGCGCATCAAGCTCGGCACCGCGATCGTGCAGATGTCCGCGCGCCAGCCCGCCGCGACGGCGATGGCGGCGATGAGCATGGACCACCTGTCGGGCGGGCGCTTCATCCTCGGCCTCGGCGTCTCTGGGCCGCAGGTGGTGGAGGGCTGGTACGGGATGCCGTTCGCCAAGCCGCTGGCGCGCACCCGCGAGTACATCGGCATTCTGCGCGAGGTCTGGGCGCGCAAGGGGCCGGTGACGGCGCCCGGCCCGCACTACCCGCTGCCGCTCCCCGACGGAACCGGCCTGGCCAAGCCGCTGAAGTCCTCGATCCACCCGCTGCGCGAGGACATCCCTATCTACCTCGGCTGTGAGGGGCCGAAGAACATCGCGCTGTGCGCCGAGCTGTGCGACGGCTGGCTGGCGATGCTGTTCTCGCCCGCCGCCTACGACGAGCTCTACCGGCCCTCGCTGGAGGAGGGCTGGGCCAAGCCGGGCGCGCGCCGCGGCGCGGGCGACTTCGAGGTCTGCGCGACCGTGCCGCTGATCCTCAGCGACGACCTCGACGGGGCCGCCGACGCGCTGCGCCCCTACTACGCCCTGTACTTCGGCGGCATGGGCGCCAAAGGCAAGAACTTCCACGCCAACGTGCCGATCCGCATGGGCTACGAGCGCGAGGTCGCCGAGATCCAGGAGCTGTACCTGAGCGGCAGGAAGGACGAGGCCTGCGCGAAGGTGCCCAAAGCGCTGATCGAAGAGCTCTCGCTGATCGGCCCGCGCGAGAAGATCCGCGACGAGCTGGCGCGCTGGCGCGAGTCGGTCGTCACCACGCTGCTGATCGGCGGCGACGCGGCCACGCTGCGCGCCGCCGCCGAGCTCGTGCTCGGCTGATCCGGGCCGCCGCGATCGAGGGCCGGCGCCATGCCCGCGGCCCGGCCGGCGAGGGCTTCAGGAGACGGTGATCGCGTCCGAGCGCCCGAGCGGCGCGCCGTTGCGGTCGAGCGCCTGCACGGCCAGCAGCGGGCCGACGCGCCTGACGGCCGGCAGCGCGGTCTCGAAGCCGCTCGCGCGTACGCGCGCGACCGCGCGCAGGCGCCGCTCGTCCGTGCCCGCGAGCAGCTGCCAGCTGTGCACGTCGGTCGCGCCGTTCCAGCTCGCGTACACGGCGCGATCGTGCTCGGGCCCGGCGATCGCGACCGCGGGGCGCTCCGCGGGGACCGCCCGCCAGGGCAGGCGGAAGGCGCGGTAGCACTCGTACTGGTCGCCGAGCACGGCGTCGAACACGAGCTCTCCGGTGCGGCGGAATTCCGAGACGCGCGGCGTTTCGCCCCAGCCCACGAACACGTTGCCGTCGGCCAGCAGCTGCACGCTGCCCTGGCTGCCCGAGAGGACCTTCGGGTGGGTGTACTGGTGCACCAGCCGCGCCCGCATCGCGCGCTCGTCCACGTCCAGGATCAGCGCCCGCGAGAGCGGCTCGACGGCGGGCGTGGCGCCGTTGTCGAACAGCGACAGGCGCCCGCCGGGCTGGCGGCGCGCGTCGTGCTGCCAGGCGAACGCCGTGCCCGGCCCCATCTCGAAGTTCCCGCGCTTGCCGCCCAGGCGCCACAGGATCTCGCCGCTGCGGGCGACCTTGTAGACGGTGTGCATGCTGCGCGCCGAGACGAGCAGGTTGCCGTCGGTGTCGAGGTCGACCGAGTTGATGTGGAAGAAGTCCCAGTCTTCGCTGAGCGGCGCGTAGGACTCTTCGAGCAGCACGTGATCGAGGCTGTGCCATTCCATCAGCAGGCGCCCGCTGGCCAGGTCGATCTCCTGGAAGATCGCGTCCTGGATCGAGCCGTGGCGCGCGCCGCCGACGCTCGTCAGGTCGGCGCTCGTGACCAGGTAGGTCGTGAACAGGGCGGTGCCGCGCGGGGTGATCACGAACTCGTGCAGGTCGCCGCGCAGGCCGCGCTTGGCCTGCACGCGGCGGACCGTGCGGTAGCTCGTGTCGGCGATCACGTATTCGCCGACGCCGTGGCCGAGTTCGATGCTGCCCTCCCACCACGTCAGCACGGGGCTGCCGCGGTAGCTCTGCACGCGGAAGTTGGTGGTGACTCTGTGCGCCACCGGGTTCTCCCAGATCGGCTCGCCGGCCGCGTCGGTGATCACCGCCCCCGCCTGCGCTTCGTCGGGCGCGTTGTAGGGGGCGATGAAGATCGGCTCCTGTGAGGCGCCGGGCGCGCGGCGCGTGACCGTCAGCGCGGGGATGCGCAGGTCGGGGCGCGTGCGCCAGTTGGGCAGCTGCGGGCCCGCGCCGCCCGCCGCCGCGAACGGGCCGCCCCGCGAGCCGCTCGCCGCGCGCGAGCCGCCGCCGCCCAACAGCTCGCCGAGCGCGCCCGCGCCGGCGAGGCCGGCGGCGCCGACGCCGGCGGTGCGCAGCAGCTGCCTGCGGGTCATCTTGCGGGGGTCTCTGAGCATGCTCGTGGTCGGCTTTCTACGGGACGTCTCGATCCAGCCTGGCAAGCAACCGTCAACCCCAGCGAAGAAAATCGCCGGCGGCCCGTCCGGGCGCCCGGTGGCGCCGGCTCCGAGCGCGCTCGTGTCGTAGGGTCTGTGCATGGCCGAGCTCGATCAAGCCCAGCAGCAGCCGGTGTTCGCGAACTTCCAGTTCGAGGTCTATGCCCAGGGGCTCGCCGGCGAAACGCCGCATCTGCCCGTCGGAGCGGCCGCGCTGCAGGAGCGCGCGCGCGAGCGGCTGACCGCGGAGGCCTACGGCTATGTCGCCGGCGGCGCCGGCGGCGAGCGGACGATGGCCGCCAACCTGCGCGCGTTCGAGCGCTGGGAGATCGTGCCGCGGATGCTGCGCGACGTTTCCGAGCGCGACCTCTCGACGAGCGTGCTCTGCACGCGCATGCCCGCCCCGATCCTGCTCGCGCCGATCGGCGTGCAGTCGATTGTCCACCCCGACGGCGAGCTGGCGGTCGGCCGCGCCGCGGCCGCCCACGGGCTGCCGGCGATCCTCTCGACGGCCGCCTCGCACACGCTCGAGCAGGTCGCCGCGGCGATGGAGGAGGCCGCGCAGCCGGCCAGCCGCTGGTTCCAGCTGTACTGGCCGCGCGACCGCGACCTGGCCGCGAGCTTCGTCGCGCGCGCCGCCGCCGCGGGCTACGAAGCGATCGTGGTGACGCTCGACACGTGGCTGCTCGGCTGGCGCCCGCGCGACCTCGACAACGCCTACCTGCCGTTCCTCAAAGGCGAGGGCGTGGCCAACTACTTCTCCGACCCCGTCTTCCGGGCCGCGCTCGAGCGCCCGCCCGAGGAGGACCCGGGGCCGGCGATCGGCCACTGGGCCTACCAGTTCGCCAACCCGCGCGTGACCTGGGACGACCTCGCGTGGCTGCGCGGGCAGACGACGCTGCCGATCGTGCTCAAGGGCGTGCTGCACCCCGAGGACGCGCGCCGCGCGCGCGACGCGGGCGTGGAGGGCGTGATCGTCTCCAACCACGGCGGGCGCCAGGTCG
The DNA here is from genome assembly GCA_035939315.1 of Solirubrobacteraceae bacterium. Classification (GTDB taxonomy): domain Bacteria; phylum Actinomycetota; class Thermoleophilia; order Solirubrobacterales; family Solirubrobacteraceae; genus Palsa-744. The sequence goes on along the minus strand of DASZFZ010000047.1, from coordinate 37,608 downwards.
ACGGCTCGATCGGCGCGCTCGACGCGCTGGCGGGCGTGCGCGAGGCCGGCGGCGGGGAGCTCGCGATCCTGTTCGACAGCGGCATCCGCACGGGCGCCGACGTGTTCAAGGCGCTCGCGCTCGGCGCCGACGCGGTGTGCCTCGGGCGCCCCTTCATGTGGGGCCTCGGGCTGGACGGCCAGGCCGGCGTGGAGCACGTGCTGCGCTGCCTCTTGGCCGAGCTGGACCTGACGCTCGCGCTCAGCGGCTACACGGAGATCGGCCAGGTCGACTCCTCGGCGCTGCGGCGCGCGCGGTAGCGGCGCGCCATGGCGGCGCGCGGCGAGGCGAGCGTCAAGCGCCTGACGCTGCTGGCGTGCATCCTCGGCTCGGGCATCGCGCTGCTCGACGGCACGGTCGTGAACGTCGCGCTGCCCACGATCCAGCGGGCGCTCGGCGGCGGCCTGGCGGCGCAGCAGTGGGTCGTCAACGGCTACCTGCTGACGCTCGGCTCGCTGATCCTGATCGGCGGCTCGCTCGGCGACCTGTTCGGCGAGCGGCGCGTGTTCGCGCTCGGCGTCAGCGGCTTCGGCGTGGCGTCGCTGGCGTGCGCGCTCGCGCCGTCGATCGCGGCGCTGGTCGTGGCGCGGGCGCTGCAGGGCGTCGCCGGGGCGCTGCTGGTGCCGAGCTCGCTGGCGGTGATCGTCAACACCTTCGACGCCCACGAGCGCGGCGGCGCGATCGGCAGCTGGACCGCCTGGGGGGCGATCTTCGGCGTGCTCGGACCGCTCGCCGGCGGCGAGCTGCTGGCGCTGGCGTCCTGGCGCTGGGTCTTCCTGATCAACCTGCCGCTCGCGTGCATCTGCGTGACGTTGATCCTGTGGGTGATCCCCGCCGGGCGCGCTCGCGGCGCAGGCGAGCGGACCCGACCGGATCTCCTGGGCGGCCTGCTGTGCGCGTGCGGCCTCGGCGGCCCCGTGTTCGCGCTGATCGAGCAGCCGCGGCTGGGCTGGTCGAGCGCCGCCGTGACGGCCCCGCTGATCGCCGGCGTGGCGCTGCTGTGCGCGTTCGTGGCCTTCGAGTCGCGGGCACGCTCGCCGATGCTGCCGCTGAGGCTGTTTCGCCGGCGCAACTTCGCGGCCGGGAACGTCGAGACGTTCGCGATGTACGCGGGCCTCGCGATCCTGTTCTTCTTCCTGATCCTGTTCCTACAGCAGATCGGCGGCTACACGCCGCTTCAGAGCGGCTTCGCGACGCTGCCCGTGACGGTCGTGATGTTCGTGCTCTCGCGCCGCTTCGGCGCGCTCGCCGACCGCTACGGGCCGCGGCTGTTCATGGGCGCGGGGCCGCTGGTGGCCGCCGGCGGGCTGCTGCTGTTCCAGCGCGACGGCGTGCGCCTCGAATACCTGAGCGAAGTGCTGCCGGGGCTGCTCGTGTTCTCGCTCGGCCTGGCGATGACGGTCGCGCCGCTGACCGCGGCGGTGCTCGCGGGCTCAGAGCAGGAGGCCGGGATCGCCTCGGGCGTCAACAACGCGGTCGCGCGCGTCGCGGGCCTGCTGGGGACCGCCGCGGTCGGGGCCGCGATCTCGGGCTCCTTCGCGGGCGAGCTATCGCGGCGCCTGGCCGGGGTCTCGCTCGGCGGGCCGGCGCGGGCCGCGCTCGCCGCCGCCCGCAAGTTGCCGCTCGGGCGCCCCGGAGTGCGGGGGCTCCCGGCGGCCCAGGCTCACGCCGTGCGCGCCGCCGCCGAAGCCGCCTCGCTTCACGCCTTCCACCTCGGCCTCGCGATCGCGGCGGCGCTGGTCGCGCTCGGCGGGCTGATCGGCGCGGCCGGCATCCGCAACCCGCGCCGCGGCGAGGTGCGCGCGTCGGACTGCGCGGGCGGGCAGCTCGTGGGCGCCGGCGGGCCCGCGCACACGCCGGCGGGCGGCACCGCGGCGTGAGCTCGCCGGGCGGCTCGCGCGCGTCAGCCGGCGGCTGACCGCGGCACGCCGTTCTCGCTCCAGCTGACGGCCGCGCCGTTGAACGCGAGCGACGCGGGCGCGATGCTCGCGGGGGCGCCGCTCGCCAGCACCTGCTCGAAGTGGCGAAAGCCGAGCAGGACGAGCTCCTGGCCGGTGGGGCTCTGCTGGCCGGCGGGGGAGCCCGTCGCGGTCGCCGCAGACGGCGCGTAGGTCGCGTATAGCGCGGCCGTGTGGCCGTCGCCGCCGAGCACGAAGCGTTCGAGCTTCGTCGCTTTTGGCGGGGAAGGCTGGGAGATCGGTTCGACGGTGCCTTCCAGTTCGTAGCTCGCGCCGTCTCGCAGGTCGAAGACCGTCAGTGAGCTGCTGTGTTCGTACTGGTTGTCGGTGAGCGCTTCGGCGGCGACGAAGCGCCCGGCGACCTGCTTGACGGCGCCGCTCTTCTCGGCGCCGCCGTAGGGCGTTTCTGGGCCGGCTTCCCACAGTGAGACGACGTTCGCGGCGCCCTTCACGCAGCCGTACACATCGGCGCCGGTGGGGCCGGCGGCCTCGAACACTCGCACGGCACCCCGTCGCAGCAGCGTGTGCCCGTGGCGGTGTTGACAGAGGACCGCGTGGTGGGCGCGCGCGGCGGAAGTCTCGGCGGCGCCGGACGCCGGCGCGCCGAGCGCCAGCGCCGCGGCCAGTGCGATCGTGGCGGTCACGGCGCGGCGCATCATCTCAGAGGGGTTCGCTCGCGTACTCGCGCATCGCCTCGATGATCGGCGCGAGGCGCCGCCCGCGGCCGGTGAGCCGGTACTCGACGCTCGGCGGACTGGTGGGGAGCACGGTCCGTTCGATCAGCCCCGCGCCCTCGAGTTCGCGCAGGCGCTCGGAGAGCATGCGCGGGGAGATGCCGGCGACGGCGTCGGCGAACTCGTTGAAGCGCAGGGCGCCCGAGAGGGCCGCGTAGAGCACCGACAGCTGCCAGCGGCGCTCGAGGAGGTCCGCCGTCTGGCGGACCTCCTCGGGGACCGGCTCGCACCTGCGCACGCGCGCGGTCACCTGGGCGCGCGGGCTAGGCGTGCGCGACATCGCGGGCCGGCTCCAGGGCGCGGTCGAGGACCTCCTGGACGGTCATCACCGGGTGGAAGGTCATCTGCTCGCGGACCTCCTCGGGGATGTCGTCGAGGTCGCCGCGGTTGCGCTCGGGCAGGATCACGTCGGTCAGCCCGGCCGCGTGGGCGGCGAGCGCCTTCTGCTTGAGCCCGCCGATCGGCAGCACGCGGCCCTGCAGCGTGACCTCGCCGGTCATCCCGACCGTGTGCTTGACCGGGCGATCCGAGAGCAGCGAGGCGAGCGCCGTGACCATCGTCACGCCGGCGCTCGGGCCGTCCTTGGGGATCGCGCCGGCGGGCACGTGCACGTGGAACTCCTTGTTCTCGAACGTGGCCGGGTCGATGCCGAGCTCCTCGGCGTGGCCGCGCACGTAGGAGAGGGCGATCTGCGCCGACTCCTTCATCACGTCGCCCAGCTGGCCGGTGAGCACCAGGCCGCCGCCGCCCTTGGCGTTCTTCATCGCGCTCGCCTCGACGAACAGCACGTCGCCGCCGGTGCCGGTCACCGCCAGCCCGGTGGCCACGCCCGGCGTGGCCGTGCGCGCGGCGGACTCCTGGAAGAACTTCTGGCGCCCGAGCGCGTCGCGCACGACCTCCAGGTCGATCCTCACAGGTGTCGCGATCGCGGCTCCCCCCTTCGGGGACGACGCGGTCTCGCTCGGAGCCGCCCCGTTCTCGGAGCCGGCCGCCGCCGCGAGCGCCTGGCCCGACGCGATCTTCGTGGCGGTCTTGCGCAGCACGGTGCCGAGGTTGCGCTCCAGGTTGCGTACGCCGGCCTCGCGCGTGTACTCGGAGATGATCGTCTTCAGCAGCTCGTCGGAGATCTCGACCTCGCCCTCGCGCAGCCCGTTGCGCTCGCGCTGGCGCGGCCACAGGTAGCCCTTGGCGATCGCGAGCTTCTCCTCGGTGGTGTAGCCGTCGAAGCTGATCACCTCCATGCGGTCCAGCAGCGGCCCGGGGATCGTGTCGGCGACGTTCGCGGTCGCCAGAAACATCACCTGGGAGAGGTCGAGCTCGACGTCGAGGTAGTGGTCGCGGAACGAGTGGTTCTGCGCGGGGTCCAGGACCTCCAGCAGCGCCGCCGAGGGGTCCCCGCGCCAGTCCGCGCCGACCTTGTCGACCTCGTCGAGCAGGATCACCGGGTTCATCGTGCCGGCGTCGCGCAGCGCGCGCACGAGCCGTCCGGGCAGCGCGCCGATGTAGGTGCGCCGGTGCCCGCGGATCTCGGCCTCGTCGCGCACGCCGCCGAGCGACATGCGCACGAACTCGCGGCCGGTGGCGCGCGCGATCGACTCGCCGATCGAGGTCTTGCCGGTGCCGGGCGGCCCGATCAAGGTCAGGATCGCGCCCGACTTCGGATCGGCCTCGATGCCGCGCTCCTGGCGCAGCTTGCGCACCGCCAGGTACTCGGTCACGCGGTCCTTGACGTCCTCCAGGCCGGCGTGGTCGGCGTCCAGCACCGCGCGCGCCGCCACCGGGTCCAGGCGCTCCTGCGAGCGCTTGCCCCACGGCACCGCGATCAGCCAGTCCAGGTAGGTGCGGATCATGCTCGACTCGCCGGTCTGCTCGCCCATCCGCTCCAGGCGGGCGAGCTCCTTGAGCGCCTGCTCCTTGACGGCCTCGGGCATGTCGGCCTCGTCGATCTTCGTGCGGTACTCGTCGGCGACCGAGCCGTCGTCCTCGCCGAGCTCCTTGCGGATCGACTCCATCTGCTTGCGCAGGATGTACTCGCGCTGCTGCTTCTCGGCGCCCTCCTGCACGTCCTCGCGGATGCGTTTGCGGATCTGCAGCTCGGCCAGGCTCTCGCGCTGGAGCCCCACGGCCAGCTCCAGGCGGTCGGTGACGTCGAGCGTGCGCAGCAGCTCGACCTTCTGCTCGTATGAGAGGCTGGGGGAGTAGCCGGCGGAGTCGGCCAGCGCGCCCGGCTCGGCGATCGCGCGCAGGAAGGCCGCGATGCGCCCGTCGTCGCCGCGCAGGTCGAGGATCTCCTCGACGGTCGCGCGGTACTCGCGCTCGAGCTCGCGCGTGCGTTTGTCGGTCGGCACCTCGTCGGGGCGCTCGTCGACCTCGACGCGCAGCTCGCCACTGGTGCCGGTCTGGGCGGCGCCGATCAGCGCGCGGTGCTCGCCGGAGAGCGACACGGCGCGCCCGCCGCCGGGCAGGCGGATCTTGTCGGAGACCTCGGCGATCGTGCCGACCTCGAGGAACTCGTTCTCGTGGCGTGGCACGAGAACGACGCGCTCGTCATCGCCCACGTCGACCGTCAGCGTGATGCCCATGTTGGGGAACACGACGGTGTCGTCGAGCGGGATCAGGCGCAGCCGCTGCTTGGGGATCGAGGGCTCGGTCTGCGGCTGCTCGGGAGGGGTTGAAGAAGATGCCATAGGTAAACGCTCCATATGAGCTTACGAAAGTGTAGTTAGTATAGCGCGCTTGGTTGCGTATGCAAGTACTTCGGAGGCGAGGCCGCGAACCCGCATCGGAAAGCCAAATCCGGGCTGGTGTGGGTCTACTCGGAGCCCGCATGGGGCGGCGTTGGCTGGCGGTCCGCCGGTGGTGACGGGGACGGATCGAAGCTGACGTCCACCTGCTCCTCCTCGACGCGCTCCTCGATCTCAGCCGAGAACGTCAGGGCGCGTCGGTCGGCCTCCAGCAGGGGGTCCGAGAAGAAGCTGCGCGGCCACAGCCGGCGCGCTTTGACGACGTTGACCTCGGCCGCCACGATCGTCACCTGCGCGCCCAGGTAGAGCCACGCGAGCAGCCCGAGCACGAACGCGAACAGGCCCGAGGTCTCCTTCGCGTGGCGCACGACGTGATCCACGTAGTAGCCGCCCACGTGCTGCAGGAGCGTCCACAGCAGCGCTGCGACCACGACACCGGGCAGCAGGTCGCGAGTCTCGACGCGCTCGGTGCTCAGCAGTCGAAACGCGGCGAAGAACAGCAGCAGGTTCACGATCAACGCCACGAGGACGCCGCCGAGAATCGCCAGGATGCCCTGGCCGCCGGCCGTGACGAACGCCGCGGCGACCGTGGACAGGATCACCAGCGTGCCCAGCGCGAACAGCACGCCCAGCCCCCGCAGGCGGGCGATCAGGAAGTTCGGACGGTGCTTGTGCGGCACGCTCCAGACCCGGTTGAAGGCGTTCTGGCTGGCGCTCGTGATCCCCAGGCCCGCGAGCAGGGAGCCGGCCAGGCCGATCGCCAGGCTGACGCCGCTGCCGGTCAGCGAGTGGACGTTGTCCTGCAACTGGGTGCCGATGATCGGGAACTGATGCAGCGTGGAGTGCAGCACGCTGTTCTGCGCGCTCGGGTTGCCCTGCAGGACGAAGCCGAGCACCGTCACGAACACCAGCAGCAGTGGGAACAGGGACACGAAGCCGTAGTAGGCGATCAGCGCGGCGAGCTGGCCGGCCTGGTCTTCGCCGTACTTCTTGATCACCGCGGCCACGAACGCGGAGTGCCGGCTCTGCTGCTGGCGGCGGTCGAGCGCGCGCAGGCGCTCGCCGAGGCTCATCGCGCTCGCCGCCGCGCCGGGTGCGTACGCGCGAACTGGGAGGGGGGTCTCGGGCGCCCGGATCGCGACATGCCCATGTGTCTACCCGATCGCAGCGACGGACAGGGCCCGGGGCGGGGACGCGTGCGCGTGCGCGCCGGCTCGACCCGCTGGAGGAGGTCGCGCTCGTGGCGCGCGCCAAGCGCGAGCTGCTGCTGCGCGTGCACCGTCACCGGCTGCGCCACGAGGACCTCGAGGACTGCTTCAGCCAGGCGACCATGGAGCTGGTGGCGCAGGTCCGCCGCGGGGTCCGCTTCGCGAGCGCGGCGCACGTCGGCAACGCTCTCGAGCAGCGGCTCTTATCGCGGATCTACGATCGCCGGCGGGCGCTCGGCGGGCGCAGCCCGATGCAGGCGGCGCTGGAGTCGGCGGCTCCGCTGGAAGGACCCGAGGGCGAGCAGCTGGACGTCCTCGACCCGCGCGCCGGGCTCGAAGCGCTCGTCATCCTGCGCCAGCAGCTGCGCGAAGTGTGGACCTGCGCGAGCGAGCTCACCGACGACCAGCGCCTGGCGCTCCTGGCGCAGGCGGGGGACGTCGACGTTCGCACCTTCTGCGAGCGGCACGACTGGACGGCCGAGAAGTATCGGAAGGTCGCTCAGCGCGGGCGGGCGCGCCTGCGCGCCTTGATCGCCTTCGACGAGACCGCTGTCCCGCACGCCAGCACCCCGTCGTAGAGGCAAGCAGGGACCTCTATGACCATCTCTCCCCCCACTCATGGACGTCCCTGGGACGCCGGCGGCCGGTCGAACGGACGGCCGCACGGCGCTTCCCATCCGCGCGCAAGCGGCCGGGAGCCGGAGAGCTCCCCGATCCGGTTTCCGGCCGCCCGCGGAGCTCTCGGCGAGGAATGGGAATGACCTCGCGGCGACGTTCGCCGTGCGAGCTCTACCGCGTCTACGACGAGGACGAGTTCTTCGCATGCGGTCCCGAGGAGGCTTCGAGCGGCACGGCCCGCGAGCCGGACGTCCCGCTCCGGGTCGACCGGATGCGTTCGCGCCCGCGACGGGCGATGGCCAGCGGGGCGTTGCTCGTGGGCCTCGGCGCGTTGGCCGCTGCGATCGTGGCCGGCGGCGCTCCTTCGGCTCCGTTCGGGCACCGGTCGCACCCCGGGTCCTCGCGTACGGGCGACGGCGCTCGCGTGTTGCTCGCGCAGGCCGCGACACGACTCCCGCGCCCCTCGCGCAGGGGGCGTGCGCACCCCCGCCCAGCCCGGCGGCCAGCGATGCGCCGCGCCGGGACGAGCGCCGCGCCGGCTCCCACCGCGCGAGCGGAGAACGTCGGCGATCGCGAAAGCGCCACGGCGCCCCCGGCGCCACGACCAGTGCCGGTCGCGTTCGTGGCGAGGGCCGGCGGCGGCACGGAGACCGCCGAGTTCGGATTCGAACGCGGGAGCGGCGAGCGTTGAGCGCCGCGCGGCGGCTCCCGGCGGTGACGATCGTCAGCCGGCCCATGTGGCGTGTTCGGCTCCGACGCGAACTGCCACGTCACCTGCTCGTGCTGCTGTCGATCGCGGGGATCGCGGCGAGCGCCCGCTACGCGATCGCACCGCCGGCGCCCGCGGTTGCCAGCGCCCCGACGGGCCAGCTGCCACAGCCCGAGATGGCCGCGGCCGCGTATGCGGTGCTGTTCGCGCGGCGCTACCTGACGTGGTCCGCCGCGGAGCCGCAGGCGAGCGCCAGCGCCCTCGAAGCCTTCGTCGGTCCGTCGATGGAAGGCGGAGCCGGCTTGCAGCTCCCATCCGGCGGCGAGCAGCACGTGGAATGGGCCGAAGCGGTGCAGCAGCGCCTCGCAGCCCCCGGCGAGTACGTCTACACGATCGCCGCGCAGACGAGCCTCGCGGGCTTGGTGTACCTGACGGTTCCGATCGCCCGCACCGCGAGCGGGGCCCTTGCGCTCGCCGGCTACCCCGCGTTCGTGGGCGCTCCGGCGACGCTCCCCGCGGAGCTGCCGGCCCATCTGCGCGAAGTATCCGATCCGGCGCTCGCAACCGTCGTACGGCGGGCGCTGCGCAACTACCTTGCGGCTTCCGCGAGCGAGCTGGCGGCGGACCTGACGCCGGACGCACGCGTCTCCCTGCCGACGATGGCGCTCACGCTCGACGGGGTCGAGCGCCTGGACTGGGCGCAGCAGGGCAGCGCGGTCCTGGCCACGGTGCAAGCCCAGGAAGAACGAGGCGTGCACTACACGCTCGCATACGAACTGGACGTGCAGCTCGAGCAGGGCCGCTGGGAGATCTCCGCGGTGCAGACCGACCCCGACGCCTGACCGAACGACGAGAGGAGACGCGATGAAGAGACGATGCACGGTGCGGCTGGCGGCGGCGTTGATCGCCTGTGCGCTTGGCGCCGCGGCGCCCGCGGCCGCGGATGCGGCCGTGAGCACGGCCAAGTCTCCGGCGGTGCCGTCCAGCTCGGGGGAAGCGGGCGGGACCTCGCTCGAATCGGCGGCCGCGAAGGCGGGCGACACCGGCCGCGCCGTCGCGATGAGCCTGATCGGGCTCGCGTTCGCCGTCGCCGCGACGGTGCTGGCGTTCAAGCGCGACTTCAAGGAGGCGGCCGGCGTGTTCGCGATCGGCATCGTCTCGGTGCTGCTCGCCACGCCCGCCGGGGTGAGCCTGCTGCGCGACACCGTCGCCTCGCTGTTCGGCGCGTCATGAGCGCCGGCATCGAGATCCGCTCCTACCGCCGGGTGTTCGACCTCGAGCGGCGCATCTACAGCATCGACCAGCTGCGCTTGAACCCGGGCGGCATACCCGTGCGCGGCGTCGTGTACTTCGCGGCGCTGCTGCTGGTCGGGCTGGCGCTCCGTGCCGTGCCGGCGGTGGGCGCGGTGCTCGGGCTGGCGCCGTGGTACGCGCGCTACGTGCTGCTCCCCGGCGCGCTCGCGACGTTCTTGAGCGTGATCCGCGTGGAGGGCCGCACGTTTCATCACGCGGCGCTAGCGCTCGCGCGCTTTCACACGAGCCCACGCCGCGTGGTTGCTCTCAGGCGCTGCGCCAGGGTCGGCGAGCGCTGGTTCCCGCACGAGATCCTGTCGCTGCCCGACGGGTCGGACGCGCGCCTGCGCAAGCTGCGCTACACCGGCCCCGGGGCCGTGCTGGTGCTGGTGGAGCACCGGCGAGAGGAGCTTTCTGCGCCGGCTGGCTCGCGGGGTCTGGCGCGGCGTGCGCATCTGAGCCTGAGCGGAGACCCGCGAGCGCGTCGGCTCGCGAAGGGGAAGGTGATCGCGCTCAACGCCGGGACGAGCCTGCTCGTGCGAGGCCAGGAGAGCGGGTGAGCACGCCGCTGACCATGATCCACGGCAACTGCCTGTTCGCCCGCGGCCTGGGGGATCCGTGGGCGGTGTTCGCGCTCGAGCTCTCCTCCTATGCGTGGCTCGGGGAAGACGCCAAGCGCGCTCACTTCCTCGCGCTGCTCGGCGCGCTGGAGGCGCTCGAAGCCGACGTGCAGATCATGCGGGTCTCGAGCCGCTGGTCCGCGGAGCGCTACGAGAGAGCGCTGCGCGAGGACTACGGCGAGCGCTCAGCGAGCGCGCACGGGCACGGTCGCGCCTTCGCGAGCTATCTCGGCCGGCAGGTCGAGCACCTGCGCGCCGTGGCCGCCAGCAAGCCGCGGGTGTTCGTGGCGGTGAGCCTCAACGAGCCCGAGCGCGACGTCGCCTCCTACCTCTCGCTCGCCGCGGCCGAGCATCCGCGCCACTGGTGGGCTGCGCTCAGACGCGCGCTGTCCATCAACGACCGTCGCATGCTGCCGCTGGCCGAGCTGGAGCGGCTGACGGTCTGCGCCGACCAGGCGCACGCGCGCCTCGCGAGCTTCCTGCCCGTCCGCCAGGTGCGCGGGGTGGAGTTGCAATGGCTGGTGCGCCGAGCGTTCTGCCGAGGCCTCGGCGAGCCGCTCGTCGACGCTCTGCACGAGCCGCGCGCGCTCATGTTCGAACGCAACGGCCAGGCGATGTTGGCTCCGCTCGAGGCCGACGTGATGCGCTGGACGGACGGCTTCGTCGAAAACCGCGGCCGCGGCCTGCGGGTCGAATCGGAGCTCGGCGCGAGCTGGCAGGCCGGGCTCGTGCTCGGCTCGCTCCCCGAGCGCGTCCGCTTCCCCGGGTCGGCCGCCGAGCTGATGTTCGCACCGGCCGAAAGCCTGCCGTTCGGCATCGACCTGTCGTTGAACGCGCGCTTCCTGCCCAACGAGCTCGCCCTGCGGGTCGCGCGACGCCGCATCCAGGACGCCGATCAGATCCTCCGGGCGGAGTCGGGCGGCGAGCAGGGCGTCTCGGACCAGGGCTACGAGCGCACGCAGGAGGCCAGGGACCTGCTCGCCCATCTCCAGTCCTCGAGCAAGCCGCCCCTGCTCAGAGCGACGCTCGCGATCATGGTCGCGGCCGACGAGGAGGAGTGTCTGGAGCGACGCGTCGAGAGCGTCAGACGGGCGTTCGGCGAGATCCGCCTGCACCGGCCGCTCGGCGATCAGCTTCAGCTGTTCCTCCAGCACCTGCCCGGACAGCGCACGCGGCTGGCCGGATACGACGACACGCTGACCGTCGAGCAGGTGGCGGCGATGATGCCATCCGCGTGTCACGAGGTCGGATCGCCCGGAGGCTTCTATCTGGGGCACACGCTGACGGGCTCGCGCCAGCCCGTCACGTTCAACCTCAGAGAGGGATCGCAGACCGACGGAAACGCCACGATCCTCAGCGTCGGCGCGCTTGGCTCGGGCAAGACCACGCTCTCGCAGAAGCTCGCCTACGAGGCGTTCCTGCAGGGTGCGCGGGTGGTCGACTGCGACCCCAAGGGCGACCACCGCTTCCACCTGCTCGCGGACGTCGCTCCTCACGTCGAGCTCGTCGCGCTGCGACCGGACCCCGCGCTGCGCGGCATGCTCGACCCGCTGCGCGTCGCCCCACCGCATCTGCGCCAGGATGCCGCCGGATCGTTCCTGCGCGACCTGCTGCCGATGCGCGCGGACCCCGCATGGGAGACGGCGGTGATCGGAGCCGTCGACCGTGTGCTCACGCGCTGTGAGCGGCCGACGTGCGGCGAGGTCGTCCGCGCGCTCGAGCAGGGCGACGAGACGGACGCGAAGGTCGGCAAGGCACTGGCCGTCTATGCCCGCTCGGGCCTGACGCAGCTGGGGTTCGCGGACTCCAGCGTGAGCCTGCCGGCGGTCGGCCAGCAGCAGGTCACGTATCTGCCGATCCGCGATCTGCCCGGGCCGGCGCAGGGGGTCGCCCGCTCGGAATACTCGCAGGCAGAGCGCGTCGGCGAGCAGATCGTGCGCCTGATCGCGATGTTCGCGATGCAGCTGATGGGCACCGAGCGGGACCGGCTGAAGCTGTTCTGCTTCGACGAGGGCTGGCGGCTGCTCGGCGACCCGGTCGGGCGCGCGCTCCTGGCCTCCCTGCAGCGCATGGGGCGCTCCGAGCTCGCCGTGCCGATCGTCAGCACGCAGCTCGTGACAGACGCGCTCGTCGGCGAGCGCGAGTCGCTGGAGAACCTGATCGGCGCGACGTTCGTGTTCGGGCTGCGCTCGAAGGCCGAGGCCTCGCGGGCGCTCACGCTGCTCGGGCTCGACGGAGAGGACGCACGGCTGTGCCAGAGCCTGCTCGACATGCAGGCGGGGCGCTGCCTGTTTCGCGACCACGCAGGGCGCGTCGAGGCGATCCAGGTGGAGCTCGTCGTCCCTTCGCTGCTGCGCGCGTTCTCGACGACGCCCGTGGCCTGAGTGAGAGCGGCCGCGCTCGCACTCGTCGCGCTCGCGGCGGCGGCTCCGCCGCCGGCAGCCGCCCAGGCGATCGCGGCTGGCCAGCGCGCGGGCGCGTCCCAGGCGAGCGCGCCGAGCGCGCCGAGCGCGCCGCCGCTCAGCGCCGCGGGGAGCACGGGATCGGGCGGCGCGGGCGAAGAAGGCGCGGCGGCGGGCTCCTCGGCTCAAACCGACCCGCTCGTGAGCAACGGGCTCGGGAGCCCGTCCTGTAGCGGCGCCATCGCCGGGGAACTCGCGCGCGTCCAACGACGCAACTGCGAAACGTCCGGCTTCGTCGCCGCGCCGGCGCCCACGGGGGACTACGGCATCGACGTGCACATCGACACGGGCCCGCTGGGCGTCAGCTCGGGTGAGATCTGGAGCGCCGTGCAGGACCTGGTGATCACGCCGCTGTGGATGGCGCTCGTGTGGGCCGTCCACGCGGTCGTCGCCATCAGCATCAAAGTGGACCTATAACTTATCGCAGCCATCGGACGGAACCATCGGCCGTGCGAGGCGTCCAATTGCGTATGCAACGGGGTATCCAAATGGGTATCGCAAGCGATTGGACAGGGATGCAGCCGCGCTTTGCGCGGCTGGCCCGCCACCCGCCCCGGCCCTATTTGCAGGGGAAAACGCCTCACGCCCCCGGTCTTTTCGGTTGTCCTATTGGACGCCCTTTCGCTCCCGCATCCCACCGCCTCAACATAGTTGAGCCACTGGGATGCGGGAGCAGCCCGGAGGCGTGAGGCGTAATGCAGCATGGGACGGGCCGGGGCGGGTGGCGGGCAAGTTAGACAACTACAAGACAAGAAAAAAGAAAAGATCAAAGAGGAAGGGATTGATAGCTGATGCTTGCTTGCTCATCGAGGGACACCAATGAGAACTACAGAGGTCTTCGCGCGCAGCGCGGAGGGTCGCTGATGTTGCGGCTATCTGTCTGCGATGGCTAGCTGTTGCTCAGTCTCGTGCATGAGCGTCGAAACCTCTACGCCGAGCCCGTCTGCAAACTGCCAGAGCACGCGCACGCTGATGTTGCGTTCGCCTCGCTCGGTGTCGCCGACGTAGTTTTCGCTCATCTTTGCCCGCTCGGTCAGACTGATCCTGCGTCCGCCCGCACTCCAAGCGCAGCGCGCGCACCGCCGCGCCGAGCGCTTGGTGTCGTGGGCTGAGGGCAGCCGTCCGCGCACCCTCCACGGCACCACCCTGATTGTCCACCAACGTTCAGGGTGGTTGTCTCCGACTGGCGTCACATCAGCGGTTGGCGTCGATCGCGTCGGCCAGGTCGTGCAGGTCGGCGTCGTACGCAGCGAGCACGGCCAGGAGCGTGTGCCAGCGCATCCCGCGATGGCCGTTCTCGATCTGGCTGATGAACGTGTCCCTGACGCCGACGTTGGCTGCGGCTTGCTTCTGCGTCAGCTCGGCGCGCTCGCGCAGCTCGCACAGCGCGCGGCCGAGCGCAGCGTAATCGCCCGCTGAGGGCAGCTCGGGGTTGACCACCCCGGCAACGTATCCGAACGCCTACGCGCCCGACTGTTCGGGCACGGGCGACCGGATCAAGCGCAGATGCCCGCGTTGGCGCGCTCGCTCTCGCTGGTGATGAATGTGCTGGTAGTTCCAGCGCGCCATTTCTAGCCGTATCTTCGCGCTCGTGAACGCCTCATGCGCGCGCTCGATCTCAAGCAGCGCCCGTGCTTCTTCGGGCGTATGTACGCGCAAGACGCTCATCAGATGGGCACCATCCCGATCGCATCCATGCGTTCCAGCGCAGGCGTCGGGTAGACCGTGTTGCCGTCGCGGCGCACGATGCCAGCCTCGTGCAAGCTATCCGCCGCCCTCGCCACGCGCTCTGCATCAACATCCACAATGCTCGATATCAACGCAACCAACGACAGCCCATCGGGGCGCTGCAAGAGCTGCACCACGACGGCGGACTGCGCCACCGCATCTATAGTCTCGTCGCGCATGTCGATGAAAGCCTCTTTTTCATCGCGTGTGTCGGGCCACCGGCTGCCGAAATCAGCCGGTGGCCCACTCGGGGGACTAAATCGAACGGAACATAGCCGTCCTGTGAAGCTGGAGCCTAGCGGAACTTAGCCGTCCTGTGAAGTCTCGGATTCCAAACTCATGACCGATCCCGAACTGCCCAGCGCCGAGGACTACGCCAGCTTGGGCCGCGCGCTACGCGCGCTGCGGCGGGACGCGGCGCTCACGCAGAAGGAAGCAGCCGTCTTGATCGGCGTGCGCGACACCTTCGTCTCGCAGATCGAGAACGGTCGTCGCGGGATGCGCTGGCACACGTTGCTCGCGTTCATCGACGCCTACAACGCCGACCTGCACGTGCTCGCCAACGCCATCGAGCGCGACGAGCGGCAGCGCCCTCGACGACGCTTGCGTTGACGTAGCGGACGGGCCGGGCGGGCTTTGCTGGTTCTACCGTGCTCGCTGGCGCAGACCGCGTAGGCCATTCTTGACCGATCCTCAACCTCCCTCCGCTAGGAGAGAGCCATCCTGCGCGTCAGCTCACGCTCGGTGCACACACAGCTTGGCTCGTACGCGCCGAGAACGCACGGCACAGCATGATCGACGCAAACTCGATAGCCTGAACGCCCTATTTCTTTGGAATCCACATCTCGACCAAAAGAGGGGGTCATGTGCATGGAGGCGGGAAATGGGTCGAGCCACGTGTAGGGGGGACAGCCGCAGATGACCCGCATTGGGGTCAAACAACGTAAGGCCAAGCCGCCGGACGAGCAGCAAGAACACGGGCGTTTCCTCACCACTGCGGTGAGCCTAATCCGTGTTGCCATTCCCGCTGGCTCGGCTTCGAGCTTGTGTAGGTGATCCTGTGTCCGCTCGATGTCTGCGCTGGACGACGCTGCTGCCATGACCGTACCGGCCATCTCTGCGCGGAACGCCGCCTCGACGTACTCATCAATGCTTTTGCGGGTGATGGTGCTCGGCGAAGGACAGCGGCCCGCGCCGTGCAGCCGCCGGCATCGGTAGTTCGGGATGCGGTACACCTTGCCGCGCTTCTTGACCAGCCCTGCGTTTGGCGTCATCAAGTAGCGGCAACCGGCACAGCGAATGATCCCGACGAGCAGGTGATCCGATTTGGTGCGCGGCGAGGACTTTTTGCGCGTGATCTGCGCGGCCTGCCATTCCGTCTCCGTGACAAGCGGCTCGCACGCCTGCGTGTTCGTGACCCCGCGACGGCTCAGCTCGCCGACGTAGATGCGCCTGCTAAAGATGCGCTCGACCGTGGGCGCGATCCACAGACCGCCTTCCGGTCGTGGCAGCCTGTCGTTGAGGAAGTCCACGATGCGCACGGTGGGTTCGCGCGCAGCGCGCATCCTGAACGCCTGCTTGATGATCGGAGCGTCGGCGTTCAGCCGCAGGCGCCGGTCCTCGCCCTTTTCGTACCCCGCCGGGACGTAGGGCTCGGTGTAGACCCCCTTTTCGACGGCGTGCCGCTGTGCTTCGGCCCACTTTTCGCGCGTGCGGGCGATAACGTTCTCCGCGATCGCCATGCGGAAGTCGAACATCATCTTGCCGTCCGGCGTGGTGATGTCGAGGTTCTCGTGCACGCTGACGAGGGTGCCGCCTGCTTCCTTGATTTCGACTAGGAGCAGGTTGCCGCCGAGCACGTCGCGTGAGTAGCGGTCGAGGTCGTTGACGATGATGCCGTCCGATTCGCCGTTGCGAATGCGCGCCATGATCGCGTCGAGGACGGGACGACGTAGCTTGCTGCCGGAGACGTCAAGTTCCTCGGGATTGGGCCTGACGGTGTGCCCGTGCGCCTGGGCGTAAGCTGCGATGCCCTTGGCCTGCAACTCTGGGCTTAGGAACTTGTCGCCCTCGCGGCCTGCCACCTGCGAGACACGCCGGTATTCGTCTAGCTGCATGTAGCGCCCGACCTTTCTGCGGCGCTCGTGGCGCCGCACTCCGGTTATAGGGTCACTTTAGAGCTGGTGGTGATGCTCGAGTGGTGCTTCACGCTCGACCTGCTCGACGGCTCCGCGGCGATCGGCCTCGGCAGCACGCTGCGCGCGATGCAGGCGAGCATCACCCAGCCGTGGCTGGCGATCGCGCTCGCGTGCGCCGCGGTGATCGCCATGTACCACGGCGTCATCCGCAGGCGCGTGGCGCAGACGCTCGGCGAGACGCTGCTGATGCTCTCGATGATGATCGCCGGGCTGTGGGTGATCGCCGATCCCACCGGCAGCATCGGCCTGATCGGGCAGTGGGCCGACCAGGCGAGCCTCGGGACCGTGGCGGTCGCCGCGCGCGGATCTCCGGCGCGCCCCGGCCGGGCCCTCGCCGACGGCTTTCAGGCGCTGTTCGCGAGCGTCGTCGAAGCGCCCTGGTGCTATCTGGAGTTCGGCAACGTCGCCTGGTGTCGCGAACCCTCCCGCCTGGACCCGCGGCTGCGCGCCGCCGCGCTGCGCATCGCCGCCGAACTGACCGGACAGCTCTCCTGCCGCCAGCGCGAGGAAGAACTTCGACACCGCGGGGAAGAACTCGAGCCGTGCTCCCCGCCGACAGGCGAAGCGGCGCGCTCGCTGGAGCACAGCGCCGGGCTGCTGCGCGAAGCGCGCACCAACGGCGCGATCTTCCTGGCGCTGCCGGCCAACGGCCCGGCGCGCAACTCGATCAACGAACAGGGATCGCTGCTGCGGACGCTGTGCCAAAGCAGCGAAGCCACCGACTGCCACGGCCCAGCCGCGGCCGAGGCCGAATTCCGGACGGGCTCGGGCACGCTCGCCCGGCTCGGCGGCCTGCTGCTGATCGCCGGCGGTCTGCTGGGCATGCTCATGCTGCTCGGCTTCATCGGCCTGCGGCTGCTGCTGGCGGCGATCTTCAGCCTCCTGTACCTGCTGCTCGCGCCGGCCGTCGTGATCGTCCCGGCGTTCGGCCAGGGAGGGCGCATGCTGTTCGCCGGCTGGGGCCGGCGAATGCTCGAGACGGTCGTCTCCAAGCTCGTGTTCTCGTTCCTGCTGGGCGTGATGCTGGCGATCCTCACGATCCTCTCCGATCTCGTCGCGCTCGGCTGGTGGACGCAGTGGCTGCTGATCTCCGCCTTCTGGTGGGGCGCCTTCCTGCGCCGCCACGAGGCGCTCGGCCTGGCGCACACGGCGTTCGCGGGCGGCGACGGTTCTCACGCGCGAGCGCCGCGGCGATCGCTCGCTCGCCGACTCGGCGGCGCGCTGGAGACGCCGCGCCTCGGGGCCGCGACGCTGCGCTCCGCGCGCTCGCGGCTGTCCACGAGGGCGCCGGAGGTCAGCCAGCGAACGCGCGCCCAGCTGGGCGGAGCGCTTGCGCGCGAGGGGAGGGACGAGCAGCTGCGGCGGCTGCTCGAGCAGCAGCATCGGGAGGCCGTCGAGCGCGCCGCGCGAGCGAACGAGATCCAGCGCGGGCTCGCCGCCGAACGCACACGGCTCGCGCGGCTCGACGCTGCTCGCGCGGACGCGTCGTCCGCGGGCGACGGGCGGCGCGCCGGCGCGCTCGCGCGGCGCGGCGAGCGTCTCGCCGGGCGCATCGCGAGCGGCGAGCAGGCGCTGAGCGACGCGCAGCGGCTCGTCCGCCGGGACGACCGGGCGCAAAGACGCACCGGCGCGCCGCACGACCCCGAGCGGCGACGCTCGCAGCACGAGTTTCTCGATCGACAGGCGCAGCTGCCGGCATCCGGGCGGGCGGGCCCCGCCGGCGAGCGGCGCGACTATCCACGGCTGGCCGGTCTCGCCGGCTTGACGGCAGCTGAATACGCAGCTCTCGACGCCGGGCGCCAACGCGCCGCGCGCGTCGAGATCGACCGCGAGCTCGCCCTTCGCCGTGAGCTGCAGAACGCGGCGGGATCGCTCGCGAGCCCGCCGGTCGTGGGCAGGCGCGAGCGCGGCGGCGTCGGCAGGGAGTTCGACGGCGCGGTGCAGCAGGGCATGCGCAGGAGCGGGCACGCGATGCCCTCGACCCGCAGGCCCTCCGGCGGGGCGCCCGCCGGTCGCGATACCGCCGATGCCGCCGGCCGCGCCGGACCGGAGCAGTCGAGCGTGATGCGCGACGTGTTCGAGGTCCAGGCACGGCGCAAACGCCAGCTGGGGCACGGGCGCCCGTGAGCGGGATGCACGCAGCGAGTCGCCCCGCGCGTGTGCTGGCTGGGGCGGCGCTCGGCCGGCCCGCCTGGGGCGTGAGGCTGGCGCTTTCGCTCGGCTCGCTCTGGGCCGCGCTCGCGGCGCTCGCCTGCCTCGTCCTGCTGGCGGCCGGCCACATGACGAGCGCTCCCGTCGGCGAGCAGGCCGGGGAAGGCTCCGGCGATGCGTCTGCGCTGGCGCGCCGGGAAATACCGGCCTCCTACCTTCGCCTGTACGAGCAGGCGGCGGCGCGCTACGGCCTCGACTGGGCGATCCTCGCGGGAATCGGGAAGGTCGAGTGCGATCACGGGCGCGACCCCGCGCCATCGTGCACGCGGGAGGGCGCCGTCAACTCCGCCGGCGCGGGCGGACCGATGCAGTTCATAGCGTCGACCTGGGCGAGGTACGGCGTGAGCGCCGACGGCGATCGCCCGCCCGACCGGTGGAACCCGGCGGACGCCATCTACTCGGCGGCCAACTACCTGCGCGCCGCGGGAGCCCCCGGCGACTACCAGAAGGCGATCTTCGCCTACGACCACGCCCAGTGGTACGTCGAAGAGGTGGAGTCGTGGGCGGCGCGCTACACCGCCCGCCCCGGCGGCATCTCCACGCAGAGCGAAGCCGAAGCCGGCGGCGAAACGGAAACAGCTCCTCCCGGGTCAGACCTCGGTCTGGCCTCGCAGACGAGCACGCCGGTGCGGTTCATCGCGGGGGAAACCGCCCGGCTCTCACCGGGCGACGGTCACCTCGCCCTGATCCCGGCAGGTGTCCCGCCGGTCGTGCAGGCGATGGTCGTCGCCGGCAACGAGCTGCAGGAGCTGCCGTACGGGCCGGCCGGGCATCCCGACCCGCTGGGGGCGCCGCAGGAGGACTGCTCGAGCACGGTCAATTACGTCCTCTACAGGGCCGGCCTGCGACCCATATCGGAAATCGTGCGTGAGAACCCGCTCGCACAGGACTACGTCAGTTGGGGCGCCCCGGGCCCCGGCAGGTGGGTGACGATCTACGCGACGGACCTGCCGACGCCGCACGTGTTCATCGTGATCGCCGGCCTGCGCCTGGACACCAGCTACCAGGGCACCGACGAAGGCCCCAATCGCCTGGAAGGCGGCCCGCGCTGGCGCATCCTCGGTCACATCCCGACGTGGGCCCACTGGTCCGTGCGCCACCCGCCCGGGCTCTGAGCGCACGCCCGCCACGCCGCCGGTGCGCTCGCCGCCCGGCATGTAAGGTGGCCGCCATGGCCACCCGCAAGGTCGACTACCTGCTGATCGGCGGCGGCCTCGCCTGCGCGAACTGCGCGCGCTGGCTGCGCGAGGAAGGCGCCGACGGCGAGGTGCTGCTCGTCGGCCGCGAGTCCGACCCGCCGTACAACCGCCCCGAGTGCTCCAAGGGCTACCTGCGCGGTGAGGAGACCCGCGAGGAGCCCCTGTTCCGCCCGAACGGCTGGTGGGAGGAGCAGCGCGTCGAGCTGCTCACGCGCACGAGCGTCACCGGCCTTGACCTGCAGACGCGCACCGCCAAGCTCTCGGACAAGCAGGAGGTCGAGTTCGGCAAGGCGCTGATCGCCACCGGCGCCAACGTGCGCCGCCTGAACGTGCCCGGCTGCGAGCTCGAGCAGATCTACTACCTGCGCACGCTCGCCAACTCCGACGCGATCCGCGAAGGCGTCGCCGACGCGCACGAGGTCGTGCTGATCGGCGGCTCCTACATCGCCTGCGAGGTCGCCGCCTCGCTGACGCTGATGGGCAAGCGGTGCACGCTCGTGATGCAGGAGCAGACGACGCTCGAACGCGGCTTCGGCAGGGACAGCGGACGCTTCTTCCAGGAGCTGCTCGAATCGCACGGCGTGCGCGTCCACGGCGAGGACGGGCTCGAGCGCTTCGAGGGCGAGGAGCGCGTCGCGAAGGTCATCACCAGCAACGGCCTCGAGCTCGCCGCCGACGCGGTGATCGTCGGCGCCGGCGTCACCCCCGACGTGGGGCTCGCGGTGCGCGCCGGCCTGGAGCTGGGCGACAGCGGCGGCGTGCGCTGCTCGGCGCGCCTGGAGACCGCCGCGCCGGGCGTGTTCGCGGCCGGCGACATCGCCGAGTACGACTCGGTCGTGCACGGCGGCGCGCCGCTGCGCGTCGAGCACTGGGACGTCGCCTTCAACCACGGCAAGACCGCCGCCCTGAACATGCTCGGCCGCGACGTCCCGCACACGACCGTCCCCTACTTCTACTCGGTGCTCGGCAGCTGGGGCGAGCTCGAGTACGTCGGCCCGGCGCGCGAGTGGGACGAGGAGGTCGTGCGCGGCTCCCACGCCGAGGGCTCCTTCACGACGTGGTACCTGAAGGACCGCGCGCTGAAGGCCGCGCTCACCTTCGGACGCTCCGAGGACCTCGACCACGCACGGCGGCTGATCACCGACGGCACCGCGCTCACAGACGACGAGCGCGCGATGCTCGGCGACCCCGACTCGGAGCTCGCGGCGCTCAGGCCCTGAGCGAGACCGCGGGGCGGGGGATGGGGGGCGTGCCGCAGTTCACGCGCGAAGCGCAGCACCTGCTGCGCGCGCCCGGCCACTTCGACTGGTCGACCGTCACGCTGCTCGCGCTCGCCGTCTACGTCTACGCCGTCGAGGCCGAGCGCGCCAACTGGAGCGCCGTGCTCGCCGGATTGGCCTTCTGGCTCATGGACTGGTTCAACGAGATCGCCAACGCGCTCGTGCTGCACTTCGACGGCCACGCCGCGCTGTGGACGGTCACCGGCCACTCGAGCTTCGTGATCCTGATCGGCCTGACGATCGAGATCACGCTGTTCTTCGCGATCAACGGAGTCGTGTTCGTGAAGCTGCTGCCCGCCGACCGCGCCGCGCGCATCCTCGGCGTCCCCAACCGCTGGGCGCTCTCGATCGGCCTCTCGCTCGTGTCCGTCGGCGTCGAGCTGCTGCTGCACGGCGACGGCGTCTTCCACTGGTACTACTGGTGGTGGAACGTCGCGAGCTTCCCCGTCATCGTCGTCCTCGGCTACCTGACCTTCTACGTCGTCGCGTTCACCGTCTATGACATGCCGCGGCTCGCGCGCAAGCTCCAGGTCGTCGGCGCGCTCGCCGGCCTGGACCTGCTCGCCGGGCTCGTCTTCGGGCCGCTGCTCGGCTGGATCTGAGCCGCCCCGGAGCCTCACCCGGACCCGCCGCGCCCGCCGAAGCCCGTGGGCGTGCGCGTCAGCTCGTGCGAGGCGATCACGCGGTCGATCAGCCCGTACTCGCGCGCCTGCTCGGCCGTGAAGTAGCGGTCGCGTTCCATGTCCTCGTGCACGCGCTCGACCGTCTGGCCCGTGTGCTCGGCGTAGATCTCGTCCAGGTGGCGGCGCAGCTCGAGCGTCTCGCGCGCGTGGATCTCGATGTCCGCCGCCTGCCCCTCGAAGCCGCCCGAGGGCTGGTGGATCAGGATGCGGCTGTTGGGCAGCGCCATGCGCTTGCCCGGCGCGCCGCCCGCCAGCAGCAGCGAGCCCATGCTCATCGCCACGCCGAAGCAGATCGTCTGCACGTCGGGCTTGACGAACCGCATCGTGTCGTAGATCGCCAGGCCCGAGTAGACGACGCCGCCGGGCGAGTTGATGTACACGCAGATGTCCTTCTCGGGATCCTCGCTCTCCAGGTGCAGCAGCTGGGCGACCGCCAGGTTCGCGACCTGGTCGTCGACCGGCGTGCCGATGATTACGATGCGCTCGTTCAGCAAGCGCGAGTAGATGTCGAACGAGCGCTCCCCGCGGGCGCTCTGCTCGACGACCATCGGAACCAGTGGCATCTGACGCTATCCTTTCGACAACTGATTGGTTGTCAAATACGATAGCAACCAGATGGTTGTCAAGGAGGTGTCCATGTCGGTGACACGCGAGATCGAGCTGCAGGTCACGCCCGAGGAGGTTTGGGAGGCGCTCGCCACCGAGGAGGGCCGCGAGCGTTGGCTGGGCGAGCCCGAGCGCGACATCCACGTCGAGCTCGCGCAGGCGCCGCACCGGCTCGTGTGGTGGTGGGCCGGCGAGCGCGAGCCGGCGACCCGCGTCGAGTTCCTGATCGTGAGGGGCACCGAGCTTCACCCGGCCACGCGCGTGATCGTCACCGAGAGCATGCCCGCCAGGCTGCCGCTCGCGATGCTCGCCGCGAGCCTTCGGCTGGTGGCCGCTTGAGCACGGCCGGAGCGGCCTCCGGGCGCCCCGACGCCCGCCCCGGCGCGGACGTCGGCGAGGTCTTCGCCGCCCTGGCCGACCCCACGCGGCGGCTGATGCTCCAGGAGCTGCTGAGCGCGGGCACCACCAGCGTGCCGGCGCTCAGCGCCGTGCTGCCGATCAGCCGCCAGGCCGTCGCCAAGCACCTCTCGACGCTCGACCACGCGGGCCTGGTCGAGCGCGCCCCCGCGCGCGGGCGCGAGGTCCGCTACCAGCTGCGCGCCGGCGCGCTGACGCCCGCCGCGCGCTGGCTGAACGAGACCCAGCAGGCATGGGACGAGCGCCTCGGCCGCCTCAGGGAGAGCCTCGAAGGCGGCCGGCGCCGGTGAGGCGCGCACGAGCGCCTCACCGCCCGCTCCCCCGCGGCGGGCGCCGACCGCGCCCGGGCGCGCTGCTCGCGGGCGTCCTCGCGGCGCTCGCGCTCGGCGGCTGCGGCCTTGCGATCGGCAACGCGCCGAGCGCCGTGCAGCTGCTCGTCACGAGCGAATTCGGCGGCACGCTGGTGCGCCGCAGCGGCGCCCTGAAGGCCCACGAAGGCGAGACCGTGAGGAGCCTGCTCGCCAGCCTGCTGCCGGTCCGCGGGGGCGCCGACGGCCATCCGGTCGCGAGCATCGGCGGGCTCGCCGCCGGCGGCTCCGGCTCAGAACCCGGCCAGCCCCGCGAATGGTTCTACTTCGTCAACGGCGTGCAGATCGAGAAGGCGCCCTCGCGGCGCGAGGTGCACCCCGGCGATCACATCTGGTGGGACCTGCACGACGCCAGCCAGACGCGGGTGCCGCGGGCGGTCGTGGGCGCCTACCCGCAGCCGTTCCTCGACGGCACCGAAGGCAAACGGCTGCCCGTGCGCGTCGAATGCGCCTCGGTGTCCGCCGCCCCCTGCACCACGGTGACCGAAAGCCTGCGCCGCGTCGGCGTGCCCGCGGCGGTCGCGGCGATCGGCAGCGGCGGCGCGCCCGAAACGCTGCGCGTGATGGTCGGCCCGTGGGTCTACCTGGCGGGCGACCTGGAGGCCCAGAGCATCGCCCACGGGCCGCGCGAAAGCGGCGTCTACGTGCGCATCCCGGCCAGCGGCGGGCAGCTGACGCTACTCGACGAGCAGGGCCGGGCGGTGCGCAGCCTGAGCGGCGACGCCGGCCTGGTGGCGGCCACGACCGCGACCAAGGAAGCGCCCGTGTGGGTGATCACCGGCACCGACGAGGCCGGCGTCGAGCTCGCCGCGGGCGCGCTGAACGCGACCGCGCTCGCCGACCACTTCGCGCTCGCGCTGACCCCCCGGGGAGCGGTCGCGCTGCCCGTCCAGGGCGGCGCGGGCGCACGGCGGTAGCCGCCGGCCGTCCGGCGAGGGCCGGCCCGCGTTCAGCGGCCGTTTAGCGAGCGTCATACCCTGATCTGGATGGCCGAGCACGTGCTGAGCGCCAAGCTCCCGCCCGCCCGGGCGCGGCGCCGCCGTGAGGCGCCGAGCGCCGCCGGCGCGCTCGGCGTGGCCGGCGCGTGCCTGGCTGCGCTCGTGCTCGTGTGGGCGCTCGTCGACCACGTCACGGCCGTGCAGTGGAAAGACGCGGTCGCGCTGCACGACTTCACCCAGCTCAGCCGTCCGGGCGTCGACGGCGTCGCCAACTTCCTGCTGCACCTGCTCGAACCGACACAGTTCGTGCTCTGGGGAGTCGCGCTCGTCGCCGTCGCGCTGGCCCGCGAGCGCCCGCGCGTGGCCGTCGCGGTGATCGCTGTGATGGCGCTCGCTCCCTTCACCTCCGAGACGCTCAAGCCGCTGCTCGCCCATCCCCACATCGAGATCGGCCAGGATCGCATCGGGCCCGCCTCCTGGCCGAGCGGCCACGCGACCGCGGCGCTCGCGTTGGTGCTCTCGGCGGCGCTGGTCGCGCCGGCGCGCCTGCGGGCGCTCGTCGCCGGGGCCGGCGCGGTGTTCGCGCTGGCCGTCGGCTGCTCGCTGCTGATCCTCGCCTGGCACATGCCGAGCGACGTGCTCGGCGGCTACCTCGTCGCCACCTGCTGGGCGGCGCTGGCGCTCGCCGCGCTGCGCCTGGCCGAGCGCCGCTGGCCGACCGGCAAGCCGCTGTAGCGCCCGGCGCTCAGGCGGGCGCGGGGCCGTGCCCGGCCTCGTGCGCGCCCGGCTTCCACAGGGGCTCGGCGCCGCCCTCGCGCTCCTCGCGGTTGGCCGCGCGGCCGAGGATGAACAGCAGGTCCGAGAGCCGGTTGAGGTAGCGCACGACCTCCGGGTTGCCGTCCTCGACGGCGATCGCGCGCCGCTCGGCGCGGCGGCAGACGGTGCGGCACACGTGCAGGTGGGCGCTCGCGGGCGTGCCGCCGGGAATCACGAACGAGCGCAGCGGCGCCAGCGTCGCGTTGACCTCGTCGCACGCCCCCTCGAGCCAGCCGGTGTACTCGGGGCCGACGCGCAGCCGGCCACGCCGCCCGGGCTCCTCGGCCGCGCGCGCGCCGGCGCCGTCGGGCGCCTCGGGCACCGACAGGTCGGCGCCGAGGTCGAGCAGGTCGTTCTGCACGCGCGCCAGCCAGCCCGCGAAGCGCTCGGGCATGCCCTCGGCCAGCAGCGCCACGCCGATCGCCGCGTTGAGCTCGTCGACGGTGCCGTACGCCTCGACCCGCGGGTGCAGCTTGGAGACACGGCTCATGTCGCCGAGGTGCGTCTCGCCGCCGTCGCCCAGCTTCGTGTAGATGCGGGTCAGATTTACGGTCATATCGCCTGCGGGCCGGCCTCCGGACGCCCTCCGGTGCGCCGCCGAGGGCCCGCTCGCAACCGAGTCTCGCACACCGCGGCGCGCCCGACGCGCGCGATCGGATACGTTCCCGCCCCTGGGTATGAGGATCGGCGTTGCGAAGGAGACCGCGGCGGGCGAGCATCGCGTGGCGCTCGTGCCGGAGGTGATCGGCAAGCTCGTGGGCAAAGGCATGGAGGTGCTCGTGCAGAGTGGCGCGGGCGCCGGTGCCCTGCTCAGCGACGACGCCTTCGCGCAGGCGGGGGCGAGCATCGCCGCCGACGCCGGCGAGATCTGGCGCTGCGAGGTCGTGCTCACGATCTCCCCGCCCGACCCCGAGGCGATCCGCGCGCTCGGCCAGGGCTCGATCCTGATCGGCTTCCTGGCGCCGCTGACGAGCCCCGCGACCACGCGGGCGCTGGCCGACGCCAAGGCGACCGCGTTCGCGATGGAGGCGATCCCGCGCATCTCGCGCGCCCAGTCGATGGACGCGCTGTCCTCGCAGAGCAACGTCGCCGGCTATCGCGCGGCGCTGCTCGGGGCCGAGGAGATGGGGCGCTTCTACCCGATGCTGATGACCGCCGCCGGCACGATCCCGCCGGCGAAGGTGCTCGTGCTCGGGGCCGGCGTGGCGGGCCTGCAGGCGCTCGCCACCGCCAAGCGCCTGGGCGCGCGCACGACCGGCTACGACGTGCGCCCCGAGGTCGCCGAGCAGGTCCAGTCGCTGGGCGCCCAGTGGCTCGACCTCGGCCTGGAGGCCAGCGGCGAGGGCGGCTACGCGCGCGAGCTCACCGACGAGGAGCGCGCGCGCCAGCAGCAGGCGCTGACCGACGCGATCAAGGGCTTCGACGTCGTGATCACGACCGCGCTCGTGCCCGGGCGCCCGGCGCCCAAGCTCGTCACCGCGGAGGCCGTCGAAGGCATGAAGGCCGGCTCGGTGATCGTCGACCTGGCCGGCGAGTCGGGCGGCAACTGCGAGCTGACCGAGCCGGGCGAGACGGTCGTGCGCCACGACGTCAAGATCGTCTCGCCGCTGAACCTGCCCTCGAGCATGGCCGAGCACTCCTCGCAGCTGTTCGCGCGCAACGTCCAGGCGCTGCTCGAGCTGTTCGCGGACGAGCAGGGCGCGCTGAAGCTCGACTGGGACGACGAGATCGTCAAGGGCGCGTGCATCGTCCGCGACGGCGAGATCGTGCACCCCGGCGCCAGGGCCGCGGTCGAGGCCGCCGCCGCGCCCGCCGGGGGAGGGGGCGCGTGATGGTGCTCGCGAGCGTGCTCACCACCAACCTCGCGATCCTCGTGCTCGCCGGCTTCATCGGCTTCGTGGTCATCTCCAAGGTGCCGAACACGCTGCACACGCCGCTGATGTCCGGCACCAACGCGATCCACGGGATCGTGCTGCTCGGCGGCCTGCTGATCGTCGGCCTTTCCGGCAACGGGGCCTTCAACAAGGTGATCCTCGTGATCGCGATCGCCTTCGGCACGATCAACGTCGTCGGCGGCTTCCTCGTCACCGACCGGATGCTCGAGATGTTCAAGTCGAAGCCCAAGCCGGCGGCCCGCGAGGGCGCCGAGAAGCCGGGCGAGAAACCCGGGGGCGGGCAATGATCGCTACCCCGATGGCCAGCAGCTTCCTACAGTCCCAGAGCTTCCTGGACGTGCTCTACATCGTCGCCTTCGCGCTGTTCATCCAGGGGCTGCGCGGGCTCTCCGGGCCGACGACCGCCGTGCGCGGCAACCGCATCGCGGCCGTCGGCATGGCGATCGCCGTGATCGCGACGCTGCTGAACCGCGACGAGGGCAACTGGGGCCTGATCGCGCTCGGCGTCGCGCTCGGCACCGCCGTCGGCGTGCCCGCGGCGCGCCAGGTGAAGATGACCGCGATGCCGCAGATGGTGGCGCTGTTCAACGGCGTC
This sequence comes from Solirubrobacteraceae bacterium, assembly GCA_035939315.1. Classification (GTDB taxonomy): domain Bacteria; phylum Actinomycetota; class Thermoleophilia; order Solirubrobacterales; family Solirubrobacteraceae; genus Palsa-744. Next base: position 10,289 of record DASZFZ010000047.1, on the reverse strand, counting down.
GGCGGCGGCGCCGTGTTCCTGATCTCCTGGTCGGAGTTCCGCCTCACCCACGGCTACACCGGCACCCCCACCTACGTCGCGATCTTCTCGCTGTTCGCGGCGATCGTCGGCTCGGTCTCCTTCTGGGGCTCGAACATCGCCTTCGGCAAGCTCCAGGAAGTCATCACCGGACGTCCCGTGACGCTCGGCGCGGCGCAGCAGATCGTCAACCTGCTGCTGCTCGTGCTCGCCGTCGCGGGCGGCGTCGACATCGCCTCGGGCGATCACTCGCAGGCGATCTTCATCGGCATGCTCGTGTGCGCCGCGCTGCTCGGCAACGCCGTCGTGCTGCCGATCGGCGGCGCCGACATGCCCGTCGTGATCTCGATGCTGAACGCCTTCACGGGCCTCTCGGCGGCCGCCACCGGGGTCGCGCTCAACAACCCCGCGCTGATCGTGGCCGGCATGATCGTCGGCGCCTCCGGGTCGATCCTCACGAACCTGATGGCGGTCGCGATGAACCGCTCGATCCCGGCGATCATCGCCGGGGGCTTCGGCGGCGGGGGCGCGGTCGCGGGCGCCGAAGGCGCCGGCGAGCACGCCGGCACGGTGCGCTCCACGAGCGCCGCCGACGCCGCCATCCAGCTCGCCTACGCGAGCCGCGTGATGATCGTCCCCGGCTACGGCATGGCCGTCGCCCAGGCCCAGCACGCGGTCCGCGAGCTCACCAAGGAGCTCGAAAAACGCGGCGTGGAAATCGGCTATGCGATCCACCCGGTCGCGGGGCGCATGCCCGGGCACATGAACGTGCTGCTTGCCGAGGCCGACGTCCCCTACGACCAGCTCGAGGAGATGGAGGAGGCCAACCAGGAGTTCGGGCGCACCGACGTATCGCTCGTGATCGGCGCCAACGACGTCACCAACCCGGCGGCCCTGAACACGCCGTCCTCGCCGATCTACGGGATGCCGATCCTCGAAGTCTCCAACAGCCACTCGGTGATCGTGATCAAGCGCTCGATGAACCCCGGCTTCGCGGGCATCGAAAACGAGCTCTACTACGAGCCGGAGACGCAGATGCTGTTCGGCGACGCCAAGGCGGCGGTCAGCGAGATCACCGCCGAGCTCGCTCAGCTGTAGTCCGCCCGGAGCTCTGCGAGACTGGGCTCGTGATCGAGCGCAGGCAGGCACTCGCGGCCCTCGCGCAGGAGCAGTTCGACGTGCTCGTCGTCGGCGGCGGCATCACCGGCGCGGGCGTCGCCCTCGACGCCGCCTCGCGCGGCTACAGCGTCGCGCTGCTCGAGCGCGCCGACTACGCCTGCGGCACCTCCAGCCGCTCCTCCAAGCTCGTCCACGGCGGCCTGCGCTACCTGCAGCACTTCGACCTCGGGCTCGTGCGCGAGGCGCTGCTCGAGCGCCAGCTGCTGGTCGCGCTCGCCCCGCACCTGGTGCGCCCGCTGCCGCTGGTCGTGCCGGCCTTCGACGGCGCGCGCCCGGACCGGCTGGTGGGCGTCGGGTTGAACCTGTATGACGTGATGTCGCGCGAGCGCGGGCGCAAGGGGGAGTCCTGGAGCCCCGAGCGCCACCGCGTGATCGGCGGCGAGGAGGTGCTCGAGCTGCTGCCGGCGCTGGCCGCGCGCGAGCCGACCAGCGGCTACCTGTTCTACGACTGCCAGACCGACGACGTGCGCCTGGTGCTGACCGTGCTCGGCGAGGCCGAACGCTTCGGCGCGGTGTGCGCCAACCGGCTCGCGGTCGTCGAGCTGCTCGAGCGTGACGGGCGCGCCTGCGGCGTGCGCGCGATCGACCGGGAGAGCGGCGAGCAGCTCGAGGTCGGCGCCGCCAACGTCGTCAACGCGACGGGCGTGTGGGCCGACCAGCTGCGCCCCAACGAGCTGCACGACGAGGCCGAGCTGCCGCGCATCCGCCCCAGCCGCGGCACGCACGTCACGGTCGCCGGCGACGCGCTGCCGCTCGTCGGCGGCGCGATCGTCCCGGCGGGCGGCGGGCGCACGATCTTCGCGCTGCCATGGCTCGGCCACACGCTGATCGGGACCACCGACAACGACTACGAGGGTCCGCTCGAGCACGTCGTGCCGGCCGAGGCCGATATCGCCTATCTGCTCGAGGCCGTCAACGCGTTCTTCGCCAGCGAGCTGACGCCGGCGCAGCTGACGGGCGCGTTCGCCGGCGTGCGTCCGCTGATCTCCACCGGCGACTCCAAGAAGTCGGTCGACATCTCGCGCAAGGCCGAGCTGTACGAGACCTCCTCGGGCATGATCACGATCACCGGCGGCAAGCTCACGACCTGGCGGCGCATGGCCAAGCAGACCGTCGACCGGCTGGTCGAGCGCGACGCCCGCGACGCTCCCTGCCGCACGCAGGAAATCCCGCTGGGCCAGCCGATCGAGCCGGACGAGCTGGCACGCGTGCAGGGCGTCCCCGACGCCTCCTACGGGCATCTCGCCGCGCGCTACGGGCACGCCGCGCGCGAGGTGCTCGCGCTCGCCGAGGCCGACGGGGAGCTCGCGCGCCCGATCGTCGCCGGCCTTCCGGACCTGCTCGCCGAGGTCGCGCTCGCGGCCCGCCACGAGCAGGCGCGCAGCATCGGCGACGTGCTGCTCAGGCGCACCCGCCTGGGCCTGCTCGCGGCGCGCGAGCTGGCGGGCGCCGCGGAGGACGGGCCGCCGCCAGCCGTGCGGGCCGTGGGGGAGGTGCTCGCGCGCGAGCGCGGCTGGAGCGCGCAGCGCCTCGAGCACGAGATCCTGGCCTTCGGCGAGGAGGCCGCGGCCGAGGGGATCGCCTCGTGGCTGCACGGCGAGCGGGCCGCGGGCGCCCGCGCCGGCGGGCGGCTCCCGTCCGCCGCGATCCCGTGAACGCGCCCGCGGTGAGCCTGCGGGCGTGCGGGCTGGAGCTGCGCCTCGGCGAGCGTCCATGGCTGATGGGCATCGTCAACGCCTCGCCGGACTCGTTCAGCGACGGCGGCCTGCGGCGCACGCTCGAGGCGCAGGTCGCGCTCGCCGACGAGCTGCTCCAGGCCGGCGCCGACCTCATCGACGTCGGCGGCGAGTCGGCCTCGACGGGCAAGCCGGCGCTCGACCCGGACGAGGAGATCCGGCTGGTGGCGCCGCTGGTCGAACGGGTGGCCGGCGAGCTCGGCGCGCTCGTCTCGATCGACACCTACAAGCCGGCCGTCGCGCGCGCGGCGATCGCCGCCGGCGCGAAGGTCGTCAACGACGTCAGTGGCCTGCGCGACCCGGGGCTCGCCGAGGTGTGCGCGCAGAGCGGCGCGGCGCTCGTGCTCATGCACACGCGCGCGGCGCCGCGCGAACGCCTGCAGGACCCGGCGCTCTACTCGGACATCGCCGCGGAGGTGCTCGCGTTCCTGCGCGCACGGGTCGCCGACGCCGTCGCCCGCGGGGTGGCGCGAGAGCAGCTGATCCTCGACCCCGGCCCCGACTTCGCCAAGACCCCGGCCCAGACGATCCGGCTGCTGGCCGAAGGCGAGCGCCTGCACGAGCTGGAACGCCCGCTGCTGATGGCGATCTCGCGCAAGGACTTCATCGGCGCGCTCACCGGACGCTCGCCGCGCGGGCGGCTGGCCGGGACGCTCGCGGCGCTCGCGCACGGCGTCGAGCAGGGAGCCCACATCTTCCGCGTCCACGACGTGGCCGCGGCCCACGACTTCCTGACGGTCCGCGCCGCGCTCGCCGGCCGCGGCGAGCTCCAGGAGACCCTGGGCCTGGCCGACGAGCTGCGCTACGAGCGCGAGCCGCTAGGCTAGGGCCGTCCAATGGGTGCCGGCCGCTGTCCAACGCGGCCGGACGCCGACCGCCCATCCACCATGAAAGGGGAACAGCAGATGACAGTTTTCGAGCGCTCGGAGTTGCAGGCGAGCCCACTGGCCGACCTCCACGCGATCGCCGGCCAGGTAGGCCTCGAGGGCTTCAGGAGGATGCGCAAGGCCGACCTGATCGCCGCGATCCTCGAGCACGCGGGCGCCGACACGCAGGATCCGGACGCGCAGGACGCCGGCGCGCGGGAAGCCGGCGCGCGGGACACAGAGGAGCAGGCGCCCGAGGAGAGCGCGCCTCGGCCGCGCCGGCGCCGTCCCTCGCGCACGCGCCGCGCCCGCGAGGAGCTGGCCGGGGGCGGGGACGCGCAGGAGAGCGCGCCGCGCGCGCCCGAGCGCGGCGAGGCCGAGGCCGAGCAGGAGCCCGCGCGGATCGCCGCCGGGGTCGTCGAGGTGCTCGGCAACGGCTCGGCCTTCCTGCGCGTGGACCCGCCGGAGCCCTCGGACGAGGACGTCTACATCTCGGCCGCCCAGGTGCGCCGCTGCGAGCTGGTCTCCGGCGATCGCGTCACCGGCCCGGTGCGCACGCCGCGGCGCTCGGAGCGCTACCCCTCGCTGGTGCGCGTCGACACGATCAACGGCGCGTCCGCCGACACCGTGTCGGACGGCGCCCGCTACGAGGACCTGCCGGTCGAGTGGCCCGGCGAGCGCTTGGCGCTCGGCTCGCAGGACCCCACGCTCGAGGCGATCGAGTGGATGACCCCGATCGGCAAGGGCTCGCGCGCGGTGATCGTCGGCCCGCGGGCCTCGGGCAAGACCGAGACGCTGCGCCGGCTGCTCGAGGCGCTGCACGGCCGCGAGGGCCTCGAGCTGAGCCTCGTGCTCGTCGGCGCGAGGCCGGAGGAGATCGCGCAGTGGCGCGAGGGGCCGCTGGACCCGGCGGCCGCGCTGGACTTCGCGGCCGCCGCCGACCTCCAGGACCAGGCGGTCGAACGCGCGATCGACACCGCCAAGCGGCTGGCCGCGCGCGGCGGCGACGTGCTCGTGGCGATCGACTCGCTCGACGACCTGCACCCGCACGTGGCGCGCAAGGCGCTCGCGGCCGCGCGCAACCTGCGCGAGGGCGGCTCGCTGACCGTGATCGCGCTGGCCGAAGCGCCGCTCGGCGGCGAGACGACCGTGATCACGCTCGACCCGGCGTTCGCCGGCACCGGCCGCCAGCCGATCCTCGACCTGGCCCACAGCGCCACCCTGCGGCCCGAGCCGCTGGTCGGCGAGGACGGCGCCGCCGCGATCGCCAAGGCGCGCCTGGCGGCCGTCGAGGCGGCGTCCTAGCGGCGGTAAGCCACTCTGTTCCAGGAGGGCTCTGGCGCCAGTTCGATCGGCTCGCCGGCGCCCGTGCGCTCGCCGGCCGGGCCGCTCGTGGGCTGCACGTAGGCGAAGGTGCCGGAGCGTTCGTCGAAGCAGACGCTGAGCTCGCCCTCCTTGACGCGCTGGTCGAGCCATGCGCCGCGGAACACGAGCCGGCGCAGCCAGTGCACGAGCGAGCGCTCGGCCGGGCCGACGAGCTCCGGCCAGCAGTCGTTGACGTGCTCGCCAAGCCCGGAGGCCGGGTCGAGGATCTCGCCGTTGACGGCGAGGTTGACGAGGTCTTCGAGCTCCTCCTCGCCCAGGCGCCCGCCGACGAAGCCGAGCTTCAGCGCGGCCTGCTCGCAGCGCTCGGAGAAGTCGGCCTCGTTGAAGGTGAAGCGCAGCTCGCCGTATTCGAGGACGAAGTCCTCGCCGGAGTCGTAGTTTTCGCGTCGTGCCGTTTCCATTGCCAGTGCCCCTGTGACTCGTGAGCCAGCCCTCCTGGCTGGCCCGTCGGGATCATACGGCCCGATCCTGCCTTCGCGACTGGGGTGCACGGGATTTTGCACCCCGGTTGGCGCCCGGGCTCCGGGGCAGCGATAGCCTCCGGGCCGATGGCACGCCTCTCAGAGCACGGGCTGCGCCGCTCGGTCGGCGTCTCGGGGATGTTCGCGACCGCCTACGGCAACGTCGGCTCCTCGATCTACTACGCGCTCGGCCTCGTCGCCGCGCACGCCCTGGGGCTCACGCCGCTGGTGTTCCTGTTCGCCGGCGGCCTGTTCGCGCTGACCGCCAAAACCTACGCCGAGGGCGCCTCGATGTTCCCGGAAGCCGGCGGCTCCTCCTCGTTCGCCCGCCACGCCTTCGACGACGTCGTCTCGTTCTTCGCCGGCTGGGCGCTGAGCCTCGACTACATCCTCACGATCGCGATCTCGGCGTTCTTCGTGCCGCACTACCTGAGCGCCTTCCCGGGGCTCGGCGCGCTCAACCACAACCCCGACGACATCTTCGGCGGGCTGATCGTCGTCGTCGCGCTGGCGGCGCTGAACATCCGCGGCCTCGGCGAGTCGGCCAAGCTCAACTTCGTCCTCGCGATCCTCGACCTCAGCACCCAGATCCTGATCGTCGCGCTCGGCGCCTTCCTGGTGCTCAACCCGCACCTGCTGGTCAGCCAGGTGCACCTCGGGGTCGCGCCGAGCTGGCGGGAACTGATCTTCGCGCTGTCGCTGGCGATGCTTGCCTACACGGGCATCGAGACGGTCGCGAACATGGCCGAGGAGTCCAAGGACCCCGGCACGCAGGTCCCCAAGGCGGTCAACCTCGTGGTGCTGGCGGTGCTGACGGTGTACGCGGGCATCTCGCTCGTCGCGCTCTCGGCGCTGCCGGTGATCCACCACGGCGTCGGCTACAGCGCCGAGCTCAAACAGAGCTTCGGCCATCCGGGCTATGCCACCTCGCTCGGGCACTTCTTCGAAAACGACCCGATGCTCGGCGTGATCGAGCATCTCGGCCTGCACGGCACGGTGCTGACGGTCGGGCGCTACTACCTCGGCTTCCTGGCCGCGACGATCCTGTTCATCGCGACCAACGCGGGCATGATCGGCATCTCCCGGCTGTCCTGGTCGCTGGCCGAGCACCGCCAGCTGCCGAGCCTGTTCTCACAGCTGCACCCGCGCTACCGCACGCCGTGGTTCACGCTGATCTTCTTCTCGATGCTGGCGAGCACGCTGATCATCTACGGCAACACCGAAGTGCTCGGCAACCTCTACTCGTTCGGCGCGATGCTGTCGTTCACGACCGCCCACGCCGCCGTGGTGGCGCTGCGCGTCAAAGACCCCGACCGCGAGCGTCCCTATAGAGCCCCGTGGGGCGTGCGCATCCGCGGCTACACGATCCCGATGACCGCCGTGCTCGGCGGGCTCGGCACGTTCGCCGCGTGGTGCGCGGTGACCGCGCTGCACAGCGAGGCGCGGATCGTCGGCATCCCCTGGATGATCGTCGGCATCACCGGCTACTTCGTGTACCGCAAACGCCAGGGCCTCTCGCCGCGCAAGAGCTACAAGATCGAGCGCGCCGCGCGTCCCGCGGACTTCGAGGAGCTCGAGTACAAGACGGCGCTCGTGCCGATCTTCGGCGATGACGTCAGCGCCTCGGCGCTGCGCAGCGCCGCCAAGCTGATCGGCGAGGAGGGCGTCGTCTACGCGATCTACGTGCTGCCCGTGCCGAGCCAGCTCTCGCTGGAGGCGGGCCTTGAAGAGGAGGAGGCGCAGGGCCGCTCCGTGCTGGAGAGCGCCCGCATCCAGGCGCGGCGCTCCGGCATCAAGATCCACACGGGCCTGATCCGCACGCGCAACCCGGGCGCGGCGCTGGTCGAGGAAGCCGAACGGGTCGGCTGCGACGTGATCTACTGGTCGACGATCCACGCGCCCGCCGGCGAGCGGCGGATCGGGCCGACCGCCGCCTACCTGCTGAGCAAGCGCCCGTGCCGGGTGATCATCGAGACCGAGAACGAGCCGGAGCGCAGCGAGCGGATGCCCGCGCTCGCCTGAGCAGCCGCGCCCGGGCGCTTCAGGCGGCGAGCGCGGCGCGCAGCGCGGGCTCCAGTTGCGGGTGGGCGAACTCGTAGCCCAGCACCAGCGCCTTCGCCGGCAGCACCCGCGCACCGCCCGTGACGATCTCGGCCATCGAGCCGTACAGCGCGCGCAGCGCGAGGCCGGGGACGGGCGCGAGCGCGGGCCGCGAGAGCACGCGGCCGAGCGCCTTGGAGAAGTCGCGGTTGGTCACCGGGTCGGGCGCGGTCGCGTTCACCGGGCCGCCCCAGCGCTCGTCCTCTAGCGCCGCCAGCATCATCCCGACGACGTCGCTCGTGTGGATCCAGGAGACGTACTGGCGCCCGCCCGCGACCGGCCCGCCGAGCCCCAGCCTGAACGCGGGCAGCATCTTCGCGAGCGCGCCGCCGCCGCGGTCCAGCACGACGCCGGTGCGCACCGCCACCACGCGCACGCCGTGCTCGCGGGCGCGCATCGCGGCGGCCTCCCACTCGGCGCACACGCGCGCCAGGAAGTCGCTGCCGGCGGGCGCGTCCTCGTCGAGCGGCTCCTCGCCGTGGGCGCCGTAGTAGCCGATCGCGGAGGAGCTGATCAGCGCCCTCGGCGCCGCCTCGGCGGCGGCGATGCCCGCCACCAGGTTCGCCGTGCCGCGCACGCGGCTCTCGCGGATGGCCCTGCGCGCGCGGGCGCTCCAGCGTTGCGCGACCGGCTCGCCCGCCAGGTGGATGACCGCGTCGCGCCGATCGAGCGCGCTCGCCGGCGCGGGTTCGTCCTGCGGCTGCCAGGCCACCGCCTCGATCTCGCCGGCCGCGCGAAGATCGGCCAGCGCGCGCGAGCGCTCGGGGTCGCGCGCGAGCACCGTCACCTGCGCGGCGCGCTCGCGCAGGGCCCGTACGAGCGCCCCCCCGATCAGGCCGCTCGCCCCGGTGACGGTCACGCGCAACCTGTCCATGCCCCCCGAGTCGGCGGCGCGCCGCTCAGGCGCGCCCGTCGAGCGCCGGCGCCGAGGCGCCGGGCGCGAGCGTGTCGCCGTGGGCGAAGCCGACCTCCTTGCCCGCGAGCGCGATCCCCGCGGCCCGCGCCTGCTCGGCGACCGCGGCGGCCACCGCCGGCGCGACGTCGCGGTTGAAGACGGACGGGATGATGTAGTCCTCGCGCAGCTCCTCGTCGGTGACGATCGCGGCGATCGCGTGGGCCGCCGCCATCTTCATCTCCTCGGTGATCGCGGGCGCGCGCACGTCGAGCGCTCCCCGGAAGATGCCGGGGAAGCACAGCACGTTGTTGATCTGGTTGGGGTAGTCCGAGCGCCCGGTGGCCATGATCCGCACGTAGGGCTCGGCCTCCTCGGGGCTGACCTCGGGCGTCGGGTTGGCCATCGCGAACACCATCGCGTCGCCGTTCATGCGTGCGAGCGCCTCGGCGGGCATCACGCGCGCGCCGGAGAGTCCGATCAGCAGGTCGACGCCGTCGATCGCGTCCGCCGGCGCGCCGCCCAGGCACTCGCGGTTGGAGACCTCGGCGAACCAGCGCTTGACCTCGTTCATCGAGCCGTCCAGGTAGTCGGGGCGTTGCACGTGCAGCACGCCGCGCGAGTCGGCGCCGACGATCTCCCGCACGCCGGCCGCGAGCAGGATCTTGGTGACCGCGATGCCGGCGGCGCCGAGGCCGATGATCAGCACCTTCAGGTCCTCCAGGCGCCGGCCGGTGAGCTTGACCGCGTTCAGCAGCGCCGCCATCACGACGACCGCCGTGCCGTGCTGGTCGTCGTGGAAGACCGGTATGTCGAGCTCCTGCTTGAGGCGCTCCTCGATCTCGAAGCAGCGGGGCGCCGAGATGTCCTCGAGGTTGATCCCGCCGAGGCCCGGCGCGACCAGCTTGACGGTGCGCACGATCTCGTCGGGGTCGGTCGTGTCCAGGCACAGCGGGAACGCGTCGACCCCGGCGAACTCCTTGAACAGGCAGCACTTGCCCTCCATCACGGGCATCGCCGCACGCGGCCCGATGTCGCCCAGCCCGAGCACCGCCGTGCCGTCGGAGACGACCGCCACGGTGTTGCGCTTGATCGTGTACTGGAAGGCCCTGTCCTCGTCGTCGGCGATCGCCAGGCAGACGCGGGCGACGCCGGGCGTGTAGACCATCGAGAGGTCGTCGCGCGTCTTCAGCGGATGCCGGTTGGCCTGCTCGATCTTGCCGCCGAGGTGCAGCAGGAAGGTGCGGTCGGAGACGTGCTCGACCTCGACCCCGGGAACCTCCTCCACGGCCGTGACGATCTCCTGCAGATGCTCGGTGCTCGCGGCGTCGACCGTCACGTCGCGCACCTTCTTGTGACTCTCGACGCGTACGAGGTCGATCGCCCCGAGGCTCCCACCCGCCTCACCGATCACCCGTGCGAGCTCGGCGAACGCGCCGGGACGGTCGTCGAGGTGGACGCGCAGGGTTGCGCTGAAGGAGGCGGAGGGACGCGACTGCACGAGCGCCAATGCTCGCAGATCACGGGCGCGATCGGCGACGCCGGCGGTGTCGTCGGGTCGGTCGATCCCGTCCAGGCCGACGGCGAGAAGATGCTGCGCGACATCGTCGTCGACGCCTCCGACAGCGATCACTGGGAGCAGATCGTCGCC